>NZ_JACMYK010000037.1 GCF_020889785.1 Bradyrhizobium acaciae
GGACCGCGGCAGCTCGACGCCGGGGACCGGGGCGGCGCGCGCCATCGGCGGCGCGTCACGCACCGGAGACGTCAGCATCTCGCCGAATTGGTCGCCGAGCGCCGTGATGTCGTCATGCGCGCGCGCAAATCCGGAACTGCGCTTCGCAGGACGCCGCCGGAACATGCCGAGAAAATCCACCATCCCCGCTTCGCTTCAGCCTTTCACGGTGATCCCGCGACTTTGCCTGCGGACCAATCGATTCGCATGCGAAGGCGCAAGCATGAGCCGGAAAACTGAACACCGGCCTTCCCTCGCAACAAAAGCGGACGCGTTTGCGCGGAGATCATGCTCAAACAACACGGCAAAGCACGATCCCTCGCGCCTTGAATGAATGGATGCCCCTCCGGCCACCATGACTCCCCTCGAGGCGCATCGTTCGGCCGGACCGCAGCAGTAGATACAGTCTCGTCCCGCGCGCTTCAACCTCGCGGCCGCAAAATATTATCTAATGCATTGATTTATCTTGATTTTGATGGCTTGGCCGAAGCTGACGGGGAGCTTACGGGGTTCGGCACGGCCGGCGCGCCACCACAGCCCTGTCCCTGAACCATCAACACCTGCACCTTTCCGCTGTCGGATTCGACCCGCGAGACGCCGGTCGTCATATCGACACGCAGACGATCGCCGCGCACCACGTTCTGGCATTGGGTCAGCACCACGCCGCCGAGCATGGTGATCAAATTGGTCCTGGTGTCGAAAATCGCGGTCTCGCCGGTGACGATCTGATCCTTCTGGATCACGACGACATTGCCCCTCGCCTCCAGCCGCTTGATCGATGAACTGCCGCCGGGGCCGGGTGTCGCCGATGGCATCGGCGTGCCCTTCGGTCCGTTCTCGGCCGCTGAGCGGGCCGTCGGCTGAGCGGATTTGTCCTCGTAGAATGCGACCAGCGTCTTCGACGTCATCGTGGTGTCGCCCTGCACCACTTTCACGCTGCCCGAAAAAGTCGCCTGCTTCTTCCGGTCACGCATTTCGAGCACGGCGGACTCGATCCGGACCGGCTGGTCGCGATTCTGCGCGAAGCCCTGCATGGCGTTGTTGGGCACTGACGCGCTACCCTGTCCATACGCATGGTCGAGCGTCGTCGCAGCGAGGATGGCGAGAACTGCGGTGCGCGACGGAAGCGTCATCATGGCCTTCCTCGCACGAGGGATCGTTATTTCGACTTGCTACCCGGAAGCAGTTGAAGCGGTGACGGGGCCGCTGGGGCTGCGCCCGGGGCGGCTGGCGTTCCGCAGCCACCCTTGCCGGTCTGTCCGCCCTGCGACTGGATGAACAGGCCCTGCACCTTGCCGTTGTCGGATTCGACCCGCGAGACGCCGGTGGTCATGTCGACCAGCAGGCGGTCGCCGCGCAGCACGTTCTGGCACTGGGTCAGCACCACCTGTCCGCCGCCGCCACCGATCATGGTGATCAAATTGGTCTTGGTGTCGAAGATCGCGGTCTCGCCGGTGACGACCTGGTCCTTCTGGGTCACGACGACGTTGCCCTTCGCCTCGAGCCGCTTGATCGACGACGCGCCGCCGGGGCCGGGCGTCGCCGATTGCATCGGCGCGCCCTTGGCGGCCGCGGCCTTGGTGCCGCTCGGGGCGGGCGCCGGCGTCTGGGTCGACTTGTCCTCGTAGAACACGACCAGTGTTTTCGACGTCATGGTGGTGTCGCCCTGCACGACCTTCACATTGCCGGCGAAGGTCGCCTCCTTCTTCTTGTCGCGCATTTCGAGCGAGGCGGCCTCGATCTGAATCGGCTGGTCGCGGTTCTGCGAAAAGCCCTGCATGGCGTTGGGAACGCCGCTCATCGAGCCCTGCGCGGACGCGGCACTCACCGCGAACAGCGCGAGCAGAAAGACCGCAATTGCCGTGCCGTGCGGAAAACGTCTCATCATCAAAATCATTTCGTGTTGGCGGACTTGCGCGCTTTCGGCGGCGCCGGAGGAGGAGGTGGCGGTGGTGCGGGCTCGGCCGGCGGGTTAGCATCGTTGTCGCCGAGCTTGTCGAGATTCATCACGACATTTCCTTCGAAGCGCACAAGCTCGCCACTGTTGTAGATCCTGAGCCTGTCTGATGTCAGCGTGCCCTGGAGCAGCTTGACGTCGACATGCTCGTCCGACGACACGTTGCCCTTGTTGATGTCGACGAGGGCCTGCGTCAGCTTCGCCTCATAGCCGGTCGACGACTGCAGGAAGATATCCTGGCGTAGATCGAGCAGCTGCTTCTTGTTGTCGAAGAAGCCGGTCCGTGCATCCATCGTCACTGTCGACTGATCCTGCTGCGCTACCTTGGCGCGGATCGTCTTCAGCTCGACATGGTCGGGATCGGTGATGTCCTGGATCGCGGCCTTGGCCCACATTTCATAGGGCCGCCCGTCGGCGGAGAAGCCGGCGATGTGCGGCGATTCCATCGTGATCTTGGTGCCTGACACCACGAGGTTGTCCATCTCGACCGGCAGCTTGGGGATCAATTCGCGGAATGGATTGTAGACCGAGACGAAGATGATCGAGGCCATCGCCAGCCCGACCATCGCGGGCACGGCGACGCGCAGGATCCGCACCATGCGGCTGTGCCGCGCGGCGGCGGCAAAGCGCGCCTCGAGGCCTGTGACATAGGCTGGATTCTGAACCGAATTCACCTGAGCTCCAGAGGCACGAAACTGCCCCTATTCTAGCCGGAGCCGCCCGAATATGCAGCCCGAACCTCCGTCGCGCCGCCCCAAGCCGACTTCAAGCCGGACCACGCGTGAACAGTTTGGCCGAAACGGGGCGAAACCGCCCCCGCCGCGACGAATTCGGCGCCCATCAAGAATGGACGAAATCATGAATGAGCGAAAATGTCCTCGGCCTCCCAGCCGTCGAGATCGAGCCTGGCGCGCGTCGGCAGGAAGTCAAAGCACGCTTGAGCGAGATCGGTCCGCCCTTCGCGCGCGAGCATCACATTCAGCTTGTCGCGCAGCGCATGCAGGTGCAGCACGTCGGACGCGGCGTAGGCGAGCTGGGCCTCGCTGAGGCCTTGCGCGCCCCAGTCGCTCGACTGCTGCTGCTTCGACAGCTCGACGTTCAGCACCTCGCGCACCAGGTCCTTCAGGCCGTGGCGGTCGGTGTAGGTGCGCGACAGGCGCGAGGCGATCTTGGTGCAATAGACCGGCGCCGGCATCACGCCGAAGGTGTTGTAGAGCACCGCGACGTCGAACCGTGCGAAGTGGAAGATCTTGGTGACCTTAGGGTTCGCGAGCAGCGCCTTCAGGTTCGGCGAGTCGGTGTGACCCTTCGGAATCTGGATCACGTCGGCGGTGCCGTCGCCGTTCGACATCTGCACCACGCAGAGCCGGTCACGATGCGGATGCAGACCCATGGTCTCGGTGTCGATCGCCACTGAATCGGTGTAGCGGGAGAGATCGGGCAGGTCGCCGCGATGCAGGCGGATGGTCATGAAATAAGGCCTCAGGTCTTGGATCGATTCGACAGGCGACACTAGCCCCCATCCGCCCGGGATGCGAGCGGATAGACGGGTCTCCGGGCCGCTCAGCCCGGGGTTTCGGCCCGCGCTCCGGCCACATACAGACACGATGGCCCGGCTTCGTACAACCTCTGTTGCATTTGGATCACGCTGCAATTCAACCGATCAGCGGTGGGATGTTCGGCGGCCGCACGGTGCCCATATGGAGAAGTGGACATCTCGGGGCCTTGATCACACTTCCGCGCTTTTTTTGCGCATCCGCGCCGATGAAATCCACGAACGGCGCCCCTATCTGTGCCCAGCCGCTCGCACGTTCTACTCATCGTCAGAAATGAGCCTCATGTCGGAACAGACCATCGCCGCGCCGATCGACGACGCCCAACAGGAACGCGGCTTTTCGCGCTATCAAACGTTCCTGATCGCGCTGCTGGCGTTCACGCAATTCACCCTGATCCTCGACTTCATCATCATGTCGCCGCTCGGCGCGATCCTGATGCCGTCGCTCGACATCACCGCCGGGCAGTTCGGCGTCGCGGTTTCGGCCTATGCGTTCGCGGCGGGCATTTCCGGCATCCTCGCCGCCGGCTTTGCCGATCGCTTCGACCGCAAGCGGATGCTGCTGTTCTTCTATGTCGGCTTCACGTTCGGCACCGTGCTGTGCGCACTGGCGCAGAATTTCCACGTGCTGCTGCTCGGTCGCATCGTCACCGGCCTGTTCGGCGGCGTGATCGGCTCCGTCGTGCTCGCGATCGTCACCGACCTGTTTCCGCTGCAGCTGCGCGGCCGGGTGATGGGCTTCATCCAGACCGCGTTCGCCGCAAGCCAGGTGCTCGGCGTGCCCGCCGGACTTTTCCTGGCCAATCACTGGAACTGGCACATCTGCTTCGTCGCCATCGTCGGCCTGTCGCTCGCGGCGATCGCCACCATCGCGCTCGTCATGGAGCCGGTCGACGGGCACCTCAAACTGCAGCACGACCGCAATCCGTTCCAGCATCTGATCGCAACCGTAGCGCAGCCCCGCTACACGCTCGCCTTCATGGTGACGACGCTGCTCGCGACCGGCGGCTTCATGCTGATGCCGTTCGGCAGCGCCTTCACCGTGCACAATCTCGGCATCGACATCGTCCATCTGCCGACAATCTATCTCGTCTCCGGCCTGTTCAGCATCCTGATGGGGCCGCTGGTCGGCCGCGCCAGCGATGCGTTCGGCAAATATCCGACCTTCATCTTCGGCTGCGTGGTGTCGGCCATCATGGTGCTGATCTACACCCATCTCGGCCACGTCTCGCTGCTGACCGCGATCGTCGTCAATGTGCTGATGTTCGTCGGCATCTTCTCGCGCATGATCCCGTCCCAGGCGCTGATGTCGGCGATCCCCGACGCCAGCCAGCGCGGCTCGTTCAGCGCAATCAGCGCGTCGGTGCAGCAGCTCTCGGGCGGGTTGGGCTCGGTGGTTGCAGCCGCGATCGTCGCGGAGAATCCGGACGGCTCGCTGCTGCATTTCGACCGCATCGGCTACGTCGTCGTGGCGAGCTCAATGATCTCGATGATCGCGATGTACTTCGTGCAGAAGCCGATCGCCCGCCGCGCCGGCCGGCGGGTCGTGTGAGGACGCAAGAAAGGACTAGATCGCCTCTTTGTAGCAAAGTCCCAACCTGGTCGGAGCGCTGATGTGACGGAGCAGAGCGACGCGAACTGCGCAGAAGCGAATAGCCCACGTCGGTTCGATGTCGAGCTGTTCGTTATCCACCCAATGTGGGACCCGACGGACATCAGTAGCGCGCTTGGGTTGGAACCGCACTTCGCGCACCGGGTGGGCGACCTCCGGAAGACTCCGACGGGCACCCCTCTCCCGGGAAACTACCCGGACACGCGTTGGAGACACTGCATCCGGTACGATGTCAGAAACCAATGGTTCGCCGCAGAGGTGACGAACTTTGTCGATTGACTTGAGCCGCATCGGGCTTTCTTGACCAAACTCCGATCGACCGGTGGGCGGGCGTGCCTAGTCATTCAATTTCTCGGAGACGGATACTTTGGAGACGAGCTGCCGGTAGCTACCCTGGCGAAGCTGGTCGATCTTGGGCTTGCTCTTGCGATTGAAAGTTTCGCTGACCCACAGTCATGATTCCGAACCGGAGCACGGTCTATCCTCCTCCGCCCAATGATCGCTGGAGGCCAGCCCGGCCGCCCGGATTTCCAGTCCTCAGCTTGCCCAATGCCGCGACGCTGGTCACAAGGCCGACCTATGTCCGCCATCGAACCGCGCGTATCTCAACGCAAGAGTCGGCAATACCAGCAGGTTCAGGGCCATCGAGGTCAAGAGCCCGCCGAGGATCACGACCGCCATGGGCCCCTCGATCTCCCGTCCGGGCTCGCCCGCGCCGAGCGCAAGCGGCAGCAAGCCGAGGCCGGTGACCAGCGACGTCATCAGGATCGGAACGAGGCGGTCGGCCGCGCCCGTTATCGCGGTTGCGGCGGTCCACGCCCTGCCCTCGGCGACGACGAGATGTTCATAATGCGAGATCATCAGGATGGAATTGCGCAGCGTGATCCCGAACAAGGTGACGAAGCCGACCACCGATCCCAGCGAAAGCAGGCCGCCGGTCAACGCCACGGCGAACACGCCTCCGACGAATGCGAACGGCAGGTTGATCAAGATGAGCAGAAGATTGCGCCAATGACCGGTCACCACTGCAAGCAGGAGGACAATGCCGATCCCCGCCATCGCCGAGTTCACCAGAAGATCACGTCGCGACTGGGCCTGCGCCTCGGCCGCCCCTGCAAACTCGAGGTGTGCACCGGGCGGCAGTTTCACTTCTCGCGCCAACTTCCGCTTCGCGGCGGCGACGAACGATTCGAGATCGCGGCCGCTCACATTCGCGGTGACGGTCTGCGCGCGCTGCGCGTCGCGACGGATCACCTGATACCGACCGGAGGTTTCGTAGACGTCGGCGACCTGCTTGAGGAAAATATAGGCCCCGCTCGGCGTGCGCAGGGGCAGATCACCGATCTGCGTGAGCCGTGCGCGGGCCTGGACGTCGAGGATGACGGTCACATTGAAGACCACGTTACCCTCATAGCCCTGACCGACCACGTCGCCCTGATAGGCGGTACGGATCAGCTCAAGAACCTCGACCGCATCGAGACCCCAGCGCTGCAGATCGGCGGGCCGCAGGGTCACATTGACCTGAGGCATTCCCGGCGGGGATTGTTGCTGCACATCGATCGCTCCGCGGACTTCCCCGAGCTCCCGGGCGACGTCGCGCGCCGCGTTGTCCAGCGAATCGAGATCCGTACCGTAGATGTTCACAGCGACCGCGGCGCTGAACCCGGATACCGTCTCCTCGATGCGCTCCGTCAGATAGGTTTTGCTCGAAAACGCGACGCCGGGAAACGTCTCGAGGGCCGCTCGCATCAGCTTCTCGGTCTTCTCCTGCTCGGAACCCGAGAGCCCGGGGGCCAGATCGACTTCGAACTCGCTGTAGTGCGGCCCGAGCGCGTCGATGCCGGCCTCGGCACGGCCCGCGTGCTGTGCGACGGTGCGCACACCGGGGACCGCTTTGAGCGCCTCGGTCATGAGCTTGCCGATCCGCAGCGACTCGTCGAGCGCCGTGCCGGGAACCATGGTGACGTGCAGAATCAGGTGACCTTCCCTCAACTCGGGCAGGAAAGTTCCGCCGAAGAACGGCACCAATGCAGCTCCAGCAAGCGTCAGAGCCACCGCGGTCGTCATCACCAGCTTCGGATACTGTTCGATGCAGCCGAGCATCGCCTCATAGTGACGGCGAGACCAGCGCACCAGAGGCGGTTCACGCTGCTCCTTGCGACTGGCACGCTCACCCAGCAACAGCATCGCGAGAGCAGGCGTCACGGTGAGCGCGACCACGAGCGATGCGAACACGGCGAAGATATACGCGACGGCCAGGGGCCCGAACAGACGACCGGCGACCCCGGATAATCCGAGGATCGGGAAAAACACCAGCAGCACCGCAAATGTTGCGTACACAACGGCGGTCCGAACTTCCAGAATTGCGTCAAGCACCACGCGGGCTGTGGGCTGCGGATCCCCGAGCCGCGCATTCTCCCGCAATCGACGCACGACATTCTCAACCCCGATCACGGCATCATCGACCACCTCCCCGATCGCGATCGCAAGTCCGCCCAAGGTCATTGTGTTGAGCGACTCGCCTGCCCACTGAAGCGCCAGCACCGCCGCAATCAGCGAAAGCGGAATGGCGGTGCAGCTGATCACCGACGTTCGCCAGTCGAACAGAAAAAGGAACAGGATGACGATCACCAGCGCGCCGCCGATGAACAGCGCGTTCAGGACGCTCGCGGTGGCCGTATCGATGAAGTTGGCGGGCCGAAACAGGTCGTCGTGAAGCGCAACCTGTTCGGCCTCAAGCGCGGGGCGGAGTTCATTCAGCGCGGCTTCGACACGCCGCGTCACCTCGCGGGTGTTCGCACCGTATTGCTGGCTGATCATGAGCATCACGCCCGGGTCGCCGTTGATGAGGGCCGCGCCGATCGGCGGTTCCGGCGCAGTCGCAACGGTCGCCACATCGCCAAGCACGACGCTGGCGCCGCCTTCGTGCAGCAGCACCGTACGCGCCAGCTGTTCGGGTGTGAGAGACTGGCCTTGAGTCTGCAACGTGATGCGCTGGTTGGCCGTGTCGATGAAGCCTGCACCGCGGACGCCGGTGGCCTTTCGCGCGGCGGCCAGGACGTCGTTCATGCCAACCCTGAACCGGATCAGATCGTCGGGACGGACCTGCACTTGCAGCGATCTCACATCCCTGCCGTAGGTCGAGACCTGCGCGACACCGGGTACCGCGAGCAGGCGCCTGCTCAGGGTCCAATCCGCAATGGTGCGCAAGTCCATCAATGAGCGCGCCCTGGACGTCAGGCCGATCACCAGCACCGTACCGGCCGTTGGAGTCAGTGGCGTCATGGACGGCGCCTGCACGCCCTGCGGAAGACGACCAGCGACCACCGCCAACCGCTCCGTGACCAACTGACGCGCACGGTAAATGTCGCTGCCAGGGCGGAACACCACGGTGATGACCGAGAGGCCTTGAATCGAAGTGGATCTCATACTGTCCACGCCGGCCAATCCATTGATCGATGTCTCGACCGGCTGCGTGACCAGAATCTCGACTTGCTCCGGACTGAGGCCGGGCGCTTCGGTCTGAATTGTGACCTGCGGTGACGCGAATTCGGGAAAGACGCCGTACTTGGCGTTGCCCAGCGCCAATACGCCATAGCCAAGCAGCACACAGGCAAGCGCAAGGACAATTCCCCGGAAGCGAATCGCAAAGGAGACCAGAGCGGCCTGCGGCCCGACCGCGCCCGAACGCGACGCGTCAGTCATTGTCACCGCTGCCCTGAAGCACGCTCTTGGCCTCTTCGGACAACAGCACTTGCGCGCCGCGGATCACGACCTCAGACCGGGGAGGCAGCCCACGCACGACATAGTCATCGTCCGAGACCGGCTGGTCCGTATTGATCGGATACCGCTTGAAAGTATCGGGCCCGGTGCGAAGGTAAACCCAGGAGCGGCCTTGCCAGCGCACAATGGCGGTGTCTTCAACGAAGACACCTTCGTATGTCTTCCCGGATGGCACGTAAGCAATCGCGTTCATTCCCGGAAGCAGGCCGCTGTCGCCAGGCGCCGTAAAGAAGTAGCTCAGTCCCTGAATGCGCGGCTCGGTTCGCGTCGCCGGCGACAGATATTGCAGTTCGATATTTGCGTTGCCTGTCGGCGCCTGCGCGAGCGCCGTGCGCGGCAGCTGCGCCAGGATCTCGCCCGGCGGCAACGTGACCTGGACCAGAAAGTTGTCGCGCTCGATCAACTTCACCACTGCCGGCGAGCGCTCGACGATGCCCTTGCCGATCACCGAGCCCCACTCCTGCTGCGCCGTCGCGGCAAGTGTCTTGACCTGCGATTCCGCCGCAGCAATCGAGGCCTGGTCGGTCCGGAACGCACCTTCGGCAGCCTCTGCTTCCTTCTTGGGGAGCGCGGCCGATTGGACCAGATTCTTCGTGCGCTCATAAGCGCTCTTGGCGACGTCGAATTTGGCCTGCGCCGTCTGAAGCTGCGCCTGCGCGTTGGCGTAGCCGTTGGTCAGCTCGGTGATGCGGGCGATATCGAGGACCGCACCATACGCTCTGATCTGCTCGGAATGTAAGGCGGCCTCCAGAACCGCCGTTTCCAGTCCGATCTGCCTTTGCTGGTCGGCCGAGAGCTTGACGACGGCGAGCTGATTTTCATCCGCGTCGGTGGTCGGGCGGGCGCCGGACTGCAGCTGCGGTGATTCCTTGCGCTCCGACTCCCCCATGACCCGTCCGGGCACCAGGACAGGCCCGATCAGGCAGGCCATCACGGCCGCATGTCCGAGCAATCGTATCGCCGAAGTGTTGCCCATCTGGAGTTCAGGTCCCCATCCTTCGCCGCAGCCGCTTGTCGCTTGCCTCAACCCTGGTCAGCGAAGTCCACCGATCGGTTGGAGGCACGATACTCCTCCAGGGAACTCCGACTGTAGCCGGGAAATCTATTCCGATCTCTCGACCAAGTGCACGCGCCGCGCGCGGTCGTACCTGCCCGGCTCTCGAATTGTCGCTGCGATGGTGAATCGCGAGCTAGACGACGGCCGGAAGCTGTCCGAGGACGCGGGTTCATGCCACCGCGCCTGGATTATCGGCCGGTGTCGTCAGTCATCGATGGGAATGAGGAGAATCAGGCTGGGCAGCGGCCTCACCGCATGCTCGGTCTTGCGCACAAGCGAGCCACGCAAGTTCCCCGTAACCTAGCGATTTCAATCGCTTGGAAAGGGGATGGTGCCCAGGAAAGGACTCGAACCTTCACGGCCGTTAAGCCACTGGCACCTGAAGCCAGCGCGTCTACCAATTCCGCCACCTGGGCATGTGGAGCGGCTTAGTAAGGATCGGTTACGCGCTTGTCAAATTCGCGAGTGGAAATTCAAATAGCCTGTACAGGATTGGGCTGATGGCGTATCGCCAAACCACTAACTCCCCCGAATAGTTCTCGAATCCGGCAGGAATGGACCTCATGGCATCGAACCTCGAAACGCTCGTCACGGTATTCGGCGGATCGGGTTTTCTGGGACGGAATGTGGTCCGGGCGCTCTGCAAGCGCGATTACCGTGTGCGAGTCGCGGTGCGGCGGCCTGAACTGGCCGGCCATCTGCAGCCGCTCGGCCGCGTCGGCCAGATTCATGCCGTCCAGGCCAATGTTCGCTACCCGGCCTCGGTCGAGGCGGCGATGCGTGATTCGCATATCGCCATCAATCTGGTCGGCATTCTGGCCGAAGGCGGCGGGCAGACGTTTGATGCGGTGCAGGTGAAGGGTGCCGAGACCATCGCCAGGGCGGCGGCCGCCAACGGCGCCCGCATGGTCCATGTCTCGGCGATCGGCGCCGACGAGAATTCGCTGTCGGGCTATTTCCGCGCCAAGGCCGAAGGTGAGAAGGCAGTACGGGCGGCCTTGCCGTCGGCCACCATCATGCGGCCGTCGCTGCTGTTCGGGCCCGAGGATCAGTTCACCAACCGCTTTGCGGCGCTGGCGCGGATGTCGCCGGTGCTGCCGCTGGTCGGCGGCGGGGTCAACACGGTGCAGCCGGCCTATGTCGCTGACGTCGCCGACGCCGTGGCGGATGCCGTCGACGGCAAGGCGAAGGGCGGCGCAACCTACGAGCTCGGCGGCCCGGAAGTGCTGACCATGCGCGAGATCATGGAGATCATCCTTCGGATCACCCAGCGCGATCGCATGCTGGCGCCGCTGCCGTTCAGCCTCGCCAAGCTCCAGTCGTATGTCCTGCAATTCGCCCCGGGTCCCTTCACACTGACCCCGGACCAGGTCGCGATGCTGCGCACGGACAACGTGGTGTCCGACGCCGCCAAGGCTGCCGGCCTGACCTTCGCGGGCCTCGGCATTGCGCCCGATTCGATGGAAGCAATCGCCCCGCAATATCTCTGGCGCTTCCGCGCGACCGGGCAGTTCCAGAAGAAGAGCGCGTGAGTCGATCCACTCGTCGTCTCTGCGAAGCAGGGACGACAGCGGAGAATGCCTTTACCTTCCCATCGCCAGCGCGATCAGGCCGAGGGTGCCGACGATCACGCGCCACCAGGCAAAGAACGTGAAGCCGTGGCGGGTGACGTAGTTGAGGAAGGTCTTCACCACGATCATCGCGACGATGAAGGAGACCACGAAGCCGACCGCGATGACGCTGAGACCGTCGGACGTGAAGTCGGCGCGGTTCTTGTAGAAATCATAGGCGAACGCGCCGACCATGGTCGGGATCGCAAGGAAGAACGAGAACTCCGCCGCCGAGCGCTTGTCGGCGCCGAGCAGCATCGCCGCCACGATGCTGGCGCCGGAGCGCGACACGCCGGGGATCATCGCCAGGCACTGCGCGACGCCGATCCAGAAATACATCAGCAGCGGGAACCGGGTCGCATCGTCCTCGTAGACTTTGAGATCGAGCTGATCGACCCAGAGCAGGACGGCGCCGCCGACGATCAGCGTGAAGCAGACTACCCACGGATTGAACAGGAATTCCTTGATGTATTTGCCGGCGATCAGGCCGATCACGACCGCGGGCAGGAACGCGACAAGCACGCCGATCACAAAACGGCGGTCGTCGGGATTGGAGAACATGCCGAGCGCGACGCGCCACAATTTGAAGAAGTAGAGCGCGAGGATCGCGAGGATCGCACCGAGCTGAATCAGGATCGCGAAGCTCTTCCAGAAATTGCCCTCACCGAGATTGAAGAAGCGCTCCGCGAGCAGCAGGTGGCCTGTCGAAGAGACCGGCAGGAACTCGGTGACGCCCTCGACGATGCCGAGAATCACCGCCCGCAGCATATCCGTCATCATGATCTGATCTGCCCTGTGTGGAAAACCGAATTCTTCTCGCTTATTCGCACATAGGCCGCAATCGCAAAGAATCGTCAAACAATGGGTTACCCGGCCGATTTGCTGGGCTATAGCGTTTTTGTGACCCGCACCGTCTGCGGGGGGTGGCTACCGGTTTGTGTGCCGACGCGACATAGAGACGAGCGGAACTGTCCTGGCCAAATTGCAGGTCAGGTCACACAGGTTGATGGTTTCTTAAGCGCCACGAAATTACCAAGGGCTTCATGTACACGCTGTATCACCATCCGTTCTGTCCGCATTCGCGCTTCATTCGCCTCGTGCTCGGCGAGTATGGCCTTGATTTGCGCCTTGTTGAGGAACGGGTCTGGGAACGGCGCGAGGCGTTTTTGGCGCTCAATCCGGCGGCAACCACGCCGGTGCTTATCGCCGAGGGCTTTCCGCCGATCCCGGCGGCCCCGATCATCGCCGAATATGTCGACGAGGCGCACGGCCTCGAGGCCGGCGAGCGGCGGCTGTTGCCGACGTCGATGGCCGAGCGCGTCGAGGTGCGCCGGCTGATGGCATGGTTCAACGAGAAGTTCTTCGAGGAAGCCTCCAACCCGCTGGTGACCGAGCGGATCTACAAGCGCTTCATGAGCGAGGACAATGGCGGCGGTCCGCCGGCGCCCGACATCATGCGCGCCGCCAAGGTCAATGTGCGCTATCATCTGAGCTACATCGGCTGGCTGGCGAAGACGCGGAACTATCTCGCCGGCGACCGCCTCACCTACGCGGATCTCGCCGCCGCGGCGCATCTCTCGGCGATCGACTATCTGGGCGACGTGCCATGGAGCGAGGACGACGCGGCAAAGGCGTGGTATGCGCGGGTGAAATCCCGCCCGTCGTTCCGCCCGCTGCTCAGCGAATGGCTGGCGGGGGTGCCGGCGTCGCGGACCTACGTGGACCTCGACTTCTGAACCAGGCGGCCAGGCTCTCTCCGTCCGATCTCAAGGCAGCGCTCGGGCGCGAGGCGCGCGCGCTCGGCTTCGATGCCATCGGCTTCACCACGCCTGATGCGACCAGCGAGGCCGGAAGATATTTCCTCGAGTTCCTCGGCTCCGGCGCCTATGGCGACATGGACTGGCTCGCAGCCAATCCGGAGCGACGCGCCGATCCGCGCGTACTGTGGGGTGGCGTGCGCTCGATCATCATGCTCGGCGTCAATTACGGGCCCGATGACAATCCGCTGAATATTCTCGCGCGTCGATCGCATGGCACGATCTCGGTCTATGCGCAGGGCGACGACTATCACGACGTGATCAAGAAGCGGCTGAAGATTCTGGCGCGCTGGCTCGCTGCTGCGACCGGCGACGAAGTGAAGGTGTTCGTCGACACCGCCGCTGTGATGGAGAAGCCGCTCGCGCAGGCTGCCGGCATCGGCTGGCAGGGCAAGCACACCAATCTGGTGTCGCGAGAGTTCGGCTCGTGGCTGTTTCTCGGCGCGATCTATTCCGCCACCGAGCTGCCATGCGACGATGGCGAAGCCGATCACTGCGGCAGCTGCAACGCCTGCCAGGACATCTGCCCGACCGCGGCATTTCCCGCGCCCTACAAGCTCGATGCGCGGCGCTGCATCTCGTATCTGACGATCGAGAACAAGGGCCCGATCCCGCACGAATTCCGCAAGGCCATCGGCAACCGCATCTATGGCTGCGACGACTGCCTCGCGGTGTGCCCGTGGAACAAGTTCGCCGAGGCGGGCCGCGAGCAGAAGCTCGCGGCGCGCGATGCGTTGCGCGCGCCTGCGCTCGCCGAGCTCGTGCGGCTCGACGATCCGGCCTTTCGCGCGCTGTTCACGAAATCGCCGGTCAAGCGCATCGGCCGCGATCGCTTCATCCGCAATGTGCTGATCGCAATCGGCAACTCCGGCGATGCGAACCTTGCCGGCGAAGCACAACGTCTGCTCGACGACGCGAGCCCGCTGGTGCGCGGCGCGGCAGTGTGGGCGCTGTCGCAACTGATGCCACGCGATGCGTTCGCGACGCTGGCATCGCGGTCCGGCGGCGAGCCCGACCTCAGCGTGCAACAGGAGTGGCGCGCGGCCGCCTCTTGATTTCATCGCGCCATTCCCGTCATGGTCGATGGGCCATGACAAACCAGCCATTTTTCACCAGACACGGCGACGGCTTCATGCCGACGGCCGTTGCGAACGGACCGTGGAGTCCGGAATCCCTGCACGGCCGCGTCGTGATCGGCCTGCTCGCCTTCGTGATCGAGGAGCGCCACGGCTCCGACGATTTCGTGCCCGCGCGGCTGACGGTCGACATGTTCCGGCTGCCCAACATCACGACGCCGATCGAGGTGACGACCAAGCTGCTGCGCGACGGCATGCGCATCAGGATGATCGAGGCCGAGTTTGTCTCCGGCGGCACCAGCATGGCGCGCGCCTCCTGCCAGTTGTTGCGCAGGACGGAAAATGCGCCGGGCAATGTGTGGTCGCCGCCGAACTGGCAGGTGCCGGCGCCGGCAGACATTCCAAAGCCGGCCGATCCGAGGCTTGGCATGAACGGCAAATGGGAAACGCGGCCGATCACAGGACACATGGGCTCGCTCGGCGAGCGAAGGCTCTGGATGAGCGAAGTCCGCGAGCTCGTCGCCGGCGTGAAGATGACGCCGTTCGTTCATGTCGCGACCGGCGCGGATTTCGCCAGCCCCTTCGCCAATGCCGGCGACCAGGGCCTCGGCTACATCAACAGCGACGTCACGATCTATCTGCACCGTCTGCCGGTGACCAACTGGATCGGCTTCGAGGTCGTCAACCATCACGCCACCGACGGCATCGCGATCGGCGAATGCTGGCTCTATGACGAGAAGGGCCCGATCGGCACCTCCACCGTGGCGGCGCTCGCCCAGCGCAAACCGATGAGCAGTCCGCCGCCGCCGTAGCTCCTCACACAGCCGTCATTGCGAGCGAAGCGAAGCAATCCATTCGTCCGCACACGCGGCGGTATGGATTGCTTCGTCGCTTACGCTCCTCGCAATGACGGCTGGTTAGTCGGCCAAATGCCGCTGCATCTCCGGCCGCGCCCTGAGCGCTGTGCCCTGCTTGCCGACGATCTTGGCGATCCGCTCCGGCGCGAAGTTCAGATCGACGAAGGCGGGCGCAGTGTTGGCGACCTCGTGATACTCCGTTATCTTGCCGTCGCGCAGCCGCATGATCGCGACGCCCTCGAACATCGCGCGGGCCCCCTTGGCTTCCGGCAAGGTCGAGCGGTAGCTGAACGTGTAGCGCGCGTAGAGCGTCGCGCCGTCGCTGACGGGATCGTGCATGACCCAGCGGAAATCGGTCGCGGTGCGGTAGAACCAGTCGTCGATCATCTCGGCGATCTTCGCATGGCCCTCAAAGGCGCCGTAGAACACGTCGTGATAGACGCCGTCCTCGACGAAGAGATCGGCAAAAGCCTTGCCGTTGCGCTGTTCGACCGCGTCGCAGAACGCGCGCAGCATCGTTGTGGTGTCCATGGCGTTTCTCCCTCGCGTGTGGCCATCCTTCGAGGCTCGCTTCGCTCGCACGTCCAGCGACAAAGGCAAAGCCTTTGCGCGAGGATGACGTCTTTATCCATAGCCGTCACCCTGAGGTGCGCGCCCTTGCGCGCCTCGAAGGGCGGCGGCGTGGTCAGATCTCCGCCACCGCGGCGATGATGCGCGCGATGTCCTGTGGCCGTGACAGCCGGTGGTCGCCGTCCTGGATCATGGTCAGCACCACGTCCTCGGCCGGCAGCCGGTGCACCAGCGCAAACGCATGCTTCCACGGCACGTCGGGATCCTGCGCGCCCTGCAGGATGCGCACCGGACAGCCGACGTCGATTTGGCTTCCGAGCAGCAGATGGTTGCGGCCTTCCTCGATCAGATTGCGGGTGATCGGATAGGGCGTGCCGTCACCGTACTCCGAAGGCCTGAGCCACATGCCATTGGTCTCGATCTCGGCGCGTATCTCCGGCGAGAAGCCCTTCCACATCAGCTCCTCGGTGAAGTCGGGCGCCGGCGCGATCAGCACGAGGCCGGCGAGCTTGCCGTTCCCGCCAGCCTTGCCGCGTTTGACGATCTCGCGCGCCAGCAGCAGCGCCATCCAGCCGCCCATCGAGGAGCCGATCACGACCTGCGGCCCGCTGCAGAACTGCGAGAACACCGCAACGCTCTCCTCGAGCCAGCGGCCGATCGTGCCGTCGGCGAATTCGCCGCCGGATTCGCCATGGCCGGAATAGTCGAACCGGACGCAGCTGCGGCCGTGCTCGGCGGCCCACGCATCGAGCGCGATCGCCTTGGTGCCGGTCATGTCGGACTTGAAGCCGCCGAGCCAGAACAGCCCCGGCGCGCCACTGCCGGGCGCACCACTCGTGCTGCCTGCGGCGCTGCCGGCCCGGGCGCGTACCGCGATCCGGCGTGCCTCACTGCCCTCGCCGACCTCGATGAAGGCGGGTTCCTGTCCGGATGCGGCGGTCTGGCTCATGGTTCGGTCACTCGTGTGTCAGATATCTGCATTTCAATCGTCGTACGGCACCGGTCAACGGCAGCCAGCCCGCCTTGCAGAGCAGGCGCACCCGCTATATGTGCCGGGCGTGGCTAAAATGCCTCGCAATTGACGGTTTTGCCGCTTAAGGGAGCGAGTTCGCTTGCCCGCCGCAGCGTCTTGCTTCAAAATATCCGCCTTCCCTTTCACAACTTTGGAGAGTTACCCATTCGCCGTCCCAATAGAGCCCCGCCCACAGTCGCAAAAGACGGGCCGCGCACCAATGATGAGATTCGCAACGCGCAGATCCAGCTGATCGATGCCGATGGTGTCAACCAGGGCACCGTCGAAACCATGGTGGCCATCAAGATGGCCATGGAAGCCGGCATGGACCTCGTCGAGATTTCGCCGAACGTCAGTCCTCCCGTCTGCAAGATCATGGACTACGGCAAATACAAATATTCCGCGCAGAAGAAGGCCGCCGAAGCTCGCAAGAAGCAGAAGGTCGTCGAGATCAAGGAGATCAAGCTCCGCCCGATGATCGACGATCACGACTATGACGTGAAGATGCGCGCGATGCAGCGCTTCTTCGAGGAAGGCGACAAGGTCAAGATCACCTTGCGCTACCGCGGTCGTGAGATGGCGCACCAGGAGATCGGCACCAAGCTGTTGGACAAGGTGAAGGCCGACGTTGCCGAGTTCGCCAAGGTCGAGCAGGACGCGAAGTTCGAAGGCCGCCAGGTCGTAATGGTGCTGGCGCCGCGCTAATTCGAATTAATTTATAGACTCGTGAACCGGCCCGTCAGATCGTCTGGCGGGCCGTTTCTTATTTGACGGCTGGGGTAGCCCGGTTCCAGCCCGGATTCCCGGCTTCGAACGTTGCAAAACCGCCGATCCTCTGTCATAAGCCGGGCCTTCGCCGCCCGGCTGATCAAGGGCTGCCGTGGCGACGTTCAGTGCAGGTTCTTTCAATTCGGAAAAAACCATAGCACTTTCAACGCTCTAACGAGCATTTTAGCCGGCCGGACGCCTCTCGGGGCGATTTTCGTGCTGTGCGACAGGAGAGCCAAATGCCCAAGTTGAAGACCAAGTCGGGCGCTAAAAAGCGCTTCAAGGTGACCGCCACTGGCAAAGTCATGCACGCTCAGCGCGGCAAGCGCCACGGCATGATCAAGCGGACGAAGAAGCAGATCCGTCAGCTCCGCGGCACCCGCGTGCTGTTCAAGACCGACGGCGACAACGTCAAGAAGTACTTCTTGCCGAACGCCTGATCGCTCCGATCCGCTTGAACCCTCGCCGCGACTGCGCGGCGCCCCGTCACCTCTTCCAGATCAAGGATTTCCGTCATGTCTCGCGTCAAACGCGGTGTGACCGCTCACGCCAAGCACAAGAAAGTCTACAAGGCCGCCAAGGGCTATTACGGCCGCCGCAAGAACACCATTCGCGTCGCCAAGCAGGCCGTCGAAAAGGCCGGCCAGTACGCCTTCCGCGACCGCAAGCGCAAGAAGCGCACCTTCCGCGCGCTCTGGATCCAGCGCATCAACGCCGCCGTCCGTCCGTTCGGCATGACCTACAGCGTGTTTATCAACGGCCTGTCCAAGTCGGGCATCGTCGTCGACCGCAAGGTGCTGTCGGATCTCGCCATCGCCGAGCCGGCTGCGTTCCAGGCGATCGCCGAGAAGGCCAAGGCTGCCCTCGCAGCCTGATCCTGGCGGGAGCTTCTAGCGGGCTTTCGGGCCCGCTTTCAGCGCCTTCTGCGAATAGCGCTGGGCGACGATCGCCCGGCAGAATGCCGTGAACGAGCGGTACATGGTGCCGGATTCATTCTGGTACTTGCGGTCGCAGGCCTGCATCTCGTGCTGGTACGCCCGCTTCGGTGCGCCCTTGAGGCCGGACAGGAAGTCCGCCTCGCATTTCTTCTCGACCACTTCGCCGAACTGGACGTCTCCGCTGGCGCCGTATTCGCACGCCTCGAAGACCTTCATCGCGCGGTTGCAGCTCGGCGCCTTCTCGAGCTCTGCGATGATGTCGTCCATCTGGGTCGATTTGGCGGGACATTCCTCGGTCGCGGCATGCGCCGTTCCGAGCATCAGCAGGACCGCCGGCACGGCCAGGCAAGATCGCAGCAACATCGCGTGGGTCTCCTTGAACTCCCCCTTGGTCCCACGCCCGCGTCACCGGGTTCAATGCCGCCGGCCGCTGGCCCCGAAATGACCGGGTTTTTGCTTGACGTTACGGCCTTCGGGCGGCGACAACCCAGCCGAATTTTCGTGCATGGTCGGCAGGGTCAGGTCCGGTTCGCTTCCCGGTTCTTCCCATCAGATCATGCGCCGCTCAAGCGCAGGAATTGACCGTGTCCGACCTCGCAACGCTCGAAAAATCCATCCTCGACCAGATCACCTCAGCCGGTGACGAAGCCGCCCTCGAGGCGGTGCGCGTCGCGGCCCTCGGCAAGAAGGGCTCGATCTCGGCCCTGCTTGCCACCCTCGGCAAGATGTCGCCGGAGGAGCGCAAGACCGAAGGCGCCAGGATCAACCTTGCCAAGGACGCGGTGACGCAGGCGCTCGCGGCCAGGCGCGACGTGCTGAAGGCGGCCGCGCTCGATGCACGCCTCGCCGCCGAGACCATCGACGTCACGCTGCCGCTACGCGAGGCGTCGGCGGAGACCGGCCGCATCCATCCGCTGAGCCAGGTGTGGGACGAGCTCACCACGATCTTCGCCGACATGGGCTTCGCGGTCGCCGAAGGTCCCGACATCGAGACCGACGACTACAATTTCACCAAGCTGAACTTCCCCGAAGGCCATCCGGCCCGCGAGATGCACGACACCTTCTTCTTCAACCCGAAGACGGACGGCTCGCGCATGCTGCTGCGGACCCACACCTCGCCGGTGCAGGTGCGGACGATGCTGAGCCAGAAGCCGCCGATCCGCGTGATCTGCCCAGGCCGCACCTATCGCATCGACTCCGATGCGACGCACACGCCGCAATTCCACCAGGTCGAGGGCCTCGTGATCGACAAGGGCTCGCATCTCGGCCACCTCAAATGGATCCTGCACGAGTTCTGCAAGGCGTTCTTCGAGGTCGACCACATCAACATGCGGTTTCGGCCGTCGTTCTTCCCGTTCACCGAGCCGTCGCTCGAGGTCGACATCCAGTGCCGCCGCGACAAGGGCGAGATTCGCTTCGGCGAGGGCGAGGACTGGATGGAGATCCTCGGCTGCGGCATGGTGCACCCAAACGTGCTGCGCGCCTGCGGCATCGATCCCGACGTCTATCAGGGTTTCGCCTGGGGCATGGGCATCGACCGCATCGCGATGCTGAAATACGGCATCGCCGATCTCCGCCAGCTGTTCGAGAACGACATCCGCTGGCTCAACCACTACGGCTTCAAGCCGCTCGACATCCCGACCATCGCGGGCGGGTTGAGCACGTGATGTCGCTGCGCGCAAACGTCATTGCGAACGCTCTCTCCATTCCCTCCCCCCCTTGCGGGGGAGGGAGCCCTGGCACCGGCGCAAGTATCACAGTAACCACCAACAAGAACCGAGGCATGCAGCCGTGAAGTTCACCCTCTCCTGGCTGAAGGAACATCTCGAGACCGACGAGCCGCTCGAGAAGCTCGCCGACAAGCTCACCATGATCGGGCTCGAGGTCGAGAACATCGAGGACAAGGCGAAGGCACTGGCGCCGTTCACTATCGCGCGCGTGATCTCGGCCGAGCAGCATCCGAATGCGGATCGTTTGCGCGTGTGCATGGTCGACACCGGCGACGGTGGCGCGCCGGTTCAGGTGGTGTGCGGCGCGCCGAATGCGCGGGCCGGGCTGATCAGCGTGTTCTCGCCGCCCGGCACCTATATTCCGGGCAAGAACATCACGCTCGGCGTCGGCACCATTCGCGGCGTCGAGAGCCGCGGCATGCTGTGCTCGGCGGCCGAGTTGCAGATCTCGGAGGACCACGACGGCATCATGGAGCTGCCGGCGGACGCGCCGCTCGGCAAGGGCTATGCCGACTGGGCCGGGCTCGGCGATCCCACCATCGAGATCAATTTGACGCCGAACCGGCAGGACTGCACCGGCGTGCACGGCATCGCGCGCGACCTGTCCGCTGCCGACATGGGCAAGTTCAAGGACCCCGGCATCAAGCCGATCAAGGGTGAATTCCCTTGCCCGGTCCAGGTGAAGGTGGAAGATGCTTCGCTGTGCCCGGGCTTCGCGCTGCGGCTGGTGCGCGGCGTGAAGAACGGCCCGTCGCCGGAATGGCTGCAGAAGCGGCTGACCTCGATCGGCCTGCGCCCGATCAACGCGCTGGTCGACATCACCAACTTCATGACCTACGACCGCGCCCGTCCGCTGCACGTGTTCGACGCCAAGAAGGTGCAGGGCAACCTCACCGTCCGCCGCGCGAAAGATGGCGAGACGCTGCTCGCGCTTGACGGCCGCACCTACACGCTCGACGGCAATGTCTGCGTGATCGCGGATGAGCACGGCGTCGAGTCGCTCGCCGGCATCATGGGCGGCGAGGCCTCGGGCTGCGACGACAACACGACCGACGTGCTGATCGAATCGGCGCTGTGGAACGAGATCAACATCGCGCAGACCGGCCGCAAGCTCGGCATCAATTCGGATGCGCGTTATCGTTTCGAGCGCGGCGTTGATCCGGCGTTCATGGTACCCGGGCTCGAGCTCGCCACCAAGCTGGTGCTGGATCTCTGCGGCGGCACCCCGTCCGAGAACGTCGTGGTCGGCAAGCAGTTCGGCGAGGATCGCGTCATCGACTTCCCGCTCACTGAGGTCAAGCGCCTTGCCGGCATCGAGGTGCCGCTGGTCGAGGTGAAGCTGATCCTGACCCGGCTCGGCTTCATGCTGGCCGGCAACGGCCCCGTCGTGAAGATCGCGATCCCGTCCTGGCGCACCGACGTGCAGGGCAAGGCCGACATCGTCGAGGAAATCGTGCGCATCGTCGGCGTCGACAAGGTGCCGATGACGCCGTTCGAGCGTGGCGAAGAGCCGCGCAAGCCGGTGCTGACGCCGATACAGCTGCGCACCCGCCGCGCCAAGCGCGCGCTCGGCACCCGCGGCATGGTGGAGGCCGTGACCTGGTCGTTCATCACCAATGACGCGGCCAAACTGTTCGGCGGCGGCCAGAGCGAGCTCGTGCTCGCCAACCCGATCGCGGCCGATCTCTCCGACATGCGGCCGAGCCTGCTGCCCGGCCTCGTCGCAGCCACCCAGGCCAACATCAACCGCGGCTATCCCGATGTCGCGCTGTTCGAGGTCGGCCAGGTGTTCCGCGGCGACAAGCCCGAGGACCAGCTCGTCGCCGCCTCCGGCGTGCGCCATGGCTACGCCTCGTCGAAGGGAATCGGACGCCATTGGACCGGTTCGGCTGTTGCAGGCGCAATGGATGCCAAGGCCGACGCCTTCGCCGTGCTGGCGGCTGCCGGCGCGCCGATGCAGGCGCTGCAGATCGTCCCCGGCGGCCCGGCCTGGCTGCATCCGGGGCGTTCCGGCACCATCCAGATCGGCCCGCAGAACGTGCTAGGCACTTTCGGCGAGCTGCATCCGCGTGCGGCCGAAGCGCTCGGTGCCGACGGCCCGATGATCGTGTTCGAGGTGATCCTCGAACGCATCCCGCAAGGCAAGCAGCGGGCGACGCGTGCCAAGCCGGTGCTGGATCTCTCCGCATTCCAGCCGGTGTCGCGCGACTTCGCCTTCATCGTCGATCGCAGCGTCAAGGCCGGCGACATCGTCCGCGCCGCGCAGAATGTCGACAAGAAGCTGATCACGGATGTGACCGTGTTCGACGTCTACGAAGGCAAGGGCATCGATCCCGACAAGAAGTCGATCGCGATCGCGGTGACGATCCAGCCGCGTGAGAAGACGATGACCGATCAGGAAATCGACGCGGTTGCGGCCAAGGTCGTCGCCGAGGTGACGAAGAAGACCGGCGGCACGCTGCGGGCGTGATGCGGGCCGCGTGTGCCGTTGCTGCGTTCCCTCTCGCTTCGGGAACGCGGGTCGGGAATGTACGCGGACCTATCACCGTCACCCTGAGGAGGCCGCGTAGCGGCCGTCTCGAAGGGTCGACGGCCGCCGGCGGGGCCGCGCATCCTTCGAGGCTCGCTCCGCTCGCACCTCAGGATGACGGGTCTGAGTTCATTTGCCTGCCAGCTAGCTGGATCACGCTATCCTCCCATGACCTCCCTCAGCCTGATCCCATCCGACATCTCGACCAGCATCGCGCTCGCGATCTGTGCGATTGCCTTCGTGTCGGGCACGGCGCGCGGCTTCTCCGGCTTCGGCTCGGCGTTGATCTTCATGCCGCTCGCGAGCAGCGTCGCCGCGCCGCGGCTGGTGGCGGCGCTGCTGCTCGTCATCGACTTCGTCGCAGCCACACCGCTGCTGCCGAACGCCTGGACTCACGCTGACCGCAAGGCCACCGCAGTGATGGTCGCCGGCGCGCTGGTCGGCGTTCCCATCGGCACCTATTTTCTGACGGTGCTCGAGCCGGTGACCACGCGCTGGATCATCTCCTGCTTCGTCGCGGCGCTGCTCGTGCTGTTGCTGTCGGGCTGGCGCTACCACGGCAAGGATCACGCCGCGCTCTCGATCGGCGTCGGCGGCCTCTCCGGGTTTTGCAGCGGTCTCGCGCAGACCGGCGGCCCGCCGATCGTCGCCTACTGGCTGGGACGCCCGATCTCGTCGGTGATCTCACGCGCCAACATCGTGCTGTTCTTCGGTGCCTCGGATTTCTTCTCTCTGGTCAGTTACTGGTTCACCGGATTGATCACGATCGAGTCGGTCAAGTTCTCGCTGATCGTCGGTCCGATTTACGGCATCGGCGTCTGGTTCGGCGCCTCGCTGTTCGGCAAGGCAAGCGAACAGGTATTTCGTGCGATCTGCTACGCGCTGATCGCCGCGGCCGTCATCGTCGGCCTACCCGCGCTTGATGGCATCTTGCGCGGCGGCTAGGGTCGCCTCAAAGAGTTCAGGGAGGAACCGATGATCGATCGCCGCAATGCTCTGAAACTGGCGCTCGGCAGCGCCGCTCTGCTCGCGGCGCCGACGGTGCGCGCGCAAGACGCAAAGCCGCGCACCCGCATCGTGTTCCTCGGCACCAAGGGCGGCCCGCGCGTCGGCATCGGCGCCTCGAACCCCGCCAATCTCCTCGTCGTCAACGACACGCCGTTCGTGATCGATTGCGGCATGGGCGTCAGCCGGCAGCTGGTCAATGCCGGTGTGCCGATCCCGTCGGTGAAGTACATCTTCATCAGCCACCACCATTCCGATCACAATCTGGAATACGGCAATCTGTTCTACAACGCCTGGGCGGCGGGTCTCTCGACGCCGATCCATTCGTTCGGCCCCAAGGGCATCGAGGCGATGACCAAGGAATATTGGGAGCTGAACAAGTTCGACGTCGAGACCCGGATCGAGGACGAAGGCCGCCCCGACCCGCGCAAATTGCTGATCGCGAAAGACATCACCGACGACGGCGTGGTGCTGAAGACGCCTGACGTCACCGTCACCGCGTTCCGCACGCCGCATCCGCCGATCGTCGACAACTTCGCCTACAAGTTCGAGACGCCGGACGGCGTGATCGTGTTCTCCAGCGACACCGCCTACAACCCGAAGCTTGCCGAGTTCGCCAAGGGCGCCGACGTGCTGGTGCATGAATGCCTCTACATTCCCGCGGTCGATCGCCTGGTCGCAAAGACCAGGAACGGCGCGACGCTGAAGAAGCATCTGCTCGACAGCCACACCTCGACCGAGGACGTCGGCCGCATCGCAGCCGCCGCCGGCGTCAAGACGCTGGTGCTGAGCCACTTCGTCCCCGGCGACGATCCGCAGGTGACCGATGACGACTGGACGCGGGACGTGAAGACGAATTTCAAGGGCCGGATCGTGGTGGCGAAGGATCTGATGGAGCTGAAGCTGCCGGTGTGACGAGGCGCCCCCGACTCGTCATTCCGGGCCTGTGCAGCGCGTCCTGGTGAAGGCCCGGACCCACTTACCCCCGCCGCTCATTGTTGCGCAGAGCTGGGACCCCGGTCCCTCTCCCGAAGCCCTGTTGTGATGGGTAGTCGCTTTTCGCCAGGACGACGGGGAGGCAACAGGCGCCGCCCCCCCTGCGACAGCGGCAGGGCGGGTGCGCGACGGGATGGGGCGTTTGGAGGCCCCAAGCCGTTGACCCCGCAGGCGCTTTTGTGGCCTAGTCCGCCGTCCCCGGATGGGACCCGAAAATCACCAAAACCACCCAGAATCCCTGCGATTTCATGACCGCTGAACGCTACAACGCCCGAGAATCCGAAATCCACTGGCAGCGCGAGTGGGACGAAAAGGCGATCTTCGCCTCCAAGAACGACGATCCGCGGCCGAAATACTACGTGCTCGAGATGTTCCCCTATCCGTCGGGGCGCATCCATATGGGGCACGTTCGAAACTATACGATGGGCGACGTGCTGGCCCGCTTCAAGCGCGCCAAGGGCTATAATGTGCTGCACCCGATGGGCTGGGACGCGTTCGGCCTGCCGGCGGAGAATGCCGCGATCGAGCGCAAGGTGGCGCCGAAGGCCTGGACCTACGACAACATCGCCGCGATGAAGAAGCAGCTCAAGTCGATCGGGCTGTCGCTCGACTGGGCACGCGAGTTCGCCACCTGCGACCCCAGCTACTACAAGCATCAGCAGAAGATGTTCCTGGACATGCTGGCCGCCGGCCTCGCCGAGCGCGAGAAGCGCAAGCTGAACTGGGATCCGGTCGACATGACCGTGCTCGCCAACGAGCAGGTGATCGACGGCCGCGGCTGGCGCTCGGGCGCCGTCGTCGAGCAGCGTGAGATGAGCCAGTGGGTCTTCAAGATCACGAAGTACTCGCAGGAGCTCTTGGAGGCGCTGGACGGTCTGGACCGCTGGCCCGACAAGGTGCGGCTGATGCAGCGCAACTGGATCGGCCGCTCCGAGGGCCTGCTGATCCGGTTCGCACTGGATCCGGCGACGACGCCGGCCGGCGAGAGCGAGCTGAAGATATTCACCACGCGGCCGGACACGCTGTTCGGCGCCAAGTTCATGGCGATCTCGGCAGACCATCCGCTGGCGCAGGCCGCCGCCGCGAAGAACCCGAAGCTTGCCGAGTTCATCGCCGACATCAAGAAGATCGGCACCGCGCAGTCGATCATCGATACCGCCGAGAAACAGGGCTTCGACACCGGCATCAAGGCGGTGCATCCGTTCGACCCGAGCTGGAAGCTGCCGGTCTATGTCGCGAACTTTGTGCTGATGGAATACGGCACCGGCGCGATCTTCGGCTGCCCGGCGCACGACCAGCGCGACCTCGACTTCGTCAACAAGTACAATCTCGGCAACACGCCGGTGGTCTGCCCCGAGGGCCAGGACCCGAAGACGTTCGTGATCACCGATGTCGCCTATGACGGTGACGGCCGCATGATCAATTCGCGCTTCCTCGACGGCATGACGATCGAAGCAGCAAAGGAAGAGATCGCAAAGCGGCTGGAAAGCGAGCTGCACGGCAACGCGCCGGTCGGCGAGCGGCAGGTGAATTTCCGCCTGCGCGACTGGGGCATTTCGCGGCAGCGCTATTGGGGCTGCCCGATCCCGGTGATCCACTGCCCGACCTGCGACGTGGTGCCGGTGCCCGACGACCAGCTGCCGGTGACGCTGCCGGAGGATGTCTCTTTCGACAGACCGGGCAATGCGCTCGACCATCATCCGACCTGGAAGCACGTCACTTGCCCGAAGTGCGGCGGCAAGGCCGTGCGCGAGACCGACACGATGGACACCTTCGTGGACTCGTCCTGGTACTTCGCGCGCTTCACCGATCCCTGGAACAAGGATGCGCCGACCACGCCTGATGTCGCCAACCGGATGATGCCGGTCGACCAGTATATCGGCGGCGTCGAGCACGCGATCCTGCATCTGCTGTACAGCCGCTTCTTCACCCGCGCGATGAAGGCGACCGGCCACATCGACATGTCGGAGCCGTTCGCCGGCATGTTCACCCAGGGCATGGTGGTGCACGAGACCTACCAGAAGGCCGACGGGGCCTGGGTCACGCCGGCCGAGGTGAGGATCGAGGTTGATGGCAACGGCCGCCGCGCGGTGCTGCTGGCGACCGGCGAGGACGTCGCGATCGGCTCGATCGAGAAGATGTCGAAGTCGAAGAAGAACACCGTCGACCCCGACGACATTATCGCAAGCTACGGCGCCGACGTGGCGCGCTGGTTCATGCTCTCGGATTCGCCCCCGGATCGCGACGTGATCTGGAGCGAGGAGGGTGTTCGAGGGGCAAAGCGCTTCGTTGAGCGCGTCTGGCGGATTGTTCAGACTTTCGTTCAAACGAGAGGGCAGCCTATCTATACCGAGAAATCGGGCTTGACCGATTCCGAGCAGGCTCTCGCGCTTCGGCGAATTACACACAAGCGGCTCGCGCGGATTACCGAAGACATTGAACGGCTGAGTTTCAACACAGCAGTTGCACAAATCTATGATTTTGTTGGCGTACTTCGGACCGTGGTTGACCCGGAGAAGGTCGCCGGACCACTGTCGTTTGCTGCGGTGAATGAGGCGGTCATTGTTCTGGTCAAGATTATCTCACCGATGATGCCGCACTTGGCCGAGGAGTGCTGGAACGCGCTTGGACAACCGGGGCTGGTTTCCGAGGCCGATTGGCCGCAAATCGAACGCGATTTGCTGGTCGAAGACAGCGTGACCCTGGTCGTCCAGGTCAACGGTAAAAAACGAGGTGATGTTACCGTGCCACGGGCGGCGCAAAATGCGGATATAGAGGCTGCCGTTTTGGCGCTCGATGCGGTAAAAGCCGCCTTGGGCGGCAAACCCGTCCGCAAGGTGATCGTGGTGCCCATGAGGATCGTCAATGTTGTCGGCTAGGATCAGGATCGCCGCCCGGCTCGTCGCCGTGGCCGCCTTGGCCGCGCTGACGGCCGGCTGCTTCCAGCCGATGTACGCCGAGCGCACCCTCGACGGTCAGTCGTCTGCCCTGCGCGAAAAGCTGATGGGCGTCGAGGTTCCGCCGGTCGACAAGCCGAACGCCTCCCGCGAGGCCCGGGTCGGCGTCGAGGTCCGCAACGCCCTCGCCTTCAAGCTCTACGGCACCGCCACCGGCGTGGCGCCGACGCACCGGCTGGTGCTGCGCTTCACCACCAGTCGCTCCTCGTTGATGATCGACCCGACCACGGCGCTGCCGACCAGTGAGAATTACGGCATCGACGCCCAGTTCAACCTGGTCGAGATCGCCACGAACAAGTCGGTCATGACCGGCACGACGTTCTCGCGCGTGTCCTATGACATGCCCGGCTCCTACCAGCGCTTCGCCCGTGCCCGCGCCTTCCGTGACGCCGAGGACCGCGCCGCGCAGGAGATCGCCGACAACATCCAGACCCGGCTCGCCTCCTTCTTCTCCGCCGGAACCTGATCGCCACATTGGTCGCGCTTCGCGGAAAAGAGATCGACAGCTTCCTCGCCCGACCTGACGCCGGCCGCCCGATCATCCTGCTTTACGGCCCGGACTTAGGGCTCGTGCGCGAGCGCGCCGACGCGCTGATGGCGTCCGCGGTCGACGATCCCAACGATCCGTTTTCACTGGTGCGGCTCGATGGCGACGAGCTCGCCGCCGAGCCGTCACGGCTGGTCGACGAAGCCATGACGGTGCCGCTGTTCGGCGGCCGCCGCGCCATCCGCGTCCGCGCCGGCTCGCGCAACTTCTCGAGCGGCGTCGAGACGCTGACCGAGACCACCGCGCTCAGGGATTGCCGCATCGTGATCGAGGCCGGCGAGCTGCGGCCGGAATCGCCGCTGCGCAAGATCTGCGAGCGGGCCAAGAACGCGGTCGCGATCGGCTGCTATCCCGACACCGAACGCGATCTGACCAAGCTGATCGAGGACGAGCTGCGGGTGTCCAACCTGCGGCTCGCCGGCGACGCGCGTGCGGTGCTGATGTCGCTGCTCGGCGGCGACCGCATGGCCTCGCGCAACGAGCTGCGCAAGCTTGCGCTGTTCGCGCACGGCAAGGGCGAGATCACGCTCGACGACGTGATGACCGTGGTCTCCGACGCTTCCGAGCTGAAGCTCGATCCGATCGTCGACGGCGCCTTCGCCGGCAACGCCGCACTGGTCGAGAGCGAGTTCACCAAAGCAATGGTCGCCGGTACCTATCCCGGCGTGATCATCTCTGCGGCACAGCGCCAGGCGGCGTGGCTGCACAAATCGGCGCTCGCGATCGCGGACGGCGCGCCGGCATCGGCGGTGCTCGAAGGCGGATTCCCGCGGCTGCATTTCTCGCGCAAGCCCGCAGTCGAGATCGCGCTACGCAATTTCACGCCGCCGCGACTGGTGAACGTGATCGATCAGCTCGCCACCGCAGCGCTCGACATGCGCAAGCAGGCCTCGCTTGCCGCCGTGATCGCGCAGCGCGCGCTGCTCTCGATCGCTGCGAACGCGAAGCGGCGGGGGTAATCGAGGCGCCGTCATAGCAAGCGAAGCAATCCATTGCTCCGCACGCGGCGAAATTTGGATTGCTTCGTCGCTTCAGCGCAAAATTGCTTTGCAATTTTATCGTGAGGTCCTCGCAATGACGGAAAGTGCGCTACGCGGCTAACCGCCCTCGAGCCGCCGCACCACCTCGTCGAGCTGCTCGAGATTGCGGTAGTTGATCTGGACGGTGCCACCGGGATCGCGATGGCTGACGGTGACGGCGAGGCCGAGCGCGTCGCTGACGCGCTTCTCCAGCGCCAGCGTATCGGCGTCCTTGTCGATCTTTGGCGCGCTGCCACCGCGCGCCTTTTGCGGCTTGCGCTCCGGCACGCCCTCCTCATGCGCCAGCGCCTCGGCCTGGCGGACGTTGAGGCCCTCGGCGACGATGCGCTTTGCAGCGGCGAGCGGATCCGGCACGCCGATCAGCGCGCGGGCGTGGCCGGCGGAGAGATCGCCTTTCGAGATCAGCGCCTGCACCTCGGCGGGCAGCTTGGTCAGCCGCATCATGTTGGCGACATGGCTGCGGCTCTTGCCGACGATCTTGGCGATGTCTTCCTGGCTGCGTTTGAACTCGTCGGCGAGCGAATGATAGCCCAGCGACTCTTCCATCGCGTTGAGGTCTTCGCGCTGGACGTTCTCGATGATCATGATCTCGAGCGCGTCGGAATCAGAGACCTCGACCGGCACGATCGGCACTTCGTGCAGGCCGGCGAGTTGCGAGGCGCGCCAGCGCCGCTCGCCGGCGATGATCTCGTAGCGGTCCTGTGCGCCCTTGATTGCGCGCACCACGATCGGCTGGATCACGCCGCGCGCCTTGATCGAATCGGCGAGCTCGCCGAGCTCGCCATCGGCGAAGCTGCGCCGCGGATTGCGCGGGTTGGGCTTGAGGAACTCGATCGGCACCTTGCGCTGGTTACGCGGCCGCTCGACATGCGCGGCCGCCTCGCCGCCGACATCTCCGATCAGGCTTGCCAGCCCGCGCCCCAGTCGCGAACGCGCTTCATCGGCCATTGTTGCGAGCTCCCTTGGATTCACGCGCAGTACTCCAGAAATCGTATCTTGAATTGTCGGGTGGGCAACGCGAGGCGGACCCACCGGGTGGCGCGAAGGGTGGTGGATTCGGCGCAGCTGCCATCGTCCACCCCATCCTCGTCAATGCGCGCGCAGCTCGCGCTCGCGCTGGATCACTTCGGTGGCGAGCTTGAGATACGCATCGCTGCCGGCGCATTTGAGATCGTAGACCAGCACGGGCTTGCCGTAGGACGGCGCTTCCGAGATGCGCACGTTGCGCGGGATCATGGTGTCGTAGACCTTGTTGCCCATGAACTGGCGCACGTCGGCAACCACCTGGTTGGAGAGGTTGTTGCGCGAGTCGAACATCGTCAGCACGATGCCGTGGATCGACAGCGTCGGATTGAGCGTGGAGCGCACCTGCTCCACGGTCTGTAGCAATTGCGACAGACCTTCGAGCGCGAAGAACTCGCATTGCAGCGGCACCAGGATCGCATCCGACGCGGCCATCGCATTCACGGTGAGCAAATTGAGCGAGGGCGGGCAGTCGATCAGCACATAGGTGTAGTCGGCTTCCGGCGAGACGTTGTTGTTCAATCCGGCGATCGCATCGCGCAGCCGGAAGGCGCGGCCCGGCGTGGTGCCGAGCTCGAGCTCGAGGCCGGAGAGGTCCATGGTGGAGGCGGCGATATGCAGCCGCGGCACCGCGGTCGCGACCACGGCATCGCGCAACGGCGCTTCGCCGATCAGCACGTCGTAGGTCGAGCAGCTGCGGTTGCGGCGATCAATGCCGAGGCCGGTCGAGGCGTTGCCCTGCGGATCGAGATCGACGATCAGGACACGCTCGCCAATCGCAGCGAGCGCGGTACCCAGATTGATCGCTGTGGTTGTCTTGCCGACGCCGCCCTTCTGGTTGGCGAGCGACAGGATGCGCGGCTGCCCGGGCGGCTGCGACGTCCTATCTTCTTGATAAACCTCGTCCATCACGGTCATACCAAAATACCATTACTCTCGCGGACTCCCCTGGCGCCGCTCGATTGACCCGAGTTCGACGATCCAGCCCTGTCCGCCGGTCCTGCTGGAGTGCAGCTTTGGCTCAATATTCCAATATTTAGTGGCCTCGGTCAATTCGGCCTCTACATCTTGCCCCTTCAAAAACAGCGCCTTGGCGCCCTTTTTGACCCACGGCTCCGCAAAGCCGATCAGTTGATGTAACGGAGCCAGCGCTCGCGCGGTGACGCAATCGATGGGACCCGCGATTCTATCCACAGTATCCCCGATATCAGCCAGATGCACCGTCCCCGGAGACGCCGTCACGCGAATCGCCTCACGCAGGAATGCGGCCTTCTTGGCTATTCGCTCAACCAGATGGACCCGTGCGTCGGGTGTTTCGGTCAAGACACAGGCGAGCACGACGCCGGGAAAGCCGCCACCGCTGCCGAGATCGACCCAGGACTTTGCCGTCGGTGCGAGGCTCAGGAGCTGCAACGAATCGGAGACGTGACGAGTCCAGAGATTCGGCAGCGTGGAGGGCGCGACGAGATTGGTCTTGGCCTGCCATTCCAGGAGGAGGTCGATATAGCGATCGAGCCGCGCCTCTGTTTCACGTGAAACAGGCGTCAGCGCGAGCGCCGCCGCCTTGTCCTTGGCGGAGACGCTGAGTTCGGCGGATTGCGGAGCTGGAGCCATTCTGGGAGCAGGGCCGTGTCTGACGATGGGAAATCGATCGTAGCTGAGTCTGGCAGACGATGGCGTCGCCGATCGCTTCCGCCTCACGAAAGATAGGCGCTCAGCCCGCCCGTTTCACGTGAAACGTTAGGCGGTCGCCTTGACCGACTTCCTTCGCGCCTCACGCCGAAGATAGGCGGCCAGGATGCCCAGCGCCGCCGGCGTCATGCCATCGATCCGGCCCGCCTGCCCGACCGTCCGCGGCTGCGCCTTCTGCAACTTGGCGCGCGCTTCGTTGGAGAGACCAGGCACGTCGGCATAGTCGACATCGGTCAGGACCAGCCCCTCGTCGCGCCGGAAGGCGTCGACGTCGGCGGTCTGGCGCTTCAGATAGACGTCGTATTTGGCATCGATCTCGAGATGCACCGCGATTGCCGGGTCAATGGCCGACAGCTCCGGCCAGATTGCCTGGACTGCAGGCCACTCGATCTCCGGGTAAGCCAGCAGCTCGAAGGCGGATCGGCGATGACCGTCGCGATTGAGCGCTAGCCCATGCTTGGCGGCCTCATTCGGCGTGATCGCGAGCGACTTCGCGAGCCGCTTGGCGGCCGCCAGCGCAGCCATCTTGGTGCGGTGACGCTCCGCGCGCGCTGTTCCGACGCATCCGAGCGCGATGCCCTTGTCGGTCAGCCGCTGGTCGGCGTTGTCGGCGCGCAGCGTCAGCCGGTATTCGGCCCGGGAAGTGAACATGCGATAGGGTTCGGTTATTCCGCGGGTCACGAGGTCATCGATCATCACCCCGAGGTAGCCGTCAGCGCGGTCGAACACGATCGGGTCTGCACCACCGGCAGCCAAAGCGGCATTGAGCCCGGCGACAATGCCCTGCCCCGCGGCCTCTTCATAGCCCGTGGTGCCGTTGATCTGACCGGCCAGGAAAAGCCCGGGCAGACGCTTGGTCTCCAGGGTCGGAGCGAGCTCCCGCGGATCGACATGGTCGTATTCGATCGCGTAGCCCGGGCGGACCATCTTCACGCGCTCCAGGCCAGGGATGCTGGCGAGGATTGCGAGCTGGACCTCCTCAGGCAACGAGGTCGAGATACCGTTCGGATAGACCGTGGTGTCGTCGAGCCCTTCCGGCTCCAGGAAGATCTGGTGGCCGTCGCGATCACCAAAGCGGACGATCTTGTCCTCGATCGAGGGGCAATACCGCGGTCCGGAGCTCTTGATCTGGCCGGAATACATCGGCGAGCGATGCACATTGGCCCGGATCACCTCATGGGTCGCCGGCGTGGTCCGGGTGATGCCGCATTGGATCTGTGCGGTCGTGATCCGGTCCGTCATGACCGAAAACGGCTCCGGTGGATCGTCCCCGGGCTGCATCTCGACCGCGGACCAGTCGATCGTGGTGCCGTCGAGGCGTGGCGGCGTCCCGGTTTTGAGCCGGCCGAGCACAAAATCGGCCCGCTCGAACGAGGCAGACAGGCCCATCGCCGGCGCCTCGCCGGCCCGGCCCGCCGGCCAGTTCTTCTCTCCGAGATGGATCAGACCGCGCAGGAAGGTGCCAGTCGTGATGACAACCGCACCCGCTGAAAGCTCTCGGCCATCGCCCAGGCGAATGCCGGTGACGCGGCCGTCGACGACGATCAGTTCGTCCGCCTCGTGCTCGATGACGCTGAGATTTGCGGTCTCGGTGATCGCCGCCTGCATCGCTGCGGCATAGAGCTTGCGGTCGGCCTGGGCCCGGGGTCCGCGGACTGCCGGACCTTTCCGGCGGTTGAGCATGCGGAACTGGATGCCGCCGGCATCGGCGACCCGGCCCATCAGACCATCGAGAGCGTCGACTTCGCGAACCAGATGACCCTTGCCGAGCCCGCCGATCGCGGGATTGCAGGACATCGCTCCGATGGTTGCGAAGCGATGGGTCACCAGGGCGGTCTTTGCGCCCATCCGGGCAGCGGCGCTCGCGGCCTCGCAGCCGGCATGGCCGCCGCCAATGACGATGACGTCAAACGAGTCTGCCCTGAAAGTCATGCGGGACTTCTATCGTGGAGTAGTGAAAGCCGGAAGAACGAAATTGGGATCGCCGGTCTGAGACCCGAGATATGGATGACTTTGGCCTTCGCCTAGGCTTAGGCGGGCAAGGTCCTGGATCGCAATGATGAGACGAAGGCGTTTCACGTGAAACAGGTCGGCCGCGCCGCGCCAATTGTTTCACGTGAAACGGGAGGGCCGCCCTTAACCAGATCGAAACCATGTTTCACGTGAAACAGCCGGCTACTTTCTACTTCCCGACACAGAATTCGCGGAAAATGACGTCGAGAATGTCCTCGACATCCACCCGACCAAGCAGTCGACCCAGCGAAGTGGCCGCGCTGCGAAGTTCCTCCGCCGCGAGCTCCTCGCCCTGCCCGACCACATCGATGCTGCGCTGGAGAGATCCGACGGTCTCCTCGAGCAGCCCACGCTGCCGGGCCCGGCTGATCAAACCGCCTTCGCTCGTCGCAAAATAGTCGTGAGCGAAGCCGACCAATGCAGCGATGAGTTCTGAGAGGCCATCGCCGCGGGCGGCTGAGATCCGGAATTCGGGATGACGCCCGCCCTCGCCCCGCGGCGCCCTGACGAGATCGATCTTGTTACGCACCAGCCAGGTCGGCGTCGGGCCGCCATGGCCCGCCTTCGCATCGCCGTTATCGGCCAGCCAAAGCACGAGATCGGCTTCGGCGGCGCGGGCGCGGGCACGGCGGACACCCTCTTGCTCCACCGGGTCGCTGGTCTCGCGGATCCCGGCGGTGTCGATGACCGTGACGGGATAGCCGTCGAGATCGAGCTGGACCTCGATCACGTCACGGGTCGTGCCGGCATGCGGCGAGACGATCGCAACCTCGCGCTTCGCAAGCTGATTGATCAGGGTTGATTTACCGACATTCGGCGGACCCGCGATCGCGACCACCAGGCCGTCGCGCAGCCGTTCACTTTGCCCCTGCCCCGCCAGCACTTGCTTGATCTCGTTATGCAGCGCCCGGATCCGTTCCAGCGCCGGCGCGATCAGCTCCGCCGGCACATCGCCCTCGTCGGAAAAATCGATGCCCGCCTCGATCAGCGCCGACGCCGCGATGATCCGCTCGCGCCAGTCGCGCGCCCGATCGCCGAGCAATCCTTTCAGCTGGCGCAGCGCCTGGCGCCGCTGGCGATCGGTATCGGCGTGGATCAGATCGTCGAGGCCCTCGGCCTCGGTCAGGTCGAGCTTGCCGTTCTCGAATGCCCGCCGCGTGAACTCGCCGGGCTCGGCCGGCCGCACATTCTCGAACTTGGCGATGGCATCGAACATCGCCGACAGCACCGCGCGCCCGCCATGGACGTGAAATTCGGCGACGTCCTCGCCCGTCGCGCTCGCCGGGCCCGGGAACCACAGCACGACCGCATCGTCGATCGGTTGACGGTTCGAATCCTGGAGCAGCGTCCGGGTCGCCATCCGCGGAGCCGGCGTCTTGCCTGTCAGGCCCGCAATGACCGACTCGGCCATTGGGCCAGACAGCCTGACAATGGCGATCGCGCTCGGTGGTCGGCCCGAGGACAATGCGAAGATGGTCTGCTCGCGCGGATGCATCGCCTATTTCTTCCCAAGCAAATTGGCAAAGGCAATGCCGCTTCCATCTCGTATGCAATACTGTGGTATGTTGCATCGCAACATACTCGAATTTAGTTGCGTCAACCGTGCAGCAATTTGCGCGGTTTCGCCAGCCTGCGGCATAAGTCTAAGGCACAAGTATAAATTATATCAGCCGGTTAAATGAATATGGCGGAGGCCCATCCATGCTGCACTTTGCTGCAGCAAATCCGCAGCATGAAAAAAGGCGCCCCGTTTGTGCGGAGCGCCCTATCCTTTTCGGCCTCACTATTCCCCGCGGCCTCAGGTGTTCATGGAATCGAAGAATTCCGAATTGCTCTTCGTGTTCCGGAGCTTGTCGAGCAGGAAGTCGATCGCGTCCATGGTGCCCATCGGATTGAGGATGCGGCGCAGGACGTACATCTTCTTGAGCACCTGCGGATCGGTGATGAGCTCCTCCTTGCGGGTGCCGGAGCGGGCAATGTCGATCGCCGGGAAGGTCCGCTTGTCCGAGACCTTGCGGTCGAGAATCAGTTCGGAGTTGCCGGTGCCCTTGAACTCTTCGAAAATGACTTCGTCCATGCGGCTGCCGGTATCGACCAGCGCTGTCGCGATGATGGTCAGCGAACCGCCCTCCTCGATATTGCGCGCGGCGCCGAAGAAGCGCTTCGGACGCTGCAATGCGTTGGCGTCGACACCGCCGGTCAGCACCTTGCCGGATGACGGCACGACGGTGTTGTAGGCGCGGCCGAGGCGGGTGATCGAATCGAGCAGGATCACGACGTCGCGGCCGTGCTCGACAAGGCGCTTGGCCTTCTCGATCACCATCTCGGCGACCTGGACGTGACGCACCGCGGGTTCGTCGAAGGTCGAAGACACCACCTCGCCCTTCACCGAACGCTGCATGTCGGTGACTTCTTCCGGACGCTCGTCGATCAGAAGCACGATCAGATAGCAGTCAGGATGATTGGCGGTGATCGAATGCGCAATGTTCTGCATCAGCACCGTCTTGCCGGTGCGCGGCGGCGCCACGATCAGCGCGCGCTGGCCCTTGCCGATCGGCGCGACGATGTCGATCACGCGGGCAGAGAGGTCTTTCTTGGTGGAATCCTCAAGCTCCATGCGGAAACGCTGATTCGGAAACAGCGGCGTGAGGTTGTCGAAATTGACCTTGTGCTTCGACTTTTCCGGGTCTTCGAAATTGAGCGTGTTGACCTTCAGCAGCGCGAAATAGCGTTCGCCTTCCTTCGGGCTGCGGATGTGGCCTTCAATTGTGTCGCCGGTACGCAGGCCGAAGCGGCGGATCTGCGACGGTGAAACGTAGATGTCATCGGGGCCGGGCAGGTAGTTCGCATCGGGCGAACGAAGGAAGCCGAAGCCGTCGGACAGCACCTCGACAACGCCTTCACCGATAATGTCGGTCTCGGCGATCGCGAGCTGCTTGAGAATTGCGAACATCAGCTCCTGCTTGCGCATGGTGCTGGCATTCTCGACCCCATTCTCTTCCGCAAACGAGACGAGCTCGGCCGGCGTTTTCGATTTGAGGTCCTGGAGTTTGATTTCCCGCATTGGGGTAGTCCTGTGAGGAAGTAAGTAGGGAAGAGGGGTGCGAGGTGGCTTTGGAAAAAGCGGACGCCAAAGGAAGGTCCGCAGGTCTCAGCCAGGAAAGTGCCGTTTGGGCTTTCAAACCTGATGCGGCGCCGGTCCGAAAAGAACCGGAACGCGACCACATCCGCCTGCGTGGGGTGGGATAAAACCTATATAGAAAATCGATCCGTCCTTCGCAAGAAGGACTGAAGCATGCTTTCTGGGCATCGCGATGTCTAGAACGGCTTCACGACGACCATGATCACGATCAGGATCATCAATAGCGTCGGCATCTCGTTGATAATACGGTAGAATTTTTTGGTTCTCTGATTCCGGTCAGCGGCGAAATCCTTCACGCAGCTGGACAAAAATCCGTGGATACCCGACATGATGAGCACCAACGTAAATTTGACGTGAAACCAGCCGGAAAGGTACCAGTGCCCGGCCCAGGCCAAATAAAGTCCGGCGAGCCAGGTCACGATCATCGCGGGGTTGATGATCGCCTTCAAAAGCCGCCGTTCCATGACCTTGAAGGTCTCGGACTGCTTCGAGCCGGCTTCCGCCTCGCAGTGATAGACGAACAATCGCGGCAGGTAGAGCATACCCGCCATCCAGGAGATGACGGCAACGACGTGCAGCGCCTTGATCCAGTCATACAACATCGCAGCGATGCCTTTCAGGGAATAGCTCGGCAGGGAACAGCCCGGACGGCCTCAGCGTTGCGAGCGAAAGCTTCGCAAGCGAGGGACGGATACATATCCGCACACACGGCTCTCCTAAACCTAATTAATTTTAGAATCTAAGGTTTGAGTCTTAGTGGCGGTGAATTTGACTCATGCAATGCGATCCAACGGTTCGCACGGTCTTGTTCACATCCCTCAACATGCCGGCGGGCGAGGGGGGTGATCCGGAATCTGCCGCTCGGGTCAATTGGTTGCACGGCTCTGTGGTCAGCTTATGAAGAGACAAATCCACACCGCTTCACTATCATCCTGCCTATGCCGTCGACTTATCCTTTCGCGGGGTGCTGTGAAGAAAGGGATGGGTTATTCACGGGCCGGGCGGCGGACCCGGATTCTCCTCCCCGACCTCCACAGGGATTCACAGGATAGACAGGGGTTCTGGTGCCGACGACTTCCAATTATTTCCACCTGCATCTGGTGTCGGACTCGACCGGCGAGACGCTGATCACCGTGGCGCGCGCGGTCGCCGCGCAATACGCCAACGTGACCGCGGTTGAGCATGTCTATCCCCTGGTGCGCAGCCAGAAGCAGCTCGATCGCGTGCTCGACGAGATCGAGGAATCGCCCGGCATTGTGCTGTTCACGCTGCTTGAGAAGGATCTGGTCGGCCGGCTCGAAGGCAAGTGCAAGGAAATCAACGTTCCGAGCCTGTCGATCATCGGCCCGGTGATGCAATTGTTCGAGGCGTATCTGGGTGCCGCGACCACCGGCCGCGTCGGCGCGCAGCACGTGCTGAACGCAGAATATTTCAGCCGGATCGACGCGCTCAATTACACGATGATCCATGACGACGGTCAGCATGTCGAAGGCCTCGAGGAGGCCGATGTCGTTCTGGTGGGCGTGTCGCGCACCTCGAAGACGCCGACCTCGATCTATCTCGCCAACCGCGGTATCCGTACCGCGAACGTACCGCTGGTGCCGGGCATTCCCTTGCCGCACCAGCTCGAGACCTTGAAGAAGCCGCTGGTGGTCAGCCTGCATGCGACGCCGGAGCGGTTGATCCAGGTCCGGCAGAATCGCCTGCTCACCATGGGCGACCGCGACAACGACACCTACATCGACAAGCAGGCGGTGGCAGACGAGGTCGCGTTTGCCCGGCGCCTGAGCGCGAAATTCAACTGGGCCTTGCTCGACGTGACGCGGCGCTCGATCGAGGAGACGGCGGCTGCGATCATGAAGCTCTACAATGACCGCCAGCGTGCCCGGCCGTCGGAATGATCGTCTCGTCATGAGCATCTGGCGCGGCCCACAGAAGTTGATCCTCGCGTCGCAAAGCCGCGCGCGAAAGATGCTGCTCGAAAACGCGGGCCTCGATTTCGAGGCGCTGCCGGCCGATATCGACGAACGCGCAGTGCAGAAAAAATCCGGCCTTTCCGCGCCCGGCGAGATCGCCTCGCTGCTGGCGCGCGAAAAGGCGCTGTTCATCTCCAGGCAGAAGCCGGGTCAGTATGTCGTCGGCGCCGATCAAACGCTGGCGCTGGGCCAGCGGATGTTCAGCAAGCCTGCCGGCCGTGCGCAGGCTGCCGAGCAACTCGGTCTGCTTGCCGGGCAGACCCACGAACTGCATTCCGCCGTCTCGGTTGCGTACGACGGAAAGGTGCGGTTCGACGATGTCTGCGTCGCCCGGATGACGATGCGGCAACTCGCCGCCGGCGAGATCGAGGCCTATCTGGACCAGGCCGGGGCGGCGGTGACGACCAGCGTCGGCGCTTACCAGCTCGAGGGCCTCGGCGTGCATCTGTTCGAGCGGATCGAAGGCGACCATTTCACCATCCTCGGCCTGCCGCTATTGTCGCTGCTCGCGTTCCTGCGCCGTGAGAAGCTGCTCGCGGTGTAAGATGTTGAGGCGTGGCGACGAAGAGATGCTGAACCGATGTTGATTGTTGGACTAACCGGCTCGATCGGGATGGGGAAATCCACCACGTCCAAGCTATTCATGGAGGCCGGCGTGCCGGTGTACGACGCCGATGCGGCCGTGCATCAGCTCTACGAAGGCGAAGCCGCGCCGGCGATCGAGGCCGCCTTTCCCGGCACCACCGCCGACGGCAAGGTCGATCGTACGAAGCTGTCGGCACGCGTGGTGCACGACCCTGCCGCGATGAAGCAACTCGAGCAGATCGTGCATCCGATGCTCGGCGCGTCGCGCCAGAAATTCTTCGCCGATGCGGAAGCCGCCGGCGCGCCGATCGTCGTCGTCGACGTGCCGCTGCTCTACGAGACCGGCGGCGAGACGCGCGTCGATGCCGTCGTCGTCGTCACCACCTCGACCGAACTGCAGCGCGAGCGCGTGCTGGCGCGGGGCACCATGGATGCCGCCAAGCTCGACGCCATCATCGCCAAGCAGATGCCGGACGCCGAGAAGCGCAAACGCGCGGATTTCATCGTGGATACCTCGCACGGACTTGATCCGGTGCGGGCGCGCATCCGCGACATTCTGGCCGAGGTTGTTAAGATGCCGAAGCGGCGCACCTGATTCGCCGCTTTTCGGATTCCTTCACGTCATGCGCGAAATCGTTCTCGATACCGAAACCACTGGCCTCGATCCGCTGCGCGGCGACCGGCTGGTCGAGATCGGCTGCGTCGAGATATTCAACCGGATGCCGACCGGGCAGACCTACCACGTCTACATCAATCCCGAACGCGACATGCCGGCGGAAGCGTTCAACGTGCACGGGCTGTCGACCGAGTTCCTGGCCTCCAAGCCGCTGTTCGCGGAGGTGGTCGATGAGTTCCTGGCCTTCATCGGCGATACGCCGCTGGTGATCCACAACGCGTCCTTCGACATCAGCTTCATCAACGCCGAGCTCGACCGGACCAAGCGGAAGGCGATCCCGAAGGACCGGCTGGTCGATACGCTGCTGCTCGCTCGGCGCAAGCATCCGGGCGTGTCGAACCGGCTCGACGATCTCTGCTCGCGCTACCAGATCGACAATTCCCGCCGCACCAAGCACGGCGCCCTGCTCGACGCCGAACTGCTGGCCGAGGTCTACATCGATCTGATCGGGGCACGGCAGTCGCAGCTGATTCTGGCATCGGACACGTCGGATGCGCGTGCCGGCGGCCACGGCGATATGCCACGGCGGCAGCGCGAGACCCCGCTGCTGGCGCGGGTCACCGACGCGGATCGGGAAGCCCACAGGGCCTTCGTCGCGACGCTCGGCGACAAGCCGCTCTGGAACGATTACTTGCCGCCGCCAGCACCTGCTGAAGCACCGGCGGCTTGATCTGTATCCTCGTCATCCTGAGGAGCGCGAAGCGCGTCTCGAAGGATGAACGGCCCGGCCGGTGGCCCGTCGATCCTTCGAGGGCCGCTGAAGAAGCGGCCACCTCAGGATGACGGGTTTAGCCCTGCTATTTTCTCTGACTCGACTCCGATCAGCTCGGCTTGACGCCGGAGGCGGCCTGGGCGGCCGCCTGCCGCTCCATGTTCTGGCGGTAGAGACCGACGAAATCGACGGGGTCGAGCAGCAGCGGCGGGAAGCCGCCGTCGCGCACCGAGGTCGCGACGATCTCGCGCGCGAACGGGAACAGCAGCCGCGGGCATTCGATCATGACTAGCGGGTGCAGGTTCTCCTTCGGCACATTCACGATCCGGAAGACGCCGGCATAGGCGAGATCGAAGCTGAACATCACCTTGCCTGCCGTCTCGGCCTTGCCCTCGACCGAGAGGACCACCTCGTACTCGTTCTCCGACAGGTTGTTGGCGGAGACATTGATCTGGATGTTGATCGCCGGCTGCTGCTGCTGCTGGCCGAGCGAGGCCGGTGCGTTCGGGTTCTCGAACGACAGGTCCTTGGTGTACTGCGCCAGGACGTTGAGTTGGGGAGCGGCCTGTTCGACGGGCGCGCCGTTGCCATTGGTCATGAAATGTCTCCTGGAGCGTCGCTCGATGGACAGAATGTCCGACGGTACGCGTTAAGGTGTTGGGAATGCCGATGCCGGGCGAGTGGCTATCATAGGCCCGGCTCGGTCCACAAGGACGACGAGTGGGCGTGTCCCGGCGGGCCTGCGGCCAAATCTCCGGCGACGGGCGCGTGAACGGAAGTCCGCCCAATCTCTTAACAGCTTCCTAAATTATTGAAGATGCGCGATTTCCGGGCAGGAACGGGTTTCCCCCCGGGGTCAAAACGCGCTACACTTGCCCGTGCCAAAAAGCGCCATTGGCCGGGCATAGTTTCGTGCCTACATGCTGCGGACTCACTCGGTGATGTCATCTCTGCCGTTCCCGACCGGGAACGCTTTGATGCCCGGCCTGTTGCCGGCAGAGACCAGAAAGCGAACTCGACGTGGATATCTACACCATCATCTTCCTGGCGCTGGCCGTGTTTATCTTCCTGCGGTTGCGCAGCGTCCTCGGACAGCGCACGGGAAGCGAGCGGCCGCCGTATGATCGTGCCGCACCCAACGTCGTGCAGCGTGGCCAGGATAACAACGTCGTCCCGATCCCCGGATCGGTGATCGACCAGCCGGCAACGGCCGCGCCCGCCGAGCCGGTCGAACCCACCGAACGCTGGAAGGGCATCGCCGAGCCCGGCACGCCGCTGGCGCAGGGTCTCGACGCGGTCGCCGTCCAGGATTCCTCGTTCGATCCGCGCCATTTCCTCTCAGGCGCCCGCTCGGCCTATGAAATGATCGTGCTGGCCTTCGCCAACGGCGATCGCCGCGCGCTGCGGGACCTGCTGTCGACCGAGGTCTATGAGAGCTTTGAGGCCGCGATCAAGGATCGCGAGAAGCATGAGCAGAAGACCGAGACGCGGTTCGTCTCGATCGACAAGGCCGAGATCGTCAGCGCGGAAACGCGCGATCGTTCGACCCAGCTGACCGTCCGCTTCGTGTCGCAGATGATCTCGGTGACGCGTGACAAGGCGGGCACCATCATCGACGGCAGCCCGGACAAGGTCGCCGACATCACCGACATCTGGACATTTGCCCGCGACTCGACCTCCCGCGATCCGAACTGGAAGCTGGTTGGCACTGGAAGCGCTCACTAAACATCTCAGCTACGGGCGCCTCGCGGTCGCGTGCTGCGCGCTCGCTGTTCTGTGCTCCACCGCGGCGATCGCCGCGCGCTACCGGGCGAGCCGGCACACAGCGCCACGACACGAACATACCCACCCGATCCCCTATCCCAATCTGGAACTGCCGCTGCAGGTCAGCGGCAGTCAGTATGAGCCGCTCGCCTGGGCCAATGTGTCCGGCTGGAGCGATGACGACCATCTCGCCGCCTACAAGGCATTTCGCGCCAGCTGCAAGCCGATCGCGGCCCAGCAGGGTGCGCCCGCGGATTCGAAGGCGCTCGGAAGCTCACTGCGCGATCCCTGCCGCATCGCCAAGGGGCTCGATCTGGGCGATGGAACCAAGGCGAAGGAATTCTTCGAGCAGAATTTCGTGCCGCTGCGCATCTCGCGGCTCGGCGAGAATGCCGGCTTCGTCACCGGCTATTACGAGCCGGTGCTCGAGGGATCGCGGACCCAGACCGACGTCTACAACGTTCCGGTCTATCGCCGTCCGTCCAACCTGTTCGTGCGCGGCAAGACGCAAGCCTCGGTAGGCCTACCCAACAGCGGTCCCGTGTATCGCAAGATCGGCCGGCGCAAGCTCGTGCCCTATTACGATCGCGGCCAGATCGAGGACGGCGCGATCGCCGGCCGCGGGCTCGAGATCTGCTGGCTGAAGAGCCAGACCGATCTGTTGTTCGCCCAGATCCAGGGCTCGGCGCGGATCAAGCTCGAGGACGGCACCACGCTGCGCATCAATTACGACGCGCATAATGGCTATCCCTATACGCCGGTCGGACGCGTCCTGATCGACCGCGGCATCATCCCCAAGGATCAGATGTCGATGCAGAAGATCAGGGAGTGGATGGAGCAGAACCTCGACGGCGCCAACGAGGTGCGGCGGCAGAACCGTGCCTACGTGTTCTTCCGCGAGGTCCCGCTGTCCGACAAGGACGAAGCCGTCGGTGCGCAGGGCGTGCCGCTGACGCCGGGCCGCTCGATCGCGGTCGACAAGGCGCTGCATGTCTACGGCACGCCGTTCTTCATTGCAGGCGAGCTGCCGATCGACTCCGAACAGTCGAAGACGCCGTTTCACCGGCTGATGATCGCGCAGGACACTGGCTCTGCGATCGTCGGCCCGGCGCGCGCCGATCTCTATTTCGGCGCCGGCGCGGATGCCGGAAAGGTCTCGGGGCGGTTACGGCACAACATGCAGTTCGTGATGCTGGTGCCGAAGGGGCTCGACCCGGTCGCGCGCGGTCACAAGCTGCCCATCCCGGATGAGCGGCCGTCGGCGAAGATCGCAAAGCTGTTTCCGCAGACCGACAAGCCGGAGGCGAAGCCCGCGGATCTGCCGACGGCGACTGTCGCCAAGGCCGGGGCAAAGGCCGGGACAAAAGACGCCGGCAACAGCGCCGCCAAGAGCCCGGCCGTGAGCCCGCCTGCGAAGGATGCTCCGCCCGCTGCGCCTGCTCCAACGACCCCTGTTGCGCAGGCCGCGCCTGTGGCAGAACCGGTGCCGTTGCCGGCAGCCCGGCCCGACATTCCGCAACGCCAGGAGAAGCGTCGCACTCGGCGCTATCGCCATCACCGCGATCAATGAAACGACCCGCGCCGATCCCCGATTTGTCCGCTCCGTCGCGGCGCAAGCGTGCGCTGAGCGAGGAGGAGCGTGTGCTCTGGGAAAGCGTGGCCAAACAAGTCAAGCCGCTGCGCAAGCGGCCCGCCGCCGCGAAAGCCCAGGCCGTCTCTTCTGATCCGGCCGCCCATCACGCTTCGGCCAAGCCCATCCCTGTCAGGCCGGTCACGCCCGTCAAGGCCGCGTCGGCACCACGCCCGCAGGCGCCACCGCTGGCACCGATCGGCCGCCGCGAGCGCGCAAAGCTGTCGCGCGGCAGGCAGGAGATCGACGCGCGGCTCGATCTGCATGGCATGACGCAGCTGCGCGCACATCGCGTGCTGCACGCCTTCTTGCAACGCGCGCACTCTGACGGGCTCACCTTCGTGCTCGTCATCACCGGCAAGGGCAAGGTCGGGGGCCTCGAGTCCGAACGCGGTGTTTTGCGCCGCCAGGTGCCGGAATGGCTCAGCCTGCCGGAATTCCGCTCGCTGGTCGTCGGCTTCGAGGAAGCGCATATCGGCCATGGCGGCGAGGGTGCGCTTTATGTGCGCGTCCGGCGCGCGCGTTGAGCACGATCTGGAAGATCAGAACGGGCGGACGATCCCGACGCGCGGGATCAGCGTGACGATCCAGCCAAGGATCGTCGTCTTGCGCTCGTCCGACGGGATCACCGGCACATCCTTCGACGTCGGCAACATCTTGGTGGCGTGCAGCATCAGGAACATGCAGACCGCCCAGTTCGAGATCCAGCGTGAATAGTCGAACACCGTCACGAACATCACGAGATAGCCGGCGCTGATCATGATGAGCGCGGCGAGCACGATCCGCCGATGCAGTTCATTCGCGAGTGCCTCGATCAGTCGTGAGAAATAGCGCCACAGCGGCGCGTGCAGCCAGATCAGCAACGCGAAGACCGGGACGCCCAGGATGTTCGAAGGCATCCGCGCCCAGGTATCGGCGAACTCCTTCGACAGCGGCTGGTACCAGATGTAGCCGAAGGCAAGCAGATCGGTCCGTGACGGGTCGGCCATCCGGCTCTGCAGATGGCGGATGAACTCGTCATAGGGCACGTCGACCGTGCCGGCGAATTGCGCGACCAGGAACAGGATGCCGACTGCGGCAAGCGTCACCAGTCCAATGGCGATGTTTCGCGGCGTCGCGCCCTGCACCAGATAGAAGCGCAGCACCGTGATCGCCGCGATGGTCGGCACATACATCAAGACGAAGATGTGATGGACCAGGATCAACAAAATCGAGAACAGTGCGGCAATCAGCACATACAAGACAGAGCGCGCCGGGATCAGCAGCAGCACGATCGCCAGCGCACAGCCATAGATGTCGAAATGGCCGAGCGTGTGCATGAAGTTCTTCAGGAAGAACGGCGATCCCGCGATGAAGACGAACAGCGGCCAATGCGCATCGTCGAAGCCGAATGTGCGCTGGAACAGTCTGACGAACAGCCCGAGCGTCACCAGCCAGATCGCGCCGGCGACCGCGAACACCAGCCACACCGGCACCTTGTCGGTGAACAGCGAGACGATCGCGCCGATCAGCGCGCGCTTGGTGAAGCCGTAGTGATAGTCGACCAGCAGGTGGACGTAGGGGACGAAGGGCGGCAGCGCGATCTTGTGCAGGAACACCCCGACCAGCACGGCCGCGTTGACGGCCAGCATCAAGCGCCAGGGGTTTTGCCACATTCGCAGATTCATCGATCGCCCAGTCTCGTCGTCCCGGGCAAGCGAAGCGCGACCCGGGACCATAACCACCGACTGTAGTTCTAGAGGGAACGGCGGCCCGAGTCTTTGTCACCACGGACTGTGGGGGTTATGGGCCCCGGCTTTCGCCGGGGCGACGGAATTGGCCGCCTACAAAATAAACCGGCTCAGATCGGTATTCTTGGCGAGGTCGCCGACATGCTTGGTGACGTAATCGGCATCGACCCGGATGGTCTCGCCGTGACGATCGGGGGCGGTGAAGGAGATGTCGTCCAGCACCCGCTCCATCACGGTCTGCAGCCGCCGCGCGCCGATATTCTCGACCGTGGAATTGACCGCAACCGCAACGTCGGCCAGCGCGTCGATCGCGTCGTCGGCAATGTCGAGCGTGACGCCCTCGGTCTTCATCAGCGCGACATATTGTTTGATCAGCGACGCTTCCGGCTCGGTCAGGATCCGGCGCATGTCGTCGCGGGTCAGCGCCTGCAGCTCGACGCGGATCGGCAGGCGGCCCTGCAACTCCGGCAGCAGGTCGGACGGCTTGGCGATGTGGAAAGCGCCGGAGGCGATGAACAGGATGTGGTCGGTCTTGACTGCGCCGTGCTTGGTCGAGACCGTGGTGCCCTCGATCAGCGGCAGCAGGTCGCGCTGCACGCCCTCGCGGGAGACGTCGCCGCCGGCGCGGTTCTCACGCACGCAGATCTTGTCGATCTCGTCGAGGAAGACGATGCCGTTGTTCTCGACCGCGCTGATCGCCTCCTGCACCACCTGGTCGGTGTCGAGAAGCTTGTCGGATTCCTCGTTGACGAGGATCTCGTGCGAGCCTTCCACGGTCAGGCGGCGGGTCTTGCTGCGTCCGCCCATCTTGCCGAAGATGTCGCCGAGCGAGATCGCCCCCATCTGGGCGCCGGGCATGCCGGGGATTTCGAACATCGGCATGCCGCTGCCGGACGACTGTGTCTCGACTTCGATTTCCTTGTCGTTGAGTTCGCCGGCGCGCAGCTTCTTGCGGAACGATTCGCGCGTCGCCGGGCTTGATCCCGGGCCGACCAGCGCATCCAGCACGCGCTCTTCGGCGGCGAGCTGAGCGCGGGCCTGGACGTCCTTGCGCTTGCGCTCGCGGGTCTGCGCGATCGCGACCTCGACGAGGTCGCGGACGATCTGCTCGACGTCGCGGCCGACATAGCCGACCTCAGTGAATTTCGTGGCCTCGACCTTGAGGAACGGCGCGCCCGCAAGCTTGGCCAGTCGCCGTGCGATCTCGGTCTTGCCGACGCCGGTCGGCCCGATCATCAGGATGTTCTTGGGCAGAACCTCCTCGCGCAGGGAACCGGCAAGCTGCAGCCGTCGCCAGCGGTTGCGCAGCGCGATCGACACTGCGCGCTTGGCGTCGGCCTGGCCGACGATGAAACGGTCAAGTTCAGAAACGATTTCGCGGGGGGAGAAGTCGGTCATTGGCTCTAGCTAGGTTGAAAGCGTTGTCTCGGCAAGCGCCGTTCCGCGCCTGCATTTTGGTTCATTTGTCGCGGACCATCAGCAGTGCCGGGCCATCAGGGGTATCCACCAGCCCTGCCTCCCGAAAGCCCGCTTTCGCATAGGCGCGCACGGCGCGCGCGTTGGCGGGATCGGGGTCGGTGACGATGCGCGTCGCGCCTTGCGCCAACCGGTCCTCGACGAAGGCATCGATCAGCGCCGAGCCGTGGCCACCTGCCACCATGTCGGGCTCACCGATGAAGAGATCGATGCCGCGGGTGCCGTCCGGCTGCTTGCCGAAGCCGGAATTCCACGCCGTCAGGTCGTAGCACTGGATGTAGCCGAGATCGCTGCCCTCGGTGGCGACGATGAATTGGTCCATCGCCGGTTCGTCGAGGTCGCCGCTCACGAGCGCATATTGCTCGGCCGGATCGCCCCACCACTCCCGGACATGCGGCAGCGCCAGCCAGCGCCTGATCTGCGGCAGGTCGGCCGTCGTCATCGGGCGGAAATGGTAGGGGCCGGCCATGCTCAGCCGCCGATCGTCTCGATCGTCACGTTCCGGTTGGTGTAGACGCAGATATCGGCGGCGATATCCAGCGCGCGGCGGACAATGGTCTCGGCGTCCTTGTCGGTGTCGACCAGCGCGCGGGCCGCAGCGAGCGCATAATTGCCGCCGGAACCGATCGCCATGACGCCGGATTCGGGCTCCAGCACGTCGCCGGTGCCGGTCAGCACCAGGGAGACGTCCTTGTCGGCCACGATCATCATGGCCTCCAGCCGGCGCAGATAGCGGTCGGTCCGCCAGTCCTTGGCGAGCTCGACCGCCGCCCGGGTCAGCTGCCCCGGATATTGCTCCAGCTTGCTTTCCAGCCGCTCGAACAGGGTGAAGGCGTCGGCGGTGGCGCCGGCAAAGCCGCCGATCACGTCGCCCTTGCCGATCCGGCGGACCTTCTTGGCATTGGCCTTGATCACGGTCTGGCCGATCGAGACCTGCCCGTCGCCGCCGATCACCACCTTGCCGCCCTTGCGGACCGTGCAGATCGTGGTGCCATGCCAGACCGGCAGCTCATTTTGGGATGCTTGCATAGGTTACCTCTCTCCGGGGCAGATTTAGGCGGTCGGGCAGGGGGTTACAATCGGGACCGATTTAGCAATGATTTCCGGTCACCATGGCCCGAAGTTGGGTCATTTCGAGGTCATCCCGCAGTAGCGAAGGTGACATCGGCCTGTTAAAAGACCGGCGTTTTCGGCACGGGAAAGCTTAATCTTCATGCGCACGGCAACCATCAAGCGCAAGACCAAGGAGACCGACATCGAGGTGACGGTCAACCTCGACGGAGCGGGCGTATCCACGGTTTCGACCGGGATCGGCTTCTTCGACCATATGCTCGACCTCCTGGCCCGGCATTCGCGCATCGACATCACGGTGAAGGCGGACGGCGACCTCCATGTCGATTACCACCACACCACCGAAGACGTCGGAATCGCGCTCGGGCAGGCCGTGAAGCAGGCGCTCGGCAACATGGCCGGCATCACGCGCTACGCCTCGATCCACATGCCGATGGACGAGACGCTGTCGCGAATCGTGATCGATATCTCCGGCCGCCCGGTACTGGTGTTCAAGGTCGACTTCCCGCGCGACAAGATCGGCGAGTTCGACACCGAGCTGGTCCGCGAATGGTTCAACGCCTTCGCGATGAACGCCGGCGTGACTCTCCACGTCGAGACCCTATATGGCGAGAACAGCCATCATATCTCCGAATCCTGTTTCAAGGGTTTGGCGAGGGCGCTGCGGACGGCGGTTGCGATCGATCCGCGTGCCCAAGGCGAAGTGCCCTCGACCAAGGGTCAGCTCGGCGGCTGATCTCGGAAGCATGATCCGGAAAGGCGCGTGCCGATTTCCGGAGATCATGGTCCAAATGAGAGTCCATCCTCGGCGGAGCCGTTCGATGCCGGTCTATACAGTGCATGCCCCCGTGGCCAACGGCGCCGATCTTGCGGCGACCGACAAGTTCGTCTTCGTGCGCGACGGCTTCCGTTTCTGGGCCGCGGTTGCGGGCGTGGTCTGGCTTGCATGGAACAGGCTCTGGCTGGCGCTGATCGGCTGGTTCGTCGTCACCTTCGTCATCGATTATGTGCTGGCCAAGCTCGGCATCGCCCGCGGCGCGATCTTCCTCGTCGACCTGGTGCTGATGGTGCTGCTCGGGCTGGAGGCTGCGAGCCTGCAACGCTGGACGCTGTCGCGGCGCAAATGGCGCCAGCTCGACATCGTCGTGGCCGACAATGCGGATGCCGCCGAGCGCCGGTTCTTCGAGCGTTGGACCGCGCGACATCGCGGCGTCGTCAATGATCAACGCTCGGTCGATCGCGGCGGACCACCGCCGACCCGGGACGTTCCCGGTCAATCATTCTCAAAACCCCCACCGATGCCGCAGGGCGGCATCATCGGATTGTTTCCAGAGCCAGGAGGATCGCGATGACCGTTGCAATCATCGATTATGGCTCCGGCAATCTGCACTCTGCTGCAAAGGCCTTTGAGCGCGCCGCGCGCAGCATGGAGGATCCGCAAGCGATCAAGGTGACGCGCGATCCCGATGCGGTGTATCGCGCCGATCGGATCGTGCTGCCCGGTGTCGGCGCGTTTGCCGATTGCCGCCGCGGCGTCGATGCGGTCGACGGCATGCTGGAGGCGCTCACCGAGGCGGTGCGGGTCAAGGCGCGGCCGTTCTTCGGCATCTGCGTCGGCATGCAGTTGATGGCGACGCGCGGCAAGGAGCACGTGATCACCGAAGGCTTCAACTGGATCGGCGGCGATGTCGTGAAGATCGAGCCGCGCGACGAGAGCCTGAAGGTCCCGCACATGGGCTGGAATACGCTCGACATGGTGCGCGAGCACCCGGTGCTGGAGCGGCTGCCGCTCGGGCCGAAGGGACGTCACGCCTATTTCGTGCACTCCTATCACCTCAACGCCGCCAACGAGGCGGACGTGCTGGCGCGCGCCGACTATGGCGGGCCGGTGACCGCGATCGTCGGCAAGGACACCGCGATCGGCACCCAGTTTCACCCCGAGAAGAGCCAGCGCTTCGGCCTCGCTCTGATCTCCAATTTCTTGAAGTGGAAGCCGTGATCCTTTTTCCAGCGATTGATCTGAAGAACGGCCAGTGCGTGCGCCTCGAGCAGGGCGACATGGCGCGCGCCACCGTGTTCAATCTCGATCCGGCGGCGCAGGCGGCAAGCTTCGCCGCGCAGGGTTTCGAATATCTCCACGTCGTCGATCTCGACGGCGCCTTCGCCGGCAAGCCGATGAATGCGCATGCGGTGGAGGCGATGCTGAAAGCCGTCAAAATGCCGGTGCAACTCGGCGGCGGCATCCGCGACCTCAAGACCATCGAGGCCTGGCTCGACAAGGGCATCACGCGCGTCATCATCGGCACCGCGGCGGTGCGCGATCCTGAACTGGTGAAGGGCGCGGCGAAGCAATTCCCCGGCCGTGTGGCCGTCGGCCTCGATGCGCGCGACGGCAAGGTCGCGGTCGAGGGCTGGGCCGAGACATCGCATGTGACCGCGCTCGACATCGCTGAGCGATTCGAGGATGCCGGTGTCGCTGCGATCATCTTCACCGACATCGCCCGCGACGGCCTGCTCAAAGGCCTCAACCTCGATGCGACCATCGCGCTCGCCGACCGGATCTCGATTCCGGTGGTCGCCTCCGGCGGCTTCGCCTCGATCGACGACGTCAAGGCGTTGCTGGAGCCGCGCGCCAAAAAGCTTGCCGGCGCGATCGTCGGCCGTGCGCTGTATGACGGACGGCTCGATCCGGCCGCCGCGCTCAAGCTGATCCGCGGCGCGTAGCTTATGTTTGACGCGTTTTCTTCACGCGAACCGTGCCCACTTCGCTGGAAAACGCTATCGGGAGAGACACATGTTCAAGGTTCGCGTGATCCCCTGTCTCGACGTCAAGGATGGGCGCGTGGTCAAGGGCGTCAACTTCGTCGATCTGCGCGACGCCGGCGACCCGGTCGAGGCCGCGATCGCCTATGACGCCGCCGGCGCCGACGAGCTCACCTTCCTCGACATCACCGCCACCCATGAAAACCGCGGCATCATGCTGGACGTGGTGCGGCGGACCGCCGAAGCCTGCTTCATGCCGCTGACCGTGGGCGGCGGCGTCCGCACCGTCGACGACATCAAGACCCTGCTGCGCTCGGGCGCCGACAAGGTCTCGATCAATTCGGCGGCAGTCAGCCGGCGCGAATTCGTCAAGGAAGCGGCCGAGAAGTACGGCGAGCAATGCATCGTGGTCGCGATCGACGCCAAGCGGGTGAAGCGCGCCGGCGGCTCGGACCGCTGGGAGATCTTCACCCATGGTGGGCGTAATGCCACCGGGATCGATGCCATCGAATATGCCCAGGAGGTCGTCTCGCTGGGCGCTGGCGAAATCCTGCTGACCTCAATGGACCGCGACGGCACCCGACAGGGCTTTGACCTGCCGCTGACCCGCGCGATTGCGGACAGTGTCCCCGTACCGGTCATCGCGTCGGGTGGCGTCGGCAATCTCGACCATCTGGTCGACGGCGTCCGCGAGGGTCACGCTACCGGCGTGCTGGCCGCGTCGATCTTCCACTTCGGGGAATTTACCATCCGCCAGGCCAAGGATCACATGGTGCGCGCCGGCCTGCCGATGCGGCTCGATCCGTAGCGCGGTTCGGAAACACAGTGATCCGGGACTCCTTGTCACAAAAATGCTAAGTCCCAATTTAGGGATGGCACCCTGGCGGTGCCGGTGCGCATGCTTGAGTTGAGTTGATGTCGCGTTTCACGGTCCACGATTTGGCCGCCACCATCGACGCCCGCGCTGCATCGGGCGGCGAGGCGTCCTATACCCGCAAGCTGCTCGACAAGGGCGCGGAGCACTGTGCCAAGAAATTGGGCGAGGAAGCGGTCGAGACCGTGATCGCCGCAGTCGAGAATGACCGCGATCATCTCATCGCGGAAAGTGCCGATCTCGTGTTTCACCTGCTGGTTCTGTTGAAATCACGCGGCGTGAGACTGGAGGATGTCGAGGCCGCGCTGGAGAAGCGCACCGCGATGTCGGGACTGGAAGAGAAGGCGTCGCGCAAGCGCGACTAGCGCAAATGATCGAGCGCATGGAGAGGGGCGTCATGGACATCCGGGCACCAGATCAGCAGTACAACCCCTACCGCACCTTCACGCGTCAGCAATGGTCGCATCTGCGCGACGATACGCCGATGACGCTGGAGCCGGGCGAGTTCGATCGCCTGCGTTCAATGCACGATCGCCTCGACCTTCAGGAGGTCGAGGACATCTACCTGCCGCTGTCGCGGCTGCTCTCGATCTATGTCGATGCCACCCAGCGGCTGTATTATTCGCAGCGCCAGTTCCTCAACATCCGCGACCGCAAGATGCCCTACATCGTCGGCGTCGCCGGTTCGGTCGCGGTCGGCAAGTCGACCACGGCCCGCGTGCTCCAGGCGCTGCTGGCGCGTTGGTCGCCGCGGCCGAAGGTCGATTTGATCACGACCGACGGTTTCCTGTTTCCCAATGCCGTGCTCGAGCGGCAGGGCATCATGCAGAAGAAGGGCTTTCCCGAGAGCTACGACCTGCCGACGCTGCTGTCGTTCCTCAGCGATATCAAGGCCGGACGGCGTCGCGTGCGCGCGCCGGTCTATTCGCATCTGACCTATGACATCGTGCCCAACAAATGGGTCGAGATCGACCAGCCCGACATCCTGATCGTCGAGGGCGTCAACGTGCTGCAAACCGGACGGCTGCCGCGCGACGGCAAGGCGGTGCCGTTCGTCTCCGACTTCTTCGACTTCTCGGTCTATATCGACGCCGACGAGTCCGCGCTGCGGCAGTGGTATATCAAGCGCTTCCTGGCGCTGCGCGACACCGCGTTCACTGATCCCCGATCCTACTTCCACCGTTACGCGCCGCTGTCGGACGAGGAAGCAACCGCGACTGCGATCGCGATCTGGGAGCGCACCAACCTCGCCAATCTCGAGGACAACATCCTGCCGACCCGCCCCCGCGCGACGCTGATCCTGAAGAAGGGTGCCGATCACGTGGTGCAGACGGTCGCATTGCGGCGGCTGTAAGCTCACCGCATCTCGGCGAACGAGCTACATAACGGCTGTCGTCCCTGCGAAAGCAGGGACCCATAGCCACAGCTGTCTGTGATTTGCAGGGCTGTGGCCACGGCGGGCGCAAAACTAGCTTC
>NZ_JACMYK010000038.1 GCF_020889785.1 Bradyrhizobium acaciae
GTCCCGGCCTTCGCCGGGACCCATAACCCAAATGCTGCTTGTTGCGCGATGTTGGAACGACGTTCCCGTTCACAATATCCGCCGCGGCGTATGGGTCCCGGCCTTCGCCGGGACGACGAAAAGGCAATCAAAACATCTCGAAATATTCGCGGTGCTCCCAGTCCGACACCTCGGCCTGGAAGCGCTCGATCTCCGCGTTCTTGATGAAGACGTAGTAGTCGACGAACTCGGCCCCCAGCGCCTGACGGAAGAACGGGTCGTCGTTGAGCGCGAACACCGCTTCGCGCAGCGATTTCGGCAGCAGCGCGGCCTTGGTCTCGTAGGGCGTGTCGGCGGACGGGCCGGGATCGAGCTTGCGATCGACGCCGTCGAGGCCGGAGAGAATTTGCGAAGCCATGTAGAGATAGGGATTGGCGGCGGGCTCGCCGATCCGGTTCTCCAGCCGCGTCGCCGGATCGCCCGCGCCGCCGAGCACCCGGATCATCACGCCGCGGTTGTCGCGGCCCCAGATCGCGCGATCCGGCGCCAGCGAATAGGAACGGTAGCGTTTGTAGCCGTTGATGGTCGGCGTCGTGAACACGGTCGAGGCCCGCGCGTGCTCGATCAGGCCGGCGAGCCAGGCGCGTCCGAGCGGGCTCAACGGCTCGCCAGTCTCCTTCGCCATGAACACGTTCTCGCCGCCCGTGCGCGACACCAGCGACTGATGCAGGTGCCAGCCCGAGGCGAAGATGTTCGGCAGTTTCGGCCGGCACATGAAGGTCGCGTGATAGCTGTGGCGGCGCGCGATCTGCTTCACCGCCGAACGGAACAGCACCATGATGTCGGCCGGCGCAAGCCCTGTGGTCGGTGCGAAGGTGAACTCGCACTGGCTCGGGCCGAACTCGACCTCGACCGTGCGCAAGGGCAGGCCGAGCGCGATGATGTCGCGGCGGATGATCTCGAGCGCCGGCTCCATCTGGTCGTAGCGCTGTTCGGTGAGGTACTGATAGCCGTGCGACAGCAGGCTGACCGACGGCGGCCGTCCGGGCTGGCCGGCATCCTCCGGCGCCATGTGCGCGTCGTCGAGCTTGAACAGATGGAATTCGACCTCGAGGCCGGCGACGAAATCGTAGCCGCGGCTGCCGAGTTGATCGAGCACCTTGCGATAGAGGTTGCGGGTCGCGAACGGCACGGGTCGGCCGTCGCTGAAATAGAGATCGCAGAGCAGCCAGCCGGTGTTCGGCGCCCAAGGCAGCACGCGGAACGTGGTGGGGTCGGCGACCATCAGCACGTCGGCCGCGCCCTCCATCTCCTTCATGCCGAAGCCGCCGCCTGATGTGAACACCGGAAACACCGTCTTGTGCGAGGTGTCCTTGGCGAGCATCGTGGTGGTGATCGAGCAGCCGCCCTCCAGCGAGCGCACGGCCTCGCTCGCGATCAGCGTCTTGCCGCGCAGGATGCCGTGCTGGTCAGGGAAGGAGAGACGGATGACTTCGAGGTTCTTCTCCTCGACGATGCGGCGGAGGCGGTTCGCGGCCTCCTTCTGCTCGTCAGACCACAGACCGTGACGCTCGACGAAACTCAAGGTGTCACCTCTCCAAAGGCGTCATTGCGAGCGAAGCGAAGCAATCCATCGAGCCGCATGTGCGGATGTATGGATTGCTTCGTTGCTTCGCTCCTCGCAATGACGGCAGGTGTTGAGTACATACTACTCCGCCGCCGTCAGATGATGCACCTTGCCGGCGATCTCGCGCGGCACGGGAGCAGCCCAGGGTGCGCCGCGGCGGCGCTTGACGTCGACCTCCATCCAGTAGAGCTCCCAGCCCAGCGTCGGCCCGATGCCGTCCATCGTGGCCGGGCCCTGGATGCTGCGCGCGGAGGCTTCGTCGAGGAACAGCATCGGCTTTTCGCCACTGCCGACCTTCTCGATCTCCTGCCGCAGCAGACGGCGATACTGCACGATCGCCTTGTCGCTCTGGCCGAGATGCTCGTTGGTGCGGTCCTGGATCGCCCCCATCGATTCCACCGCCCACTGGTCGTGGACGTTGATATCGGTGCCCATGCCGGTATAGGTCTCGGTCGCCTGCTCGTGCGGATCGAAGCCGTAATCGTTGCTGCGGTTCTTGCGCGACTTGTAGTCCGGCAGCGTATAGAGCTCGAGCCGCTGGTCGCGCATCTTCTGCTTGTCGACCGGTGCGGCGTAGCTGGTGAAGATCGCGTACCAGTAGCAGTTCTCGTCATCGACCGGCACGTGCCACTGCGTGATCGTCATCTCGGTCGACATCGGAATCACGAAGCCGTGCGGGAACAGCTGGTTGGTGACGCGCACATGGGTGCGCTCATCGTCGAGCTCGCGCAGCGCGATCAGCCGCAGGCCGTATTCGGTGTGCTCGACATTGATGATCGGGCGATCATATTCGCGCAGGATCTTGGTCATCGGCATGTCGCTGCCGGCGGAGGCACCGCGGAATTGCTTGCCGTAGGCAGCTGACGTGTCCTCATCCTCGAAGAAGCGATGCAGGAAGGAGGCGTGCGCCGGATCGATGCCGACTTCGAGCGCCTGCAGCCAGTTGCAGTTCATGTGACCCTTGAACGCGAACGTGTGGCTGCCGGGAGCGACGAAGCAGTCGAGCTCCGGAAATGCCGGCGGGGTGCCTTCGCCGAGATAAGCCCAAAGGATGCCGCTCTTCTCGACGACGGGATAAGAGCGCTGCTTGATGCCCTTGCACAGCTGCGAACCGGCAGGCTCCGCCGGCGTCTCGATGCACTGGCCTGATGTGTCGAATAGCCAGCCATGGAAGGCACAGCGCAGCCCGCCATTTTCGAGCCGGCCGAAGGCGAGGTCGGCGCCGCGATGCGCGCAGTGGCGATCGATCAGGCCGTAGCTGCCGTCCTCGCCGCGAAACAGCACCAGGTTTTCGCCGAGCAGCCGCACCGGCCGCACCGGGCGCGGCCCTTCCAGTTCGTCGACCAGCGCCGCCGGCTGCCAGTACATCCGCATCAGTCTGCCGCAGGGGTCCTTGCGGCTGGTGCGGGTGATCAGATCGTTCGCTTCCTGGCTCATCATGGCGGCGTCTCCCGAATTTGGATTTGTTCGCCTATTGAACGAATGTGCGAATTATGCCATGTTTAGATTGGACAGCAAGCGCAATTTTCGAACCGTTCAAACCGCAAATCCCATGCCCATGCCCAAGCTTAAGCGGACCGACCAGGACGAGCGCGCCACCGATTTCGTCGAGGCGCTCGATCGCGGCCTGCGCCTGTTGCAGGTGTTCGGCACCGTTACCGGCCCTGCGACCTTGAGCGATCTGGCGCGCGCCGCCGATCTGCCGCGCGCCACCGCGCGCCGCATCCTGTTCACGCTGGCGCATGGCGGTTTCGTTGCGACCGACGGCAAGCTGTTCACGCTGACCCCGCATGTGCTGACGCTCGCGGGCTCGTTCCTGCAATCCAACCAGGTGGTGACGGTGCTGCAGCCGGTGCTCGATCGCATCGCGACCGCGGCACAGGAGATCGCCTCGCTCGCGCTGCTCGACGGCGACGATGTCGTGTTCGTCGCGCGTTCGAGTCCGACGCGGGTGTTCTCCGCAGGCCTCGACATCGGCTACCGGCTGCCGGCGTTCTGCACCTCGGTCGGCCGCGCGATGCTCGGCCGGCTCGATGATGCCGAGCTCGCGGTGCGGCTCAAGGCGATGCGCCGCGAGCCGGTGACGCTGCAAACCGTCACCGATCCGAAGAAACTGCTCGCCACCATCATCGCCGATCGCGCGCAGGGCTACTCACTGGTCGACCGCGAGGCCGAGCCGCATTTCCGCTCGATCTCGGTGCCGGTGCACCGCTACGACGGCACCATCGTCGCCGCCATCAACATGGGCGCGCATGTCGATCGCGTGCCGATGCAGGAATTGATCGATCGTTTCCTGCCGCTACTGCGCGAAGGGGCCGAGGATGTGAAGAGCAGGCTCTTGTAATTTCGTCATTGCGAGGAGCTCGCGACAAAATTGCAAAGCAATTTTGCGCTGAAGCGACGAAGCAATCCATGCATCGGCACACGCGGAAGGATGGATTGCTTCGCTTCGCTCGCAATGACGGGGTGGTCTGTGCTATAAGACTACAGCGCCACGCTGCGCAGCCCGAAGCTGCGCGCCTCGTTCTGCAGCACCGGCCGCACCGAGTCGATCAACCGCGCGGCGGCAGCATCGACCGAGAGCCCGGCGGTGTCGACCACCGCGGATGCGCGGGCGTAAAGCGGTTCGCGGCTGACCAGGATGTTGCGCAATTCCGCCATCGCCGAGCGGTCGTCGGCCATCGGGCGCAGGTCGCCCTGGCGGCGGACACGGGCCATGTGCTCTTCCGGCTCGGCCTTCAGCCAGATCGTGTAGAACGACGACAGGATCAAATCGAAGGTCAGCGCCTCGGAGACGATGCCGCCGCCGGTCGCCAGCACCATCAATTCCTTGCGCGCCAGAAGCTGCGTCAGCGCGGCCTGCTCCATGCGGCGAAAGCCTTCCTGGCCGTACAGCGCGATGATCTCGGCAACCGAGAGGCCGTTCTGCGCCTCGATCTCCTTGTTGAGCTCGACGAAGCTCCAGCCGATCTTCTTCGCCAGCATGCGGCCGAGCGTGGTCTTGCCGGCGCCGCGGAGGCCGATCAGCGCAATGCCGGAGAACGAGGCGCGGCGTGGCGCCAGCGGGCTGCTGCCGGCGAGCATGTCCTTGGCCTGTGCGATCTGGTTCGGCGAAGCTTTCCGCAGGAGATCGCGGATCACGGCCCAGTCCGGCACGGGCTCGTTCGAGGGGATCAGGTCTTCGAGGTGCGCGCCCATCGCGCCTGCGACACGGCGCAGCAGCACGATCGAGACATTGCCTTTGCCGCTCTCGAGCTGGGCGATGTAGCGTTCGGAAATGCCGGAGACCTTGGCGAGCACCTTGCGCGACATGCCGCGCAGGGCGCGCATGGTGCGCACACGCTGGCCGAGCTGTTCGAGGAAGTCGGTCTCCGGATCGTTGGCTGCGGTCATGATCCCCGTGCGACGCGCGGTCCTGACTGAATCAGGTCCGATGGTCTGGGAAACATAGTGCCGATAAGGATTGACAGCAAGCCAGCCTAGTGGCTTTGTATGAATTATAATTCTTAAATTCACAGGAGAGGGAAGCGTGGCGCGTCTGGGTCCCAAGCAAGGTCCGGGGAGCGGGGCATGACTTACAACGCAGTCTCCTGGCTGCTCGACCGCAACGTCGATCAAGGCCGCGGCGGCAAGGTCGTGTTCGACGATACCGTGTCGCAAATCACCTATGGCCAGTTGCAGCAGCAGACCCGGCGCGTCGGCAACATGCTGCGCCGTCTCGGCGTCCGCCGCGAGGAGCGGGTCGCCATGATCATGCTGGACACGGTCGATTTCCCGATCGTGTTCCTCGGCGCGATCCGCGCCGGCGTGGTGCCGGTGCCGCTCAACACGCTGCTGACCGCGGAGCAATACGCCTACATCCTCGGTGATTGCCGCGCGCGGGTGCTGTTCGTCTCCGAGGCGCTGCTGCCGGTGGTGAAGGACATCATCGCGCGCATGCCCGACCTCGAGCATGTCGTGATCTCCGGCAAGAACGCGCACGGCCACAAGAGGCTGTCCGACGAGATCGCGCGCGAGAGCGACGTGTTCGCGACCGCGCCGACGCATGCCGACGAGCCGGCGTTCTGGCTCTATTCGTCGGGCTCGACCGGCATGCCGAAGGGCGTGCGCCATCTGCATTCCAATCTCGCCGCGACGGCGGAGACCTATGCTAGCCAGGTGCTCGGCATCCGCGAGGATGATGTCGGCCTGTCGGCGGCAAAGCTGTTCTTCGCCTATGGGCTCGGCAATGCGCTGACCTTCCCGATGTCGGTCGGCGCCACCACGATTCTGAATTCGGAACGTCCGACGCCGGCGGTGATGTTCGCGCTGATGAACAAATATCATCCCAGCATCTTCTTCGGCGTGCCGACGCTGTTCGCAGCGATGCTGAACGACGAGGCGACGAAGGCGCAGTCCGGCGGCAATCGCCTGCGGGTCTGCACCTCGGCCGGCGAGGCGCTGCCGGAATCGGTCGGCAATGCCTGGCGCGCGCGGTTCGGCGTCGACATCCTCGACGGCGTCGGCTCGACCGAGCTGCTGCACATCTTCCTGTCGAACGCGCCCGGCGACATCAAATACGGCTCGTCCGGCCGTCCGGTGCCCGGCTACAAGGTGCGGCTGGTCAACGAGGCCGGTGCCGAGGTCGCGGACGGCGAGGTCGGTGAACTGCTGGTCGATGCGCCCTCGGCCGGCGAGAGCTACTGGAATCAGCGCGCCAAGAGCCGCGCCACCTTCGAGGGCGCCTGGACCCGCACCGGCGACAAGTACACGCGCGATGCCGACGGCCGCTACACCTTCTGCGGCCGCGCCGACGACATGTTCAAGGTTTCCGGCATCTGGGTGTCGCCGTTCGAGGTCGAGAGCGCGCTGATCACGCATCCCGCGGTGCTCGAAGCCGCCGTCGTGCCGGAGGCCGATCCGGAAGGACTGCTCAAGCCGAAGGCCTATGTGGTGCTGCGCCCCGAGAGCTCGGCCGAAGGTTTGCACGAGGCGTTGAAGGAGCACGTCAAGCAGAAGATCGGCCCGTGGAAATATCCGCGCTGGATCGACGTGGTCGACAATCTGCCGAAGACGGCGACCGGCAAGATCCAGCGGTTCAAATTGCGTGACGGCTCGCAATAGCGCCGTCGTCCCGGCGAAAGCCGGGACCCATACGCCGCGGCCTTTGTTCTAAGAGATACTGTTCGACGGCTTTTGCGCAACAACTGAAGCCTGTGGGTATGGGTCCCGGCTTTCGCCGGGACGACGAGTGAGGACGGTGCGACCATGACGAACTTGAATCCCACAGGCTTCCTCGCCATCGACGGCGCCGATCTCGAATACCGCATGATCGGGCCGTCGCCCGAGACGGCGCCGACGCTCGTGATGCTGCATGAAGGCCTCGGCTGCGCCGGGCTGTGGGGCGATTTCCCCGAGAAGCTGCAGGCCGCGACCGGCGCCGGCGTGTTCGCCTATTCGCGCGCGGGCTATGGCGCCTCGTCGCCGGCAAAACTGCCGCGGCCGGTCGACTACATGCATCGCGAGGCGCTCGACGTGCTGCCGAAGCTGCTCGACCGGATCGGCTTCCGCCGCGGTCTTTTGGTCGGTCATTCCGACGGCGCGTCGATCGCGGCGATCTATGCCGGCGCGCATCAGGATCATCGCCTGCAAGGTCTCGCGCTGCTCGCGCCGCATTTCATCGTCGAGGACATCTCGGTGCAGTCGATCGCCGAGATCAAGACGGCGTATGAGACCACCAATCTCAGGGAGAAGCTGGCGCGCTGGCACAAGGATGTCGACAACGCCTTCCGCGGCTGGAACGACGCCTGGCTCGATCCGGCATTCCGCGACTGGGATATCTCTGACTATCTAGCCTATATCCGCGTGCCCGTGCTGATCGTGCAGGGCGCCGACGATCAATACGGCACGATGCGCCAGGTCGAGATCGCCCAGGACGAATGCTACTGCCCGGTCGACGTCGCCGCGATCGCCGGCGCCGGCCACTCGCCGCACCGCGAGGCATCAGCGGTGACGCTGGAGGCAGTCACCGAATTCGCGAGGGCAGCGCTGCGCGACGACCCGGCGCTGGCCGCCTGACATTTCCTGCCGGTACCAGGTCATTGGCCCGGCAAGCGATTTTCCCGAACATGAAGCAAAGTGCATGTTTTTGCATTTTGAACTGGACCAGATCGAAAACATGCATTATTGTGCATGAATACGTCGACGACGAACCTTCAAGCGAACAACAGCAAGACAACAGATAAGGGTGGCCCATGGCTGGTGACGATCGCGTCCTTGCAGGCGGGGCGAAGTACATCGACTTCCAGACCGATCCGTCGCGCTACCGGCACTGGAAGATCGACATCGCGGGTGACGTCGCGACGCTGACCATGGACGTCGACGAGAACGCCGGCCTGTTCGAGGGCTATCAGCTCAAGCTCAATTCCTACGACCTCGGCGTCGACATCGAGCTGGCGGACGCCGTGCAGCGGCTGCGCTTCGAGCATCCCGAGGTGAAGGTCGTGGTGATGCGCTCGGGCAAGAACCGGGTGTTCTGCGCCGGCGCCAACATCCGCATGCTCGCGGGCTCGACCCACGCCCACAAGGTGAACTTCTGCAAGTTCACCAACGAGACCCGCAACGGCCTGGAGGATTCCAGCGAGAATTCCGGCCAGAGCTTCATCACCGTCGTCAACGGCACCGCGGCCGGCGGCGGCTATGAGCTGGCGCTCGCGACCGATCACATCATGATGGCCGATGACGGCGCCGCCGCCGTCGCGCTGCCGGAAGTGCCGCTGCTTGCGGTGCTGCCGGGCACCGGTGGACTCACCCGCGTCGTAGACAAGCGCAAGGTGCGTCGCGACCATGCCGATTTCTTCTGCACCATCGAGGAAGGCATCAAGGGCAAGCGCGCCGTCTCCTGGCGCCTGGTCGACGAGATCGCGCCGAACTCCAAGCTCGAAGGCAAGCTTGCCGAGCGGGTCAAGGAATTCGCCGCCAAGTCGAAGCGCAACGGCGAAGGCAAGGGCATCGCGCTGACGCCGCTCGTGCGTACCATCGACGACAGTGCGATCCGCTACGGCTTCGTCAGCGTCGACATCGACCGCGCCGCGCGTATCGCCACCATCTCGATCAAGGCGCCGGAAACCACGGCGCCGGCCGACATCGACGGCATGATCGGGGAGGGCGCTGCGTTCTGGCCGCTCCAAGTTGCGCGAGAGCTCGACGATGCGATCCTGCATCTGCGCATCAACGAGCTCGAGATCGCGATGCTGGTGTTCAAGAGCCACGGCGACCGCGCCAATGTCGTGTCCTATGACGCGTTCCTGGAGGCCAACAAGGCGTACTGGCTGGTCAACGAGGTCAGGCATTACTGGAAGCGCGTGCTCAAGCGCATCGACGTCACCTCGCGCACGCTGGTGACGCTGGTCGAGCCCGGCTCCTGCTTCGTCGGCACGCTGGCCGAACTCGTGTTCGCCGCCGACCGCTCCTACATGCTGATCGGCCAGAAGCAGGGCGACAACCGCCCGCCGCCGGCGATCGAGCTGACCGCGATGAATTTCGGGCCCTATCCGATGAGCCACGGCCTGACCCGGCTGCAGTCGCGCTTCCAGGCCGACCCGTCGGATCTCGAGCGCGCGCACGCCTCGATCGGCAAGGCGCTCGACGCCGAGGAGGCCGAGGAGCTCGGTCTCGTCACCTTCGCGCTCGACGACATCGACTGGGACGACGAGGTCCGCGTGTTCTTCGAGGAACGCACCTCGTTCTCGCCGGACGGCCTCACCGGCATGGAAGCCAATCTGCGCTTCGTCGGTCCCGAGACCATGGAATCGAAGATCTTCTCGCGCCTCACCGCGTGGCAGAACTGGATCTTCCAGCGGCCCAATGCGGTCGGTGAGGACGGCGCGTTGCGCCGCTACGGCACCGGCCAGAAGGCGCAATTCGATATGACGAGGGTTTAAGTTTGACACCACCGTCATCCTGAGGTGCGAGCCTTGCGGCGCAATTGCGCCGCTGGGCGAGCCTCGAAGGATGATTGGAGGCAAGAACGCCGAACAGCATCCTTCGAGACGCGCTACGCGCTCCTCAGGATGACGGTTGAGCAACACGCGATAGGCACGAAACGACACCAAGGAGCGCGGCCATGAACATGAACATCATGAACGTCGATTACTCGACCAAGATTCCAAACAACGTGAATCTCGCCGAGGACCGCCAGGTGCTCAAGGCCCTGGAAGGCTGGCATCCCGGTTACATGGACTGGTGGAAGGACATGGGGCCGGACGGCTTCCAGGAATCGCTGGTCTATCTGCGCACCGCCTATTCGGTCGATCCGCGCGGTTGGGCCAAGTTCGACTACGTGCGGATGCCGGAATATCGCTGGGGCATCTTGCTCGCACCGCAGGAAGAGAACCGTGTCATTCCGTTCGGCGAGGATTACGGCAAGCCGGCTTGGCAGGAAGTCCCCGGCGAGCATCGCGCGATGCTGCGCCGCCTGATCGTGATCCAGGGCGACACCGAGCCCGCCTCGGTCGAGCAGCAGCGCCATCTCGGCAAGACCGCGCCGTCGCTCTACGACATGCGCAATTTGTTCCAGGTCAATGTCGAGGAAGGCCGCCACCTCTGGGCGATGGTCTACCTCCTGCAGAAATATTTCGGCCGCGACGGCCGCGAGGAGGCCGATGATTTGTTGCGCCGCCGCTCGGGTGACGCGGATTCTCCGCGCATGCTCGGCGCGTTCAACGAGGCGACGCCGGACTGGCTGTCGTTCTTCATGTTCACCTACTTCACCGACCGCGACGGCAAGATGCAGCTGCACTCGCTGGCGCAGTCGGGCTTCGATCCGCTGTCGCGCACCTGCCGCTTCATGCTGACCGAGGAAGCGCACCACATGTTCGTCGGCGAAACCGGCATCACCCGCGTCGTGCAGCGCACCTGCGATGCGATGAACGAAGCCGGCATCACCGATCCGAACGACGTCGCCAGGGTCCGTGCGCTCGGCGTGATCGACCTGCCGACCATCCAGAAGAAGCTGAACCTGCACTACTCGCTGTCGCTCGATTTGTTCGGCTCCGAAGTGTCGACCAATGCGGCCAACGCCTTCAACGCCGGCATCAAGGGCCGCTACAAGGAGACCACGATCGACGACGACCACCAGCTCAAGAATTCGACCTATCCGGTCATGAAGATGGTGGACGGCCAGATCAAGCTGGTCGACGAGCCGGCGCTGACCGCGCTCAACATGCGGCTGCGCGACGACTACACGCAGGACTGCGTCAAGGGCATGCTGCGCTGGAACAAGGTGATCTCGACCGCCGGCATCGACTACAAGCTCGCGGTGCCGAACACCGCCTTCCACCGCCAGATCGGCGAGTTCAAGGACATCCATGCGACGCCCGACGGCCTCCTGATCGACGATGCCACCTGGGCCAAGCGCAAGAACGACTGGCTGCCGTCGACCGCGGACGGCGACTTCATCGCCTCGCTGATGAAGCCGGTCACCGAACCCGGCGAGTTCGCCTCCTGGATCTCGGCGCCGAAGGTCGGCATCGACAACAAGCCTGGCGACTTCGAATATGTGAGGATCGAGTCGTAGCGGCGCTACGGATTGCTTCGCGAACTCGTTGCTCCGACGCCGACGTAAGGAAGCCACCGGCGGAGGGGTTCCCTCCCCCTTTGCGGGGGAGGGTTAGGGAGAGGGGTGCCGCTTGCTCCGCTCCTAGTTGATCGTGGCCAATGCGACGCAAGCGCGTCGTCGGTTCGATTGGTAAAGCGTCGCTTCAACTCTTGCAGTGCAGCCCGGGGCTCACCCCTCTCCCCAGCCCTCCCCCGCAAGGGGGGAGGGAGCCTGACTTGTGTGCTCACCTCACGTTGCGACGACGCGATCCGTTGCCGCCATGCTTGTGGCCAACGCGCTTCCTATCCCGCGATCTCCAGTCCCGCGGTCGCATAGACCACGCCGCCGTCGACCGCGATGGTGTTGCCGACGACATAGTCGCCGGCGCGAGAGGCGAGGTAGATCGCGGTGCCCGCCATGTCCTCGTCGCTGCCGACCCGCCGCGACGGCACGCGCTGCGCGACTTCATCGGCGTGGTCGCGCGCCGCCCGGTTCATGTCGGACTTGAAGGCGCCCGGCGCGATCGCGGTGACGTTGATGTTGTCCTTGATCAGCCGCGTCGCCATGCGTCGCGTCAGATGGATCACCGCGGCCTTGCTCGCGGCATAGGAATAGGTCTCCATCGGGTTGACGAAGATGCCGTCGATCGAGGCGATGTTGATCACCTTGCCAGGTCTGTCGTGCGTCGCCGCCGCGCGCAGCGGCTTGGCCAGCGCCTTGGTCAGGAAGAAGATCGACTTGACGTTGAGGTCCATCACCTTGTCCCAGCCGCTCTCCGGGAATTCGTCGAAGTCTGCACCCCATGCCGCGCCGGCATTGTTGACGAGGATATCGAGCTTCGGCTCGCGCTTGATGATTTCACCGGCGAGCTTGTCGCAGCCTTCGACGGTCGAGATGTCGATCGGCAGCGCGATGCATTCGCCGTCATAGGCGGCGGTCAGCTCCTGGGCGGTGGCCTCGCAGGGACCTGCCTTGCGCGCGGTGATGTAGACCTTCGCGGCGCCCTGCGCGAGGAAACCGGCCGCGATCATCTTGCCGATGCCGCGCGATCCCCCGGTCACCAGTGCGACGCGGCCTTTCAGTGAGAACAGATCCTTGAACATGCGCTCCTCCATTGCGTTGCCGGTGGTTCTGAGCGCGACCGGGGATCGAGTCAAGGAAGCTGAATACCTTCTCCCACAAGGGGAGGAGGGCAGCAGAGTTACGCGCTCACAAGGAAGAAGGTTAGGCGATCACGCCGCGTCGATGCGGCGGAAGCCGTTCCACACCGCGGTGGCGGCGCCGGAGGTCAGGACCGGCAGCAGGCGGGCGTCCTGGTAATTGCCGTTCAGCGAGACCCGCTGCAACGCCGTCAGATGGTCGGCGCTTTCGGCAAACAGCATGCCCGGCCGCGTCGTCACTGCGGTCCGAAAGCCGATCGATTTGGCGAGGGCGAATTCGCGCGGCCCGGCGGCGATCCGGTCGCCATAGGGGTAGGCGAGATGCAGCGCCGGCCGTTGCAGCGCGTCCTCGATCCGCGCCCGGCTGGTCGCGAGCTCGAACGAGGCGATGGTCTCGGTCTGCCTGGCGAGATTGCAATGGGTGATGGTGTGCGCGCCGATGGTGACCAGCGGATCGTCGGCAAAGCCGCGCAACTCGTCCCAGGACATGCAGAGCTCGCGCGCGATGCCGCCCTCGTCGACGCCGTGGTGGACGCACAGCTCGGAGATTGCGGCCTGCATCTCCTGCTCACCAGGCAGCGAACGCAGCCAGTCGTGCATGCGGCCGAATGCGGCCCGCTTGGCTTGCGGCGTCGCGGTGTCGATCCGCGTGATGACGCCGTCGATCGGCACCTCGATGGCGGACGCTGTCGCGATCACCCGCTCCAGCGCGATCCACCACAGTTTGCCGCAGCCCTCGGCGAAATCGCTCGCGACAAAGACGGTGAACGGCGCGCCGAACTCGCGCATGACCGGCAGCGCGAAATCGCGGTTGTCGCGATACCCGTCGTCGCAGGTGAAGCAGGCGAAGCGCCGCGCGAAATTCCGTTCGATGAGGCGGCGATGCGCCTCGTCCATGCTGATGACGTCGACGTCGAGCGCGCGCAGATGCGTCAGCGTCGCGCGCAGGAAGTCCGGCGTGACCTCGAGATGATGGTTGGGCTGGAACACGTCGGCGCGCCGCGGGCGGACGTGGTGCAGCATGAAGATGGTGCCGACGCCGGCGAAGATCGGCCGCAGCAGATGGTGCGCGCCGGAAAAATACAGCGCCTCCAGCCCGGCACGGATCACGGTGTTGCGGAGTTGTTTCATGAGGGCGCGGGGCGGCCGATTTGCATTCCGCCGCAAACTTAGCGAAAGACCACTGAAGAAACTGTTATCCCCGATCCGACATGGGGCCCCGCCATGGTGCCTGATTTGGGGTTTGACAGTCAGCCAAGGGTTTGTTTTCTCTCTGCTTCCCGACCCCGCAGGATGCTGAATGCACGGACTTTTCAAGTGGAGTAGCAAGTGGTGGCCTGGGGTGATTCCGCTGGTCGTCCTGTGGGGTATCGCGGCCTGGACCTCAACGGCCACGGTCGAAGCGGACCTTGCCGCGCGCTCCAATGCCGCATTGAAGGACACCGTCCTCGACAAGCGCCGCATCGGTGTCGACGGCCGCGACGTCACCTTTGCGGCCAACGCCTTCTCCGAAGACGGCCGGCTCAGCGCGGTGGCGTCGGTCGAGGCCGTGCCGGGCGTGCGGCTCGTCAACGACGAGACCCGCCTCGTTCCGGAGGCCAAGCCGTTTGTCTGGTCTGCCGAACGCGACGTGGTGCGGGTCACGCTTGGCGGCAATGCGCCATTGCCGTCGAGCAAGAGCAAGCTGGCCGAGGCCGCGAAGGCCAGCCTCGGTGGTGTCGAGGTGGTGGATCAGATGGCGCTCGCCCGCGGCGCGCCGTCGCGGTTCGACACGGCGGCGCTGTTGCTGCTCGACCAGATCGGCAAGCTGAAGGAAGGCAAGATCACGCTGACCGACAACAAGGTCAATCTCGCGGGCATGGCGCGCGAGCTCGGCGGACGCGAAGCGGTCGCGGCGGCGCTGAAGAACCTCCCGGAGGGCTATTCGATCGCCGCCAACGATATCAAGGCGCCGCCTTACGTGTTTCAGGCCTACAAGGACCCGGTCGCAGTGACGCTGACGCTGACTGGCTACGTGCCCGATAACAACGTGCATGCCGCGCTGGTCGCAGCCGCCGGCCGCAAGTTCTTCAGCGAGAAGGTGGTCGACAATCTCAAGGCCAGCCTCGGCGCGCCGTCAGGATTTGCTGCGGCGGTGGTGCCGGCGCTCGGTGCGCTGTCGCGGTTGTCGACCGGCACGCTCGTGGTATCGGATCGCGAGGTGAAGCTGTCGGGCGATGCGCTCTATGATGCCGCGGCAGGCCAGATCCGCGACGGGCTCGGCAAGGACTTTCCGCAAGGCTGGCAGTTCAAGGCCGAGGTCACGGTGAAGCCGGCGGCGGCGCCGGTCGATCTCACCGTGTGCCAACAGCTGTTCTCCGAGATCCTCTCCAAGGGCAAGATCCGCTTCGAGTCCGGCAAGGCCGACATCGTTGCGGATTCCGCCGGCCTGCTCGACCGTCTGATCGAGACCGCGATGCGCTGTCCCAACGCGACGATCGAGGTCGCCGGCCATACCGACAGCGACGGTGAGGAAGCGGCGAACCAGGCATTGTCGGAGCGGCGCGCGCAGGCCGTGGTCGATTATCTCGTGCGCGCCGGTCTGCCGGCCAACCGCTTCACGCCGATCGGGTATGGCAGCACGCAGCCGCTGGCCGGCAACGAGAATGAAGACGGCAAGGCGCAGAACCGCCGCATCGAATTCGTGGTGAAGTAGCGATGACCGTGCTCGCGACATTCTTCTGGGGTTGGCTGCTCGGCGCAGCCCTGCTTGGCTTCGGCATGGGCTGGATCGCGGTGGTCCATCGGGCACAGGCCGTCTCGAAGGTGTGGATGATCTGGCTGGCCGTGCTCGCCGCCGCGCTGGTGGCGGCGTCGTTCGCGCGGATCGTGCCCGGCCGCTTCGGCTATTGGCTCGATCTCTTCCTATGCATGTTCGCGCTCTATCTCGTCGGCTGCGCGATCGGCTCCTGGCTGCGCGACTGGGTGGTTTCGCGCAGCAAGCCGGTGGGCTGACCCCAAACCCTTGATCCAGAGGACTTAAGCGATTTCGCCGGTCGCCGGCGGCGTCGCATCGATATTGCTTGACATCAATACGTACGTACGTATTAAATGTTGCCCATGCCCAAACCCTCCCTCCGCGATGCCATCCTCGACGCCGGCCTGAAGGAAATGTTCCGGACCGGCTATCACGGCACCAGTGTGCGCGACGTCACCGCGGCCGCCGGCGCGCCGCAGGGCTCGTTCACCAACCACTTCCGCTCCAAGGAGCTGTTCGCCTCCGAGGTGCTCGATCGCTACTTCCTCTATGTGCGCGGCCTCGTCGCCGAAGCGCTCGGCGACACGACGCTGGCGCCGCGCGAAAGGCTGAGGCGCTATCTCGATCTCATTACCGGGAAGCTTGCGCATGACGGCTTCACCCGCGGCTGCCTGATCGGCGATTTCAGCCTCGAGGCGTCGGGCTCGAGCGAGATGCTGCGCGAGCAGCTCGACGAGATCTTCCGGGAATGGCGCGCGCCGTTTGCGGCCTGCATCGCCGAAGCGCAGGCCAAGCGCGAGATCGCGTCCGGCTTCGATCCCGACGAGCTTGCCGATTTCCTGCTCGCATCCTGGCAGGGCGCGATGCTGCGCATGAAGGTCGAACGCAGCGCCGCTGCGCTCGAGCGTTTCAAGACGATCGCATTCCAAACCGTGTTCAAGGAGTTGCCATGACCATATCCGCCGACATCAGCCTGCATCATCGCGCCGTGCTTGGGTCCACGATGGCCTATCGCGAGCTTGGGCGCCGCGACGCGCCGCATGTGCTGTTCCTGCACGGCAATCCGACGTCATCGTACATCTGGCGCAACATCATGCCGCTGGTGGCGCCGGTCGGGCACTGCGTCGCGCCCGACCTGATCGGCTACGGCCAGTCCGGCAAGCCCGACATCGCCTACCGCTTCTTCGACCATGCGGACTATCTCGACGCGCTGATCGATGAGCTCGGCATCAGCTCGGCCTATCTCGTCGCGCAGGATTGGGGCACGGCGCTCGCGTTCCATCTCGCGGCACGCCGTCCGCAACTCGTGCGCGGGCTCGCCTTCATGGAATTCATCCGGCCGATGCGGGATTGGTCCGACTTCCACCAGCACGAGGCTGCGCGGGAGACGTTCCGCAAATTCCGCACGCCGGGAGTAGGCGAAGCAATGGTCCTCGACAACAATGCGTTCGTCGAGCGCGTGCTGCCCGGCTCGATCCTGCGCACGCTCAGCGAGGAGGAGATGGAAGCCTACCGCGCGCCGTTTGCGACGCGCGACAGCCGCAAGCCGACATTGATGCTGCCGCGCGAGCTGCCGATCGCAGGCGAACCTGCCGATGTCGATCGGGCGCTCACTGAGGCGCATGCGGCGCTTGCGGCATCGACCTATCCGAAACTGCTGTTTGCGGGGTCGCCTGGAGCATTGGTATCGCCGGCCTTCGCCGCTGACTTCGCGGCGAAGTTGCAGCACTGCGCGGTCATCCAGCTCGGCGCCGGCGCGCACTATCTGCAGGAAGATCATCCGGAGGCGATCGGGCGCTCGGTTGCCGGCTGGATCGCCGGCGTCGAGGCCGCGAGCGCGCAACATCTCGCAGCATGAACGGATGGGAGAGCACGCCATGAGCGACCTTTCGATCACCTATTGCCGCCCCTGCGGTTACGAGAAGCGCGCCAGGGAGGCCGCAGCGCTGCTGCGCGAGCGCCTCGGGCTCGATGCGGAGCTGGTGCCCGGCAAGGGCGGCGTCTTCGAGGTCAAGCTTGACGGCAAAGTGATCGCCCGCCGCGTCAAGGGGCATTTCCCCGATGCGGCGGAGATCGCCGCCGCGGCGGCAGCGGCGCAGGCATAACGATACGCGGGCTTACCAAATCGCCGTCGCATGACCCATGCGGCGGCGGTTTGCACTGCACGGGCGTCGCGCGTTATGCCTGCTCCCCGTAGTTTTCCGGATGGTCTTGCGCACCGATCGGCGGGCTAACTGCCGCACGTGCATGTCAAGCCTTGTCGAACGCGGCGGGAAACGCGCATATTTGTGCATCCGCTGTCATGAATCATCCCTAATATCTTGAAGATGCGCGTTTTATTGTCGTTTGACGAATTCCACTCCGGCTTAAAACGCGCTACACGGGGCGGGGCACAGCGAAGCGCCGGCGGAGTTCGCCCGGGAGCCGTCGTCGCGGGATCGCAATTCGAGGTCTAGATGCTGGAAGCAATAGGCAGGGCGATGGCGTTTCTGCGCCAGAAGCAAATCCTGCATCGGCTGGGTGTTGTCATCAGCATCGCCGTCATCGGCATCGCCTGCTACGTCCTCTATCACATGCTGCGCGGCATCGACACCAATGAGGTGCTCGAGGCCATCAAGAGCACCGAGCCGCGGCAAATCGCGCTGGCGGGACTGTTCGTCGCAGCCGGCTACTTCACGCTGACCTTCTACGATCTGTTCGCGGTGCGCGCGATCGGCCAAGCCCACGTGCCCTACCGCATCAATGCGCTCGCGGCGTTCACGTCCTATTCGATCGGCCACAATGTCGGCGCCAGCGTCTTCACCGGCGGCGCGGTGCGCTACCGGATCTATTCGGCCTGGGGATTGAACGCGATCGACGTCGCCAAGATCTGCTTTCTCGCCGGTCTCACCTTCTGGCTTGGCAATGCCGCGGTGCTCGGGCTCGGCATCGCCTATCACCCCGAGGCCGCCGCCAACATCGACCAGCTGCCGCCCTGGCTCAACCGCACGCTGGCCTTCGCGATCATCATCGCGCTGGTCGCCTATGTGGTCTGGGTCTGGACCCAGCCGCGGGTGGTCGGCCGCGGCCCCTGGACAGTGACCCTGCCGGGCGGTCCGCTGACCCTGCTGCAGATCGCGATCGGCATCGTCGACCTCGGCTTCTGCGCGCTGGCGATGTACGTGCTGGTGCCGGACGAGCCCAATCTCGGCTTCGTCGTGGTCGCGGTCATTTTCGTGTCGGCGACCCTGCTCGGCTTCGCCAGCCATTCCCCCGGCGGGCTCGGGGTGTTCGACGCCGCCATGCTGGTCGGCCTCTGGCAGATGGACCGCGAGGATCTACTCGGCGGTATGCTGTTGTTCCGCCTGCTCTACTATATTGCGCCGTTCGTCATATCTGTAATCTTGCTGACGTTTCGGGAGGTTATCGTCGGCGCCCGACTCAAACGGCTGCCGCAGGCTGATTCGGGTTCCCGCGCAGAGCCGCATCATGAGGCGGTTCTGGTCCGCAAGCGCGGTGACTCCGGCGTCTGATGAAGCGGCCCGATGCCTCCCGAGGGACGGTCGCTATGACCGCGCCTGGGCGAGACATGAACCGACGGGAAGAAAGCCGCCGCGATGGCAATTGACGATTCTCCGCCTTCCATATTCTCGCCCTGGCCTGACCGGCTGCGCCATTCCGCGCTGATCCTGCTTGCCGCAGCGCTGGCCTTGAGCGTGGTGGTCGCGCTCGGCGAATTGTCGCTGGTGCGCGCCTGCGCGGTGTTCGTCTGCATCGCGGCCGCGGCCCTGGTGCCATGGCGGCTGCATGATGCCGGCACCTCGCGCGAGGATGTTCGCCACGGCAATCCGGTCGAGGCTACCGCGGTCAGCGCCGTCGTCGCCGGCATGCCGGATCCGGCCGTGCTGCTCGATCGCGCCGGCCGCGTCATCCATCTCAACGCCGCCGCCTCCCAACTCGCGCCGGCGTTGCGCAAGAACGAGCTGGCGCAATTTGCCCTGCGTTCGCCGGAGATTATCACCGCATTGCGCGAGGCGATCGCGACCACCGAGCCGCGCCGCGCCACCTACAGCGATCACGTTCCGGTCGATCGCTGGATGGAACTGGTGATCACGCCGGTGCCGGTGCCGACCCAGTTCGGCGGCACCGAGAAGTGCATGCTGATGACCTTCCACGATCTGACGCCGCTGCGCCGGGTCGAGGAGATGCGCGCCGATTTCGTCGCCAATGCCAGCCACGAGCTGCGCACGCCGCTCGCCGCGCTGTCCGGCTTCATCGACACGCTGCAGGGGCCGGCACGGGAGGACGCGCGGGCCCGCGAGCGCTTCCTCGGCATCATGCACACCCAGGCCACCCGCATGGCGCGGCTGATCGACGACCTGCTGTCGCTGTCGCGGGTCGAGCTGTCGGCCCATGTGCGGCCCGAGGCGTCGATCGACATCGTGCCGATCATCCGCCAGGTGGCCGACGGGCTCGAGGCGCTGGCCAGCGAGCGCCAGGTCGAGATCGATGTCGACCTGCCTCAGGCCCCGGTCATGATCGCCGGCGACCGCGAGGAACTACTCCGCCTGTTCGAGAACCTGATCGAGAACGCCCTCAAATACGGTGCCTCGGGCGGCCGCGTCATAGTGTCGCTCAATCAGACCGTTTCGGGCGCATCGGGCGAGGGGGCCCCCGAAATCCGTGTCCTGGTACGGGATTTCGGCCCCGGCATCGCCCCGGAGCATCTGCCGCGGCTGACCGAACGGTTCTACCGGGTGGACGTCGGCGACAGCCGAAACCAGGGCGGAACGGGCCTCGGATTATCGCTGGTGAAACATATTCTTAACCGTCATCGCGGGCGTCTTGTGATCGAAAGCGTGCCGAACAATGGCGCCACTTTTACCGCCTGTTTTCCCCGGCCGAAGACCCCGCTGCCGACCCAAAGCTAAGCGTTTTCAGCCACTTATAGCTGTCATCCAAGTGTCATCCAACCTTCGTAAAAGCAGCACCGACCGCTCCTAGATGGACCGGCGTGAGCGCGATCGGGCGCATTCGGCGCTTCGCTCACAAGATGGAGACCACCCCATGAATTTCATCAAAGCAATCGTCGCTGCCGGCCTGGTGGCCGCGTCGACGTCGGCCTTCGCTGCCGATATTACCGGCGCGGGCGCAACGTTTCCGTTCCCGATCTATTCGAAGTGGGCTGACGCCTACAAGAAGGACACCGGCAATGGCCTGAACTATCAGTCGATCGGTTCGGGCGCCGGCATCAAGCAGATCCAGGCCAAGACCGTGACCTTCGGTGCGACCGACGCGCCGCTCAAGGCCGAGCAGCTCGAGAAGGACGGCCTCGTCCAGTGGCCGATGGTGATGGGCGCGATCGTTCCGGTCGTGAACGTCGAAGGCATCAAGCCGGGCGATCTCGTGCTCTCCGGCGAAGTGCTCGGCGACATCTATCTCGGCAAGATCACCAAGTGGAATGACGCCGCGATCGCCAAGCTCAATCCGAAGCTGACCCTGCCGGCCGATGCGATCACCGTCGTCCGCCGCTCGGATGGTTCGGGCACCACCTTCAACTTCACCGACTACCTCTCCAAGTCGAACGCCGACTGGAAGTCCAAGGTCGGTTCCGGCACCGCGGTCGAGTGGCCGGTCGGCGTCGGCGCCAAGGGCAACGAAGGCGTTGCCGGCAACATCAGCCAGACCAAGAACGCGATCGGCTATGTCGAATACGCCTACGCCAAGCAGAACAAGCTGACCTACACCGCGCTGGTCAACAAGGCCGGCAAGACCGTGCAGCCGACCATTGCCGCCTTCCAGGCTGCTGCGTCGAATGCCGACTGGTCCAAGGCCCCCGGCTACTACGTGATCCTGACCGACCAGCCGGGCGAAGCCTCCTGGCCGATCACCGCGGCGACCTTCATCCTGATGCACAAGGACTCGACCGACAAGGCGGCCTCGCAGGAAGCGCTCAAGTTCTTCAAGTACGCCTTCGAGAAGGGTGGCAAGGCGGCCGAAGAGCTCGACTACATCCCGATGCCGGACTCGGTCGTCAAGCTGATCGAGAAGACCTGGTCCTCGGACATCAAGAGCTAAGTCCATCGCTTCGAATAAGGCCTGTGCCGCCTCCCAAGGGCGGCACAGGTTGAGCGACCAGGACCGGGCCCCATCACCGCGGCAAGAAACGCGGCAAGATACGTGGATGGAGCCCGGGGTTCGCGCCCCCGGGAGGCGCAACCGGAACGACGTCCGGCCTCATGCGTCGATGAAGATCGCTTCGGGGGCGTAGCGGTTGGTGCAGCTTTTAAATAAAAAAGAGGAAATTGGCGTGGCAGACATGGCTGTTCAGAGCGATGTGATGGAAGCCGCCGGACCATACGATCGCGCCAAGGCCCTCAGCGCCTTCAAGCTGGGTGACCTCACCTTCTATTGGATCACCCGCATCTCGGCGATTTCGGTTCTGTTGATCCTCGGCGGCATCATCCTGTCGCTGATCGTCGGCGCCTGGCCGGCGATGAAGGAGTACGGCTTCGCCTTCCTCTGGACACAGCGCTGGGCGCCCTCGGCCGATCCGCCGGTGCTCGGCGCGCTCGGCCCGATCTACGGCACGCTGATCACCTCGATCATCGCGATGATGATCGCCATTCCGGTCGGCATCGGCATCGCCGTGTTCCTCACCGAGCTCTGCCCGCAAATGCTGCGCCGCCCGATCGGCATCGCCATCGAGCTGCTCGCCGGCATCCCCTCCATCATCTACGGCATGTGGGGCTTCTTCGTGCTGGGCCCGTTCCTGGCCAATACCTTCCAGCCCTTCATGATCCGGATCTTCGAGGGCGTTCCGGTGCTGGGCGCGGTGTTCGCCGGCCCGCCATCCTATCTCAGCCTGTTCAACGCGGCGCTGATCCTTGCCATCATGGTGCTGCCCTTCATCACCGCGATCTCGGTCGACGTGTTCAAGACCGTGCCGCCGGTGCTCAAGGAAGCCGCCTACGGCATGGGCTGCACCACCTGGGAAGTCGTCCGCAGCGTCGTGATCCCCTACACAAGGGTCGGTGTGATCGGCGGCATCATGCTGGCGCTCGGCCGCGCGCTCGGCGAGACCATGGCGGTGACCTTCATCATCGGCAACTCGTTCCGCATTTCGTCGTCGATCTTCGCGCCGGGCACCACGATCTCGGCGGCGATCGCTAGCGAATTCGCCGAGAGCGACGGCCTGCACCAGTCCGGCCTGATCCTGCTCGGCCTGTTGCTGTTCGTGCTGACCTTCTTCGTGCTTGCCGGCGCGCGGCTGATGCTGATGCGGCTTGAAAGGAAGGCGGGGAAATAACGCCATGAACCCGATCTACAAATCCCGCCGCCGCAGCGACATCATCATCCGCGCACTTTGCGTCGGGGCGGCGCTGTTCGGCGTCACCTGGCTGGCGCTGATCCTGATCACGCTGCTCTATAACGGCCTTGCCGGCCTCAGCGTGCAGCTGTTCACCCAGAACACGCCGCCGCCCGGCTCGACCGACGGCGGCCTGCTCAACGCCATCGTCGGCTCGCTCATCATGACCGTGATCGGCGTCGGCATCGGCGCGCCGCTCGGCCTGTTCGCCGGTACCTACCTTGCCGAATACGGCAAGCACGACAAGCTCACCTCGGTGATCCGCTTCATCAACGACATCCTGCTCAGCGCGCCGTCGATCATCATCGGCCTGTTCATCTATGGCGCGGTGGTGGTGCCGATGCGCGGCTTCTCGGCGATCGCAGGCAGCCTCGCACTCGCCGTGATCGTGATCCCGGTCGTGCTGCGCACCACCGAGGACATGCTGCTCCTGGTGCCCAATCCGCTGCGCGAGGCGGCCTCCGCGCTCGGCCTGCCGCGCTCGCTGGTGATCAAGCGGATCGCTTATCGTGCTGCGCGTAGCGGCTTGATCACCGGCGTGCTGCTGGCGACCGCCCGTGTTGCCGGCGAAACCGCGCCGCTGCTGTTCACCGCGCTGTCGAACCAGTTTTTCAGCTGGGACTTGACCAAGACGATGGCCAACCTGCCGGTGACCATCAACAATTTCGTGCAGAGCCCCTACGCCTACTGGAAAGAGCTGGCGTGGAGCGGCGCACTGCTCATCACATTCACCGTGCTCGCGTTGAATATCGGCGCGCGTATCCTTGGTGCCGAAAGGGCCGCAAAATGACCGAGCTTTCCGTCTCAACGACTGCCGCGGGCCACGTTCCCCAGGTTCCGCTTCCCGAAGCGCCGCCGAAAGTCACGGTGCGCAACCTCAACTTCTATTACGGCGAGCATCATGCGCTGAAGAATATCAACCTGACGCTCGGCACCAACCGCGTCACGGCGTTCATCGGCCCGTCCGGCTGCGGCAAGTCGACCCTGCTGCGCGTCTTCAACCGGATGTATGACCTCTATCCGGGCCAGCGCGCGGTCGGCCAGCTGATGCTGGACCAGACCAACATTCTCGATCCCAAGCTCGACCTGAATCTGCTCCGCGCGCGGGTCGGCATGGTATTCCAGAAACCGACGCCGTTCCCGATGACGATCTACGAGAACATTGCCTTCGGCATCCGCCTCTACGAGAAGATCTCGAAGTCCGAGATGGACGACCGGGTCGAAAAGGCGCTGCGCGGCGGCGCGCTGTGGAACGAGGTCAAGGACAAGCTGAACGCTTCCGGCCTGTCGCTCTCCGGCGGCCAGCAGCAGCGCCTGTGCATCGCGCGCACCGTGGCGGTGCGCCCCGAGGTGATCCTGTTCGACGAGCCGTGCTCGGCGCTCGATCCGATCTCGACCGCCAAGGTCGAGGAGCTGATCCAGGAGCTCTCCGAGGACTACACGATCGCGATCGTCACCCACAACATGCAGCAGGCGGCGCGCGTCTCCGACAAGACCGCCTTCATGTATCTCGGCGAGTTGATCGAATTCGACGACACCAACAAGATCTTCACGTCGCCGAGCGATCGACGCACCCAGGATTACATCACCGGCCGGTTCGGTTGACCGGCACATGATCCGGAAACGCCGAAACCGGTTTTCCCGCGACAAACGCGAAGCGATTGCGCAGCGATCATGCTAAAATTCAGGACACGAAATCATGATCCCCGGGATCATGATTGAGGGGAGACAAGCGATGGCTTCTGAACATACCGCCAAGGCATTCGACAGCGACCTGCAGGAATTGACCCGCCTGGTCGCCGAGATGGGCGGCCTCGTCGAGCGGATGATTACCGAGTCGGTCGACGCGCTGATCCGGCGCGACGTCGCGCTCGGCAAGCGCGTGGTCGCCGCCGACATCGAGATCGACAATCTGCAGCGCGTCATCGAAGAGCGCGCGGTGCTGACGATCGCCCGCCGCCAGCCGATGGCGATCGACCTGCGTGAAATCGTCAGCGCAATGCGCGTCGCGACCGACCTCGAGCGGATCGGCGACCTCGCCAAGAACATGGGCAAGCGCGTCGCGGCGCTGGAGAGCGATTTCCAGCCGCTGAAGCTGATCCGCGGCCTGGAGCACATGACCGACCTCGTGCTGTCGCAGGTCAAGTCGGTGCTCGACGCCTATGCCGCGCACGATCTGCCGGCGGCGATGAACGTCTGGAAGGGCGACGAGGAAGTCGATGCGATCTGCACCTCGCTGTTTCGCGAGCTGCTCACCTACATGATGGAGGATCCGCGCAACATCTCGTTCTGCATCCATCTGATGTTCTGCGCCAAGAATATCGAGCGGATCGGCGATCACGCCACCAATATCGCCGAGACCGTGTTCTACATGATCGAAGGCCAGCAGATCACCGACAAGCGCCCGAAGGGCGACATGACCAACTTTGCCACCACGGTGCCGGGCACCTGACATGGTCCGCGCGTGCGGAAATGGATTGTCTTCGCGACAAATCGTTTCCGCGGGGATTATGCCGACGGAAGTAAGCGTTTCGGTTTGCGTCTGGGCAACGGATCACCACAGAGAAAGAACTTAGACCGATGAGCGCACGCATTCTGGTAGTCGAAGACGAGGAAGCGCTGACGACGCTGTTGCGCTACAACCTCGATGCGGAAGGCTACGATGTCGAGACGGTGGGGCGCGGCGACGATGCCGACACCCGCCTGAAGGAGCGCGTTCCCGACCTCGTGGTACTCGACTGGATGCTGCCGGGCCTGTCCGGCATCGAGCTGTGTCGCCGCCTGCGGGCGCGGCCCGAGACCAAGCAGCTTCCGATCATCATGCTGACCGCGCGCGGCGAAGAGAGCGAGCGCGTGCGTGGGCTTGCCACCGGCGCCGACGATTACATCGTCAAGCCGTTCTCGGTGCCGGAACTGCTGGCGCGGGTGAAGGGCCTGTTGCGCCGCGCGAGCCCGGAACGGCTTGCGACCGTGCTGACCTATGGCGACATCGAGCTCGACCGCGAGAAGCGCCGCGTGGCGCGCTCGGGCCGTCCGATCGATCTCGGGCCGACCGAGTATCGCCTGCTCGAATTCTTCCTCGAGCATCCCGGCCGCGTGTTCAGCCGCGAGCAGCTGCTCGACAGCGTCTGGGGCCGCGACATCTATATCGATGAACGCACCGTCGACGTGCATATCGGCCGGCTGCGCAAGCTGCTCAATCCGGGCCGCGAGCAGGATCCGATCCGCACCGTGCGCGGCGCCGGCTATGCGCTCGACGACCGGTTTGCGAAAGCCGAGCCGCAGCCGTAACGGCGCGTGTCGCGAGCACACGCCACAACGCCGCAAGCGGTGACGTGAATTGGTTCGTTATCGCGTGAGGTGAGCACACTGTCTGGCTCCCTCCCCCCTTGCGGGGGAGGGTGGGGAGAGGGGTAAGCCCCGGGCTGTAACGGAAAACGTGTAGCGACATCCTCTCAACCGAACCGACGGCGCTTGCGCTCTGCTCGCATTCTTCGCAACCGTCAGCGGAGCAAGCGGCACCCCTCTCCCCAACCCTCCCCCGCAAGGGGGGAGGGAGCCCAACACGCGTGCTCACCTCACGTCGCGCTACGGTCGGATGGTTACTTGCCGACAAAAAAATCCCCGCTTGCGCGGGGATTTGTTTTTGTAGTCCAGGCTAGTTTTCCCGAGTGCTTACTTGATCTGTGGCTTCGCCGACGGCCTGCGACGGTCGCCAGCGGGCTGGTAGGCGACGCGCGAGTGATGCGCGCAATAGGGCAGGCCGCCGAGTGCCTTGCCGCCGCAGAAGAAGAATTCCGGGCTCGATGGATCGCCGACCGGCCAGTGGCAGGTGGCCTCGTTGAGCTCGAGCAGCGAGAGCCGCTGGCTCATCGGCACCACGTTGTCGTAGGAGATCGGATCGGCCTCCATCTCGACCTCGAAGGCGTGCGCGAGCGCGGTGTTGCCGCGCGAGACCGGGCGCGCCACCCGCATCATGTGCTGGGCGGGACGGGCCTTGCGCTGCCGCGGGGCGGCTGTCGAGGGGGCCTTGGCGCGGCCGGAGAGGCCGAGCCGGTGCACTTTGCCGATCACGGCGTTTCGCGTCACATTGCCAAGTTCCGCTGCGATCTGGCTGGCCGAAAGGCCAGACTCCCAGAGCTTCTTCAGCTGCTCGACGCGATCGTCGGACCAGGTCAATACAGTCATCACATTCTTCCTTTCGCGGAGCGCCGGCCAGGCATTGGAGCGGCGCTGCGAGCCAATCTGGACAAATATCCCTGCGGCCAGAATCCCTTAGCCCTCGCCGGGCGCGGTGTTGCGCCCGAACGTTTACGTGAGACACGAAGGCTACTTAGAGGGTCCAGTACTGCCGCACGAGATGTCGTACCCGACAGGCCAAACGCTACAATATGGCGTGACTCTGGCGCAAGAGTCCGCGGCCGTGCGTCCACATGTTCCCACAAAGTTAAGCATTGCAATGAGGCTTTTCCACCGCACCGGAATGCTCCGGATTGCGCTGGTTTCGCATTGCAGGAAGGCCGGCAAAGGCGGGCTCCCGGCGATTGACACCGACCAGCCGCCGCATAGAATGCCCCTCACGTGCCGCCCGCAAAGGCGGCACGTTTTGTTTTCCGAAGCTGGCCGTTGCTGCGCTGGCGTCAAGGCGCGCGGCAATCGTCGGTTCAAAACCGTCAGTGAACGCCATGACCAACAGCGCCTCGTCGCATCTGCTCCCCGTCTTCGCCAGGGTCGATCTCGGCTTTGAGCGCGGTGAGGGCGCCTGGCTGATCGCAACCAACGGCGACCGCTATCTCGATTTCACCTCTGGTGTCGCGGTGAACGCGCTCGGGCATGCGCATCCGCATCTGGTCAAGGCGCTGCAGGAACAGGCGACCAAGCTCTGGCACATGTCGAACCTGTTCAAGAGCCCGGACGGCGAGGTGCTCGCCGCGCGGCTCTGCGAGCAGAGCTTTGCGGACTTCGTGTTCTTCTGCAATTCCGGCGCGGAAGCGATGGAGGGCGTGATCAAGCTGGTCCGCCACTATCACTTCTCCAAGGGCCATGGCGAGCGCTACCGCATCATCACCTTCGATGGCGCCTTCCACGGCCGCACGCTGGGCACGCTGGCTGCGACCGGCTCGGCGAAATATCTCGAGGGCTTCGGCCCGCCGATGGACGGCTTCGACCAGGTGCCGCATGGCGACATCGAGGCGGTGAAGAAGGCGATCGGCCCGCACACCGCCGGCATCCTGATCGAGCCCGTGCAGGGCGAGGGCGGCGTGCGCTCGGCGCCGCAGGCGTTCTTCAAGGCGTTGCGCGCGCTCTGCGACGAGCATGGCCTGTTGCTGGCGTTCGACGAGGTGCAGACCGGCATGGGCCGCACCGGCGAACTGTTCGCCTACAAGCGCACCGGCGTCACGCCGGACGTGATGTCGCTGGCGAAAGCGCTCGGCGGCGGTTTCCCGATTGGCGCGGTGCTGGCGACCGCGCAGGCGGCGGCCGGCATGGCGCCGGGTTCGCACGGCTCGACCTTCGGCGGCAATCCGCTCGCGGTCGCAGCCGCCAATGCCGTGCTCGACGTCATGCTGAAGCCCGGCTTCTTCGACCATGTGCAGAAGATGTCGCTGCTGCTCAAGCAGAAGCTTGCTTCCGTGATCGACCGCTATCCCGGCGTGCTGTCGGAGGTGCGCGGCGAGGGCCTGTTGATCGGCGTCAAGGCCGTGGTGCCGTCGGGCGACCTGATCGCCGCGCTGCGCAACGAGAAGCTGCTCACCGTCGGCGCCGGCGACAATGTGGTGCGGTTCCTGGCGCCCCTGATCGTGACCGAGGCCGAGATCGACCAGTCGATCACCTCGCTCGAGCGCGCTTGCGCAACGCTTTCAGCGGGACAGCCGAAGAAGGCGGCGGGGTGATGAGCAAGCCGGTCCGTCACTTCCTCGACATCGACGAGCTGCCGCTCGCCGAGCTACGCAACATGCTCTCCGCCGGAGCCGCCATGAAGGCGAAGCTGAAGGCGCATGAGAAGGGCAGGAAGCCGCTCGAAGGCAAGACGCTGGCGATGATCTTCGAGCGCCCGTCGACCCGCACAAGGGTGTCGTTCGACGTCGGCATGCGCCAGCTCGGCGGTGAATCCATCATGCTGACCGGCGCAGAGATGCAGCTCGGCCGCGGTGAGACCATCGCCGACACAGCGCGCGTGCTGTCGCGCTATGTCGATGCGATCATGATCCGCATCCTCAACCATGACGCGCTGCTCGAGCTCGCGGCTCATGCCACCGTTCCCGTCATCAACGGCCTGACCCGGCGCTCGCATCCCTGCCAGGTGATGGCCGATCTCATGACCTACGAGGAAAATCGCGGCTCGATCGAGGGCAAGACGGTGGCCTGGACCGGCGACGACAACAACGTGCTGGCCTCCTGGGCGCACGCGGCCGAACGGTTCAAGTTCCAGCTCAATGTCGCGACCCCGCCGGAGCTTTCGCCGAAGAAGCCGATGCGCGACTGGATCAAGGCGACCGGCGCGCCGATCCAACTCGGCACCGATCCGGAAGCCGCCGTGCGCGGCGCCGACTGCGTCGTCACCGACACCTGGGTGTCGATGGGCGACAAGGAGGGTGAGCACCGTCACAACGTGCTGCGGCCCTATCAGGTCAATGCCAAGCTGATGTCGCTCGCCAAGCCTGACGCCCTGTTCATGCACTGCCTGCCCGCTCATCGCGGCGAGGAGGTCACCGACGAGGTGATCGACGGGCCGCAATCCGTGGTGTTCGACGAGGCGGAAAACCGCCTGCATGCGCAGAAGGGCATTCTGGCCTGGTGCTTCGACACGGTCGCCTAGTCGTAGATCAGTAAACGTCGTCGTCCCGGGCAAGCGAAGCGCGACCCGGGACCGATAACCACCGTTGTAGATTTGCGAAAGCTGGGGCCCCAGCTTGGCGCAGCAACTCACATCGGTGGTTATGGGTCCCTGCTTTCGCAGGGACGACAGAGATATCCGCCTTAGTGAACCCCTTTATTTCACGGTCCGAGACCCCAGATAGAGCGCCATGGTTTCACAATCCCCCGACATCAAAATCACGACCGAGACGCCCACTCGCGCGCCGTCAGCGGTTCCTGTTGACGATGCCGTGCTGGCCTTCGAGGTCGGCGCGCTGGACTTGCGTGGCCGGCTGACGCGGCTCGGCCCCGCGCTCGACGAGATCCTGCACAAGCACGATTATCCGCCGGCGGTTGGCAAGCTGCTCGGTGAGGCCATCGTGCTGACCACGCTGCTCGGCTCGTCCGTCAAGTTCGAGGGCCGCTTCATCCTGCAGACCCGGACCGAAGGCCCGGTCTCGCTGCTGATCGTCGATTTCCAGGCGCCCGACCGGCTCCGTGCGTATGCGCGCTACGACGCGGCGCTGCTCAAGCCGGGACAGACCTCGGGCGAGCTGCTCGGCAAGGGCCATCTTGCGATGACCATTGATCAGGGCTCGAACACCAGCCGCTACCAGGGGCTGGTCGCGCTCGACGGCGGCGGCCTCGAAGAGGCAGCCCACGAATATTTCCTGCGCTCGGAGCAGATTCCGACGCGGGTGCGGCTTGCGGTCGGCGAGGAGATGCGCGGCGGCGAAGGCGGCAAGCTGCACTGGCGCGCCGGCGGCATCCTGCTGCAATTCCTGCCCAAGGCCCCGGAGCGCGCCAAGCAGGCCGATCTGCATCCCGGCGATGCGCCGGAGGGCACGGCGACGCACAGCGTGCCGGATGACGACGCCTGGGTCGAGGGCCAGTCGCTGATCTCGACCGTCGAGGATGTCGAGCTGATCGATCCGGATCTGTCCGGCGAGCGGCTGCTGTATCGCCTGTTCCATGAGCGCGGCGTGCGCGTCTTCAACCCGCAATCGCTGCGCGCGCAGTGCTCCTGCTCGCGCGATGCGGTGTCCTCGATGCTGAAGAGTTTTGCGCCGAACGATCGTGCCGAGATGGTCAAGGACGGCAAGGTCGTCGTGACCTGCGAGTTCTGCTCGTCGGTCTACGAGTTCACGCCGCAGGAAGCCGGCGTCGAGTAGGCGCGTTCGTCGTCACACACACACAACGCGTCTGTTTCTGGATACGGATAGGCCGCGGCGTACTGTCATGCCCCGCCGGAGATTGTCATCGGGCTCGCCGAAGGCGAGACCCGGTGGCGGGGCATGATAACGGGGGCTAATTCAACACCCGCTTGCCATCCGGGCTCGGGCTGTCGAGCGAGAAGGTCGGCACGTCGATCTCAAAACGCTCGCCAGCTTCGGTCACCATCTGGTAGCTGCCGGTCATGAAGCCGGATGCGGTCGGCAGCGGCACGCCGCTCGTGTATTCGAAGCGTTCGCCGGGCGCGAGCACCGGCTGCTCGCCGACCACGCCTTCGCCGCGCACCTCCTGGCGGCGGCCGGTGGCGTCGGTGATGATCCAGTGCCGCGTGCGCAGCTGCACCGTTTCCGGGCCCGAATTGACGATTACGATCTTGTAGGACCAGAAATATTCGCGCCGGTCGACCGACGAGCGATCCGGCATGAAGTTCGGCTCGACGGTGACTTCGATCTGGCGGGTAACGGCGCGGTACATACGGCTCAATCCGATAATCTCGGCACGTGATCTGTTCTGACCGGATCACGCACAAACAGGGCGCCATCATAGCCAATTGGTCAGCCGGAACCAATCGCCTGCCGGGCCGTGAAAAGCCGGACTTGGGCAGCCGGGCTTGGACCGCCGGGCTTGGACCGCCGGGCTTGGGCAGCCGGATTTGGAAAGCGGGACTCGGAAAGCCGGATTTGGAGCCGTCCGTTCATCGCGGTTTCAACATAGTTCCGCTCTAAAGCGCGGCCGCATGTCGCCGCACTCTGCGCTTTGTCGGCAAGTCGTACGCGAATAGTATCTTTTCAGCTGGGCATGCGGGGCGTCCGCGGCCGACACGGTGTTTGATGAGCTCGATTGCCGATCCCATAGCCGGTGCGCCGGTGGCTGACGCCAAGGCCGAGGCCAAGAGCGACACCAGGAGCGAGGCCAGGGCGAAGGCTGCCGCGCCCGCGATCACGCTGCCGGCGACCGGTGAGCGCGAGCTCAGGCTCGACCTGTTCCGCGGGCTCGCGCTGTGGCTGATCTTCATCGATCATCTGCCGACCAATCTCCTGACCTGGCTCACGATCCGCAATTACGGCTTCTCCGACGCCACCGAGATATTCATCTTCATCTCCGGCTACACCGCGGCCTTCGTCTATGGCCGCGCGATGCTGGAGGGCGGCTTCGTGATCGCGACTGCGCGCATCCTGCGCCGGGTATGGCAGATCTATGTTGCGCATGTCTTCCTGTTCACGATCTTCCTCGCCGAGATCTCCTACGTCGCGACCTCGTTCGAGAACCCGCTCTACAGCGAGGAAATGGGGATCATGGACTTCCTCAAGCAGCCCGACGTCACCATCGTCCAGGCGCTGCTGCTGCGCTTCCGGCCCGTCAACATGGACGTGCTGCCGCTCTATATCGTCCTGATGCTGTTCCTGCCGCTGATCCTGTGGCTGATGAAATGGAAGCCCGACGTGACGCTTGGCCTGTCGGTCGTGCTCTATGCGCTGACCTGGCAGTTCGACCTTTATCTGTCGGCCTATCCGAACGGCTTCTGGGCGTTCAATCCGTTCGCCTGGCAATTGCTGTTTGTGTTCGGCGCCTGGTGCGCGCTCGGCGGCGCGCGGCGGATGTCGCGCATCCTGTCGTCGAACATCACGATGTGGATCTGCATCGTCTATCTGGTCGCCGCGTTCTTCGTGACGCTGACCTGGTACGTGCCGCAGCTCGGCCACATCATGCCGAAGCTCATCGAGCAATGGATGTATCCGATCAACAAGACCGACCTTGACGTGTTGCGGTTCGCGCATTTCCTCGCGCTCGCAGCCCTCACCGTGCGCTTCCTGCCCCGGGATTGGCCGGGCTTGAAATCGCCCTGGCTGCGACCATTGATCCTGTGTGGCCAGCATTCGCTTGAGATATTCTGTCTCGGGGTATTCCTCGCCTTTGCCGGTCACTTCGTGCTTGCCGAAGTCTCCGGCGGTGCCGCACTGCACGCCTTGATCAGCGTCTGCGGCATCCTGATCATGTGCGGGATGGCGTGGATTATTTCGTGGTACAAGCACTCCGCCGACAAAGGCGCCTCGAAAAAAGGTGCCGCCGGCAACGCCGATATGGCGGGAGGGGGAGCATGAAGTCCGCGCGGACGATGCTGGGCCTGATGCTGCTGGCCGCCTGTTTGGCGGCCGCGCCCGTGCGCGCCGGCGACACTCCTGATCCTGCACCGCCGGCGCCGCCCTGCGACGTGCCCGCCTATCTGCTGGCGAGCGAAAGCTCGCTGCCGAAGGTCACCGATGCGGTGAAGGCCAATCAGCCGCTCAACGTGCTGGTGGTGGGCAGCCGCTCCTCGACCATCCTCGGCAACGAGGCGAGTGCCTATCCGGCCATGATGCAAACGGCACTGAAGGAGGCATTTCCGGCGGCGACCATCGATCTATCCGTAGAATTACAGGGAAAAGGCACCGCGGAGGAGACCGCGGGAACCCTCGTTAAGCTTGTCGAAGCAAAAAAGCCTACTTTGGTTATCTGGCAGACCGGGACGGTCGATGCTATGCGAGCGGTCGATCCCGACGATTTCCGTACCGCCATCAACGACGGCGTTGTTGCGTTGCGGGGCGCCGGGACTGACGTGGTGCTGGTCAATCTGCAATACAGCCCGCGTACGGAGACGATGATCTCTGCACCGCCATATCTCGACAATATGAAGGTGGTGGCGCAGCAGCACGACGTTCCGCTGTTCGACCGGTTCGCGATCATGAAGCAGTGGAGCGACGCCGGATATTTTGATCTGTTCAGCACCTCGCATGGTGTCGATCTGGCCAAGAAGGTTCACGCCTGTCTCGGCCGGGCCCTTGCGAAATTCGTGATCGATGCGGCCCATCTGGGCCCGGTGCAGCAGAATTAGAGGAAGCAGAGTTGATGCGTTTTGTCTTCCCTTTTCGCTCCTCGGTAGCGCGAGGCCTGTGCGCCGTGGCGGCGCTGGCGTTGCTCGCGCCGCTCTCGGTTGTGCCGTTGTGCGCGCAGACCGGCCAGGCCGACCAGCATGCCGCGCTGTCATCGGGTGCAAAGACTGAAGCAGTCAGGCCTGATGCGGCCAAGCCTGCGGTGATCGCCGCCGACACGTCCGATCAGCAACCGGGCGTTGCCACCAGGGCGCTCGACAAGGTGAAGCAGGTCGCGAAATCCGCGAGCGACATCTTCCACCGCGTGCCCTGTCATCAGCCGACCGGCGTGCCGAACACCACCGGCTCGCTGCCGCATGTCGCGGCCAAGCTCGCGGCCGGCAAGCCGGTTATCATCATCGCGTTCGGCTCGTCCTCGACCCAGGGCTATGGTTCGTCGGCGCCGGAATTCACCTATCCCAACCGGCTCGCCGGACAGTTGCGCCGGCAATATCCCTCCGCCGACATCACCGTGCTCAACCGCGGCAAGGGCGGTGAAGACGCGCCGGAGATGATGCGGCGGTTGCAGACCGAAGTGATCGACGTGCATCCCGACATGGTGATCTGGCAGGTCGGCACCAACGCGGTGCTGCGCAACCTCGATCCCACCGAGACCGCCAAGCAGGTCGAGGACGGCGTCGCGCGCATCCAGGCTGACGGTGCGGACGTCGTGCTGGTCGATCCGCAATATTCGCCGCGCGTCACCGAGCGCCCCGAAAGCGCGCGCGGCATGGTCAAGCTGCTCGGCCGCATCGCCGCGTTGCGCCATGTCGGCATCTTCCCGCGCTTCGAGGTGATGCGCGACTGGCACGAGAAGCAGGCGATCCCGATCGACGATTTCGTCATCGCCGACGGCCTGCACATGAACGACTGGGGCTATGCCTGCTTCGCCCAGCTGCTCGGCGACGACATCATCCGCTCGGTCGGCGCGATCAAGATCGGCGTCAACGTCCCCGCCGACGTCAGGACCTACCGGCCGATGTGATCGGACGGTCTTCTCTCAATCCGTCACCCTGAGGAGGCCGCGTAGCGGCCGTCTCGAAGGGGCGACGGCCCGACTGGGGCCGTGCATCCTTCGAGGCTCGCCCAGCGGCGCAATTGCGCCGCAAGGCTCGCACCTGAGGATGACGGGTCTGCTACCGTCGTGGATCATCCCGGCACACCCACCAGCAATCTTGACCTCACCGCGGTAATCCGCTCCCTTGGCGCCTCTACCAAGTCTCAAGGGAAACGCTCATGTCTTTCGTGCTGGCCATCGATCAGGGCACCACATCGTCACGCGCCATGGTGTTTCGCAGCGACATCTCCATCGCCGCGGTCGCGCAGCAGGAGTTTCCGCAGCATTTCCCGGCCTCCGGCTGGGTCGAGCACGAGCCGGAGGACATCTGGACCTCGACCGTGATGGTGTGCCGCGAGGCGTTGGAGAAGGCCGGGCTGAAGGCCAAGGACATCGCCGCGATCGGCATCACCAACCAGCGCGAGACCACCGTGGTGTGGGACCGCGCCACCGGCCAGGCCGTGCACCGCGCCATCGTCTGGCAGGACCGCCGCACCGCCGATATCTGCGCCAGGCTCAAGGCAGAAGGCCATGAGCCGGCGATCTCGGCGAAAACCGGCCTGATCATCGATCCCTATTTCTCCGGGACGAAAGTTGCCTGGATACTCGATCACGTGCCGGGCGCGCGCGAACGCGCCGAGCGCGGCGAGCTGTTGTTCGGCACCGTCGACTGCTATTTGTTGTGGCGGCTCACCGGCGGCCGAATGCACGCCACCGACGCCACCAACGCCTCACGCACGCTGCTGTTCAACATCCACACCGGTGCGTGGGACGACGACCTCATCAACCTCCTGCGCGTGCCGCGCTCGATGCTCCCCGAGGTGAGGGATTCCTCCGCCCGGTTCGGCGAGAGCACGGCTGATCTTTTCGGCGGCCCGATCGCGATATCAGGCATCGCCGGCGACCAGCAGGCCGCGACCATCGGCCAGGCCTGCTTCGAGCCCGGCATGATGAAGTCGACCTACGGCACCGGCTGCTTCGCGCTGCTCAACACCGGCACCACGCCAGTGGCCTCGAAGAACAAGCTGCTCACCACCATCGCCTATCAGCTCGGCGGCGAGCGAACCTACGCGCTCGAGGGCTCGATCTTCGTTGCCGGCAGCGCGGTGCAGTGGCTGCGCGACGGGCTCGGCATCATCAAGCATGCCGCCGAGACCGGGCCGCTTGCCGACAAATCCGACAGCATGCAGAGCGTCTATCTGGTGCCGGCCTTCGTCGGCATGGGCGCGCCGTACTGGAATCCGCGCGTGCGCGGCGCGCTGTTCGGGCTGACCCGCAACACCGGCCCAGCCGAGCTCGCGCATGCGACGCTGGAGAGCGTCTGCTACCAGACCTTCGATCTGTGGGCCGCGATGCGCACCGACTGGCCGGAGGCGAACGCCGCCAACACCGTGCTGCGCGTCGACGGCGGCATGACCGCATCCGACTGGACCATGCAGCGGCTCGCCGATCTGCTCAACGCGCCGGTCGATCGCCCGATGATCCAGGAGACGACCGCGCTCGGCGCGGCCTATCTCGCCGGTCTCGAGGCCGGGGTCTATCCGGAGCCCGCCAAGTTCGCCGACAATTGGCGGCTCGAGCACCGCTTCCGGCCGGCAATGAGCGAAGCAACGCGCGACCGCAAGCTCGCCGGCTGGGCCCGCGCCGTGAAGGGCGTGCTGGCGAGCGACGAAGGAGAGTAGCGCCGGGAGAAAAATTCCGGCTCAAGTCTCGCAACCAAAAATAACAACCATCGGAGAACAACAATGAACACGGATCTCAACCGCGTCACCAGGCTGCTCACCGCAGCACTCTGTGCAGCAACGCTGGCCGCGCCCGCCGCCGCGCGCGAGAAGCCGAGCCCGCTCGTCGCAGCGCGTGAGGTCAAGACCGACGTCGCCGGGCTGAAGGCGCCGGGCCAGATCCTGGTCGACGTCTGGGGCATCCCGCACATCTATGCCGGCAACGAGCAGGATCTGTTCTTCCTGCAAGGCTTCAACGCCGCGCGCGACCGGCTCTGGCAGATCGATCTCTGGCGCAAGCGTGGCCTTGGCCTCCTGGCAAAGGACTTCGGCCCCGCTTATGCCGAGCAGGACAAGGCGCTGCGGCTGTTCCTCTATCGCGGCGACATGAATGCGGAATGGGCCGCCTATGGTCCGAAGGCGAAAACCTATGCCGAGGCGTTCGTCGCCGGCGTCAATGCCTATGTCGCCGACGTCAACGCGGGCAAGCGGCCGCTGCCGATCGAGTTCAGGATCGCCGGCACAAAGCCGGACCTGTGGTCGGCGGATGACGTGGTGCGCGTCCGCAGCCACGGCCTGACGCGCAATGTCGCCTCCGAGGTGAAGCGGTCGCTGGTCGCCTGCGCCGCAGGCCTCGATGCCGATCGCTTCCGCGTCAAGCTGGAGCCGGAATGGACCACGAAGATTCCTGAAGGCCTCGATCCGTGCAGCGTGCCGAAGGGCGTGCTCGCGGCCTACGACCTCGCCACGCGCCCGGTCAAGTTCGCCGCGCCAAAAGACCAGAGGGCGGCGCTGGCGCACGATCCCGACACATTCCTCGCCGAGGCCGATCAGCAGCGCGACACCATCGGCTCCAACAACTGGGTGATCGCGGCATCGCGCACCGCGACTGGACGTCCGATCCTCGCCAACGATCCGCATCGCGAGCATTCGGTGCCGTCGCTGCGCTACATCGTCGGCCTCAACGCGCCCGGCATGTCCGTGATCGGCGCCGGCGAGCCGGCGCTGCCGGGCATCTCGATCGGCCATAACGACACCATCGCGTTCGGTCTCACCATCTTCAACGTCGACCAGGAAGACCTCTACGTCTACGAGCTCAACCCGGACAATCCGAACCAGTACCGCTACGGCACGGGCTGGGAGGACATGCGCATCGTGCACGAAAAGGAAGCGGTGAAGGGCGAAGCCGAGCGCGACCTCGAGCTGAAGTTCACCCGCCACGGCCCGGTGATCCTTGTCGACGCCGACAAGAAGCATGCGTTTGCCGTGCGCTCGATCTGGTTCGAGCCCGGCACCTCGGCCTATTTCGGCTCCTCCGACTACATGACCGCGAAGTCGTGGGCCGGGTTCCTCGGCGCGATGCGGCGCTGGGGCGCGCCATCGGAGAACCAGGTCTATGCCGACACATCGGGCAATATCGGCTGGGTCGCCGCCGGCAAGACGCCGCGCCGCACCAGCTTCGACGGGCTGATGCCGGTGCCCGGCGACGGCCGCTACGAGTGGCAGGGTTTTCTGTCGCTCGACGAGTTGCCGAAGCTGTATCAGCCGAAGCAGGGCTTCATCGCCACCGCCAACCAGATGAACCTGCCGGCGGATTATCCGGTCAATGAGCGCCGGGTCGGCTTCGAATGGTCCGACAGCGCGCGCTGGCAGCGCATCGTCGAGGTGCTGCAAGCCAACAGCAAGGTGACGCTGGCGGACGCGATGGCGTTGCAGAACGACGACACCGGCATGATCGCGCGCCGTCTCGTCGCGCTGCTGAAGCCGCTCACGTCAGGCGATGCCAACGTCAGGAAGGGCCTTGATCTCCTGAAGGTGTGGGACGCGCGCGATACGGAGGACAGCGCGGCAGCCGCCGTCTACGAGGTCTGGATTGCAAACCATCTCGGTCCGGTCTTGCTCAAGACCACCGCGCCGAAGGCGGCCGAGCTGATCGCGCCGGAGGCCTCCAGCATTTCCGCCATCGTCGGCTATCTCGAAAAGCCCGACGCGTCGCTCGGCAGCGATCCCGCAGGCGCGCGCGACCGCGTGTTGCGCGACAGCCTCGGTGCGGCCGTCGCCGACGTCACCGACAAGCTCGGGGGCGATGCGTCCATGTGGCGCTGGGGCCGGTTGCATGTCGCGAAGTTCGATCACGCGCTGATGCCGCTCGCCGACAAGGCGACAGCCATGCAGATGACGGTCGGCCCGCTCGCCTACGGCGGCGCCGCCAACGTACCGCGCGCCGCCACCTATCGCCGCTCCGACTATCATCTGCTCTCCGGTGCCTCGTTCCGCATGGTGCTCGATGTCGGCAATTGGGACGCGAGCCGCACCATCAACACACCAGGCCAATCCGGCGATCCCTTCAGCGGCCATTACCGCGACCTCGCGCCGTTGTGGGCGACGGGCCAGTATGTGCCGTTGCTCTACAGCCGCGGCGCCGTGGAAGCCGCGACTGCGGAGGCAATCACGCTAACGCCGCGGTGAGGAGCCACAACACCACTGTCGTCCCGGGCAAGCGAAGCGCGACCCGGGACCCATAACCACCGCAGCTAGTTGGCTTGCAGCGCTGGGGCCACAGCTGTCGCGATGACAGGACCCTGTGGTTATGGGTCCCTGCTTTCGCAGGGACGACACTGAATGTATGGAAGCGCCTTGGCCCTACCCCGTTCTGCTTCTCCTGCAGCTCCAACATCGCACGCAGCGTGTCGTCGCTGAGCTTGCCGTGCGGTGACGGCGTCCGCCGCTCGACGGTCTCGACCGGTCGCGCGTGCTCCGGAATGACCGGAGCGCTACGTACCGGCGCGCCGTCCTCGATGTCGGCGGCCTCATCAGCCGCACTCGCACCATAGGCGTAACCCACGCCGCGCCGGCGCCGCGTGGGCTTCGGCTTCGGTGGCGGCGGCGCATAGATGATCGGCGGCAGCGTGTGATGGCGCGACACGGTCGTTGCTCCGGCGGTCTCTCCACATGGAGCCGTTGATTCGCCAAAGCACCCACTGACAAATCGGTAACATTGTTGCCCGGCGTTGCATTGCATCTGCCGCGACATCCGAATATCTCCGGCCGACAACCCAGAAACAAAGGTCGCGCGATGCTGCTGCCCGATGGTTATTCCGACATCCCGCGAGGCAAGATCGCCGCCGTCGTCACACATCTGGAAATGACTGCACGTCCGCCGCGGCGCGACGATCCGCCGGGCGCGTGGCGCCTGCGGAAGGTCGATCCACCCGCGCTCGATTGGTATCGCGATCTCTACCGCCGCGTCGGCGAAGAGTGGCTGTGGTTCACTCGCACCGGGCTCGAAGACGCTGATCTTGCGTCACGGATCCACGGCCCCGGCGTCGAGCTTTACGGGCTCGTTGTCGACGGCAATGACGAAGGCCTGCTCGAGCTCGATTTCGGCGTGCCCGGCGAATGCCAGCTGCTCTATTTCGGCGTCACCGCAAAATTCATCGGCACCGGCGCGGCGCGCTTCCTGATGAACCGCGCGCAGGAGATCGCCTGGTCGCGCGACATCGGCCGCTTCTGGGTGCACACCTGCACCTTCGATCATCCCTCCGCCGTCGCATTCTACCAGCGCTCCGGCTTCCGCCCGTTCCTGCGCCAGATCGAGGTGGCGGATGATCCGAGGCTCAATGGCAAACTGCCGCGCGATGCGGCGAGGCATGTGCCGGTGATTGGGTAGCTGCGGCCACAGACTACGTTGTCGTCCCGGGCAAGCGTAAGCGCGACCCGGGACCCATAACCACCGAAGTGAGTTGGCTTGCAGCGCTGGGGCGCCAGCCTCTGCCGCAACGGAAGCCGGTGGTTATGGGTCCCTGCTTCCGCAAGGACGACACTGAATATGTGGCTTAATTGCTCGCGATGCTTCATCGGAATGTCTCAGCGTGTTGCAAAGCCGCGCGGTCCATCTACGATGATGCAAAGCGCAACCTTTGACCCCGGCGTGGCCGCAACCCCGAAAGCCTTGCTCTCGCCGGTAGTGGCTGCCGCGGCACGACCTTCGAGATGACAGATGTTTTTGATCGGCCAGTACGACTCGCCCTTTGTCCGCCGCACCGCGATCGCGCTGCGGCTCTATGGATTGCCGTTTGAGCACAAGCCGTGGTCGACCTTCGGCGATGCGGAGAAGGTTGCGGCCTACAATCCGGTGCAGCGGGTGCCGACACTGGTGCTTGACGACGGCGAGGCGCTGATCGAGAGCGGGGCGATCCTGGATTATCTCGACGAGCTGGTCGGGCCGGAGCGGGCGATGCTGGCGCGCTCCGGCGTCGAGCGGCGTCGGCATCTGCGCATCATGGCACTGGCGACCGGGCTTGCCGACAAGGCGGTGAGCCTTGTCTATGAGCGCGTGCTGCGCAAGGAGCAGTTGAAGCTGTGGGTCGAGCGCTGCGAGGGGCAGATCTCCCGTGTGCTCGCGGTGCTGGAGCAGGAGCGCGCAGCGGTGCAGACGCCTTACTGGTTGGGCGATCGCATCGGTCATGCCGACATCGCGGTGGCCTGCGCGTTGCGCTTCACCGGCGAGGCACATCCGCATCTGTTCGATGCGCGCTATCCGGCGCTGCAAGCCCACGCCGCGCGCTGCGAGGCGCTGCCTCCGTTCCAGGAGATTGTACAGCCGCTGGCGCCGCCGAAGGGGTAGGGATCAAGGTCTCGCGTTACGTGAGGTGAGCACATCTCCCAGGCTCCCTCTCCCCTTGCGGGAGAGGGCGGGGAGAGGGGTGGCCCCGGGCGCGATGATCGATGAGCGCATTGCCTTCGCAAGTTCGTTGTTGGTTGACGAGACGAATACGGAGAGAGCACGCCGTGTGGCACCCCTCTCCCCAACCCTCCCCCGCAAGGGGGGAGGGAGCCCCGCCTCCGAAGCCTCCCTCACGCGCGCGCGTGCCACTGAGTTGCCCGACGGCGCAAGGCCCCGCAGCAAAAATATTTCGCTTTATCCGAAGTGCAGCCCGGTGTATGAATTCCCCGTCTCGCCCGATCAAGGGGCGTTTCGCGATCGTCACGAACGCGGGTCGAGATGCGGTGGACGCTGATTGCGCAGTCGACGAATGCGCATGATGCGGACGGCGAAATCGTGCAGGCCTGACGCCCTAGTGGTAGGTGTCTTTTCCGATTGCGCAATGCGCGTTGCGAAGACGGTGACAACAAAGCCCAGTCTCGCCGGGGAGAGCACGTATAAGCCGTAAGCCATCGCGCAGGGAAAGCCGGATTGCTCCGGTTACACCTGTGGTCCTACCCCCGAGCTTTCTACCCTTTTGCTCGGGGCCCATGGGTGCGATCGGCACCCGGCTTTCCCTGCGCCCTCTGCAAGAGAGGGCGGAACGAAATCCAAAAGCTCGGGCGAAACATGTCGCGAGAACGCGAAGCTGTGTCCCCATCCTCATTGTCGTCCTGGCGAAAGCCAGGACCCACTACCCGGAATCTCCATTATTGCGCGACGCTGGGGCCAGTATCCCGTTCATCACCGAATCCGGTGGTTATGGGTCCTGGCTTTCGCCAGGACGACGGCGGTGTACGTGGCGACGGTGATGGCCATTCGCTGGCAGCACCACCCCGCGTGACCTCGCGGCGCGTGCTACGGGCTACCCATTGCCGGTCCGATCTTCTATGGTGAACCCGTTCGGGTCGCATGCGGCGAACTCGATAATTCCATGATATCAAAGGCTTAAGGCTCGGATCGAAGCCTTTGGAGGGCGGTTTGACGCGGTATATTTCGACCAGGGGTGAGGCCCCGGTGCTTGGCTTCTGCGATGTGATGCTGACCGGGCTTGCCCGTGACGGCGGGCTCTATGTGCCCGAGACCTGGCCGCAGCTTTCGCAAGAGACCATCGCCGGCTTCTTCGGCCGTCCCTATTGGGAGGTCGCGGTCGAGATCATCCGCCCCTTCGCCGCCGGCGAGATTTCCGACGCCGAGCTCGGCCGCATGGCGAACGAGGCGTATGCCACGTTCCGGCATCCCGCGGTGGTGCCGCTCGACCAGGCCGGGCCGAACCAGTTCCTGCTCGAGCTGTTCCACGGTCCGACCTTGGCGTTCAAGGACGTCGCGATGCAGCTGATCTCGCGGCTGATGGATCACGTGCTGGCCAAGCGCGCGCAGCGGACCACCATCGTGGTCGCGACCTCCGGCGATACCGGCGGCGCCGCGGTCGAGGCGTTTGCCAATCTCGACAATGTCGACCTCGTGGTGCTGTTCCCGAACGGCCGCATCTCCGAGGTGCAGCGCCGCATGATGACGACGACCGGCGCTGCCAACGTCCACGCGCTGGCGATCGAGGGCACGTTCGACGATTGCCAGGCGCTGGTGAAGGAGATGTTCAACAACCATCGCTTTCGCGACCGGGTGGCGCTGTCGGGCGTCAACTCGATCAACTGGGCGCGCATCGTGGCGCAGGTGGTCTATTACTTCACGTCGGCGGTCGCGCTCGGTTCTCCGCAGCGGACGGTCGACTTCACGGTGCCGACCGGAAACTTCGGCGACATCTTCGCGGGCTATGTGGCGAAGCGCATGGGGCTGCCGATCCGCTGGCTGCGCATCGCCGCCAACGTCAACGACATCCTGCCGCGCACGCTGAAGACCGGCAATTACGAGGTGCGCGAGGTGCACGCCACGGCGTCGCCGTCGATGGACATTCAGGTGTCCTCGAATTTCGAGCGGCTGCTGTTCGAGGCGTCTGGCCGCGACGCCGACCAGGTCCGTCGCCTGATGGCCTCGCTGAAGCAGTCCGGGCGCTTCGTGCTCCCGGATGCGACGCTGGCCGCCGTGCGCCGCGATTTTGACGCCGGCCGCGCCGATGAGACCGAAACCGCGGCTGCGATCCGCGCCGCCTGGCGCGAGGCCGGCGATCTGGTCGATCCCCATACCGCGGTGGCGCTCGCGGTCGCCGACCGCGATACCTCGGATTCCAAGATCCCGAACATCGTGCTGTCGACCGCACATGCGGCCAAATTCCCCGACGCGGTCGAGGCCGCCTGCGGGGTGCGTCCGCAGCTGCCGGCCTGGCTCGGCGGGTTGATGACCAAGTCCGAGCACATGACGGTCATGAAGAATGATTCTGCCGAGGTCGAGCGCTTCGTGCTGTCGGTCAGCCGTGCTGCCAAGCAGGGAGTTGCCTGAATGAGCGTTGAAATCACCAAGCTGCCGAGCGGCCTGACCGTCGTCACCGACACCATGCCGCATCTGGAGACCGCGGCGCTTGGGGTCTGGGCCGGGGTCGGCGGGCGCGACGAGAAGCCGAACGAGCACGGCATCTCGCATCTGCTGGAACACATGGCGTTCAAGGGCACCGCGCGGCGCTCCTCGCGCGAGATCGTCGAGGAGATCGAGGCGGTTGGCGGCGATCTCAATGCCGGCACCTCGACCGAGACCACGGCCTATTATGCGCGGGTGATGAAGGCCGACGTGCCGCTGGCGCTCGACGTGCTGTCCGACATCCTCGCCAATCCGTCCTTCGTGCCGGATGAGCTCGAGCGCGAGAAGAGCGTCATCGTGCAGGAGATCGGCGCGGCGCAGGATACGCCCGACGACGTCGTGTTCGAGCATCTCAACGAGCTCTGCTATCCGGACCAGCCGATGGGCCGCTCGCTGCTCGGCACCGCCAAGACGCTGAAGGCATTCAACCGCGACATGCTGCGCGGCTATCTCTCGACGCATTACCGCGCCCCCGACATGGTGGTCGCCGCCGCCGGCGCGGTCGATCACAAGCGCGTCGTCGAGGACGTCGCACAGAAATTTTCCAGCTTCGACGCCACGCCGGCGCCGAAGCCGCAGGCTGCGATGTTCGGCAAGGGCGGCTCGAAGGTGGTGCATCGCGATCTCGAGCAGGCGCATCTGACGCTGGCGCTCGAAGGCGTGCCGCAGAACGACCTGTCGCTGTTCTCGTTGCAGGTGTTCACCAACACGCTCGGCGGCGGGATGTCGTCGCGGCTGTTCCAGGAGGTGCGTGAGAAGCGCGGGCTGTGCTACTCGATCTACACCTTCCATGCGCCCTACACCGACACCGGCTTCTTCGGGCTCTACACCGGGACCGATCCCGCCGACGCGCCGGAAATGATGGAAGTCATCGTCGACGTCATCAATGATGCGGTCGAAACCCTGACCGAGGCCGAGGTCGCCCGCGCCAAGGCGCAGATGAAGGCCGGGCTGCTGATGGCGCTCGAAAGCTGTTCATCCCGGGCCGAACAGTTGGCGCGTCATGTGCTAGCCTATGGCCGGCCGCAGACCGTGGAAGAGCTGGTGGCACGGATCGACGCGGTCAGCGTCGAATCGAGCCGCAACGCCGCCCGCGCCCTGCTGTCGCGCAGCCGGCCCGCCGTCGTTGCCCTCGGCAGCGGAAGGGGTCTGGACACGGCGGTGTCTTTTGCGGAAGGATTGACGAACTCGAAGGCAAAGACGCTGCTGCATTAGAAGTTACCTCTCCCCGCCTGCGGGGAGAGGTCGGATTGCGAAGCAATCCGGGTGAGGGGGTACAGGTCCCCGACAATCGGCTCGCTCGTGGAAGCAGCCCCTCACCCCGACCCTCTCCCCGCAAGGGCGGGGCGAGGGGGAAAGTGAGCGGGGGAGTGTTGGGCCATGGCCCTGTTTCGTTTGCCGTCTAGTGGACCGGCTGCACTGATGCCGCGTGGTCACGGGCTGTTGCTGCGGGCGCCGCAAATGTCGGATTTCCCGCAATGGGCCCAGTTGCGCGAATTCAGCCGCGCCTATCTCACGCCATGGGAGCCGATCTGGCCCTCCGACGACCTGACCCGCGCCGGCTTCCGCCGCCGGTTGCGCCGCTACACCGAGGATATCGCCGCCGACCGGTCCTATCCGTTCATCATTTTCCGCGAATCGGACGGGGTGATGATCGGCGGGATCACGCTCGCCAATGTCCGCCGCGGCATCGTGCAGGCCGGCACGATCGGCTATTGGGTCGGTCTGCCGCACGCCCATCGCGGCTACATGACGACAGCGCTGCGGGTGCTGCTGCCCTCGCTGTTCGGCGAGCTCAATCTGCACCGCATCGAGGCCGCCTGCATTCCGTCCAACGCGTCGTCGATCCGGGTGCTGGAGAAGTGCGGCTTCACCCGCGAGGGCCTGGCGCGGCGCTATCTCTGCATCAACGGGATCTGGCAGGACCATTTGCTGTTCGGCCTGCTGCACGAGGATTTCCGCGGCTGATTCCTGAGCCTTTCGGCCGATGGCAGGCCGCGTTCCATGCCTTCTCAAGATGCCTTGGGTTCGCCGCCATTGGCTTGCTATAACGCCCGCGAAACGGGGAACCCGGATTTGGAGAGTTTAGGGATATCGCATGGGTGACAGGGTGATCAGGTTCGCGCTCGCAGCGGCGGTGTCGATCGGGCTCGGGGCCGCCCTGATGCCGTCGGCGGCTTCGGCGCAGTCGCTCAGCGACCGCTTCAAGAGCCTGTTCGGCGGGGGCTCGTCCGACTCGGCGAAGCCGGCGACACCCGCGGCGCCGCAGCAGCTCAACGATGCCGATGCCGAGCTGACCTGTCCGCCGGTGCAGATCCGCTCCGGCGCCTCCACCTATTCCGTGGCCGCGACCGGCAAGGAAGCGGTCGGCAATGACGTCAAGTTCCTGGCCTCGATCACCCGCACCGCGCGGCAATGCAACCTGAACAGCGGCATGATCACCGCCAAGATCGGGATCCAGGGGCGGATCATCGTCGGTCCCCAGGGCGCGCCGCCGTCGATCCAGGTGCCGCTCCGCGTCGCCGTGGTGCAGGGCGGCGTTGGCGAGAAGACGATCGCGACCAAGGCCTACACGACGACCGTGCAGATGGATGAGAGCGGCAGCGTGCCGTTCAGCCTGGTCGCCGAGGATTTGGTCTATCCGGCGCCATCGGCCGCCGACAACGACAGCTACATCTTCTATATCGGCTTCGACCCGCAGGCCCTGAAGCCGGAGCCCAAGCCGCGCGCCGCCCCCCACAAGAAGAAGTAGGGCTGGAGCGTTTTCGAGCGAAGCAGGTTACCGGTTTGCGTGAAGAATACGCGTCAAAGCAAAACCAGCCGCATCACGCGAACGGATTTGGACATATAAAAAGGCCGGCGCGATCAGCTCGCGCCGGCCTTTTCTGGAAGGAGTTGAGATCGCGTCAGTTCAGCTTGGAGCGGACTTCGGCGATGCCCTTGCCGACGAGGTCGTCGGCAACCGAGCCCTTGACCGACTGCGACAGGATGGTCGAGGCGGCGGTCACGGCGGCGTTGGCCGCGGCGGCGCGCACATCGGCCACGGCCTGGGCTTCGGCCTGGGCGATCTTGCTCTCGGCGGTCTTGGTCCGCCGGGCGACAAAATCTTCCATCTTGGTCTTGGCTTCGGCCGCGATCCGTTCGGCTTCGGCCTTGGCGCCGGAGATGATCTCCTGAGCCTCGCGCTCCGCGCTGGCGCGGCGTGCCTTGTACTCGCCGAGCAGCTTGTTGGCCTCGTCCTTCAGACGGCGGGCGTCCTCGAGCTCGGCCTTGATGCGCTCGGCACGGTGGTCGAGCGCCGTCAGCAGGGTGCGGTGGACGCCGAGGTAACCGAACACGACCATCAGAACGACGAAGGCGATCGCAACCCAGGTTTCCGGTTCGTAAAACATCGTCTATCCCTTCAGCGAAGCGTCGACGGCGCTGTTGACCGCATTCGCGTCCGGCGTGACGCCGGCAAGTTGCTGGACGATGGCGCCGGCCGCATCCGCCGCGATGCCGCGGACGTTGCTCATGGCGTTGGTCCGGGTCGTTGCGATCTGCTTCTCGGCGTCGGCGAGCTTGGCCGCCAGCTTGTCTTCCAGGGCCTTGCGCTCGGCTTCCGAGGCCGCGTTCAGCTTCTCGCGGGTCTCGTTGCCGATCGCCTGCGCGTTGGAGCGCGCATTCGCCAGCTCGGTTTCATAGGCCTTCAGCGCCGCGTCGGACTCGTCCTTCAGCTTCTGCGCCTCGGCCAGATCGCCCTCGATCTTGTTCTGGCGTGCATCGATCGTCCCGCCGACACGCGGCAGAGCGATACGCGACACGATCAGATAGAGCGCGACAAATGCAATCGCCAGCGACACCAGCTGCGAGGCGTAGTTGGACGAATCGAACGGCGGAAAGGCTCCGCCGTGATGTCCGCCTTCTGCCTCGGTGTGGGCGCCGGCTTTCTGGCCTTTTGCCTCGCCATGACTCTCAGCCATGGTGTTCTCCTGTTGCTGTCATGCGCGCCGCCCTTGGAACGATCCTCGGGCGGCGCGAAGTGGTTACCGCGAGAGCGGAACCGGGTTGCCGCCAAAGCGGAACCGGGGTGCCGCTCAGAGCGGAACGAACAGCAGGAGCAGCGCGATCAGCAGCGAGAAGATGCCGAGCGCTTCGGTCACGGCGAAGCCGAAGATCAGGTTGCCGAACTGGCCCTGAGCGGCCGAAGGGTTACGCACCGCAGCGGCGAGGTAGTTGCCGAAGATGATGCCCACGCCGACGCCCGCGCCGCCCATGCCGATGCACGCGATGCCCGCGCCGATAAGTTTTGCTGCTGCCGGTTCCATTTGTAGCTCCTTGAGAAAGATAGACAGATTGGTGGGTGGAGATTCCCCGGACCGCTTAGTGTCCCGGATGAATGGCGTCGTTGAGGTAGATGCAGGTCAGGATCGCGAACACGTAGGCCTGCAGGAACGCGACCAGCAGTTCGAGCGCGTACAGCGCGACCGTAAGCGCGAGCGGCAGCACGCCGCCGACCCAGCCGAGCGCGCCCAGCGAGAAGCCGAGCATCGCCACGAAGCCCGCGAACACCTTCAGCGCGATATGGCCGGCCAGCATGTTGGCGAACAGACGAACGCTGTGCGAGACCGGCCGGAGGAAGAACGACAGGATCTCGATGAACATGACCAGCGGCAGGATGTAGATCGGAACGCCGGAGGGGACGAAGATCTTGAAGAATTTCAGGCCGTTCTTGTAGAGGCCGTAGATCAGGACGGTGAAGAACACCAACAGCGCAAGGGCTGCGGTGACGATCAGATGGGTCGCGATCGTGAAGGTGTAGGGGACGACGCCGACCAGGTTCGAGACGCAGATGAACATGAAGAGCGAGAAGATCAGCGGGAAGAACTTCATGCCTTCCGCGCCGGCGTTGCCGCGAATCGTGCTGGCGATGAATTCGTAGGAGAGTTCGGCGACCGACTGCAGCCGTCCGGGGACCAGATCCCGGCCGCTCGCCAGCATCAGCAGCGCAATCAAGAGCACCGCGATGAACATGAAGAGCGACGAATTGGTGAAGGCGATCGTGTGATTGCCGATGTGGCCCAGCGTGAAGAGGGGCTCGATATTGAATTGGTGGATCGGGTCGATTTTCATCCGCGCGGCTCTTGGTCCACCGGCCATCGTGCCGGTAATCGAATTTCAAATGTCGTGACTTCCCGCCAGCGCTCAGCGCTTGCCCGAGGCCACGCCCGCGGACCTCACCACGTTGACCACGCCGGCGACGAAGCCGAGCAGCGTTAACACGATGAAGCCGAATGGCGACGTCGACAGCAAACGGTCGAACCCCCAGCCAATCGCCGCTCCGACGGCAACGCCCGCGATCAGCTCCGAGGAAAGACGAAAACCGAGCGCCATCGCCGAAGCTCTGGCCGCACTGTCCCCGCTTTCATTACCGGATTGATCAGTCTTGCTCCTGCGGCTGTCGCGAATTTCTGACAACCGATGATCGAGACTTCCGAGCCTTGCGGAAAGCGCAGCTTCGTCAGGAGGCGATTGATCGCGACTTCCATCTGCGCCGTGGTTGGTGTTCTCAGCCATGCTGCAAACACTAACCGATGCCGCGGATGATGGAAATTGCGCCCGTCCCCGTCAAAAGCCGCGCGGACCATACTTACCGCGTCTAATCAAGTCAAGATTGCGTCGTAACCAGTTATTGCTTTGATTCTGCTGGTTTTATTTGGAGATATTCAAGGTCAGAGTGACGCAGTGTTCGCAGTGCAACAGCTTGCGTGGCATTGAGCGATGTTGCGTGGCTTTTCCGGCTCTGCTGGGATCACCGAAAGTCCATCCTCTCATACAGTCAAGGTTCCGCATGCCGCGCCAGATCGACTACTACTTCTCGCTGCAATCACCTTGGGCCTATATCGGCCACAAGCCCTTCGTCCGGCTCGTAAGCGCTTACGATCTCAAGGTAAATTACCGGCCCGTGCTGCTGGTCGATCTGTTCTCGGAGACTGGTGGATTGCCGCTCACCAAGCGCCATCCGGTGCGGCAGCGCTACCGGTTGATCGAGTTGCAGCGCTGGCGCGACAAGCGCGGGCTGAATTTTCATCTGCAGCCGGCCAACTGGCCGTTCAACGGTCGCCTCGCCGATGGCGTGGTGATCGCGGCGCTCGAGGCGGGGCTCGATCCCGAGCCGTTTTTGCAGCGCGCCTATCCCGCGGTGTGGGAGCTTGAGCTCAACCTTGCCGATCCCGCGACGCTGGTGAAGCTTGCCGATGATGCCGGTCTGCCGGGCCGGCAGCTGGTGGAGCGCTCAGGCTCGGATGCGATCAGCGCGGCCTATGAGCAGAATCGCCAGGATGCATTGGACGCCGACGTGTTCGGCTCGCCCGGATACGTGCTCGATGGCGAGGTCTTCTGGGGCCAGGACCGGATCGAATTGCTCGAGGACGCGTTGAAGTCAGGCCGCAAGCCCTATAGCTCTGTGGTCTAGGGGCTGGAAGCAAAGTTGAGGCGGAGCAAGCCATGCCCATCGCGATGTCCCTGTCGAAATTGTCGATCGCAGTTGCTGCCGTTCTGATCTCAAGCGGCGCTGCAACCGCGCAAGCTGCGCCCGACACCGAGAACGGCCGCTACGCATTGTCTCCGGCCGGCGACGGTTTTCTGCGGCTCGATACGCGCACCGGCGCGGTGTCGACCTGCACCAATTCGAGCGCCGGCTGGGCCTGTTACATGGTGCCCGACGAGCGGGCGGCGCTGGATGCCGAGATCGGGCGCCTGCAAACCGACAATGAAAAGCTGAAGGGCGAGCTCGCCGCACGCGCCCCGTCGGCCAAGACCGATGAGGCGTTGCCGAAATCGGATCAGCTGAAGAAGCCTGAGCCGAAGGTCGCCGAGGGCGAGCGCAAGATCGAGATCCCGCTGCCGAGCGACCGCGACATGGACCGCATGATGTCGTTCGTCGAGCGAGCCTGGCGGCGGCTGATCGAGATGGCCAACCGCGTGCAGCGCGACGTCAATGGCGGCAAGATTTGAGGCGGCTGCACAATGTCGTCCCGACCTTCGCCGGGACGACGGTCTAGAGGGAAGATGAGTCTATCGAAGCAAGTATCGCGCTCGGCGCCGTCCTCCGTCGCGGCGACCAGCATCGTCTCGTCGCGCCTGACGGTCGAAACCCAGGGCGCGGGCTTCACCGACGTCACGCGCGAGGTCGCAAAATTCCTGCGCGAGGTGCGCGCCGGCGAGGGCGCGGTCACGCTGTTCATCCGTCACACCTCGGCCTCGTTGACGATCCAGGAGAATGCCGATCCGACGGTGCTGGTCGATTTGATGACGGCGCTTGATCGCGCCGCGCCCGAAGACGGCGGCTGGCGTCACGACACCGAAGGTCCCGACGACATGCCGGCGCATATCAAGACCATGCTGACGGCGACCTCGCTGCAGGTCCCCGTGCTCGATGGGGAGATGGCGCTCGGCACCTGGCAGGGCATCTATCTGATCGAGCATCGCGCTCGTCCGCACCGGCGCGAAATCGTGCTGCAATTCATCGGCGCCACGCGGTGACGCGTTCGATCTAGCTTCCAAAACGACACCGGCCGCGGATCGCTCCGCGGCCGATGCATTTTGATTGAAGCGTCGACCGGTCAGGTCTTGGTGATGTCGACGTCCTTGGTTTCCGGAATGAACAGCGCGCCGACCACGACGGTGATTGCCGCGAAGATCACCGGATACCAGAGACCGGAGTAGATATCGCCGGTCGAGGCGGTGATCGCGAACGCGGTGGCCGGGAGCAGGCCGCCGAACCAGCCGTTGCCGATATGGTAGGGCAGCGACATCGAGGTGTAGCGGATGCGGGTCGGGAACAGTTCGACCAGCATGGCGGCGATCGGGCCGTAGACCATGGTGACGTAGATCACCAGGATGAACAGCAGTCCGATGATCGCAGCCACCTGCGGACGGAAGACGTCGAACGGATTCGACATCTTCACGATGCCGGCGTCACCCGGCTTCGGATAGCCCGCCGCCTGCACCGCTGCGAGGATCGCGGGGTTCGACGTCTTGGCGTCCGTGTACGGCAGCTCCTTGTCGTTGACCGTGATCTTCACCGGCGAGCCGGCCGGGCCAGGAATGGTGGAGTATTTCACCGACGACTGGGCGAGGAAGGCGCGGGCGGTGTCGCAAGGCGCCGTAAAGACGCGGGTGCCGACCGGGTTGAACAGGTCGCCGCAACCGGCGGGATCCGCAACGACCTGCACCTTGACCGTCTCATAGGCCTTTTCCAGCGCCGGGTTGGCGTTGGTCGTGATCATCTTGAAGATCGGGAACAAGGTGAGTGCGCCGATCAGGCAGCCCGCGAGGATGATCGGCTTGCGGCCGATCTTGTCCGACAGTGCGCCGAAGACCAGGAAGAAGCCGGTCCCGAGCAGCAGCGACCAGGCGATCAGCAGGTTGGCGGTGTAGCCGTCGACCTTCAGGATCGATTGCAGGAAGAACAGCGCATAGAACTGGCCCGTGTACCAGATCACCGCCTGGCCCATGGTCAGGCCGAGCAGAGCGAGGATCACGATCTTGGCGTTGCTCCAGGTCCCGAAGGCTTCGGTCAGCGGCGCCTTGGAGGTCTTGCCTTCCTCCTTCATGCGCTGGAACACCGGCGATTCGTTCAGCCGCAGGCGGATCCAGACCGAGATGCCGAGCAGCAGCACGGACACCAGGAACGGAATACGCCAGCCCCAATCCGCGAAGTCCTTTTCACCGGTGAAGCTTCGCGTGAACAGGATCACCAGCAGCGACAGGAACAGTCCGAGCGTTGCCGTGGTCTGGATGAACGAGGTGTAGTAGCCCCGCTTGCCCTGCGGCGCGTGCTCGGCGACGTAGGTCGCGGCACCGCCATATTCGCCGCCGAGCGCGAGGCCCTGCAACAGGCGGAGCGAGATCAGGATGATCGGCGCCGCGATCCCGATGGTCTTGGCGCTGGGCAACAAGCCGACGATGAAGGTCGACAGACCCATGATCAGGATGGTGACGAGGAAGGTGTATTTGCGGCCGACGATATCGCCGACCCGGCCGAACACGATCGCGCCGAATGGGCGCACCAGGAAGCCCGCAGCGAAGGCCAGCAGCGCGAAGATGTCCCGGGTGGCAGGCGGATAGTCGGAGAAGAACTGCGCGCCGATGATGCCGGCCAGTGAACCGTAGAGATAGAAGTCGTACCACTCGAAGACGGTGCCCAGCGACGACGCCAGGATGACGAAACGCTCATCCTTCGTCATGCCGGCGGGCCGCGCCGAAGTTGCAGTCATAGTGGACATCTGGATTGCTCCCCCCGAATTATTGCTGCCATGCTCGCCCCCGGCTGGCGGGTTAGACCCGAATGGGCCCTAGGCTTAATTTGAGGGTAACATCGCAGTGAAACCCGTCCCAATAAGACTTTTGGCTTTTGCACGCTTGAACTTATCTTCAGAGCCAAGAGTTGGATGGAACGACCCTGCGTGCGTCTATTGCGGCGCACAAGCTCGGCGGGTTAACTGCGTTGGCATCTGGTATTATCGAGCCCTTGCGTGATACTGCCGCGCGGGCGACAACCGAACGGCGCGGGTTTGCCAAAACCCGCTTGTGGGACTGAGATGACTGCTGCTGCCAATACTCATCTTGTCATCGCCGACGACCATCCGCTGTTCCGCGATGCGTTGCGCCAGGCGGTGTCCAGCGTCGTGAGTTCGGCCACGATCAGCGAGGCCGGATCGTTCGGGGATCTGACCGCGCTCCTGGAACGGGACTCCGATGTCGACCTGATCCTGCTCGACCTGAGCATGCCGGGGATCAGCGGCTTTTCCGGACTGATCTATCTGCGCGCGCAATATCCGGCGATCCCGGTGGTCATCGTCTCCGCCAGTGACGATGCCGGAACCATCCGCCGCTCGCTCGACTTCGGCGCCTCCGGTTTCATCCCCAAGCGTTTCGGCGTCGAGACGTTGCGGGATGCCATCATGAAGGTGATGGAGGGCGACGTCTGGGTTCCGCCGGACACCGATCTGTCGGCGGCCGGCGATCCCGACATGACCCGGCTGCGCGACCGTCTGGTGACGCTGACCCCGCAGCAGGTGCGGGTGCTGATGATGCTGTCCGAGGGGCTGCTCAACAAGCAGATCGCCTACGAGCTTGGCGTCTCCGAGGCGACCATCAAGGCCCACGTCTCCGCCATCCTGCAGAAGCTCGGCGTCGAAAGCCGCACCCAGGCCGTGATCGCCGCCGCCAAGATCGCCGGCGGCCAGTGGCGCCAGGGCACGCCGTCGAGCTGACGGCCATCGCCGCGTCTTTCGTTCCGTCACCCTGAGGAGCGCGCTCTTGCGCGCGCCTCGAAGGGGCGACGGCCACCAGCGGGGCCGTGCATCCTTCGAGGCTCGCTCCGCTCGCACCTCAGGATGACGGAGCTAACCTGGACGGTTCTGATTGACTTTGATCGCGCGCCTTCGCAGCTACTCCGCCGCCACCATCTGCTGCGTCCGCCACTGTCCGAGCAGCGCGCGCAGCGACGCCGGTTTGACCGGCTTGTTGAGGACGGCGATGTTTTCCTCGCGCGCGGCGGCGCGAACCGCCGGGCTGCGGTCGGCGGTGATCAGGATCGCCGGGATGCCG
>NZ_JACMYK010000039.1 GCF_020889785.1 Bradyrhizobium acaciae
GGTGGCCGCGGCCCCATGGCGTGCCGTCGGCCCGGCGCAGCGTGACCGGCTCGTCCGACATGCGCGTGGCGCGATCGTCGAGCTGAATCAGATGCGAAAGGTCGATGCCGTCGTCGATCATCGCATCCGTCAAGCCGAACGCGGCGCGCGCGCTGCGGCAGGCGCCGACCACGCGGCGGTCGTTGTCGTAGGCGAGCATGCCGTGCCCGTCGCCGGGCAGTGTTGCGATCCAGGAAGCACGATAGCGGCGGCGGAAGAACGAATGCTCGATCCGCCGCGTCGCCTCCGTGGTGACGGCCAGCGCCAGTTCATGCGCGCTGCGGCCGAGATCGCTGCGGCAGGAGGAGATGTTGACGGCACCGGCGAGCCGGCCGGCATGGTCGAACAGCGGCGAGACCGCGCAGGTGAACATGTGCCACTGCTCGCGGAAATGCTCGTCGCCATGCACGATGATCGGCCGCTGCTCGGCGAGCGCGGTGCCGAGCCCGTTGGTGCCCTCAAAGGTCTCGGCGAAGTTCGAGCCGGTGTAAATCTTCCACTCCAGGAACATCCGCGCGTAGTCGCCCCCGGGCAGCCGGCTCACCAGCATGGTGGCGTTGGGATCGGCGAGGTTGACGCAATAACCGCTGTCGTGGAGCACGCGGGCAAGATCTTCGATCTCCGGGATCGCGACCTGGATCAGATCCTCCATCGGCTCGGCGATGTGCCGGACCTCGGCTTCGGTCAGGGTCTGCGGCGGCCCGCGCCGGGCCGGATCGAGGTTGTGATTGACCACGCAGCGCCGCCACGACGCGGCAATCCGCGCCTCGGTGTCGACGCCGGCCATTTGATGGGCCGCCGATAAGACACGGGCGACGTGATTTGAGGCCGAAAGATTGGCCATCCAGAGGTCTCCACCCCTAATTTTCCGCGAAGTCTGGCAGGGCGACGGCGAATGTCAATTGGCCGACGCGGTCGCGGGGGGAGGGGGCCTTGGGAGGGATCGAGTGGTCGGCGGCCGTGGTTTCGCCGTCGTTCCCCGACGCGCAATTGCGCATCGGGGAATAACGAGGAGAGAATTTGGCACGGTCAGCAACCATCCTCGGCTGAGCAGGAGTGTCCCTAGTTGTTCGTCAGGAGAGCGAACCGGCGTCTATCGATCTGCTCGCGCGCCGGCTGTCCCGCGGCTAGGCAAAGATCGGGTGCATAGAGCTGGCAGGCTCCCCGCCTCTCAACGGCCTTGTCGATCAGATCCAGAAGCCGCGCAGGCGCGAGGTCGGGTGGCGCGGCAATGCGGCCGGTGACGACGTGCTTCTCCATCGTCTCGTGGTCGGCGTGATCGATATCGGGGTTGCGCCAGCAATTGGCGCACATGATCTTGAAGCTCTCCGAGTGCGAATAGATGACGGCATCCCCGTCCAGCTCCTCGCTCAGGTCGGCCAGTTGCCGTGCCGTCTCCTGCGTGCCCGCGAAATCGAAGAACTGGTAGTTCCGACGCAGCAGCGTCGCCAGATGAGGGAAGACCGGGATCTGCTCGTCACCGTAGGTGTGATGCGTGATCGGGGCGCCGTCCATGAGGATGACATCGCCATAGTCGACGCCGAGATCGCCGTATAGCACGCTACGGACAATGCCGTGGCATGGAGACAACCGTTCGATCCACACCGTCTCCTCCTCGCCCGGGTCGTCACGGTCTGCCGTCCGCTCAGCGAGCGGCCGTGCGGCAAGCCTCACCTTGCAGGCGGGATATCCACCCTCCGGCAACCCAAAGCGTCCAGGCTCGATCTTCTGCGCCATGCGCTTCCACACGCCCAAGGCGGTCTCTGCATCCAGAGCGCCCGTGGCGCAGATGCCGAGGTTCCATTCGGTGCTGTCGGCAACCTCCTGCGACAGGTTTGCGGCGGCCCGGTTTGCCGCAACGCCTTCTGCGAATCTGCCGCGCGTCTTGTAGAAGAGCCCCAGATTGTAATGATGTGCGCTCTTTTGCGGATCGATTTCGATCAGCCTCCGAAGACTGTCCTCGGCGATCGCATCGCTCTGGCGCGCCATCATTCGCGCCGCCGTGGCGAGCCCGCGCAGGATCTGCTCCTGTTCGGGCCGCCCCTCGCAGCGCCTGGCCAGGCGGTCCAGCCTTGCGACCGTGGTCTGAAATACCGGATGTTCCGGCGGCGGCGCATTCAGATCGTCGATGTCGCGGACGGCTTCGAGGCACAGGCCGAGCCTCGAGAGGATAGCTATGTCATGGTCGTGGGCGTCGGCTATCTCTGCAAGGAGGTCGGCAGCCTCTTCCCTCGCAACGCTTCGCCGGTCGACGATCCACAGCAGTGCCATCGCCGCTTCGGCCTGATGGCGCTGGGCCATCCGCAACGGTTGGATCTTTTGCGATGCCGCCTCGGTGTGGCCCGCCTGTCCCTCTGCAACGGCGTCACGTGCGATCGCACCGATCTCGTCGGAAGAGAGAACCGCGCTCGGGCCGTTCGACATCATCGTCTCCGTGGAGGCGCTTCGGAGTGGGAGGGAATCGGCAGTGGTGGACGAGTCTCAACGCACGAGACTATATCAGCCGCATCCCCTTGAAGCTGGTGTGCCCGTTCTTGCCGACGATGATGTGATCATGCACCGCAATCCCTAGCGGCTTTGCGATGTCGACGATCGCCTTCGTCATCTGGATGTCGGCCTGCGACGGCGTCGGGTCGCCGGAGGGGTGGTTGTGCACCAGGATCAGCGCCGTGGCGGACAATTCCAGCGCGCGCTTGATCACCTCGCGGGGGTAGACCGGGGTGTGATCGACGGTGCCGGTTTGCTGCACCTCGTCGGCGATCAGCTGGTTGCGCTTGTCGAGGAACAGCAGTCGGAACTGTTCCTTGTCGGCGAACGCCATGCCGGTTCGGCAATAGTCGATGACGTCGTTCCAGGACGACAGCGCGATGTTGCGCTTGATCTCGCCTTTGGCGATCCGCCCCGCGGCCGCGGCGAGCAGCTTGATCTGGTTGATCGAGGCATCCTTGACGCCGTCGACCTCGCGCAGTCGCGCCACCGGCGCGTGCACGACCTCGGCGAAGGAGCCGAACTTCTTCAAGAGAGCCTTGGCCAAGGGCTTGGTGTCGCGGCGCGGGATGGCGGCAAACAACGCCATCTCCAGGAGCTCATAGTCGGTCAGCGCGTCCGGCCCCGCAGTGTAGAAGCGCTCGCGCAGCCGTTCGCGATGGCCGTGATAATGCGGCGTCTCGTCGGCATCGTCGCTGTGGGCATCGGGTTTGGCGGGCATCGGCCACAACCATGCCGTGCCTGCCGGGTTTTGCAAGAGGCGACGCAACTTCCCCGTTTGCCACGATGGGACGGGCGAATTACCGTTGGTCGCAACAGTTCGGGAAGAGGAAGGGGAGGGCGGCGTGACATCGTTCAAGGTGATCCGCGCCCGTGCCGAGAAGCGCAAGGGCGGGCCGAAGGCGCTGGAGAAACCGCTGCGGCCCCCGGCGGGGGCAAAGGCGCTGGCAAAGCTCGGCGACGACCGCGTGCTGGCCGAGATGACCAGACGCGTGTTTTGCGCGGGCTTTGCCTGGAGCGTGATCGACGCCAAATGGCCGGGCTTCGAGGACGCCTTCCTCGGCTTTGCGCCCGCGAAGCTCGCCTTCAAGCCCGATGAGTTCTGGGAGAAGCTCACGAGCGACGCCAGGATCGTGCGCAACGGCGCCAAGATCATGTCGGTGCGCGACAATGGCCGCTTCGTGCAGGAGATCGCGCGCGAGCACGGTAGTTTCGGCAAGTTTCTCGCGGCATGGCCGTCGTCGGATGAGGTCGGATTGCTGGAGCTATTGGCGAAACGCGGCAGCCGGCTCGGCGGCAACACCGGGCAGATGCTGCTGCGCTTCCTCGGCTGGGACGGTTTCGTCACCTCGCGCGACGTGGTCGCCTGCCTGCGCGATGCCGGCCTCGATATCGCCGAGGAGGTCAAGTCGAAGCGCGATCTCGCCAAGGTCCAGGCGCAGTTCAACGCCTGGGCGGAGGAGACCGGGCTGTCCTATCTGCATCTGTCGCGGATCTGCGCGATGTCGATCGGCGAGAACCACACGCCCGAGGAGATCATCGAGCGCACGCGGAGTGATTATTGAACGTGCCAAAGCTCGATAAGGTTGGATTGAGTAACGTCCGCGTCGGGACTGCGATCCCTTCCCCGCAAGCGCGAGAGGTGCAGCGAGCCGCTGCTGAGAAGAGTCGATCCGGCGATACCTAAAGCGCGATGCGATCAGGTTGAATCATCATCGCGCTTTAGCTCCTTGTTTGAGCATGATCTTTTCGGAAAACCGCTTCGCACTTTTCCGGATCATGCTCCAGCGCTGAGGCCCGCTTACACCTGCACCCACGGCTTTTCGCCATGGCGCTCCGACAGCGTGAAGATCTCGACGCCGTCGGCGGTGACGCCGACCGAGTGCTCGAACTGCGCCGACAGCGAACGGTCGCGGGTCACCGCGGTCCAGCCGTCGGACAGGATCTTCACATGCGGCTTGCCGAGGTTGATCATCGGCTCGATGGTGAAGAACATGCCGGGCTTCAGCGGCGCGCCTTCGCCGGGGCGGCCGATATGGATGATGTTCGGCTCGTCGTGGAACAGGCGGCCGAGGCCGTGGCCGCAGAAGTCGCGCACCACGCTCAGGCCCTGCGGCTCGACGAAGCTCTGGATGGCGTGGCCGATATCGCCCGTCGTGGCGCCGGGCTTGACCGCCGCAATGCCGCGCATCATCGCCTCATAGGTCACTTCGATCAGCCGCTCGGCCTTTCGCGCGATGGCGCCGATCGCATACATGCGGCTGGAGTCGCCGTACCAGCCGTCGACGATGAAGGTGACGTCGACATTGACGATGTCGCCTTCCTTCAGCGGACGGTCGCCCGGCATGCCGTGGCAGACCACGTGATTGATCGAGGTGCAGGTCGAGTAGCGATAGCCGCGATACATCAGCGTCGCCGGATAGGCGCCGTGGTCGAAGGCGAACTTGCGGACGAACTCGTCGATGACGGAGGTCGGGACGCCCGGCTTGACGATGTCGGTGAGCGCGTCGAGGCATTTCGACACCAGGGCGCCTGCCTTGCGCATGCCGGCAAAGCCGCTCGGACCGTGCAGCTTGATCTGGCCGGTCTTGCGAAGCGAGGTGTCGGTGGCGTCGATATAGCTCATGGGCGGGATGTTTCTGCGGGCAAAGGGCTGATTTCAGGCCCTAATTTAATGATTGGCGCGCTTGGTGCAAGCCAAGCTTGGGCATGGGGACAATGTCCAAACGGTCTGATTTCCGGCCAAAACCGGAACTGCGGCGGCCGCCGGTCCGAAAAAGCTGTGTCGAAAGCGCTAGCTGGAGACCTCGACCACGCTCTCGACCGGCAGCGCGCCGCCGCGGATTCGGAGTTCCCGCACCGGATAGGGCACCTTGATGCCCTGGTGCTTGAAGGCATCCCACAGCGACAGCATGACGTCGCTCTTCACACCGTCCATGCCGTCAGGATCGGCGATCCAGAAGGTCAGCGAGAACTTCATGCCGAGCTCGGCGAATTCGGTCAGGATGCAGTTCGGCGGCTTGCCCTTGAGCGCGCGGGCGTGGGCCGTAGCGGTATCGATCGCGAGCTTGCAGACCAGCCTCGGATCGGCGTCGTAATTGGCGGCGAAAGCGATCTTCACCAGCGTATTCTTGTCGGTGTAGGTCCAGTTGGTGACCTTCTGCGTCACCAGATCCTCGTTCGGGATCAGGAACTCGCGGCCGTCGCCGGCGGCGACCGAGATGTAGCGGGTCTTCATCGCGCTGATGCGGCCCTGGCTGTCGCCGATGGTGACGAGGTCGCCCGGCTTCACCGATTTGTCGACCAGCAGAATGATGCCCGAGATGAAGTTGGCGACGATCTTCTGCAGGCCGAAACCGATGCCGACGCCGACGGCGCCGGACAGCACCGCCAGCGCCGAGAGGTTGATCCCGACCGCGCTCAAGGCAATGGCGACCGCGACCACCATCAGGCCGATGCGGATGATCTTGACCAGCAGCACCTGGATCGACGGTGTCAGGTCGGTCGAGCGGGTGATCTGGCCGTCGATGAAATTGCTGGCGATATTGCTCAGCCACAGCGCCAGGATCAGCACCGCGCCGGCCTTGATCAGCAGCAGCGGCGTCAGCCGCAGACCGCCCATGACGACGGCGAACGAATCCAGCGTGTCGGCGGCCCAGTCGAGCTGGCCGATGATGCTGAGGGCGGCGACCACCCAGGCCGCGATCGAGACCAGCTTGACGATGAAGGCGTTGTCGATCACCGAGGTTACGAGCCGGATCACCAGCCAGGCCAGCGCCAGCTTGGCCGAGACCGCGATCAGATAGCTGCGGCTCGGCCAGGTCGCGTGCCACATCACGATGCGCGAGATCACCATCAGCACCGCGAACACCGCGGTGGAGGCGCTCGTCACCATCACGCGGGCAAAGTGCCGGAGCGGCAGCGGCCAGCGGCTCGCCAGCGTCGACATGTTGACCCGCGCATGAATGGCGGTATCGGCGGCGTAGGCGAGGCCCGCGGCGGCGAGGATGATGCCGAACTGCAGATAGAACCAGGGCGACGCGACCTCGGCCCCGACCGAGCGCGCTGCCAACTGGATCGATTCCAGGACGTCCTTCCAGCTCATGTCCATCGGCAAAATCTCAACTTGAAGCGCGGGTCAGGCAAATGTGATTCGAAGATGCGCGGAGAATCCCACATTGGCGCGCTCGCGACCATCGATACACCACAGTGTCGAGGCCACCTAGTGTTGTGTCCCTGACAGCCCATTCCGTCATTCCGGGGCGCGACGAAGTCGCGAACCTCAGATGCGCAATCGCGCATCGGGGAATCCAGAAGTTGTGGATCGAGATTCCCCGGTGCGCAATTGCGCACCCGAGGTTCTCGCTTCGCGAGCCCCGGAATGACGCTGAGTGGATCACGCGTCAGAGACATTGTGGCTCACGGGACCGGGCACATTGCCGCTCATCTCAGAAATTGGTTGGCGTCCCAGTGTGGCGACGATAAGGATGCAATTGCAAGTATTTGAGACCTCCCAAGTCCTTGAGACCTCCAAAGGCGCATGGCATCCCTCGACTCCGTCAGTATAGCGATCCTGCTCGGTGCGGTGCTGGTGATGGCCGGCATCCTGTCCAGCCTGCTGGCGTTGCGGTTCGGCGCCCCCTTGCTGCTGGTGTTCTTGCTGGTCGGCATGCTGGCGGGCGACGCCGGGCCAGGCCATCTTCAGTTCGACGATGTCCGCACCACCTATCTGGTCGGCTCGGTGGCGCTGGCGCTGATCCTGTTCGACGGCGGATTGAAGACGCGGTTTGCCAGCATCCGCACCGTGCTGGCGCCCTCGATGATGCTGGCGACCGCCGGCGTGCTGTTGACCGCGCTGATCACGGCGCCGGTCGCCCGCTATGTGCTCGATCTCAACTGGACCGAATCGCTGCTGGTCGGCGCCGTCGTGGCCTCGACCGACGCCGCGGCGGTGTTCCTGCTGGTGCATACCCAGGGCCTGCGCCTGCGCCCGCGCGTCGGCGCCACGCTGGAGGCGGAATCCGGCACCAACGATCCGTTCGCGATCTTCCTCACCTTGATGCTGGTCGAGTTCATCTCGATCGGCCAGAGCTCGGCCTCGCACATCGCGCTGGAGTTCATCCAGGAGGCGGTGCTCGGCGGCATCATCGGGGTGATCGGCGGCCGGCTGGTGGTGATCGCGCTGAACTACGTGGCGCTGCCGCAAGGCCTGCACGCGCCGTTCGTCACCACGGCGGCGCTGGTGATCTTCGGCGGCTCGCAGATGGTGCACGCCTCGGGATTCCTCGCGGTCTATCTCGCCGGTATCATCATCGGCAACCGGCCGACCCGCGCGCATAATTCGGTGGTGACGTTCCTCGACGCCGCGACCTGGCTGGCGCAGATCGTGATGTTCGTGCTGCTCGGCCTCCTGGTGTCGCCGCATCGGCTGCTCTCCAGCGCCGGCGGCGCGGTGCTGGTGGCGTTCGCGCTGATGCTGGTGGCGCGGCCGCTGGCGGTGCTGATCTGCCTCGCGCCGTTCAAGTTCAACTGGCGGGAGAAGGTATTCATCGCCTGGACCGGCCTGCGCGGCGCGGTCGCGATCTTCCTCGCCTCGATCCCGATGCTGGTCGGCCTGTCGAAGGCCTATCTCTATTTCGACGTCGCCTTCGTGGTCGTCATCATCTCGCTGCTGTTGCAGGGCTGGACGTTGGCGCCGGCGGCGCGGAAGCTGCATGTCGCGCTGCCGCGCGCCGAACGCGGCCCGCGCCGCGTCGAGCTGGACCTGCCCGGCCAGCTCGAGCAGCAGTTGGTCGGCTACCCGGTGCGGCCGAAGAGCCTGTATTTCCGCCGCGGGCTGATCCCGTCCTGGTCGAAGCCGACGCTGGTGATCCGCGACGAGCGGATCCTGACGCCGGTCGAGGCCGATCCGGTCGCGCCCGGCGACTACATCTATCTGTTGGCGCCGCCCGAGCGCGCCGAGGCACTCGATCGCTTCTTCGTCGACATGGCGCCGTCGAGCGCGCCCGACCCGCATCTGCTCGGCGACTTCATGGTCTCGGCCGAGCATACGCTGGGCGAGCTCGCCGAGATCTACGGCGTCAAGGTCGATGAGCATCAGGCAAAGCTGACGCTCGCGGACTATTTCGACATCAATCTCGACCGTGCGCCGAAGGAAGGCGCTGAGCTCGCGCTCGACGAAATCGTGCTGGTCGCGCGCAGCATCAGCGGCGGCCGCGTCAATGTCGTCGGCCTGCGCCTGCCGGAGGAAGAGGATAAGGTCGTGCCGCAGACGCGGATGCAGGCCGTCCGGCGCAAGCTCTCCGATATCTGGGCGTCGGTCGCCGGCGTCTGAGCCGCGGCTTCACTGCTTGCGCAGGAAGGTCGAATCCGGGGCGAACTTCTTGATCATGTCGGACAGGCCGTCGTCGGCGGGCGGGCCCTTGGACGCAGCGTCGGGCTTCGGCTCGTCCTTGATCTTCTGGCCGGAAATCTCGGCCAGCGCCGCGAGCAGCGTCTCATCAAGATTATCGGCCGCTGTCTTCGCAGGCGGCGTCTTCGCAAGGGGCGCTGTGGCAGGCGGCGTCGGTGGCGGCGAAACGGGCTCCGGCAGGATGGGTGCGACGGTGCGGATCTCGGGCTCGGGCTTCGCCGGCGGCGGCGTCGGCTCCGGCATCTGCGGAGGCTTGGCTAAGTCCGCCCGTCTGGCGGAGGCCTCGCTGACGGCGGCGATCAGCGATGCTTCGAGGTCAGCGGGAGTTTCAGGCGGCATTGGCGGCGGTGCAGCCGGCATCGGCGGTGGAACGGCCGACACCGCTGGCGGTGGCCCGTCCGGCTTCGCGTTCCGGGGTGCGCGACCGAACAGCGGTTCGCGCTGGCTCGCCGGCGACGGCCGGCCATCGGTTGCCTTGCCAGGCTCCTTGTTAGGCTCCCTGGCAGGCTTGAAGAGACCCGCGCGTTCGGCGGCGATCCTGGCGGACGCCTCCTCGACCGTGGCGAGCAGGGACGCTTCCAGTGCATCGGCGGGATTGCTCGGCGGAGTTGCCGGCTTGGCTGGAGGGGCGGCCACCTGCTTTGGCTCCGGCCGGGGCGGCGGTGGCCGCGATCCTTCCGGCGGAGCAGGCGGCGAGACGGGCTGACCGTCCCGGGCACGGGCGATGATGCCCTCGACGATCGCGCCAAGGCGGCTCTTGTCGGGAGCGGCGAGGTAGCTCGCCGCCAGCTCGTCGACATATTGCGGGCCGTAATCGGCCAGCACGCTGGCGAGCCGGGCGAGATCGGGGTCGCTTTCGACCAGCCGGCGCCAAATCTCCCGGTCGTAGGGCTCCCGGTCGTAGGGCGCGTCCGTTTTCTTGTCGGGCCAGGCCACCCGGCGAGGCTGACGCTGGGGCCCTGTATCCTGGCCCGGGTCGAGGGTCGGCGGCTGCAGCCCGGCGCTGAGGCGCGGAGGGGTAAATCCGGAGGTGCCATCCGTCTGGCGGCGCCGTCGCTCGGCGACCTGGAGCGAGATCAGGCCGATGCCCATCAGCAGGAAGCCGAGTGCCGCCCACGAAATCGTGGCGCACAGCAGTCCGCCGATCAGCAGCAATACCCAGCCAGTCAGTCGCACGATCCACCTTTCCTCACGCCCGATCGGTCGTCCCGACGCAGGCCTAGCAGGTAAGATGGGCTATCTTATGCCGACTTTCGGAAAAGCAGCCAGCTATGTGCCTCCCGTCAACACCTTAACACCGCCGAACGCGGTGACCTGGCCGCTGCGCAGCATCACGATCTGGGTGGCGAGCTGGCGCAGCTCGGCCGCGTCGTGGCTGACATAGACCATGGGGACGCCGGCCTCGTCGCGCAGCCGGACCAGATAAGGCAGGATCTCGAGCTTGCGGCTTTCGTCGAGTGCACCGAGCGGCTCGTCCAACAGCAACAGCCGAGGCTTGGACAGCAACGCCCGGCCGAGCGCGACGCGCTGGCGCTCGCCCCCGGAGAGCTTTCCCGGGCGGCGGTCGAGCAGGGCGCCGATGTCGAGCAGGTCGACGACGCGCTTGTGCTGCGCGGGATCCTGAGCGAGGCCGTTCATGCGGCGGCCGTAATCGAGGTTCTGCCTGATATCGAGATGCGGAAACAGCCGCGCGTCCTGGAAGACGTAGCCGATGCGGCGGCGCCAGGTCGGGACGTGGATGCCGGCCGCGGTATCATCCACCGTCTCGCCGTCGATCACGATGGTCCCGCGATCCGGACGCACCAGTCCCGCGATGGTGTTGATCAGCGACGTCTTGCCCGAGCCGGACGCACCGAACAGGCCGGTGACGCGGCCCTCGCTGGTGAACGACGCCGCGAGCGCGAACTCTCCGAGCTGCTTTTGGATGTCGACGCGCAGCATCGTTATTGCCCGTGCAGGCGCGCGGTGGCGCGGCGCGCGAACACCTCGGCCGCGATCAGCGCGCCGACCGCCAGCACGACCGAGATGATCACGAGCCGCGCCGCGGCGATATCGCCGTCGGGTGTCTGGATCAGCGAATAGATCGCCGACGAAATCGTCTGGGTCTCGCCGGGAATGTTGGAGACGAAGGTGATGGTCGCGCCGAATTCGCCGATCGCCTTGGCGAAGCCGAGCACCATGCCGGCCAGCACGCCGGGCAGCGCCAGCGGCAGCGTCACCGTTGCGAATACCCGCCAGGGCGCGGCGCCGAGCGTCTCGGCCGCCTGTTCGAGGCGGCGGTCGACGGCCTCGATCGAGAGCCGGATCGGGCGCACCAGCAGCGGAAACGACATCACGCCGCAAGCGAGTGCGGCGCCGGTCCAGCGGAATGCGAACACGATGCCGAGATGGTCGGCCAGCCAGCCGCCGACCAAGCCGCGCTTGCCGAAGGTCAGCAGCAGCAGATAGCCGGTGACGACAGGCGGCAGCACCAGCGGCAGATGCACGGCGGCATCCAGCAGCGACTTGCCCCAGAAGTCGCGCCGCGCCAGCAGCCAGGCGAGCGCGATCCCGAACGGGGTCGCCACCAGCGTTGCGATGACGGCGACCCGCAGCGACAGCAGGATCGCCGTCCATTCGGTCGGCGAGATCTCGAACATCAGGTCGTCGGGCTGATCAGGAACTTGAAGCCGTACTTCTCGAGGATCGTCTTCGCAGCGGACGAGCGCAGGAAGGCGAGGTAGTCGGTGGTCTCGGGCTTCGCGGTCGTCGTCGCCGCAACCGGATAGATGATCGCCGGATGGGTGTCGGCAGGGAAGGTGCCGACGATCTTGACGCCCGGCTCGACCTTGGCGTCGGTCGAATAGACGATGCCGAGCACGGCTTCGCCGCGTGCCACCAGTGTCAGCGCCGCGCGCACGCTCTCGGCCATCGCGAATTTCGGCTCCGCCGCCTGCCAGGCACCGAGCTTCTCGAGCGCGGCCTTGGCGTATTTGCCGACCGGCACCGCCTTGACGTCGCCGGTTGCGATCTTGCCGTCACCGGTGAGCTTGGCGAGATCGAAGCCCGGTTCGATGTTGACGTTGTCGATCCTGGAATCCTTCGGCGCGATCAGCACGATCGAGTTGCCGAGCAGGTTCACCCGCGTCGGCTCATTGATGTTCTTCTGCTTGATCGCATAGTCCATCCAGTCGGTGTCGGCGGAGACGAACACGTCGGCCGGCGCGCCCTGCTCGATCTGCCTTGCCAATGCCGAGCTCGCGGCATAGCTGGCGCTGATCTTGATGCCGGTCTTGGCGGTATAGGCCGCGTCGATCTCGTCGAGCGCGTTCTTCATCGAGGCCGCGGCGAACACGGTGAGCGCCTTGTCCTCGGCTCGCGCCGGCGAATGAATCGCGCCGAGCAGGATGACGAGGGCGGTGAAAAGTCCGGTAAGCCTTGAAATCGAAAGTCGTGACATGGAAAGCGCTCCGTACGCGTTCGCGCGCGAACGGCACGCGCAAATCAGGCGTTGGTGGGGTCTGGGTGCGACGGACGGAAGCGCTGCTCCGCGGGTCCCCGAAGGACTTACGGTCCTCAGGGATATCGCACTGCAAACATAGCAGGCTGGGACTTACTTGTCTAAAGGCCGTCCTATTGATCGGACGGCTGGATCGCGATCGACAGCGAATTTTCCCTGGCGCCGGTCACCTGCAGCACGAACGGGCTGGCGGCGAGGTCAAATTTCATGGTCTTGCGGATGCCGTCGCAATCGGTCGCGCCGCTGAACGCCTTCGGCTTCAGGAAATGCCCGTCCTGCACCAGGTCGACCCAGGCGCCGGCCGAGAGGCTGACAGTATAGAGGCCGGCCTTCGGTGCGGCCTTGAAGCTGGCGAAGCCGGCGAAGGAGCCGTCCTTCGGCGCGCGCTCCGGCGGCGAGGGCAATTTGGCATCGGCGGGGGCCACCAGCGCCAGCGTGATGGCGGTCGACGGCAATGCGGTCTGCTCGCTGCCCGAGGCGAGCTTGGCGAGATCGGGCGCAGTGAGTGCGGCGCGTGCGCGGTCGATCGACCATTTGAACTTGTCGCAGCCGCTCGGTTCTTCCGCCGCGAATGCGGGAACTGCGACGAGCAGGAGCGATGCGGCGAGGAGCGATTTGCGCATGACTGATCCAATGCAATTGTGACGGATGAAATAGATCAGAGGCCCCGATCCATCGCTCGAACGCGCTTACGGCGCGACGACGCGCGATCATAACGCAGTTCAAGCCGGCCGGCATAGCCGCCTGACAAAGATGTTATTGCATGGATGCTATTGCTTGGCGTCGGGTGCGTTGAGCACCGTCCTGCAGGGGGCCGGCATCTGCGCCAGCGTCATCGGCGGCCGCGGCTTCGGCGGCTTCGCCGGAGGCTTCGGATGCAGCACCGAATCCTTGAACCAGAACGCGAGATCGGACGGCTTGCAGCCTTCGCCCTCCGCTTGCTGCTTCTGTCCCTCGCATGCCGGGCTGCCGGACGGACAACGCATCCGGATGTGGAAGTGATAGTCGTGGCCCCACCACGGCCGGATCTTCGACAACCAGCCGCGGTCGCCCTTGGCCTCGCGGCACAGCGCCTTCTTGATCGCCGGATTGACGAAGATGCGCTGCACCGCCGGCTCCCGCGCCGCGTCGCGGATCACCAGCACATGGCTGGGCGTGAAGACGCGCGGATCGACATCGAGCCGGTCGTCGCGCACCATCATCACCGCCGACATCTCCTCGCGATCCTCATGCGACAATTTGCGATCGGGCATCGGCGTCAGCCAGATGTCGGCGTCGAGCCCGATCTGGTGGCTGGCATGACCTGACAGCGCGGGGCCGCCGCGCGGCTGGCCGATATCGCCGACCAGGATGCCGGGCCAGCCGGCGTCCTTGTGCGCGTTCGCGGCAAGCCGCTTCAACAGCGCGATCATGGCGGGGTGACCCCAGTAGCGGTTGCGCGACAGGCGCATCACCTGCCAGGTGGCGCCGTCGAACGGCATCTGCGCGGCGCCGGCGAGACAGCCCTTGGTGTAGCCGCCGATCGATTGCGTCGGCATCGCCGCCGGCAACACCTTGCGCGCGAACAGTTGCTTCGCCCCGATTGTTGGATCGTTAGGGTTGGCGAGCGGCGGCAATGGTTGCGGATTGAGCGAGCCCTTGTCCTGCGCCCGCGCGGAGATGGTGCAGGCGGCGAGGACGGAGATCATCAGGAGCGGGATCAGACGCAGGCGGGATGTCATTCGGATCACTCTGTCTGCGCAAGGCTAGCATGGATTCGGAGCGGGCGGACCGCGGCTTCATCCCATTCGCTTGATCGCCCACAGGGCGGATCGAGATGACCCGCGGTTTCCGGGCTGCCATGTGATCCACGCCACTTTACAGGCGCGCGTTGCAGGCGACATCATGCGCGCAATAATTTCAGGGTAGGCATTATTATGACGAGCGTATGTTGCGTACGGTTGGCGTTTGCCGCCGCGATCGCGGCGTCGACATTGGCGCTGTCTCCGGCGCGAGCCGACATCGTGGTTCACATCGATAAATCATCCCAGCGCATGGCGGTCAGCGTCGACGGCGCGAGACGCTACAATTGGCCGGTGTCGACCGGCCGGCGCGGCTATGGCACGCCGAGTGGAGTGTTCCGCCCGCAGATGCTGGCGCGCCGCTGGTATTCGAAGAAGTACTACAACTCGCCGATGCCCTACGCGATCTTCTTCCATGGCGGCTTTGCCATCCATGGCACCTATGAACTCACCCGTCTTGGCGGCCCGGCCTCGCATGGTTGCGTGCGGCTCAATCCCTCGCACGCAGCACAGCTCTATGGGCTGGTCGAGCGCAATGGCCGCGGCGGCACGCGGATCGAGATCACCAATTAGCTGCAAGACGAGGCGAGCCGGTCGCGCCTTAACCCCGCGATAACCCTGTCACACGCTGGCCAACATTGATGCGCTGGAAGTGCTTTCGGCGCGTCCAATGTGCAGTCGCGCGCCGATTTACCCTTCCTTCACCACGCTCCGGCGCTCCCATGCTGCAAATCTGCGCTGTGGGGCCGCCTGCGGATGGCAGGCCACCGGTGTTCGGCGTGGACGCGCCTGCAAAGCAGGCATGCCGGGATGTCTCAAACAGCGCAGCTATTCGCCAAGAGATACCAATTTTTCAGACACTTATCGCAGATATATCGCCGAACTGGAATGCGCGTGGGGCGTGCGATACCGATGATGCGGCCAAAGAAGATCAAGAAACCGAAGCAGGCCAAACTGTCCCATCCTCGGGGCCGGCGGCCCAAGCCGATGCCGAAAGTATCCAGCCGGTCGCGCCGCCCCGGCGTCGAGATCGGCGAACTGGTGCGCCAGCGCGCGCAGGCCGAGGCCGCGATCGCCGAGGCCCGCAAGTCGAATGCGCGGCTGCGTGAGGCGATCGACATTCTCCCGCAAGGCATCGTGTTCCTGGATCCCGAGGGCCGTTACACCCTCTGGAACAGGAAATACTCGGAAATCTACAAGCGCAGCTCCGATCTGTTCGAGCACGGTGCGCGCCTGGAAGACACCATCCGCATCGGCGTCGCGCGCGGCGATTATCCCGAGGCCGCCGGGCGCGAGGAGCAATGGATCGCCGAGCGGCTCCAGAAGATGTACCAGCCGGGCGAGCGGCACGAGCAGGTGCTGGCCGACGGCCGCGTGGTGCTGATCGAGGAGCGGCTGACCTCGGATGGCGGCATCGTCGGCCTGCGCGTCGACATCACCGAGCTGAAGCAGCGCGAGGCGTCGTTCCGTTTGCTGTTCGACGGCAATCCGGTGCCGATGATCCTGTGCGCGCTCGACGGCGAGCGCATCCTCGCGGTCAACGACGCCGCGATCGCGCATTATGGCTACGTCCGTGCCGAATTCGAGCGGATGACGATCAGGAGCCTGCAGGCGTTCGATGCCGAGCTGCCGTGGGCGGCCGGCCGCACCAGCGACGAGCAGGCGGCGCGGACCTGGAAGCATGTGCGCGCGGACGGCACGCTGATCGACCTTGCGATCTATTCGCGCCAGTTGATGCATGGCGACCAGCCGGCGATGCTGCTCGCGCTGATGGACATCACCGAGCGCAAGCGCGCCGAGGCGCGGCTCGCCTTCATGGCCCAGCACGACAGCCTGACCGGGCTGCCGAACCGCAACCTGCTGCGCCAGCAGATGGACGAGATGCTGCAGCACACCCGCCGCTCGACCGACAAGGTCGCGGTGCTGATGCTCGGGCTCGATAATTTCAAGGCGGTCAACGACACGCTCGGTCACGGCATCGGCGACAAATTGCTGCGCGCCGTCGCCAAGCGCCTGCGCTCGACGCTGCGCGATGACGACGCGCTGGCCCGCCTCAACTCCGATGAATTCACCATCGTGCAGGGCGGCGTGATGCGGCCCGAGGACGCCGTGCTGCTGGCGCGGCGGATCCTGGATGCGATCGGTGAGCCCTATCTGCTCGAGGGACATTCGGTGGTGATCGGCGCCAGCATCGGGATCGCGATGTCGCCCGGCGACGGCGAGGATTCGGAAAAGCTCTTGAAGAGCGCCGACATGGCGTTGTCGCGCGCCAAGAGCGAGTTCCGCGGCACCTTCTCCTTCTTCGAGGCGGAGATGGACGCGCGCGCGCAGAGCCGCCGCAAGATCGAGATCGATCTGCGCGATGCGATCCAGAACGAAGGCCTGCGGCCCTATTACCAGCCGCTGGTCGATCTTGCGACCGGCCGCATCACCGGCCTCGAGGCGCTGGTGCGCTGGCCGCATCCGGAGCGCGGCATGATCTCGCCGGGCGAGTTCATTCCGGTTGCCGAGGAGACCGGCCTGATCAATCCGCTGGGCAGCTTGATGCTGCGCCGTGCCTGCATGGACGCGGCGCAATGGCCTGACGACGTGCGCGTCGCGGTCAATCTGTCGCCGCTGCAGTTCCGCACCGGCAATCTGCTGGCGCTGGTCACCGACGCGCTGCGGCAATCCGGCCTGCCGGCGCGGCGGCTCGAGCTCGAAATCACCGAGACGCTGCTGCTCGAGAAGAGCAGCCAGGTGCTGGCGACGCTGCATGCGCTGCGCGCGCTCGGGGTGCGGATGTCGATGGACGATTTCGGCACCGGCTATTCGAGCCTCAGTTACCTGCGCAGCTTCCCGTTCGACAAGATCAAGATAGACCAGTCCTTCGTGCGCGACCTCGATGCGAACCCGGACGCGCAGGCGATCGTGCGTTCGATCGTCAGCCTCGGCATGGGGCTTGGCGTCACCATCACCGCCGAGGGCGTCGAGACTGAAGCCGAGCTGAGCTGCCTGCGCGCCGAAGGCTGCCACGAGGGCCAGGGTTTCCTGTTCAGCCGCGCCCGCCCGAACGCCGAGGTCATCAGCCTGCTGAAGGCACAGCGCGTCGCGACGGCGCTGGTGGCGTAGCGGAACTGCTTCTCACTCCCGTCATTGGGAGCGCAGCGAAGCAATCCATCTGTCCTCATAGGCGGCGAGATGGATTGCTTCGTCGCTTCGCTCCTCGCAATGACGGTGGGGTTACGCGCTGCTGCTCGTCGTCCGCTTGTTCAGGTGATAGGTCAGCGCCAGCCCAATGCAATGGCGCAACGCGGGCTCCGGCAGCTTGCCGGCGACATCGAGCAGGATCGCGCGATTGCCGCTGTAGCTGAGCTCGGGATAGAGCTCGCGAAAGGTCTCGACCAGATTGGTCTGGCAATGGAAGTAGACCGCGACCTGATCGGTGGCCGGCTTCACCTGGTCGATCCGGACCGTGCTGCCGCTCCCGGTCTCCGGTGTGAGGTAGCTCGGCTGGCTCCATTTCAGCGTCTCCTCCAGCCCGCCGACGCCCTTCGTCGTCTTCGCGGTCTCGAAGATCAAACGCCGCAGCGCCAGCAGCTTCGCCTTGACGGGGGCAGGGTACGCATCGAACAGCGCTTCCGCCGATTTTGCCGACGGTCGTCGTGTCGCCTTGCTGGTCGATGTTGTCGGCTTGCGCATGGCGGGCTCCGCGAGGAGGACTGTCGCGCCTGTCTACCACACTGCCTTGAAGGTCATATAGACCGCCATCAGCGACACGAAGAAGATCATCGCGCCGCGCAGCCGCGCGCGGTCGATGCAGTTGGCGGCGCGGGCGCCGAGGTCGGTGCCGGCGAGCAGGCCGGCGATCACGCCAGCCAGCACCGGCCAGGATGCGAGCGAACCCTCGCTCCAATAGATCCAGGCCGATGGGATCGTGGTCGGGATCAACGACATCACGAGGCTCGCCATCTGCGCCTGGTGCTGCGGTACCCCGAGCACGGCGCTTAATCCCACCACTGTTGCCAGCCCGCCGCCGATGCCGAGAAAGCCTGACGACAGGCCTGCCAGCAGCCCGACAATGAGCAGCGCCGGCCAGGATATGTCGCGCACGGCGCCGTCAGTCTCATGCACTTTCTTGTCGTGTCCGCCGCGCAGGATCAGCATCGCGTCGAGCGCGACGAGATAGGCCACATAGGTCCAGCGCAGTGTTGGCTCGGTGACATGATTGGCGGCGAGCGCGCCCGCCGCGCCGCCGGCGACGAAGCCAATCGTGAGCAGAACGATCCAGCGCAGCGGCGTGCGGTTGCCGCTCTGCCAATAGCGCCGGATTCCGGTGAGGCTGGTCGGCGGCACCTGCGCGACCAGCGAGATGCCCTGCGCGACGTGCTGGCCGGCGGGGAGCAGCAGCACCGAGAACACGACCAGTCCGCCGCCGGGGCTGACGCCGAGCAGTCCCGCGGTCAGGCCGCCGGCGAGACCGGTGACGATGCCAAGCAAGAGGTCGTGGATGATCATCGCGTCCCCCCTCAGCGCTTGGCGGCAAGGCCGGCGAGGAAGATATCGAAGGCCTGCATGGCCTCCGCCGTCGAGACCGTCTCGCCCCACAGCCGTTGCAGCACGATGCCCTGGAACATCGCGACCATCGCCCGCGCTGCGCCCCGCGGCTGCACGCTGCGATCGATCGCGCCGCTCTTCTGGCCGCGCCGCAGCAGGTCCACGATCAGGGCGATCGGCTGGCGGATGCCGCTCGTCACCTGGTCGCGGACCACGTCGTCGCGCAGCGCTTCCGCCCAGAGCTGCAACGCGACGCGGCGGGCGCGCAGGCCCTCTTCCTTCTGCAGGTCGCCGAGAAAGGCGCGGGCGATCGACCGCAGGTTCTGCACGACGTCATCCGACGGGCCCTTGACCGCAAGCAGCGCGCTGTCGCGGCCGTGGCGGCTTTCTCCCATCGCCTGGATCAGGTCCTCCTTGTTCTTGAAATGCCCGTAGATGCAGCCGGCGCTGAGCCCGGACTGCTTGATCACGTCCTGGATCGTAGTCTGGTGAAACCCCTGGCGCGCAAAGCAGATCTCCGCGGCCTGCAGGATCTCGTCGCGGCGGATCGCCAGGGTTTCGGGCTTCACCTTCGGCATTGTCGGTCCTTGTTGGTCGTCGGGCGGAAATCCGGCGATGGGAGCCGTCTTGACGATCGTCTGTCGTCAGTATAAAGAACGAATATTCGTTTTGTAAAGCGAGGGGAGCATCGGCATGATCGGTTTTGCGAAGCTTTTGTGGCACCCGGGGGCAGGCGAGATCGTCAATGTCGAGCTGCCGTCGATCGGTGCGCGCATCGCGTTCCTGCTGGCATCTTTCGCGATCGTGCTGCTGTTCGAGGCTGCGTTTCCGCTGTTCGGCTACGCGCGCGCTGAGCGGATGCGCAATATCGGCCGCAACGCCGCCATCACCGTGATCTTCCTCGGCGTGAACCTGCTGCTCAGTCCGCTGTCGCCGTTGGCCGTGCAATGGACGCTCGACGCGAAATTCGGCCTGTCGCATTGGCTCGGCCTGTCACCCTTGAGCCAGCTGCTGCTCGGCATCATCGGGCTCGACCTGTTCACCTATTTCGCCCACGTCTCGATGCACAAACTCGGCTGGATGTGGCGCTTCCACCGCATGCATCATGCCGACCGCTTCGTCGACGTCACCACCGCCTTCCGCGAGCACCCCGGGGAGACGCTGTGGCGGATCGGCTGGCATATCGCCGCTGTGCTGGTGTTCGGAACGCCGGCCTGGGTGCTTGTGACTTACCTGACATTGTCGGCGCTGAATGCGCAATTCGAGCACGCCAACATCCGCCTGCCGGAACGGCTCGACCGCTGGCTGCGGCTCCTCTCCGTGACGCCGAACATGCACAAGATGCATCACTCCCGTCACCAGCCGGAGACCGACAGCAACTACTCCAACCTGCTCTCGATCTGGGACCGGCTCGGCGGCACCTATAATCACGGTCCGCGCTTCGCGGAGCTGCGCTATGGCCTCGACGGTTTTGATGACGCCGAGAAGCAGTCGCTGTCAGGGTTGCTCAGAATGCCGTTCATGGCGAGTTGGGGGCGATCCGGGGCAGGGCCGGACGACAAGGCCGATCGCTCGGCGCCGCCGCCCGTGCTGCCCTGGCCGTGACTTGAGCCCGAGCGCCGCCGCTTAGGCCGCGTTGCGCAGTCCCGCAAGGAACGTGTCCACGCTGTGCGACAATGCGGAGGCGTGATCGCCGAGCTGGCCGGAGGTATCCAGCACATTGCCGGTGAGGGCGCGGGACTGGCCGGCGGCCTCGCTCGCGCCGGCGATATTGGCGGAGACTTCGCCGGTCCCGGAGGACGCCTGCTGCACGCTGCGGGCAATCTCCCGCGTCGCCGAATCCTGCTGCTCGACGGCGGCCGCGATTGCGGTGGCGATCGCCGAGATCTCGCGGATGGTGCCGCTGATGTCGCCGATGGCGCTGACGCAATTGCCGGTGGCGGACTGGATCGCGCCGACCTGGCCGGCGATCTCCTCGGTCGCCTTCGCGGTCTGGCTCGCCAGGTCCTTCACCTCGGCGGCGACCACGGCAAAGCCGCGGCCGGCATCGCCGGCGCGCGCCGCTTCGATAGTGGCGTTGAGCGCCAGCAGGTTGGTCTGGCTGGCGATTGCGCTGATCAGGCGCAGCACGTCGCCGATCTTCTCGGCTGACGCGGCAAGGCTCGTCACCATCTCGGTGGTTTCCATCGCCTTGGCCACGGCGCCGTCGGCGACGCGGCTGGAATGGGTGACCTGGCGGCCGATCTCGGTGATCGAGGACGCCAGCTCTTCGGTTGCGGCGGCGACTGCGTTGACGCTGGCCGACGCTTCCTCCGACGCGGCGGCGCGGCCGAGGTCCGTTCCGAGGTGCCGTTGACGCTGGTCGCGATCTCGTTGGCGACGCGCTGCATCGCGCCCGACGACTGCGCGACGGCGGCGACCATGCCCTTGACGTCGGCTTCGAAACGGTCGGCCATCTGCCGCTGCAGCGCCTGCTTGTCGGCCGCCGCCTTCACCTTGTCGGCCTCCTGCGCGTCGCGCAGCGAGGCGGCTTCGATCATGCCGCGGCGGAACACGTCGACCGCCTTCGCCATGGTGCCGAGTTCGTCGCGGCGCTTGCTGCCGGGAATTGTGACGCTGGTGTCGCCGCTGGACAGGCGGTTCATCACGGCGGTGATCGCGGTGAGCGGCCGCGACAGGCCGCGGCCGAGCAGGAACGCGAGCAGCACGGCTGCGGCCAGGATCGCGACCACGCCGAGGATCAGATTGCGCTGCGCACTCGCGGCAGCGGCCGCATAATCGCTGGTGTCCTTGATGATCTCGAGCACGGCGACCGGCTCGCCGGCATAGTTCTTGATCTGGCCGAGATAGAGTTCGACCGCATGGCCGTCGAGCGTCGCGTCCCGCAATACCGCTGTCCCGTTCATCACGCTCTTGAGCTCGTCGGGGGTCGCGACGGCGGTGTCGCCGAAGGTGGACGACAGCCGCTTGAAGCTCTGGCCGTCGAAGGAATGCACGGCAAGATCGATGCCGAAGCGCTTCTTGGCGCGATCGACGAATTCCTTGCCGAAGGCGACGCCGATGTCGACATTGGCCAGCGTCTTGCCGTCGTGCATCACCGGGGTCATGCCGAAGATCGAAAGCGCTTCGCGGCCGGGCTCGACGCCGACGATCGGCTTGCCGGCCTTGATCGACTCCACCACCGTCGTGCGCCGCGTGGAAGCGTCGTCGCCGAAGGTTTTCGGCGCGTGGACCCGGTAGAAGCTCGTCGCCGGGGCCTGCCAGAACGAGATCAGCGGGATGCCCTGCGCCTTGATCGACGCCCAGGGGGCGGCGAGCAGCTTCCCGAGGCCGTCGCGGTCACCCTTGGCGATCGCGTCCTCGACCGGCGGCAGGGCGGCGATGACGGCCGAGACCGCAAGCGCGGTGCGGCCCTCGTAGTCGATCGCTGCAATCACGCTGTCATATTGCAGCTTGAGCTGCTGATCGAGCGCGAGCCGGGTCAGCGCACGTTGCTGGCTGATCGAGAAGCCGCCGAGGATGGCGCAGGCGACTGCAACGGTCAGTGAAATCGCCAGAATCAGGCGAGCGGCAATCGATCGAAGCGTGAACATGGGACCGTCGGAACTCCAGGCATTAGCGCCAGCCGCAAAGTCTCAGAAAAAGCTTAACAACCGGATGTTGCGCCGCAGGAATTCGTGCCGTGACCAGAGTCGCGGGTGCCTACTTTCGTACCATGCAGCCAGCGCTTCGGAGGCGCAGGCCCGAGCGAGCAGCTGTGCAAGGGCCTAGATGATCAACGAAATCTCGCACTAACGTCACATTCACCTAATGGATCGCGTTTTCACAAACGTAATTATTCTGGACCAACCTTCGACGCGATCATTTGCGCGGAAAGCAATTTATGAATGTGTTCGTCGTTCGCCCAATCAACGGAACGCTTGGAAGCGCGATCGCCATTTCCGACGGCTTCGCGGAAGAACAGAAACTCGCCATATTCGCCGACGCCAGGATTCAGGATTGCACGCGCGTCGGCGACGACCGCTGCCTTCTCCTCTCGAATAAAATGGGCATTGCGCTTGTCGACCTCAGCTCTCGTCAGGTGATCAAGCGCGGCCGGCTGAAGCAAGCGGCGGACCGCATCGCAGTTTCCCGTGACGGAAGGCGGGCGGTCGCCTATCACTGCAATCCCGGCCTGATCGCGGTCCTCGAGATACCGACACTTCAGGAATCCGCCAGATACAACCTGATCCAGACGCAGCAGGATGGCGCTTTCCAGCTCCTCCACCGCGATCACGATGTCCTGAATAAAAGCGGAGCTCCCTGGGATTCGATCCCCTTTTCCGACGGTCCTCTTCGTGGGGAAGCCGGGGCCGATCAGTTCTGGCTGACATATGCGCCGGTTGAACCCAACGGCCTGCGACGCATACGGTTCGACCGCGGCGCGCGCGCAACTTTCCGGGCCGACGGCCAACTCGTGGCGCCATTCGAATTCAGCGTCAACGGACCGGAATGGGTATGGAGCAGGCAACACAACAAGGCGATCACGACCATGGCGCGGGACACAACCGTCGGCGTCGCCGTGATCGACCTGGACACCGCGCGGCTCGAGATGCAGGTGATCCAACGGCAAATCGAGCCGTCGGTCTATACGACCTTTCCGGTCCAGTCGATCAGCCCGGACGGAACGCACGCGATTGTTCGCACCTTCGATCCCGTCGCCGTCGATTCCGATGCGCGCGAGCATGGGCTTGGCGGCCGGCTGCGCCAATTGTTCGGGCGTGAGCCGGACGCCGCCCTCGCGTTCGGTCTCGGGGTTTGGGACGTAACGGATAAGCCCCGTCTCACGCGTTCCATTGGGTTCAAGCCCTTGAACGCCGAGACATTGCGCAGGATCAATACGCTACGTTTCAATGACGCCGAACTGGCCGAGGCGCGCAAGGAGATCGGACTGGTTTTTCCCGGCGTCGAGGCTGGCTTTGCGAGCCGCGAGGGGGAATGGCGCGCAAGCCGCGAAAAGCAACTGGAAGACACCTATTTCGACCCGCTTGAAACGCGAGAGGCGCCCGCTTTCAATCCTGCTTTCGGCCGCGTGCATTTTCCGATTCTGTTCGCTGAGACGACGCAATTGTTCTGGAAATTGCGGCCAAGACCTTTTTCAACGCTTCCCTGGGATCATTTCGACGACAGACAGCGCTGCTTCGTCGCCAGCGTCTTGAACGGTTGGTCCGCGCATTCCGCCGGTTCAGCGGATTCGATAGCCTGGATCGTGCATGACCGATTTGTCGTCCTGTCGCGCGACGGAACCATCCGCGAACTCTCCATTGCCGGTGACGTGGGCCAAACCTATCAACTGGTCGATCCCAAGACCGGCACATGGTCCTTTCCTGAGCCGAGTCTGTTTCCGCATGAGCTGGTCCACCTTCACGACCGCGCCTTCGCGATCACTCCGTTCAACCATCGGCTGGAATTCGACCTGCCGCCCATGACGGCATCCAGCGTCGGCGGTCTCGGTGCGCCGATTCCCTTGGCTTACCGTGTCGTGGCGGACGTCGCAGCCCAGAATGCGGAAGTGAAGAGAATCGACAGCCTCGCCGAAGCGATCAGGCGCGGCTATGTCAAGATCGGGTCGAAAGAGCCAGCCCGCATTATCGCGGGCTTGCACGAATTGGCGCGCGAGGCGCGCGAACATCTCGATGAAATCGTCGTTGACGACCGCTGGCTTCCGACCCTCCATTATCGCGGCAAAGCCGTTGGCGAGACGGAATTTTGCGACATTCTGGCCGCTGACGGCTCCGACGCCGCCGCGCGCGCGCTCGACGAACTGCTGACCGCCTTCCTCGATGCGACGGCAGTCCGGCGCCAGAACGTCTGGCATCCGGATGACGTGACGCCGACGATGGGGCCGGTAACCTTCGCGCTCATCAGGCTTTGTGACCCGCTGCCGCCTTCGGTCGCGCGCTTCTATGACCGGCGCGACATGAGCCACGACACCTGGACCCCTGAAGAATTCGAGCGCCTTGATGTTCCGAAAGACCGATTCCTGTCACCGGACCTGTTGACCTTGCAAATCCGCCTCGCGATCCAGGACATTTGCACGGGCAACGTCAAAGCCGATATTTTCGCGCTCTATCGCCTGCCGCTCGTGCGCGAGGCGCTTCACGTCGATCCGTCTCGATCGGCTAATCTGGCCCAAGCAATCATCGATCAGCTCTCGGGACAAGCATCCGATCTTGGCTGGGCAACCAGTGCCGGGGTGGCCGGGGTGCTGGAGGCGATCGTGGAAGGACTTGACGCCGGCATTCCGGCAGAGGCGGCTCTTGCAGATGAACTTCGCCGCCGCAGCAAGGTCGCCAACTCCTGAGGTCCTGACCAAATCGATCGATCAAATCATGGGAATCGCCCGAGCCGGCTAACGAGTCATTTTCTTCTTTCAAAATTGGAGTTCAGTCTGACTTCATCGCGCGTTGGCGTCTTGTTTTAAGCATGATCTCCGCGCAAACGCGTTCCGCGTTTGTCGCGAGGAAAAACCGCTTCGCATGTTTCCGGATCATACCCCAGCCCTTCCTGGAACCTGCCGTCGTCGCTCAAAGAACCGCGCGCAAGCCGGGTGTTCGCTGAGCGACGAGACCGACGAGGAGAAAGCTGAACACCACCCCGCCTATGCCGGCCACCGCGAATTTGATGCCGACGGAAGCGGGCCAGTCATGCAGGAAACGCGTCACCGCGATCAAGATCGGAGCGTGCAGGACATAAACGCCAAACGCATTGCGCGTCAGGAAGGACGCCAAGGCACCTTGGCTGTTGAAGCATTCCCGGTAGAGGGTGATCGCCCCAAGCGTCAACGCAAGACAGGTGAATGATCGCCAGGCGTCCATGCCGGCGGCCTGCCAGTGCCAACCGCCCTGATAGGCGGACACGTCTCCGCTCATGGCGCCGCCCGTGGCGAGCAGGACGATCCACAGCGCACCGCCGGCTACGAAGCCTGCCCACAGCCAACGCCTTCCGACGCGCCACGGAATCTGGCGCAACCAATCAGCTCTCCACGCCGCTATACCGGCAACATACATGAACGGGTATTGCGGAAAGTCGTGCACATCGATGTTGAGAACGGTCGTGGCGTCCGGAAAGGCAGCGCCCACCGCAAAGGTCACGATGACGATCAGGATCGCGTAGCCCAACACGACCCCGGTGGACGGGGGCTGCCGCGGGACGAGCCGGACCGGGCGCACCTGGCACAGCGCGGCGTAGATGGCCGAGAACAGGAGAAGCACAAGGCAGAACCAGAGCGGACCCGACTCGTCGAGAAGCTCCCCCGAGCGGAGGTGCAACCACCAATCCTGCATGAATGTGCGCCGCGGGTTCGACTGCCACGACCCCGCGACGAAATACTCGGTCAGCGGGCCGATCACCGTCATATAGAGCAGCAGCGGCAGGCCGAGCCGCCACAGGCGCTCGCGCATGAAAGCGCCGGCGCCCTTGCGTGCGATGGCGCCGGCCGCAAAGAAGCCGGCGATGCCGAACAGCAATCCCATCGCAACCGCGTGCTGAAAGGATTGATAGGCGGCGAATCCGAACTTCGCTCCGAGGCCCAGTTCGGGATGCTCACGGTAGTACCAGCTGCCGAAGGGCGAGTAGGTCACGGCCGCGTGCATGATGACGACCAGGCTGATCGCCGACCAGCGCAGGTTGTCGATATAGAAAAGGCGATAGCCTGGCTTCGCGATGGGCATGATGCCGTCCTCCTGGTCGTGCCAGGATCAGGCCTCATGTCGATGTGGCGGTCTTGTCGAAAGTCGCGTCCGCCCTGGCCGAATCCGGCAAGGGATGGCCGATTGCGAAATCGGCCAGTGCCCGACGGCGGAACTCAGTCGGCGTTTCGCCGGCCTGAGCCTTGAAGGCGCGGTTGAACGGACCGATCGATCCCCAACCGGCGTCAAGGGCGATGGTCAGCACCGGGACACGCGCTTGCGCAGGGTCGGACAACGCCGCCCGCGCCTCTTTCATCCTGTATTGGTTGACGAATTCGGTGAAGTTCCGGTGGCCGAGCCGCTGGTTGATCAGCCGCCGGAGGCGGTAGGCGGGCGCGCCCAACTGCTCGGCCAGTCGATCCACCGAAAGGTCCATGTCGCGGTAGGCGCGCTCGTGCTCCATCGCCTGCCGCAGCCGCTCTGCCAATTGGCGCTCCTCCGGGCCCATCTCCGCTGTCACGGGCATCGCCAGCGTGGTCGGCGCGGAGGGTGCCGGCTGGAGTGCCGGCTCAGGCACAAGCGTGCGCAGGCGGATCAGAACCGCGACCACGGACAGGCCGAGCACGGCAGAGAGTTCGGGCAGCCAGCGGACGCCGGCAGCGTCCAGCACCGTCGTGCCAAGGATGACGAGACCAATGCCGCAGGCGAACACGATCCTTACGCGCCGCCGCCCCTCGACCAGGTCTGCCTTGCGCCCGGCAAGCACCCGAGCGGTCTCGAAGATCACCAGGATCAGCGTCGCGGCATGCGTCGCGTTCCAGGCCACGGCCGAGCCGGACAAGGTGGCCACGGCTGCGAGCGGCAGCATGGCAACGAAGCCGGCCCACCGCCAGCGCGTCGGCGGGTTGCTGTCGGCAAAGGCTGTCTCGGCCCAGGCGACAAACACGCCTGCGATCGAATTGCTGAGGATCCGCAGCGGAACGATCCACCAGGCGAGCATTTCGTGGATTTCGGGCGCCGTTTCGATCAGGAACGCGATCACACAGAGATCGAAGAGCAGTGTGACGCGACCGATCGGCGATCGGAGCGTGCCGGGAAATCCGATGATCGCAAGCATGCCGAGGAGCGCCAATGCGCCACCGCGAAGCCCGGTTTCAAGCAGCATGGTGAACCTCCCGGCCATGTCCTGACTCGAACGATGGGCGCTTGCAAGCCAAGAAGCGCTCTTCGGCGGCAGGGTCTGGCCCGAATGGACGCAAGACACGCCACGATCGGCGGGCTCAAACGTGTCCGCCTGAAACGCCGAGCTGGCTCTCTAGCTTGCAGCCAGCGGTTTCTTGCCGCGTCCGAGTGCAAATTGACCGACCGGGCTCTCGACATGAAATTCGAGCTCGGTGATTTTCGCAAACAGATCGATGTTGGTCGTGCCGATGGCGCAGCCGCCAAGGCCCATATCAGTCGCCGCCAGATAGAACGTCTGGATCATGGTGCCGACATCCTTCAGGATCAGCGAATATGCGATTGAGCTGTATTTCCAGGACACCCGCCCGAAACGCGCGGCGATCGTGATCAGGACCTGCGGCGGGCCGGGCGCGTCCATGGCAAACGCGGCCGCCGTCGAGAGCGCCTGGAGCTGGTGGGCGGAAGCGCCGATCGCCACCAATGCGTGACCGCCTGCATCGTAATGGTAAAATCCGCGCGCAAGCCCCTCGCAGTTCGAGACCGCCAGGTACAATTCCAGTTCGTAAGCGCTGCCCGCCGATGGATAGGGCCTCGCGCTGTAGGTGACTTCAGGGCCGTCGTCAAAACTCGCTCCGCTCTTCCATTCCGATAGCACGCGGGCGGTGGTGTCGAGAAACTGTGCGAGTTCGGCGAGCGTGACCGGGTGCTGGTCGTCGAAGTCTCGTATTGAATGGCGTTCACGCAACAGCTTCGCGAAGGGCGAGACCGGCTCCCGCGTGGAGAATTTGTCGAGGGCGATCTTCTCGCCTGGCCAACGCGGACGTATCGCAGGCAGCGGTGGAACGACGCCCGCATAGGTGAACGCACCGCCGACCGGATCGGCATGCCGGCCCTCCGTGCTCCGCGTGTGAAACACGAGATCGTGGAAATCCCAGAGAACGAGGTTGCCGTCGCCTTCGTTCTCCCGGAGGCCGTCGCCGCCTTTCGCATTGAGCTTGATCAGCATCTGGCTGTCGAGCAGCAATCCGAGCAGATCGAGATTCAGGAAGGTTGCGTGGCGACGAAGCTTGCTGACCTGCTGGGGCTGCGACAGGGCCGCGAGGGTGGCCGCGATGGCGGGATCGCAAATCCGAAACAGCGCCCCGGCGCGCGGCGATTCCAGCACCATCTCGTTGCCGCGCCGGCGCAGATAGGCGAAGCGCGACAACACGATGGTATCACCGTTCCCCAGCTTTGCGCGCTGCGGCCAGTATTCGGCGAGCTGCGGCTCGATGATCACGAGGTCCTGCTCCTCGCGCGGAGAGGATAGGCGGTATTCGATAAGCCCGTGCCGCGCCAGTCGCTGCACCAGGGCATGAACCTGCCTCGCGAGGGCACTTCTGCCGGCAAAGGAGGCGAGCGGCAGGCCGGAGGCGAGGTGTCCCGCACGGTCGATCGCAGCCGCGCTGAATTGTCCCAGATTGACCGTATAGCCGCCGAGGGCAGCGGCGATGCTTCCGTCGGCCTGCATATGCAGGGAAAAACGACCGTTCAATCGGGCGACGATGACTGGTGCGATCTTCTTGGCCGGCTTTTTCCGGAGAACGCGCACGGAAGCCGACCTTCAGGTGTGTGGAAGAAACGGAGTGAGTTCGCTTTCCAGTCGCGAGCGTTCCAATAATCCCAGCTTCACCGGAACATCGTAAATCCGGCCGGGCGCGAAGCGGCGATAGAAATGCCGCAAGCCCGGAACGAGCACTCTGACGACGGGGACTTCGACGTCGGGCCGCGTCTGGTCGAGCACGAGGAAATCATGTCCCGCGCCGGTCGCAATCTCGATGCAGGCATTGACCTGGTCGCTCGTATTATCGTGAACCTTGAGGCTTGGTGCCGGCGGGACGATCGGATTGTCGCTGGGGATCAGGAAGGGATAGTCGTCGAGCCGCAGCGGCGTAACACCGTCAAGCGTCGGCTTCTCGCCGCTTCCGCCGCCCATCATGCCGATCGACATGAACTGGGTCAGCTCCGTGAGGGAACGCAGCAGCGCTATGCGGCGATCGAAATGCGAGCCGGAGCCGAACTCGATATTTTCGTGTCCGTTCTGCATCCAGTGCGTGATCGCCACGTAAGAGGGAATGCCGAGATCGCTGGTAATGTCGAGCACCCAAAGCCTGCGCCCCACATCGGCAAACTGGGTTTGCAGATCCCGCACATAGGAATCGTCGAATTGCGTGAGGTCGACTTCGGCGCGCTGCAGCCGATTGTACCACCAGATGGCGTAGGCATCGCGTTCGACCAGTTCGAGGAAGCCTTGAACGATGGCTTCCTCACGGGTGTTGCCGGCCGCACATCCGTTGGAATCCGTGTGGAAGCCGCCATAGAAAAAGTACAGCAGGCCGGTCGGAAGATATTTGAAACGCTTGTCGCGTAACGACCAGACCGGCGACCACTCGGTTCTTGTCGAGGGATCGAACGGCTCGGGAACCGGGTGTGAATCGTCCGGCTGCGGGGCATGCCTGTTCTGAAATTGCGTCTCGCTGAAAAGCTGGACGTCGTTGGGAAGAAGAGCGTCACCGGGAGCGAAATCGGTAAAGCGGCGCTTCGCCCTGATCTCGTCGCCCTGGAAAATGCCCGAATAGCGCTCGATCGCCTCCATCAGCGCGCTGGCCTCGCCCTGTTCGGCTGTGGAACCCTTGCCGAAGCTGCCGCCGCTCAGTCCGGATCTGAGCTGGTCAACGTTCCAGGCCGGCGCGGAGAAGTTGTGGTAGGCGAAGAAATTCGTATTCATCGGCAGATCGGCCTCGATCCGCTCGAGCCGCGAAACGACGCCGGTCAGCGGACTTACGTGTTTGCGGAACCGCGCGACGGTGGTTCGCGATGTCACGGTGCGGTATCCGCCGCTGGTGACGATGAGCTTTCTGCCCTCGGCAATCTCAATCGGGGTCGCCGCCCGGCGCGGGCTCTGTAGCTTCTTGCTGCCGCACGTGGGACATTGCGGGCGTTTCGCGACGTAGTGCTTGGCGATGACGGCACCAGTCAGGTCGAAGCTTGCGATGTGGTCGCGCAGGTCGGTGCGAAAACCCGAGGCAATCGCCTTCGTGATCTCCACGGCAGCGAAGTGAACCGCGGTCTGCCCAACGGTGTCGTGGACCAGGGGCGATACGGCGACGGTTTGCGCCGGTCCGCGGTCGAGAAATCCCTTGATCTCCCGATTGCGTATCATGCGATCGAACAGGCAGGTCCAGCAGGCGCTCTCGCCCGGCTTGAACACAGGTCCCACCAACGGAATCACGCCGGACGGCTGCACCAGGAGCCACGGCGTCCCATCGGCGACGCGCTCCGCGTTCAGCTCGGCGAGCCGTCGATCAAGATAGTCGTTCACCAGCGTGATGATGAGCCTGGGCGACCGCTTGGTGATCTGAACGCCAAGCTTGCTCAAGGCCGTGCTCAGTTCCCTGCCGCCTTTGACATCGATCGATTCCACCCGCACAGGGCAATTGCGGAGATTCTGCTCCGCGACCTCCGGAGGCAGGCCGAGGCTCGCCCAATATCCATCGACGGCGCCCGCGAATGCGTGCGGTGCTCCGCTAACGACGTAACGGCGCTCCAACAGCCGCTTGATCGCTTCCTCGATCTTGTCGGCGGGAAAACTCCTTGAAAGCTGGCGAACGATCTCTGGCGCAGCCCTTCCGTTTTTTCCGATCGCCGTGGCTACGGCACAATACAGATCGCCGTGCAGGAAGAACTTGCGATTCTCGGAATAAAGACAGACCACATTGGGAGGAATGACATAGGCGGTGAAGTTCGGCGCGAAGCGCAAAACGCCCTTGCGGGTCTGCCTCGCAGCGCGGCTCTTGCGATTGACTGTCATCGGGTCAGCACGCTGATCCTGTTACCGTCACTGCCGGTTGCCGGCGCACGGCAAACCACTGCTCCGCCCAACTTGTGCGTCGAGCTCCACTGGCATTCTTCGAACAAGTTGGATCACACTCGTCCGCCATCGGCAAGCTGACCGGCCGGGCGCGGCGAACGTTGTAAAGAAAGAAAAAAATCGGCCGGGTCGCTCGCGGGCCCGGCCAATGAAATCGCGACGTGTCGATGCATAGTCAGGGGGCGCTGCGTCAGGGCGCGCTGCGTCCTAGCACCAGCGGCAGCGGCCCCACGATGCACAGCACCCTGCGCATGTCACCCACGGCACGCCTATTCCGATCCAACCAACGCCGCAGCCGCCACATCCACCGCAACCGACGCCGCAGCGGCAACCTCTGCACGCCCTGCATCCGCCGCAGCCTCTGCAGCCTCCGCAACCTCTGGCACCGCCGCAGCCATGACAACCGCCGCATCCCCGCGCGAGCAGCACACCGCTCGCGACGCTTCCATGGTCGAGAAGATTGAGATGGAAGGTAGCGAGGCTGACGTCGGCGAGTTCTTCCTCGCTGAGTGCGGTCACCTGGCCGGGCGCGAAGTTCGGCCTGTGTTGAATGTCGCCGGTTGGCACGACCGAAGCCGATGCACCTCCCGCCAGCGAAAAAGTCAGACCGGCTACTCCCAGCGCCGGCACCGCGGCTTTGGTCATTCGCTTCTTTTTCGAAGCTTGCTTCGCCCGCTGCATGGCCGCATCCTCCAAGGTTGGAAGAACGAACTCCGTAGGCCGTGATCCTACGTCGAGCGAACAAGGCAGGCAAGATTCACCGCGTCACGAAATGTAATGAGGCTGGATTGCATTCATCTTCATGAACAATGTCACCGCAGTTTAATCGATGGCACCGAATATCTGCGCCCGTGAGCAGATCGCGACGGGTGCGGTTTGATGCAGTGCGGCAATTGCCGGCGCTTGAACAGGGAAATCAGCTTGGTCGATCAGCCCGGACGCTTCGCCTGGTATGAACTCCTGACGACGGACATGCGGGCAGCAGGTGCCTTTTATGGCAAGGTCGTTGGCTGGGCGACGAAAGATGCGTCGACGCCGGAGCAGGCCTATACGGTGCTTACTGCAGCCGACACTCCGGTGGTCGGGCTCATGGAGCTCCCCGAAGAGGGGCTGCGATTGGGCGCAACGCCGAGATGGGTCGGCTACGTCGCCGTCGATGACGCGGATGCGAAGGCCGCGCAGATCCGCCGTCTTGGCGGCGCCATCCTGGTATCGCCGACCGACAGCAATATCGGCCGAATTTCAGTGGTCGCCGATCCGCAGGGAGCGACGTTTGCGCTGGTCACCGGACTGAAATATGGCCAACGGCAACCCGGCGGGTTGGACGAGCCCGGACGCGTGGGCTGGCACGAGTTGCTGGCCGAAGACCGGAACAAGATCTTTGCGTTTTACGGCAAGCTTCTTGGCTGGCAGAAGGCCCATGCTGAAGCCGATCCGGCAGACGTGTATGAATTGTTTTCGGCGGCCGGGCAGACGATCGGCGGCATGCTCACCAAGCTTCCGAGCGTATCGCAGCCCAACTGGCTCTATTACTTCAACGTCGACGACATCGGCGTGGCCGCCGGGCGCGTTGATGCTGGCGGAGGCCGGGTCCTCCAGGGGCCGATCGAGTTACCCGATGGTTGCTGGATCGTTCGATGTGTCGATCCGCAAGGCGCCCTCTTTGCGTTGCAGGGGGCTTGGGATCAGACGCGCCCCGAACGCCCCTCCACCTCGGAAGTCGGTTGGTCTGCCAGGTGGGGTGGCATTGCTTCAAAGGGCAGGGTGGTGCTTCACAAGACGAAGCGATGAGCACCGCCCTGGTTCAACCTGCCTTCATCGCGCCCCAGCGCGTCGTCGGCGGCGCCGCCAGATTGCCCGACAGGATCGCCTTGCCGGCGTCCTCATACTGGGTGTCGCGGGCCTGGATCTGCTGGGCGATCGCATGCATGTCGCGAAACCGTCGCTCGAACGGATTCTTGGCGAACACCGCCGTCGCGTCCGACATGTGATAGGCGATGTCGACCACGGCGGCCAACTGGTGGATGGTCCAGGTCGAGGCGATGCGGATCGCGATGCGCCTTGCTGATTGCTTCACCGCGGGCGAGGTCGCTCCAGACGTCGTGGGCGGTCGCGTACAGATAGGCGCGCGCGGCGCGCAGGCTTGCCTCGGTGCGGCCGATCTGGCCCTGCACGGCGTTGTTGTCGCGTATCGTTCGGCTGAATGAAAGAAGCCGCCAACTGAGGTGGCCAGTACTTTGCCGCCGTAGGTCTTGAATTCTTGCTGCGCCACTCAGCCAGCTCCGCGCTATTTGCGCAGCGACGCGATGTAAGCGGCGATATCTGCTGCTTCGGCTCGGTTCAGCGGAAAATTTGGCATCTTGGGATGCGGGTTGAGCAGGAAAAACGCCAGCTTCTCGGGACTAAAATCTGGGTTACGCGCAACTGTAGCAAATGGCGGCACATCGGCGACTGCCTGCTTCTGATCGTCGCTCACCACGTGACAGGTAGCGCACCATCGTTTTGCCAGCTCCGCCCCGTGGTTTGCATCCGCAGCAATGGCCACCGATCCGGTCAGTTCAAACGCGACCGCAAGAATCGCTGCATGACAGATTTGCATTGAGCAAGATTCCAACTCGATGGATCGCTTGTACCGCTGATCGGCCACCTCTTGAAGGGGGCAGATGATTGCGATACTTTCGTGCCGCATTGCAGCACGGCCGTATCCCTTGTGGGATCGGGGTCGGATCGACTTGGTCGAGTGATAGGACGCCTGTCCTGATGCCTGAAGAGATCGCGAACGCCAACATTGCGTATTTCGAGATGCTCCTTGAGACCGAAACGGACGCGGAGAGGCGTGCCGCCATCGAACGTCTGCTGGCGGAGGAGAAACTAAAGGTCGCCGCCTTGCGCAATCCCCGGACCGAGGACAACAAAAAGCGCTGAGTTGGAGGCCTTCCATTCGCGCCAATGGGTTGGATGAATGGCCACGGGGGCGGCTGTCTCTGCGCTTACCCAACCTCGAAGCACACGGCGGCACGGAAAGACAACCGCGTGGGTTTCTCCAGCGTCGAGAACCGCGACTTCGAGATCACGGTCGAACGGTGCGCTCGCTATCGTCTGCCAGTCCATAGTAAAATGGTCTGGCAGTTCCTTGGCAGCGTCTTTGACCTTCATCAATTCAAGCTTGGTCATTGTTCGTCGGACATCGCTAATGGACACTCTCTGCTCATGTTGGCCCGAGCATCCTGGCCTCATCGAGTATCATCTAGCCCGAAGGAGCCGTATTTGAAATTCGGGTGGTGTCCGTAAGGGACTTCCCGGATCAGGAGAGGTAGGTTAGCTCACGGTAAGCCGGGGCGCCGCGCTCTTGCACGTTCCCGAGTCTGCCCCCGGCGGCGCAAACGTTCCACTACGTTCCTGAATTGGTATTCACAGGGCGGCGTAAGGCCGCCTCGGTTGGCGGCCGGGGCCGCTGGCGGCTTGTAGTCTTCTGGGAACGGAACGGAAGCAAGTAGTTGCTCTCTTTCATTTAGTTTCATTAGAGCGTGATGAGATTGGGTTGAGTTGGAGCGGCGTCGAAGGTTCACCTCTCCCCAACGGGAGAGGTGAAACGAGGACCGCACCCGGCCGATTCAACCAAAACCCATCCCGCTCTAGTAATGCGAAGCCATGTCGCTTCTTGGCCTTTTCGGAAGTGCCGGGCTGGCGATCGAAAGTCCGGTGTCGTGGTGAAGCGGACCTCACGGTTGCGCGTTCCGACTTCCGAGTTTGCCCCTCAACTGACCCTCCCGGCCCTCGACGCGAGTAGCTTCACCGCTGATTACTTATGTAAATCACCGGTAGGCTGTGGCACGATGGAACTCGGCAATCGGGCAACCGGCGGCAAGCATGGCTGACTTCGTCTTTCGAGCAAACATCGCTCATTACAAAGAGCTTTTGGAGACGGAAACCGACGCTCGGAAGATCGAGACGTTGCGCAAGCTGTTGGCCGAGGAAGAAGGCAAGCTGGCCCAATGGCTGGCCCAAAATCGAAAGCCGCCTGGCAAAGAATGAATAAGGGCTACCACCGGGGATCACTACTGGACTTTGATACCGATCAATAGCTGGTAGCGGGTTGCTCTCTAGCCTTCGTGATGCTGTGGATGACGATTGAACCCGCCCCGTTTGATCGGGACTTGGAATTGGCGGTCATGGGGGCTGACGTGGCCACGCATGCTCTCGTCTTCCCCTGCCGTCGCGCCCTCGAAGGCTGGATCAAGACATTAACGGGCCATCCCGTTCAGATTCATCTGACGCACTGGCGCAATTGGGACAAGTAGCAAGGAAGGTTGCGCCATGCGACAGAACAGCGGAACGACTGCGATGACGCGATCCTTGCTGGTACTGACCATATGTCTCTTTTCGAGCACCATGGCCCAGGCGCGGGCTGAGGAGCAGCGGCATGGCAAAGAGATGCTGCAAAAGCTATGCGCCGGATGTCACTCCATTGGCAGGACCGGGAACAGCCCGAACAGGCTGGCGCCGCCCTTTCGCACCTTCAGTGAAACCAAACTCTACGACAGCGACTTCTTGCAACGACTGCAGGACGGCTACAGCAGCATCCATCCCTCCATGCCGACCTTCCGCTTCAGCAGGGAGGATGCGGAGGAGGTCGTCAGCTATATGAAGTCAATTCAGGAACCTCCCAAGTCGAAATAACTGAGGGCGAAACCGACTTCCCGGTTTCAAGAGGGAGTACGAGCCCTCGTTCAATCTGACTTCAGCGCGCTGTCGGCGGCGCGGAGAGATTGCCCGCCAGGATCGCTTTGCCGGCGCCCTCATACTGGGTGTCGCGGGCCTGGATCTGCTGGGCGATCGCATGCATGTCACGAAACCGTCGCTCGAACGGATTCTTGGCGAACACCGCCGTTGCCCCCGACATGTGATAGGCGATGTCGACCACGGCGGCGGACTGGTGGATGGTCCAGGTCGAGGCGATGCGGATCGCGATGCGATGCGCCTCGCTGATCGCTTCACCGCGCGCGAGATCGCTCCAAACATCGTGGGCGGTCGCATACAGATAGGCGCGTGCGGCGCGCAGGCTCGCTTCGGTGCGGCCGATCTGGCCCTGCACCGCGTTGTTGTCACGCATCGCCTTGAGGCCTTGTGGGGTCTTGCCGCGCGCAAGCTCGGTCGCCGCATCCAGCGTGGCGCGGGCGACGCCGAGCGCGGTGGCGGCAAAGCCCATGCTGAACACCATGTTGGTGGAGAGCTTGTACAGCGGTCCTCCCTCGCGGCACGCGGCGGGATCGTCGCGCAGCGCGGCGAATTTGTCCGGGATGAAGAGATTGTCGACCGAATAGGAATCGGTGCCGGTGCCCTTCAGGCCGATCACGTCCCAGACGTCGTACATCGTCGCTTGCGACATCGGAAACAGGATGGTGCGGATCTCCGGCGCGCCGTCGGGCTTCCTGCGCGGCGTGCCGTCCGCTTCGACGACGCGGACATGGGCGCCGAGCCAGCTCGCCTGCCGCGAGCCCGAGGCGAAATCCCAGCGCGCACTGGCGCGGTAGCCGCCGGGCTCGGCGCGGACCTCATGGGCGATCGCGCCCCAGGCCAGGACGCCGGGCGCGGTGTTGAAGATCTCGTCGGCCGCGTCGGGGTCGAGATAGGCCGCGGTCATGGCGCAGACGCTGCACTGGCCGAGGCACCACGCGGTCGATGCGTCGGCCTTGGCGATCTCCTCCTGCATCTGCATGAACGATTCCAGCGTCGCCTCGGCGCCGCCGAAACGCTTCGGCAGCAGCGCACGATACAGCCCGTTCTCGACGAGGGCCGAGGTGACGGAAGGCGTCAGCCGCCGCGTCCGTTCGATCTCGTCGGCTTCAGCAATGATCAGCGGCGCCAGCGCGCGCGCCCGCTCGACAAGGTCTACTCCCTGCGGCTTGTTCATGCGTTTCCTCGGCCCCTTCTGGCATTCTTGTTGGGGCACGCGCGATGGTGACCCATCCGGCAGAAGAGGGCAAGGCGGGGCGGCGTCGACGCAGAGCAGCTATCCGTCATCGACGCGCGCGAGCGCGACGATTGCATCCCGGTTCAGGCGGTGGCGGGGCCGAGATCGAGCGAGGGCTGGCGCTTGGTCGAGAAGCTGAGCGCCACGGCGACCGCGGCAAGGCCGATCGCGAACGACCCGGCGTGCAGCCATGTATAGCCATGGAAGGTGTCGAACACATAGCCGCCGGCCCACGGCCCGAGCGCCATGCCGAGGCTCGCAAAGGCCGACACCGCGCCGAACACCGTGCCCATGATGCGCGCGCCGAAGAACTCGCGCACCAGCACGGCATAGAGCGGCATCACGCCGCCATAGGCGAGGCCGAACACGACCGACAGCGCGTAGAACTCGCCGAGCTGCGCCACCGCCAGATAAGTCGCGATCGACAGCGCCTGCACCAGCAGGCCGCCGACCAGCACCGGCTTGGCGCCGAGCCGGTCGGCGAGCACCCCGAGCAGCAGCCGACCACCGAGCCCGGAGAAGCCGGCGAGGCTGTAGACCGTGACTGCGGTGAGCGGCGCGATGCCGCAGACCATCGCATAGGACACCATGTGGAAGATCGGTCCCGAATGCGCGGCGCAGCAGGCGAAATGCGCCAGAGCGAGCGTGATGAATTGCGGCGTGCGCAGCGCCTGCGCCACGGTCCATTCCATTTGCGGCGCGCTCGCGGCGGTCGCATTCGCGATCTCGGTTCCCTTCGGCGCCGGGCGCACCAGGAACGATGCGGGGATCAGCAGCACCCACGCGGCGATGCCGATGACGAACATCGCGAAGCGCCAGTCATAGGCCGTGATCAACCAGCTTGCGGCTGGTGCGACCGTCAGCGGCGACACGCCCATGCCGGCCGACACCAGGGCGACGGCGAGGCTGCGATGCTTGTCGATCCAGGCGCTCGCGAGCGCCATCATCGGCGCATAGAAGCTGCCGGCGGCGATTCCGATCAGCACGCCGAAGCAGAGCTGGAATTGCCACAGGCTCTGCGCCTGGCTTGCCGTCACGAGGCCCAGCCCGAGCAGCACGCTGCCCGCCAGCACCACGATGCGGGTGCCGAAGCGGTCGGACAGCGCGCCCCAGGCGAACGCCGCAAAACCCATGCAGAGGAAATCCAGCGTCGCGGCGGCCGAGATGCCGGCGCGCGACCAGCCCATCGCATTCGAGATCGGTTGCAGGAACACCGCGAGCGACAGCATGGTGCCGAAGCCGACGCAGGTCATCAGCGCGCCCGCGCCGACGACGACCCAGCCATAGTCGAACCGAGCGGCCTTGCTCATGCGTTTCCCCGTCTGCGCGGCTTTGCTGTTGTTTGGTCCGCGGTTGGTGGGATGGTGGCGCATCCGTGCGCTGCGGGCAAGCTCACCGGGTCGCTGCAGGATTTCGTGCCGCGCATGGCGCGCGGCCTCGTCAACGCGCGTCAGGGAAGGAGCGAGCCGCGGCGACGGGGGCTTTTGGTCAGGCTAGCCGCACTGCCAGGCCCGCCCGATCGGCGTCCAGACCCAGCACGGACCGTAGCTGCCGCCATTGTAGCGCCCGCCGCCATGGAATCCGGGGCGGCCGAAATAGTGCCAATCGCCGCCATAGTAATATTCCGGCGAAAAGTCCGGGTAGCCGCGGGCGGCGCCGCGCGGACCGAGCACCGGAATGGTTTGGTTGGGCGGTTGCCGGTAGCCGGGCAGGAAGCCATAGCCATGCCAGCGGGCGACCTGCCGCTTCTTCGAGGAGGCGGCCGCGCTCAGGTCCGGCTGCAGCAGTGCGAGGATGACGATGAGGAGGGACAGAATGCGCAACATGGGCGGAGCTTAGTCGGGCCGCCCTGCGATGGCGATTCAAATCATGGTGCGTTTTGTTGCTGCGACAAGGATCGGCAACATGCGCGCCTGCGACAGCGTGTCAGCTATCCGGCTACTGTGCATGGGGTTGTTTTCGAGTTTTTCAATTGGGGCTGAACAGGCGCGACTGGCGTCGCCTCAGCTGTCCACCTTGAGCGCGGCGATGAAGGCTTCCTGCGGGATGTCGACCTTGCCGAACTGCCGCATCTTCTTCTTGCCTTCCTTCTGCTTCTCCAGAAGCTTGCGCTTGCGCGTGATGTCGCCGCCGTAGCACTTCGCGGTGACGTCCTTGCGCAGCGCGCGCACGGTCTCGCGCGCGATCACCTTGCCGCCGATCGCCGCCTGGATCGGGATCTGGAACATGTGCGGCGGGATCAGCTCCTTCATCTTCTCGACCATGGCGCGGCCGCGGCCTTCGGCGCGGGTCCGGTGCACCAGCATCGACAGCGCGTCGACCGGCTCGTTGTTGACCAGGATCTGCATTTTGACGAGATCGGCCACTTTGTAGTCGGTCAAATGATAGTCGAACGAGGCGTAGCCCTTGGAGACCGACTTCAGGCGATCGTAGAAGTCGAACACCACCTCGTTGAGCGGCAGGTCGTATTTCACCATCGCGCGGGAGCCGACATAAGTCAGCTCCTTCTGCGAACCGCGGCGGTCCTGGCACAGCTTCAGGACGCTGCCGAGATATTCGTCGGGCGTCAGGATCGTCGCCTCGATCCACGGCTCCTCGATCTCCGCGATCTTGACCACGTCGGGCATGTCGACCGGATTGTGGATCGAAATCTCCTGACCGTCGGTCAGATGCATCTTGTAGATCACGCTCGGCGCGGTCGCGATCAGGTTGAGGTCGAACTCGCGCGACAACCGCTCCTGGATGATCTCCAGATGCAGCAGCCCGAGGAAGCCGCAGCGGAAGCCGAAACCGAGCGCGGCCGAGGTCTCCATCTCGTAGGAGAAGCTGGCGTCGTTGAGGCGCAGCTTGCCCATCGCCCCGCGCAGCGTCTCGAAGTCGTTGGCGTCGGCTGGAAACAGGCCGCAGAACACCACCGGGATCGCCGGCTTGAAGCCCGGCAGCATCTCGCTGATCGGCTTGCGGTCGTCGGTGATGGTGTCGCCGACGCGGGTGTCGGCGACTTCCTTGATCGCCGCGGTGATGAAGCCGATCTCGCCGGGACCGAGCTCGTCGACCTGCTCCATCTTCGGCGTGAAGAAGCCGACGCGCTCGACGTCATAGGCCGCGCCCGTGCCCATCATGCGGATGCGCTGGTTCTTCTTCATGGTGCCGTCGACCACGCGGATCAGCACGACCACGCCGAGATAGACGTCGTACCAGCTGTCGACCAGCAACGCCTTCAAGGTCGCGTCGCGGTCGCCCTTCGGCGGCGGCAGGCGGGTCACGATGGCTTCCAGCACATCGGGGACGCCGATGCCGGTCTTGGCCGAGATCATCACGGCGTCGGAGGCGTCGATGCCGATCACATCCTCGATCTGCTGCTTGACCTTGTCGGGTTCCGCGGCGGGCAGGTCGACCTTATTCAGGACCGGCACGATCTCGAGATTGTTGTCGAGCGCCTGGTAGACATTGGCGAGCGTCTGCGCTTCGACGCCCTGGCTGGCGTCGACCACCAGCAGCGCACCCTCGCACGCCGCCAGCGACCGCGACACCTCGTAGGCGAAGTCGACGTGGCCGGGCGTGTCCATCAGGTTGAAGATGTAGTCCTTGCCGTCCTTGGCGCGGTAGTTCAGCCGGACGGTCTGCGCCTTGATGGTGATGCCGCGCTCGCGCTCGATATCCATCGAATCGAGCACCTGCTCCTTGCCCGCCATTTCGCGATCCGACAGGCCGCCCGTCATCTGGATCAGGCGGTCGGCAAGGGTCGATTTGCCATGGTCGATATGGGCGACGATGGAGAAGTTGCGGATGTTCGAAATCGGGGCAGTTGTCATGGGCGCGGGATAGCATCCGCACCCCCGCGCGGGCAACCATATTGCGGTATTTTGCAGGGGTGTGACGGCGAATCACGGGGGTGTTTCCCGCAGGGTTGCAATGATCGATTTTCGGGCACGTTTCTGCTAGGTCTGGCGGCCCAAAACCGTGGAATTGACGATGCGCTGGACCCTTCTCGCCGCCGGATTGCTGGCCATGTCGTTCGCGGCGCCCGCGCCGCCGACAAGCGCGTGGCGCTGGTCGTCGGCAATTCCACCTATCAGAACGTGTCGCGGCTACAGAACCCGAAGGACGATGCGCAGCTCGTGGCCGAGACGTTGCAGCGGCTCGGCTTTGCGCTGGTCGGCGGGCAGGCCCAGGTCGATCTGGATAAGGCCGGCTTCGATAGCGCGATCCAGCGCTTCGGGAGCCAGCTGATGGGCGCGGACGTTGCGCTGTTCTACTACGCCGGCCACGGCATCCAGGTGCGCGGAACGAATTATCTGGTGCCGGTGTCGGCCAATCCGACACGCGAGGCCGATGTCGATTTCCAGATGGTCGATGTCGGCCTGGTGCTGCGGCAGATGGAAGGCGCGGGCACGCGGCTCAACATCGTGATCCTGGATGCCTGCCGGAACAATCCGTTCGGCGGCCGCGGCCTGCGCGCCGCCGACGGTGGTCTCGCCCAGATCCGCGCGCCGGAGGGCACGCTATTGTCCTACGCGACCCAGCCGGGCAACGTCGCGCTCGATGGCGATGACGGCCACAGTCCCTATACGCGCGCGCTGGTCGACACCATGCAGAAGCCCGGGCTCGACGTGCTGCAGGCCTTCAATCAGGTCGGCCTCGTGGTCAAACGCGCCACCGGCAGCGCGCAGCAGCCCTGGGTCTCGACTCGCCGATCGACGGCTCGTTCTATTTCGCGGGCAACGCGCCGGCGCAAGTTGCAACCGCAGATCCGCCGGCAACGGTGATCCCGCCGCAGCAGAGCCTGCCGGCGCAAAACGTGCCACCAGCGGCACCGCCGCTGGTGCGCACGCAATCGGACTTCATCATCCCGGACTCCGACAGCCGCCTGCTGTCGGAGAGCGATCTCCGCGCGCTGAGCAAGGACGAACTGCGGATCGCCCGCAATGAAATCTTCGCGCGGCGCGGCCGCTACTTCAACGCGCCGGACCTGACCGCACGATTCAGCAGGTTTGCGTGGTATGTGCCCCGTTCGTGGGACCCGCCGCTCAATGCGATCGAGAGCGCGAATATCGCGCTGATCGATCGCTTCGAATCCGGCGGCACTGCGCCAGCCGGATTCATCTTCCCGGATTCCGACCGGCGCCTGCTGACACCGGCCGATCTGCGGCGGCTGTCGCGGGACGAGTTGCGGATCGCGCGCAACGAGATCTTTGCCCGCAGGGGGCGCTATTTCGATTCCGCCGATCTCAAGGCGTATTTTTCGCGCTTCCCCTGGTATGCGCCGAACAGCTGGAATCCGCGGCTGAACGCGATCGAAGAGGCCAATGTCGCGTTGATCGATCAGCTCGGAAAGCACTGAATGCGTGCGCGATGGACGGCCTGCCTTGCTGCCTTGCTGGCGCTGCTGCCACAGCTTGCGCGCGCTCAGAGCAAAAGCGAACTGCTCGACCGCCTGGTGCGCGCCTATCCCGATGCGCTGTCCGCCCACGACGACACCACGATCACCTGGCGCGACGGCACGGTGATGCCGGTCGATGACGGCGTCTCCGGCAAGTCGTTCGATCAGATGCTGCGCAACGCATCGATCCTCGATCAGATGCGGCAGCCCTATCCGTCCGGGCCGTCGGCGCCGCCGGCGCAGAACGTCGATCCCGGCCGCTTCCGCAACGAGGCCTTCTTCAAGAAAATGTACGGCGACTGCAATACGGCCGAGGTCAGGCGGAACCTGGTGACGATCACCTGGCTGCCGCGGTCCTGGGGCAAGCCGGTTCAGGTCACGCGGGTCAACGGCGTCGCCGAGCGGCTCAAGCAGGTCTCCGCCGAGATCGAGGCGCTCGATCCGGCGCTGCGCGCCGCCGCGTTTCCGATCGCGGGTGTGCTGTCTTGTCGCGCCGTCGCCGATACCGGGCGGATGAGCATGCACGGCTATGCTGCCGCGATCGACCTCAACCTGAAGGTTTCCGATTACTGGCTGTGGGTGGGCAAGGGGGAAGGCAAAGGAGCAGGCAAGGGTAAATCCATCCCCTACAAGAACCGGATGCCGCGGGAGATCGTCGACATCTTCGAGCGCCACGGATTCATCTGGGGCGGCAAGTGGTATCACTACGATACCATGCATTTCGAATACCGGCCCGAGCTTCTCCAACAGTGAAGCGGCCGGCTTGAGACATTCTCACGCCAAGCTGATTTCACTGGTCACAAAAACGCGCTAAAGCGCGGTGAAATGCTGGTGAGCACTTACTCATCGCACCTCCACTTCCATTCGGCGTGATCCCTTCGGAAAACGTTTTCCACTTTTCCGGGGCATGCCTCAGGCACAGGCCATGTCGACCGCGTCCACGCTCCCCGCCGCCCGGCGCACCGCCCGCAGACTGACGATCCGGCGGATCGCCGCCTGGATTGCCTCGCGCGCCACCGATCCCAAGACCGGGCTGTGGTTCGTGATCGGCTTCGCGCTGGTCCACGCGGTCTTGTGGACGATGATCCTGGTCAAGCTCAAGGCCGCGCAGGACGTCCATATGGATGTCGCGGAGGCCTATGCCTGGGGTCAGCGCTTCCTGCTCGGCTATGGCAAGCATCCGCCGTTGTCGGGCTGGATCGCCGGCGTCTGGTTCAGGATTTTCCCCGTCACCAACTGGTCGACCTATGCGCTCGCGATGGCGACCGTCAGCTTCGCGCTTGTCGTGTGCTGGCTGATCGCGCTGCGCGTCGTCGATCGCCGCCGCGCGTTCTTCATGGTGGTGATGCTCGCGCTCTACCCGATCTTCAATTTCAAAGGTTTCAAATACAACGCCGATCTCGCGCAGCTGGTGCCGCTGCCGCTGCTGGTGCTGGCCTATCTGAACGCGTTCGAGAAGCGCAGCGTCAAATCGGGCCTCTGGCTCGGCTTTGCCGGCATGCTGGCGCTGATGACCAAATATTGGGTGGTGACGATGATCGGCGCCATCGGGCTGGCCGCGCTGATCCATCCGCAGCGGACGCAATTCCTGCGCTCGCCGGCGCCATGGGTCGCGATCGGCACCATGATCGTGGCGATGATTCCGCATCTGGTCTGGCTGGAAGAGGTGAATTTCGTCCCGTTCACCTATGCCGGCGATGTCTACGCATTGTCGAGCCGCGCGCTCAACGTGCAGCTCGTCATCGGTTATATCGTGCACAATATTGGGCTGCTCGCGATTCCGACCGCGCTCGGCCTCGTGGCGCTGCTGCTGGGGTCGGTGCCATGGCGGCCGTCGGACGTGCTGGCGCGGATCTGGTCGCGCGGACCCAATCCCGGGGTCAAGCTTCCGCAGGCGCTCAACGTCTGGATCATCCAGTCGATCGTCGCGATCGGACCGCCGCTCGGGGCGCTGGCATTCACCGTCTATATCAAGACCGATTGGGGCATCCCGCTGTTCTTCCTGGTGCCGCTGGCGCTGGTTGCGATCCCCTCGCTTCGCTTCCCGCGCATGGCGCTGTTCTCGATCACGGCGGTCTGGTTCGTGGCCACGATGGTTACGCTGATTGCCGCGCCCTCGATTGCCACGCAGGAGATCGCGTCCAACCGTATCGGCGGCTCGACCTACGCCGCGCGCTCCGAGCTCGCGCGCGAGCTCACCGAGACCTGGCAGAACAAATTCCATTCGCGCTGGGCCGTGGTCGTCGCACGTTCCGACATCGGCGAGCCGATGACGTTCTACAGTCCGGATCATCCGGCCTCGCTGGTGCCGGGCGAAGCGTGGTCGTCGGGGCTGACGTCGCTCGATGAGGCCAGGCGCCTCGGCTTCATCGGCGTCTGCGACACCACCGATCCGGTGTTCCTGCAACCATGCGAGGCGTGGATGGCCGAGCATGCCAAGGATGCCGAGCCGCTGGTGATGAATACCACGCGCTTCTTCAACGGCCATCCCGGTCCGTCGACGGTGTGGAAGGTCTATCTGGTGCCGCCGGCGAAGTAGTTACTTCCGGGCATGAGTTCCGCGCTCCTCAGGATCACGGTCTGAGAAATTGTAGCGAGCGGTCTCCCCACGCCGTCGTCCTGGCGAAAGCCAGGACCCATAACCACCGAGTTCGATTGAGCATGCGATAGTGGCCCCAGCGTCGCATAACAGCAAGCGATTGGGGTAATGGGTCCTGGCTTTCGCCAGGACGACTACATTCAAACACTCGCAGGATGACGGGGAGAAGCTTTCGCTTGGCGAGCCGCCGCTACGTGCCTTCCTCGTTGAACTTGCTGGCGACGAGTTCGGCGATGGCGTCGAGCGCTTGCTCCGCTTCGACGCCCTTCGCGGAGACCACGACCGTGGTGCCGGGCCCTGCGGCGAGCATCATCAATCCCATGATCGAGGTGCCGCCGACGGTCTCACCGCCGCGCGTGACCCAGATCTCGGCGTTGAAGCGCTCGACCAGCTGGACGAATTTGGCCGATGCCCGCGCATGCAGGCCGCGCTTGTTGACGATCAGGAGTTCGCGCGAGATGGCGCCCGCTGGCACGCCCGGGCCGACATGGTTTTCGCCCGGGGCCTCGTCGCTCATTTGCCGGCGAGAACGCGGCTGGCGATGGTGACGTATTTGCGGCCGGCTTCCTGCGCCATCGCGATCGCGTCGGGCAGCGAACGCTCCTCGCGAACCTTGGCAAGCTTGACCAGCATGGGAAGATTGATGCCTGCGAGCACTTCCACCTTGGGACGGCTCATGCAGGAGATCGCAAGGTTGGACGGCGTGCCGCCGAACATGTCGGTGAGGATCGCAACGCCGTCGCCGCTATCGACGCGATTCACCGCTTCGATGATGTCGCTTCGACAGAGATCGGAATCATCCTCGGCCCCGATCGTAATCGCTTCAATTTGTTTCTGCGGACCCATGACGTGTTCGAGCGCAGCTCGGAACTCGTCGGCAAGGCGCCCATGGGTCACCAGCACTAGACCAATCATCGGAAACTCCTCGCGGGCGCCCTTTGGTGCACCGCACGAACGCGCCACTTTGACCATCCAGAGGCCCCGCGCAAGGGGGCATCTTGGCTAGTCTCCCGGTTCCTGGCGGTAGAGAGGGGAGGCTGCGCCGGCAAAATCCGGCGCGATAGTGGACGTGATATGGTTACCAATTCCCTTCCCACAATTGGCCGCAAGATTACGGGACCATGAACTTTCAGGTTGTCGTCAGCGCAGCGACAACCAGCGGCAGGGGTTCGAAGCCGACCGGCACGCCAATTCGCGGTAGTATAATGCCATTAAGGCGAGTCCTGAGCGCCTCGGGCGGCGGCAGCCGCTCGGCATCGTCGGCGGCGAGGTCGACGATCAGCCCGACCACGGCCTCGCTTGCGAACGGGCAATGGCGGATTCCGAGGGCGCGGATCTCGATCAAACCGGCCAATTGCGGTGCCGGGCGAACCCACAATTGTTCGCCGGCTGTGTCGAGATGGACACGGTCATCCCCCACCAAAACGGCCGGCGGGAGTGCTCCGGAGCGTCCGGCGAGAATCAGATCGAAGGCGAGGCGCGACTTGCCGGAGCCCGACGGGCCGCGGATCAGCACCGCACGCTCGCCGACCAGAACGGCGGATGCGTGCACGCTTGAATTGTCGCTCATAGTGTCGGCAGCCTGACCACGAAACGTGCGCCGGCCACGGTGGGGTTGCCGTCTTCGTCCGCAGGGCCTGGACGGTTCTCCGCCCAGATGCGCCCGCCATGCGCTTCGATGATCTGCTTGGAGATCGAAAGCCCAAGGCCGGAGTTCTGGCCGAAGCCCTGGTGCGGCCGGTCGGTGTAGAAGCGCTCGAAGATCCGCTCCAGCGCGTCCTCGCCGATGCCGGGCCCGTCGTCGTCGACCACGATCTCGACCTCGCCGCGGGTGCGGCGGCAGACGATGCGCACCTTGTCGCCCGGCTTGGAGAACGATTGCGCGTTCGAGAGCAGGTTCGAGATCACCTGGCCGAGCCGGGAATCATGGCCGGGCACCGAGAGCGTGTCGGTCGGCCCGCGGCCCTCGAAGCGGGCTTCGACGGTGACGTCGTGACCGAGCCTTGTCTCGTTGGCGACGCTGGTCAGCGTCGTCAGCAGCCGGCGCAGATCGACCGGCGCCATGTCCTGCCGCTGCAATTCGGCATCGAGCCGGCTCGCGTCTGATATGTCGGAGATCAGACGATCGAGCCGCCTGACGTCATGCTCGATCACGGCGAGCAGCCGCCCGCGGCTGTTCTCGTTGCGCGCCAATGGCAGTGTCTCGACTGCTGATCGTAGCGACGTCAGCGGGTTCTTCAGCTCATGGGCGACATCGGCGGCGAACATCTCGATCGCCTCGATGCGGCTGTAGAGCGCGTTGGTCATGTCGCGCAGCGCGCCGGAGAGATGGCCGATCTCGTCGCGGCGTCCGGTGAAATCGGGAATCTCGACACGGGTCTGGATGCGGTGCCGGACCCGCTCGGCGCTTTCCGCGAGCCGCCGCACGGGTCCTGCGATCGTGCTCGCCAAGAGCAGCGACAGCATGATCATGACGGCGGACGCGAGCCCGCCGATCTTGAGGATGGCGAGGCGCTCGGACATCACCAACTGGTCGATATCGTCGCCCTGGGTGGTCAGCATCAATGCGCCGCGCACGGCGCGGAAATGCTGCACGGGAACGGCAACCGACACGATGATCGCGCCGCGGTCGGTGACGCGCACCGCGCTGCCCTTCATGCCATCGAGCGATTGCGCGACTTCTGAATAGCCCCTGCCGCCTTCGGGGCCGAGCTCGCGGTAGATCGGCAGGTCGCCGCGGTTGAGCCAGGTCTTGATGGTGGCCTTGCTCTTCTCATATAGCGACGGCTTTTCCGACGGCGGCGGCAGCTCCATGCGCAGCACGTCGCCGCGCGCGAACAGATTGCGGCTGTCGAGGATCAGGCCGCCATCGCGGTCGAAGATGCGGGCCCGCGTCTTGGTCGGCGCGATCAGGCGGCGCAGGATCGGCGCGAGACGCTCGGGATTGATCGAGAAATCAGCCGATTCATCCGGCTGGCCAAAACTCTCGCCGGGCTTCAGGTCGAGCAGCCGGTCGGGATCGATGGTGACGGTGTTGCCTTCGACGGTCGCGGACGCCGCGATCGCCTCCGAGATGATCTCGGCATAGACCAGGAGGCTCTGCGTCCGCGCCTCGATCAGGCCGGCGCGGAACTGCGAGAGATAGAGGATGCTTGCGACCAGCGCGACGAGGCCGGCGAGATTGAGCGAGACGATGCGCCGCGTCAGGCTCGAGAACGACAGCGCGAAGAAGAACTGACCGGCACGGCGCAGCCAACCGAGTGGACGGCGCCAGCCCTTGTCCTGCGCCAGATCGTCGGCCACGGCCTCTTGATCGAGGAGCTGCGAGGCGTCCTCGGTGTTCTGGCCTTGCTCGAGCTGCGTTCGATCAAGCACTGGCAAAGCTGCCGGTTGGTATGGATGTCGTCCCGCGAAGCAGACAGTCGCCCGAGCTTACCCCAGCCGTGCGGAGCCTGTCAGTCAACAAGCCGCCCGGGAAGCGCAGATCAGGCTTCCTTGAAGCGATAGCCGACGCCGTACAGCGTCTCGATCATCTCGAAGTCGTCGTCGACCACCTTGAACTTCTTGCGCAGCCGCTTGATGTGGCTGTCGATGGTGCGGTCGTCGACATAGACCTGGTCGTCATAGGCTGCGTCCATCAGCGCGTTGCGGCTCTTCACGACGCCGGGGCGGGTGGCGAGCGCCTGCAGGATCAGGAATTCGGTCACGGTGAGCGTCACCGGCTCGTTCTTCCAGGTGCAGGTGTGGCGTTCCGGATCCATCCGCAGCAGGCCGCGGTCGAGCGCGCGGGCGTCCGGCTCCTTCGGTGCGGCGGCCGGGTCCTTCGGCTGACCGCGGCGGAGCACGGCCTTGACGCGTTCGACCAGCAGGCGCTGCGAGAACGGCTTGCGGATGAAATCGTCGGCGCCCATTTTCAGGCCGAACAATTCGTCGATCTCCTCATCCTTCGAGGTGAGGAAGATCACCGGCAGGTCGGACTTCTGGCGCAGCCGGCGCAGCGTCTCCATGCCGTCCATGCGCGGCATCTTGATATCGAGGATCGCAAGATCGGGCGGCGACGTGCGAAATCCATCCAGCGCCGACGCACCGTCCGTGTAGGTCATGATGCGATAGCCTTCGGCTTCGAGCGCGATCGAGACCGACGTGAGAATGTTGCGGTCGTCGTCGACCAAGGCGATTGTGGGCATGAGCTGCTTTCACAATGAGAGTGGCTTAAACGGCGGGCACTCAGGCGACTCGCCGTTAGAAATGGGCTTCGAGCGCGGTCAACGAGCAATGCAAGCTAGGCTGAAGTGTGACCGAGTTCCGCAAATAACGCTCTGCGACCCATGCGATGGACCCCCATATAGCACCCTGAGACCGTGAGAAAAGGCCCTTTTTCAAAGGGAACCGGCCCGATTGGCCCCAAAATGACCCCGATAGGCCCATGCAACCGACCGACGACTTCGACCCTTCCCGCCTTGCCCGCTCGCTGCTCCGCCGCAGCCGCCAGGGTGCGCTTGCAACCCTGATGGCCGGCACCGGCGATCCCTATTGCTCGCTGGTCAACCTGGCGAGCCATCCCGACGGCGCGCCGATCCTGCTGATTTCCCGGCTGGCGCTGCACACCAAGAACATCCTTGCCGACAACAGGGTGTCGCTGATGCTGGACGAGCGCGCCGAGGGCGATCCGCTGGAAGGCGCCCGGATCATGCTGGCAGGGAGGGCGGAGGAGGCCAAGGAGGCCCAGCTGGAGCTCGTCCGGCGGCGCTATCTCGGCGCCCATCCCTCTGCGGAAGCCTTTGTAGAATTTAATGATTTTTCGTTCTTCGTGATCCGGCCGAGCAGCGCGCATCTGGTCGCCGGGTTCGGCCGCATCGTCGACCTCAAGCCAGCGCAATTCCTGACCGATCTCGGCGGCGCCGACGTGCTGCTGGAGGCCGAGGCGGGCGCGGTGGCGCATATGAACGAGGATCACCGCGAGGCCATGAACCTCTACGCCACGCGGCTGCTCGGCGCGCAAGGTGCCGACTGGCTCTGCACCGGCTGCGACCCCGACGGCATGGACATGCAGGCCGGCCGCAACACGCTGCGGCTCGATTTCCCCGAACGGGTCACCAGCGGCACCGAGCTGCGCAAGATGCTGGTGCGGCTCGCCGGCGAGGCGCGCGCCAAGGGATAGCGGAGCGACCGGCTCGCTCCGAACGGCGATGCTGCGTCCGGCGAGGCATGGTGTCGCATGGCCGTGGCTGCCTGCGCGCTCGCCGAGGCGGAGCGAGTGTGCTTCCGTCCACCGTCGCGCGCTTTGCAGCGTGCGTGACAGCGCAACCATTTCGTGCGTGCACATCACGTCATCGCCGGTCGGCTTCATGCGCGCGCGAAGTTCTGGCGCTGCTGCACACGCTGACCGCGACGTGCCGGCCGCGTCGACGCGCACGAGCGACGCGGTGATTGCGTTACCATCGATCGTTGCGGTCAGCGATCTCATCGCCGCCGCACACAATGGCGTTGCGGAACATTCGCCGTTGCCAGGCATTGAGATGATCGAGCTTCGACGCTGGCGTGTCGAGCTTGATCGAGCCTGCTCGTCTGCTGCTCACTGCCGACCAACGGTGCTTGCCATGTGCAACGCGATCGTGGACGACGTGATCGGCACTGCAGCGCTGCGCCAACTCGTGGCAGCTTGTTTCGACGGCACATCCTCAGCGCGAAATGCATACCCGGCATTCTCGATGCCTTTTGGTTTGCATGGCGCGGGGCACATGCTGTTCGCTGGCACTCTTTGTGCATCGCAACGCCTTGTTCGCAGCAGGAAAGGCGACGAAACGTCGTCCGAGCGCGGCGAAAACAACGAGAAAACGAAAGCAAAGCGAAAGCGTTTCGCGCTGCGGTATTTGCGCCAGATGATGTGCCCGCCTTGGAATAAACCAAAAGCCGTTCGACCGGCTTGGCAAGCCCGGCGATCCCCACTATTAGGTCGCCGGACCGGGGCCGAGAGGCTATATTCTGATGACGGTCATCACCGCGACGGGGCGCGACTAGCGACATTCGCGCGAACAAGGATACGCGGGTTCGAGGAGGTTCTTCGTGCAAGAGACGGGCGTGCATAACGGTGCCTTTGGCGCCGACAAATTCGGCTTAAAAAATCTCAAGGGCGTACATTGGAACTACGGTGCGCCGCAGCTCTACGAGCACGCGTTGCGCAATGGCGAAGCAGTGCTCTCGGCCGATGGCGCGCTTTGCGCGGATACCGGTGAGTTCACCGGCCGCAGCCCGAAGGACAAGTTCACGGTCCGCGACGGGCTGACCGACAAGAGCATGTGGTGGGCCGGCAATCAGTCGATCACCTCGGAGCAGTTCGCGACGCTCCATGCCGACTTCCTCAAGCATGCCGAAGGCATGACGCTGTTCGCGCAGGATCTCTACGGCGGCGCCGATCCGAAGCATCGCATCAGGACGCGCGTCTTCACCGAGCTCGCCTGGCACTCGCTGTTCATCCGCACGCTGCTCATTCGCCCCGAGGCCTCGGAGCTCGCGGGCTTCGTGCCGGAGCTCACGATCATCGACCTGCCGAGCTTCCGTGCCGACCCGGCGCGTCACGGCGTGCGTTCGGAGAACGTCGTCGCGATCGATTTCGCCCGCAAGATCGTCCTGATCGGCGGCTCGCAATATGCCGGCGAGATGAAGAAGAGCGTGTTCACCACGCTGAACTATTACCTGCCCGAGAAGGGCGTGATGCCGATGCACTGCTCGGCCAATGTCGGGCCCGACGGCGACACCGCGATCTTCTTCGGCCTGTCCGGCACCGGCAAGACCACGCTCTCGGCCGATCCGAAGCGTACGCTGATCGGCGATGACGAGCATGGCTGGAGCGAGGCCGGCGTCTTCAATTTCGAAGGCGGCTGCTATGCCAAGTGCATCAAGCTGTCGGGTGAAGCCGAGCCGGAGATCTATGCCGCCAGCAAGCGCTTCGGCGCCGTGCTGGAAAATGTCGTGCTCGGTGAGCGCGACCGCGTGCCCGATTTCGACGACGGCTCCAAGACCGAGAACACCCGCTCGGCCTATCCGCTCGATTTCATCCCGAACGCTTCGCGCACCGGCTGCGCGCCGCATCCGAAGAACGTCGTGATGCTGGCGGCCGACGCCTTCGGCGTGATGCCGCCGATCGCCAAGCTGACGCCGGCGCAGGCGATGTATCACTTCCTGTCCGGCTACACCGCGAAGGTCGCCGGCACCGAACGTGGTCTCGGCAACGAGCCGCAGCCGGAATTCTCCACCTGCTTCGGTTCGCCGTTCCTGCCGCGCGATCCGTCGGTGTATGGCAACATGCTGCGCGAGCTGATCGCCAAGCACAATGTCGATTGCTGGCTGGTCAACACCGGCTGGACCGGCGGCAAGTACGGCACAGGCCGCCGCATGCCGATCAAGGTGACGCGCGCGCTGCTCACCGCGGCACTGAACGGCAGCTTGCGCAATGCCGACTTCCGCACCGACCGGTATTTCGGCTTCGCGGTGCCGACCTCGCTGCCGGGCGTCGAGCCGCACCTTCTCGATCCGATCAAGACCTGGGCCGACAAGGCCGAGTTCGACAAGACCGCGCGTGCGCTGGTCGGCATGTTCCAGAAGAACTTCGCCAAGTTCGAAGCGCAAGTCGACGCCGAAGTCCGCGCCGCCGCACCGGAAGTGAAGCTCGCGGCGGAGTAATACGGCGCGAGCGACATGCGATTTGAAAAGGCGGCCCGCGCGGCCGCCTTTTTGTTTTGTGTGGGTGCTCGATCGGACCCGTCACCTGAGAGAATGTGAATGTATCGCGGAGGAGCGGCACCAAACATTCAGTGTCGTCCCGGCGAAAG
>NZ_JACMYK010000040.1 GCF_020889785.1 Bradyrhizobium acaciae
CCAGTTGCGGCTCGGCCGGCGCTTCCGCGGCGGGAGCGGCCTCGGCGGCAGCTTCAGCCGGCGCAGCGTCAGCGCTTGCGGTCTCCGCCGGCGCTTCGGCAACAGCCGCAGCGGCTTCCAGGGCAGGCTCGGCTGCGGCTTCAGCAGCCGGCGCCTCAGCAGCGGGTTCTTCGACGGCAGCGGCAACCTCTGCCGCGGGCTCATCCACCGGCGCGGCACGCTCGGCCACCGCATCCTGATGGGTCTCGACCACGACCGGCGTCGCCTCGCTGGCGGCGACCTCGGCAAAGCCGACATCGGGCAGCAGGGCAGCCGACGGCGCGGGATCGCCGGACACCGGCTGATGATCCACCGCAGCCTCCGGCGCATCGGCAGTGACTTCGGCAGCCGCATCGACCGGCGTGTCCACGGCGGCGTCGGATGTCGCCTCGACCGGCGGCGCAACGGCGGCAACCGTCTCGGTGGCCTCGGCCGGCGCGGCCTCGACGGGCTTCGGCGGCAACGGCGGACGGCGGTCCATGCGATAGCCGAGCGCGCGCAGGATCGAGGCGAAATCCTCGCCGGCGGAGCCGGTCAGCGAGGTCATCGCCTGCGTCACGACGAAGCCGCGGCCGTCGAAGGCACCCGCGGGCTTCTCGCCCGGCGAGGTCTCGCGCCAGGCCAGCGCCGGGCGGATCAGATCGGCGAGCCGCTCCAGGATGTCGACGCGCACCGCGCGCTCGCCGCACTGGCGATAGCCGAGCACGCGATAGCCGTCGCGCGGCAGGGTCTTGTCGACCGGGAACGAGGTGCGGCCGCTGGAGGCCAGATGCTGCACGGTCGACAGCGCAGCCATGTCGACATTGCTTTGCTTTTCGGCCCACAGCAGCGAAGCCAGCGAGCGCGCCGCGGGCTTCAAGAGCTGCGGGAAATAGATGTGGTAGGCGCCGAACCGCACGCCGTATTTGCGCAGCGCCGCGCGCGACGGCTGGTCGAGATCCTTCATCTCGGTCGCGATCCTGCTGCGCTCGAGCACGCCGAGCGACTCGACCAGCTGGAAGGCGATGCCGCGGGCGATGCCCTGGAGATCCTCGGCCTTGGACAGTTCGAACAGCGGCCCGAGCAGCTTCTCGATATGCGTCTTGAGCCAGAGATCGAGCCTGGTCTGCACGGCCTCGCGCGAGGCGCCGGTCAGCCGCTCGTCGGAAATGATGCGCAGCCGCGGATGCAACGCGTCGTCGGCGGCCACGAGCTTGGCGACCGCATCGCCGGTCCAGCGGATGGTGCCGTCGGAAGTCAGCACGAACTGCTCGTCGGGGGCGGCGCCCAGTTTCTCGGCACGGGTATCGATCTCGCGCGCCAGCACCTGCTGGGCGGCGGCTTGCAGCGCCTTGGCGTCGCTGCCGGCCTCGGCCGCATCAGGTGCAAAGGTGAAACCATCGAGCCGGCCAATCACGTGGCCTTCCACGATCACTTCACCGGTCTTGCCAATTTCCGTATTCAAAACTGAGTTCTCCCGCAGGCGGCGCATCAATACACTGGTCCGCCTGTCAACGAAACGCTCCGTGAGCCGTTCATGCAGCGCATCGGATAATTTATTTTCGAGCTCGCGCGTGATCCCCTGCCAGTGGTCCGGGTCGTAGAGCCAGTCGGGCCGGTTGGCAACAAAGGTCCAGGTCCTAATCTGCGCGATCCGGCCCGATAGCGTGTCGATATCGCCATCGGTCCGGTTGGCCTGGTCGACCTGGGCGGCAAACCATGCGTCAGGGATACGCCCCTTTTGCATCAGGAAGCCATACAGCGTGGTCACGAGTTCGGCATGGGCGGCCGGCGACAGCTTTCGGTAGTCCGGAACCTGGCAGGCCTCCCACAGCCGCTCCACGGCCTTGGCGCCATGCGCGAATTCGCGCACCTCGGCGTCGCGTGCGACATGCTCGAGCACCCGCTGGTCCTCGGCGACCGGCGCTCGCGTCAGTGCCTCATGATTGGGCGCCTGCGCCAGCGACACCTGGAGCGCGCCGAGCGAGGAGAAATCCAACTTGGCGTTGCGCCATTGCAGCATCTTGACGCTGTCGAAGGTGTGGTTCTGCAGCGCATTGACGAGCTCCGGCTCGAACGGCGCGCAGCGGCCCGTGGTGCCGAAGGTGCCGTTGCGCGTCGCGCGCCCGGCGCGGCCGGCGATCTGGGCGAATTCGGCCGGCGTCAGCCGGCGGAACTGATAGCCGTCATACTTGCGGTCGGAGGCGAAGGCGACGTGATCGACGTCGAGATTGAGCCCCATGCCGACCGCGTCTGTCGCGACGAGGTAATCGACGTCGCCGTTCTGGAACATCGCAACCTGCGCGTTGCGCGTGCGCGGCGAAAGCGAGCCGAGCACGACGGCCGCGCCGCCATGCTGGCGGCGGATCAGCTCCGCGATCGCATAAACTTCATCCGCGGAGAACGCGACAATTGCCGTGCGGCGCGGCTGCCGCGTGATCTTGCGGTCGCCGGCGAATTCGAGCTGCGACAGTCTGGGACGCGTGACGATCGAGGCGCCCGGCAGCAGCCGCTCGATGATCGGCCGCATCGTCGCAGCCCCCAGCAGCAGCGTCTCGTCGCGACCGCGGCGATTGAGGATGCGGTCGGTGAACACATGCCCGCGTTCGAGATCGGCCGCGATCTGGATCTCGTCGACCGCAAGGAACGAGACATCGAGATCGCGCGGCATCGCCTCGACCGTCGAGACCCAGAAGCGCGGCGCCTTCGGCTTGATCTTCTCTTCGCCGGTAACCAGCGCGACGTTGTCGACGCCGGCGCGATCGACGATCTTGTTGTAGACCTCGCGCGCGAGCAGCCGCAGCGGCAGCCCGATCAGACCCGACGAATGCGCCAGCATGCGCTCGATCGCGAGATGCGTCTTGCCGGTGTTGGTCGGCCCCAGCACCGCAGTGACGCCTGCGCCGGGCACGCGGTCATTTCCGAACGAAGTTGAGAAAACCATTTTTTGCAGGTGTTTCTTGAATTGTTGGCGAAACGCTCAATCCGTCATCCCGAGGGCTTGTGACGCATTGGCTTGCTCAGTGTCATCACCCGCGCATGCGGGTGATCCAGTATTCCAGAGACGGTCGTGCTTGAGCCGATCGGCCGCGGCGTACTGGGTCGCCCGGTCAAGCCGGGCGACGACAACGGTGGATGAGGACAAAGCTTCACATCCTCTCAGGGTGACGGTTTGGCAGTGTGTTTCGCACCAGCAGAGTGTTTCGCAAAATCTGTCTCACAATGCGACGCTTCCTGTGCCGCCCTTAAGCTTCGGAACGAGTCCGGAACGAATCGCGGCCGAATCGCTGACTCTATTCCGGGCCTGAAACGTTCACCGCAACATCTCGGGTAGACCCTACGGCGGCGGCACTAGATCAAGTTTGAGAGGGCTCCACAAGCAGGGGATATGCGGACTGAATTCCTTAAATTCCAGAGGTAGCCGAGTCGAATCAGAAGCGGGCAAGAGTCAACTGGATTCCGGTGGCGTTTGTTTCATGCCGTTCGCCCGCGAAGCGCCTCCGAAGTACTCTCCCCTTGTGGGAGAAGGGAAGCCCCTCGCCGCGGGGCCAACTCTCAACCCGTCATCCTGAGGTGCGAGCGGAGCGAGCCTCGAAGGATGAATCGGCCGCATCGGGGGGCCGTGCATCCTTCGAGGCTCGCCAAAGAGGCTCGCACCTCAGGATGACGGGTCTGGCAGCGGCGGCCCCGCGAACGAAATCCCTACTGCGTCTTCGCCACGCGCGGCGGCGCGGCTGTCGTGACGAACGACGTCGCTTCCAGCATGGCCTGGCCGAGCGGGGTCGGGATCGTCATGCGGAACGGCACCAAGAGGCGGGTGCCGGCGATCGGCACGAAGGCGATCTCGATGTTGCGCTGGGCGGCGAGATATTTGATCACGGGGCGATCCGGGATGTAGCCCGAGATCGGCACGAAATAGAGCGCGCAGACCAGCGCCGGGCCGTGATAGCCGCGCTCGGCCTTGACGATCTCGACCCGCTTGAAATCCAGCTTCATGTCGTAGCGCATGCGGCCGTCGAACACGCCGGCGCCGGTGCGGCAGACATCCGGGCTCATCAATTCGGCATTGCCGGGCGCGCGCAGGAACGAGCCGGTCATCGGATCGAACACGTTCTTCTTCTGCGCGTCGGTCACCGGCAGGCGGTCGGCATCGACCGGCGGCTCCGGCTCGATCGCGGATTCCTTGATGCCGCCACCCGCGAGCACCATCCGGATCGTCTCGGATTTCTTCGAGGTGGTGGTGGTCGCGGTGTAGGACGAGGCCACCAGCGAGCCGTTGACGACGCGGCCCTGCGAGGCGCCGGAGCCGCTTCCGCCGGAAAACGCCTTCAGGAGGCCCGCGGTGCCGCCCTGGGCGGTGGCGGAGAAGGTGTCGTCGCCGATTTCGATGGTCCAGGTGCCCTTGCCGACCGGAATACCGGCGAGCGTCGCCTCATACTGGGCGTCGAGCCGCCCCTGGGCGCTGGCGCGCTCGGCGCAGAACAGCAACAAGGCACCCGCGCACAGGCCGATCAGCCGGCCGAGCGGGGGCAAAATGGCAATGGCGGTGGTCACTTAACCTACCTGACGGTCCTGCTATCGGCGCTCTGGTCGTCGTCCATTGGGGCATTCAATTCGGCCGGACAACGCGCGCATCTCTTATGGAACCAAGACTTGCAGCCGAATACGCCCTTTATATGGTTGCCATATCCGGCGTTAAGTGGCTGGAAGACCTTATGAACCGGCATTCTCCGGTACCGCCATGCGCCGATATAATCTTGACGCTTGGGTGATCTGCCCCTATACACCCGCGGTTCCTGGAAAATGGACGCGAATTCAAAACCCCCGCGCGGGCCGTGTGATTGCACGCCTGGCAGAGCGGCGGGGATGCAATAAGGATTTTGTAAGATGTCCCGGCGCTGCGAACTGACGGCCAAGGGCCCCCAGACGGGCCACAAGGTGAGCCACTCGAACATCAAGACCAAGCGGCGCTTCCTGCCGAACCTGGCCAACGTGACCTTCATCTCGGATGCGCTCGGCCGCAACGTGCGCCTGCGCGTCTCGACCAACGCGCTGAAGAGCGTCGACCACAATGGCGGCCTCGACGCCTACCTGATCAAGGCCAAGGCCGACGTGCTCTCGCCCCGCGCCCTCGACCTGAAGCGCGCGATCGAGAAGAAGGTCGGCAAGCCGGCCCCGGTGAAGAAGGCGAGCTGAGCGAGACTGCGAGAGCGGAATTCGCGGAGAGTTTTGAACGGCCGGGTCGATGACCCGGCCGTTTTTGTTTCTCGCTTGCGTGTGAGCTGCAGCAGCTGGCCGCTCGAAGCGGTCCTCAAATGTTTTGGCCTGCTACTCGGCAGCCAGCATGATTTCATGCAGGTTGCCGATGCGATCCAAAACTGCGGAGTATTGATCTTTTTGCAGCAAACGCAGTTCATCGGTTAGGTGAATTCTCTTCGCGTCCTTGGGAATCACATCAGACCCAATGCCATCCAACGACAATGTTCCCAAGATCAGTTGCTGCCCAGGAAGAACCCGTGAAAAGATGAATCGAAAGATGGCCGCAGCGTTATCTTTGTCTTGCTCTTGTTGCAGCGGAGAATCGAGAACGAGGGGGCAAACGATCGAGGGATTAAAACTAGCCATGGTTTGAAGGAAGGCAAACTGCTGAGCTAGCAATGATCGCGGCAAGTCACTCCCTAGCGCGTTTGTCTTTATTTGCTTCTCATAGCTCTTATAGTCAGCTTCCGAAAGAACATTGACACTAAGAATGGCCAAGAATTCCTTCATGCGAGCCTGATAAAATTCGTTGATCTCCTTTCTGCGCTTGGCATCGACTTTTATGTCGCCGTCCAAATCGTCGATACGACTACGAACTTCCTGCTCTTTGGCGGCAAGGTCGTTTATGTCGTCGGAAAGAGAACTCACAATCTCCTTCATGCCTTCTGCCGCGACGAATTCTGCAAAGGTCACTTTGCTGCGCTGTCGCTTTAGCAACTCCTCGATTGGCGAGAGCTCAGCTGTAACTTGACCATACTTCAAATCGGCCGCTTTTTCCTTTTCACGGACGTCAACCAATTTCTTCTGCCGCTGATCGATCAGGCCATAGCAGTAATCGATGTCGTCGAGTATGCCGAAACGCTCAACAATGGAATTGGCGATCTCAGTTCCACATGTTGGGCAAGCGACAGGATCAGGCGTGTTCGGATCTTCTGCGAGTTCGTAGTCAGCGTCCAACTCCCGAATGGCTCGCCGAAGAACTACTATTTCATTCTCCAATCCGTGCCTCTCGTTTCTAACATTCTTCAGTTCTTGTGCTACTTCCTGCTGTCGTTCGTAAACTTTGTTGTATGCATCGACGAGCTCTTCCGCTTCCTTTCGGAAAACTGCGGGATCAATATCGACCTGACGCGCCGCTTTTCTCCTTTGATAAGTCTCGCGAACTGTACAGAGAGTAGTCCGCTCCGCCTCCAAGCGCGCCTTTTCGTCGAACAATTCTACAAGTCGCTTCTTGGCATCATAATATGATTGAGGCCGAACCCCGAGGTGGTACTCGAGCATATTCTTTCGGTATGCGCTGAATTGCTGCAAGCCGTTAAACGAGGCCCAACTTTTAGCCCAACCCTCATCTTGATCGACATAAAATGGCAAAAAGTAAAACGCTGGCCCCGCAGGCCCTAGCTTTCCGTCCTCTGATCGCTCCAATTCGATACGGAAATTCAACAGAGGATTCAAAAACGAGGCGATTCCTCTTTCACCCGATATCCCGACGAATCTTCCGACGAGGTGCCCGCCCTGATCGAAGACGCCAAAGTATTTCTCATCTCGGAGAAGCGTGTACTCAGCTCCTTCGATTGAAAAGCGCAAGGCGTATATAGGCCTCGCTCTCTTCCAGACGGTGTTCTGCAGACCGGGAACATCAGCACCAAGCGCATGATATAAGCTCTTTATAAGAGTCGACTTGCCGACGTCATTCTCTCCGGTGAGTAGGTTTGTCGTTGGACTGAACGTCTCCGCTCTCGCTGCCTTTTCGACCTTTGAGAGGATCAACACTTCTTTGAAGACCAGTCTTTTCATTGACGCGACCCTTGCGCAGGTTTCGGATGAGTTGACGAAACCTAGATTTCTTCATGATAAACCATCACGGTCAGAGCCGCTAAGTACGCACGATCGTTGTATGGCGCCGGCAGCCCTGGAAGCACCGCCTGCTCGGCTTCGCTAACGAACGTCGCGAGCGTGATTTCACCATTTTGGCAAAGAGACTCGAGGCTCAGCACGATCCTCGCGACTTCACGGTTCGTGGAGTCCGAGTAGTCGGCTGCAGCCTGAGGCATCCGCTTGTCCAATCTCATAAGGTCTTGCGAACTCCACCCAGCCTCCTTCAACTCACCAAAGACAAGAGCCATATTTGGCAACGTCTTCGGCTGCGAAGATATCAATGCGAGACTTTCGTCGATTGCTTGCTTCCCAATGCACTTCTTTGAAACTAGATCGTTGACGGTTTTCACCTTGTCGGAGTCGTAGTTGTTCTTGCGAACGATCTCGCTCTGCACCAACCTGACCCAGCTATGAACATTCAGACCGTGGTCCTCACCGAACTCTGTCTTAAATAGCTCCATTGCTTCGCCATGGAGATAGCTGTGCATCGACTCAATCGACACACCTGTGACGAGAAAGTGAAGGTTGTCGATATTCGCTTCGGAGAATTTCGATATCTCTGACGTCAGCTTTTCTTTGATCTTGTCACGGAAGGTAGGCGCAATGTCCTTTGCCGAGACACTCGTGTCAGCAAACTCAAACGCAACATTTGAAACTAGGATGACTCTGATTGCGTGGCTTGAACACATCCCATCGAAGTTCTGAAACATCTTTCCGAGAATGGAATTTGCTTCCTTCCGCCTCGCCGTAAGATCAGAAAGCTTCCGTGGTTTTGCCGATTTTGAGGTCTTTACCTGAAAAAATTCAACGTTTGTTGGAGCGTCGCTTGGCGATAAGAAAACCGTGTCGTCATGAAATTCGAATGCCACAAGATAATCCGCGCTTTGCATATGTCTGCGGAGCATCTCGCAGAAAGCCCAACTTCTCTGATAGTCGAAACGAGATGATGAGTCAGAGCCTGCAGTCTCACGTTGTGGTTTCTCGAGGAGTTCATCAAACAAGCTCTTCGCCATTCTAAGCCTCAGGTTATGAAAAAGGCTTTCTACAACCTATTGGATTAAATGCTACCTCTCCTTTTGGCGATATCCTCGGCCCCGAGTAGTGCACTTCTGTACCCGCACTACAGGGATAGCTTCTTTCTTTCCGAAGATCATTGACCTTGCCGAAACGAGGCCACTCAGCCCTGCCAGTAGCTCAGCGGCCCCGGCGAACATATTCCGGAGGTCGCGCTGCAAATGAAGCGCGCCTCTAGCGCGGATGCAGCGCGCAAAACCGCCATGCGTGACACGCTCTAATTTATGTAATTTTTTCAAAGCGATACGCATTGTCCAATCCTTGCAGGGCCCTGACGCCCTAGGGGTAGGGTCCCCCGCGAGATGCGAAAGCGTCTTGCGAATGTGGTGACAAGCAAGCCCAGTCTCGCCGGGAGAGCACGTATAAGCCGCAACCCATCTGCGCGGGGAACACCGGGATCGCCCGGCGCCCTGCGCCCACCAGCGAGTGTCAAGCTACCGCAAAACTCAGGACGATCGCGCCGCGAGAATGCATCTGCCCCCCTGACAGGTGAATCGATCTGGCTGATGCGTGCTCGCGACGAGGTGCGGGTGGATTCTTTCTTTGCGCGACGACGTGCGAAGCAAAACAATCCATCGCAATGGGCGCGGAGAGATGGATTGTTTCGTCACTTCGCTCCTCGCAATGACGACGTTCGCGAGTTGCGGCAAATCCCGTGACAGCTGCTGCCAATGACAGCGGTGTCATCACTCGCCGCAGTGCGAATCTCTGCTGGAGGAGTTGGTTCGTGCGTGAAGAAACGCTTAACGCGCGCGCCTCGAGCAACATAGAAACCCTATAAATAAAGGCAAAAGCGGCTTGTCGCGCCGTAGCCTTGGCGAAAGCGGAGCCCGTTAATCACAACATCACTGCGCATCATCACGAGCGCATGAGGCGCATGCAAAACGCCACGATCTCATCCAACTCATGGTGTGCAAACAAGCCGTCCGACACGATTGCGATTCGACGCGGCCACGCCGCGCGGCTCGAACATCGTGACGGACGTCACGGCCGGTACAACTGATTGTGAGGCATGTGCGCCGCACTCTTGGGAAGAAGCCTGGCCGTTCCTACATCACGTCCAAAGAACGACCCCGATAAAGGAATTGATCAATGCAAGTTCGCGCACTCAATACGCGCGGAAGACTGGTGCCCGCGATCGCAACCGCCGCCGTGGCGGTGCTCGCAACGGCCGCCCTCGTCGTCCTCGAATTCAGCCCGCCCCGCAATGTGCAGGCCGCGGCCGAACCCGGCATGATCACCTCCGCCGCCGCCAGCCGCGCCGGCGCCACCGTGCTGCCGACCGATCCGGTGACCACCGGCAGCGTGCGGTACCGCTGAGAGGCGCTCTATCCATCATCGTCGTCCCGGCGAAGGCCGGGACCCATTACCACTAATCTTTGCCATTACGCGGAATGTTACCCCAGCGTCGTACCAAATAGACAGCCGGGGTAATGGGTCCCGGCCCCCGTGCGCAATTGCGCACTCGGCCGGGACGACGGTAACAATTTCCCTTCCCGCCGCATTTTCGCATCCCTGCCCCGGCGTCTCGCCACAAGCCTGCCTCCCCACACCTCACGTAAGCTCGCCCCCGCGAACAACAAAAAACGCACAGGGAGAGCTCACGATGATCTGGAAAGCCATCACGGCAGCGGCTGTGCTTGCGCTGGCGACGCAAGCGCACGCCGCCGAGAAAAAGTACGGCACGGGCACGAGCGATACCGAGATCAAGCTTGGGCAGACCTCGCCATTCTCCGGCGCGGCGTCGGCCTACAGCGTGATCGCCAAGGTTCAGGCTGCCTACTTCAGGATGATCAACGACCAGGGCGGCGTGAACGGGCGCAAGATCAACCTGATCACGCTCGACGACGGCTACTCGCCGCCGAAGACGGTGGAGCAGACCCGCAAGCTGGTGGAGCAGGAGGAGGTCGCCGCGATCCTCAATCCGCTGGGCACGCCGACCGGCCTTGCCGTGCGCAAATATCTCAACGACAAGAAAGTGCCGCAGTTGTTCGTCGGCGCCGGCGCCACGTTGTGGGGCGACTATGCGCATTATCCGTGGTCGATCGGCTTCCAGCCGTCGTACCAGGCCGAGACCGCGGTCTACGCCAAATATGTGCTGACCCAGAAGCCGGACGCGAAGATCGCGCTGTTCTACCAGAACGACGACGCCGGCAAGGATTACGGCAACGGCTTCAAGAAGGGCTTGGGGCCAGAGAACACCGCCAGGATGGTGGTGGCGGAGACGACCTATGAATCGACGGACCCCACGGTCGACAGCCAGATCGTGAAGCTGAAAGCCTCCGGCGCCAACGTGCTGTTCATGCACGCGATCCCCAAGCAGGCGGCGCAGGCGATCAAGAAGATCGGCGAGATCGGCTGGAAGCCGGACCTGTTCTTCCTCGCGGCGACCTCGACCTCGGTGTCCTCGGTGCTGAAGCCGGCCGGCTTCGAATATTCCAGGGACATCATCTCGTCCTACTCGCTGAAGGATCCGAACGATCCGCAGTGGAAGGCGGATCCGGACGTGATCGCCTGGCAGGACTTCATGAAGAAATATTTCCCGGACGGCAATCTGCAGGACCAGCTGATCGTCTACGGCTATGTGGTGGCGGAGGCGACCGTGCAGGTGCTCAAGCAATGCGGCGACGACCTCACCCATGAGAACATCATGAAGCAGGCCGCCAATCTCGACATCGCGCCGCCGATGTTCCTGCCCGGCATCAAGGTGAAGACCTCGCCGACCGACTATTTCCCGGTGGAAGCGATGCGGCTGCAGAAGTTCAACGGCGAGACCTGGCAGCTGTTCGGCGACACCATCGGGAACGATTGAGAGGATTGAGCCCGATCCCCTTTCCATCGTCGTCCCGGCGAAGGCCGGGACCCATTACCCCGAATGAGCAAGTGGCGGCACACTGGGGCCGCAGCGCGCTTCAACAACAGGCTGCGGTGGTAATGGGTCCCGGCCCCCCGTGCGCAATTGCGCACTAGGCCGGGACGACGACGGTTAGACTTGCCGTCAACAACAGCGAAACGCCACTTGCCCCCGGGCCGCACATGCCTGCCAGATTTCGGAATATTGGAAATGTATCCCTGAGTTGCCCGACGCGTCAAGTCGCCTGCCGAAGGTCCCCCGCTACCGCCGGCTTCCTTTGCATGGGGTTGTTTTCGATATTTTGGCAATTCCCCTCCACACGACCATATCGTCGTCCCGGCGAAGGCCGGGACCCATTACCCCGACTGCGTGCGTGGCGCGACGCTGGGGCCACGGCCCGCTGCAAGAACAGCCTGCGGTGCTTATGGGTCCCGGCCTTCGCCGGGACGACGGAGGTTAGACTCCCGCCGCCAACAACGGCCAAGACGACGCGGAGGTTAGACTCCCCGCTCCAGCAACACCCGAAAATCCGCCCGCGCGCGCTGCGCCTCGGCGCGTGCGGCCTCCGACGCATCGCCGAGACCGAAATAGCCGTGAATGAGGCCCTCGCCCGTGTGATACGCGACCTGCACCCCGGCCGCCTGCAACGCCTTGGCATAGGCATGGCCCTCATCGCGCAGCGGGTCGAACCAGGCGGTCGTGACCACAGCCGGCGCCACGCCGGCGAGAGACTTCGCGCGCAGCGGTGAGACGCGCCAGTCGGCGCCTTGCGCCTTGTCGGCGAGATAGTGCCCTGCGAACCACCGCATCGTCTCACTCGTCAGGAAGTAGCCCTCCGCATTCTCGGTGCGCGACGGGAATTTCGCGTTCTCGGCGGCATCGGCATAGCTGCCGACCACGTCGGTGACGGGATAGACCAGCAATTGCGCGGCGAGCCTGATGCCGGCGTCGCGGCAGGCGAGCGCGGTGGCGGCGGCGAGATTGCCGCCGGCGGAATCGCCGGCGACGCCGACGCGCGAGAGATCGCCGCCGAAGTCGCCGATCCGTGCAATCACGTCGCGGATCGCGGCGAACGCATCCTCGAACGCGCCGGGAAAGCGCGTCTCCGGCGGTTGGCGGTAATCGACCGAGATCACCACCGCGCCGGTCTCGATCACGAGGTTGCGCGCCTGACGGTCATGGGTTTCGAGATCGCCGGCAACCCAGCCGCCGCCGTGGAAGAAGATCACGGTCGGCGCCTTGCCGGTACCGTTCCGATAGAGCCGCGCGCCGATCTTTCCTGCTGCGCCCTGCACCTCCATATCCCGTGCGACATCGACCGGTGGCGGCGGCACCGCCTTGCGTGCCTCGGCCAGCGCGCGGAGCGATTCCCGACAGCTCTGCGGCGTCATGGTTGCGGGCTCACGCAGCGGCAGCAGCGGGATGATGGTTGCAATGACGGGATCGAGCGGAAGCGGCATGGGAGTCCTTCGGTGCTTGCAGTTCAGGTCAATTGCTTGGAAAGCGTGCCGGCCTCGATCGCGGCGATTTGCAGCGCGATGAAGCGGCTGTAGATGCGGGCCTGCGAGAACGCGCCGCCGGTGAACCAGAGGCCGGGCTGCGGCGTGCGCGTCCACATGTTGCGCAGCTCCAGCGTCGCCTCGTCGAAGCCCCAGACTCGGCCGACGCGCTCGGCGACGGCCTCGCCGAGCAGTTGGCCAACCAGATGGGCGGGCCCCTTGTAGCCGGTGGCGAGCACGAACAGCTCGGCGGCGAGCGACGTGCCATCCTTCAGCGCGAGGCCGGCGGCGGTGAAATCAGCGATGTCGGCGGCCTGGATCAGGCGGATCCTGCCGTCGGCGATCAGCTCGGAGCAGCCGACATTGAAGTAATAGCCGCCGCCGCGGGAGCGGAATTTCAGCGGCCAGCCGGTACCGTCCTCGCCGAATTCGAGCCGGAAGCCGGCGCGCTCCAGCCGCGACAGCAAGGGCGCATCGAGCCGCTTCACCTCGTCGGTGATGATCCGGTGCGCGATCTTCATGACCGGCAGCGGCACGCCGGAATTGAGGATGTCGCGCACCTCGATCGGCGGACCGTCGCCGAGATAGGTCTTGTCGTAGAGCTGCGCCGGCTCGACATTGACCACCATGGTCGGGCTGCGCTGGACCATGGTGACGTCGGCGCCGGCGGCATGCAGCTCCTGGCAGATGTCATGCGCGCTAGTGCCGGTGCCGAACACGACCACCGAGCGCCCGGCCCATTCGCGCCCTGCCGCGAACGCGCTGGAGTGCAGCACTCGGCCCTTGAAATTCTCGATGCCGGCAATCGTCGGAATGTTCGGCGCGCCGCTGACGCTGGTCGCGAGCACGATGTGCTTCGGGTGCAGCGTGCGCGGACCGTCGCTCCGTTGCAGCATCACCGCCCAGCGTTGCGTCACATCGTCATAGCGCGCGCCCTCGAACGAGGTCTCGGTCCAGAAGTCGAGCTCCATGATGTCGACATAGCTTTCCAGCCAGTTCGCGATCTGGTCCTTCGGGATGTAGTCCGGAAAGCTCGGCGGGAACGCCAGGTAACGAAACAGATTGACCGGCGTCTTGTTGTGCAGCTTGAGGCCGCGGTAGCGCAGCCGCCAATTGTCGCCGATGCGCCGCTCGCGATCGACGATCAGCGCGTCGAGCCCGATCCGCTTGCATTCGACCGCGGCCGCGATGCCGGCATGGCCGCCGCCGACAATGAGCACATCAGGCTCGCGGTCGGCATAGGCGCGCGAGGCCTGCCGCTGCTCCAGCCAGTCCGGTGCGGCGAAATCGCGCGCGTGGGATTGCTCGGCGGCGTTTTTGGCGCGCGCATCGCAGATGCGATTGAAGTCAGGCATCGCCGAGAACGTCCACGCCGCGGAATTTTCGCCCCCGTCGTGCAGCAGGCGGACCGCACCGGTGCCGGGACCGTTCGACGTGTCGAAAGTGAAGACTGCCTCGATCACCTCGCGTCCGGCCACCACGGCCCGCCGCGGGTTCAACGCACGGTCATCGAGGCGAAATCCGCCCGCGTTGACCGCGGCAGCGCGCTCCAACAGCTCGGCAACGACACGCTGCCGTCCGCTGAACGTCGCAAAATGCCAGGAAATGCCGAAGATGTTGCGCCAGTGGCTCTCGGGCGCAAATAGTGCCGAGAGAGCCTCAGCGGAGCGGCTGGCGAGCGCCGCGTCCAGCGCGCCGATCCAGCGCTCGGCCAGAAGTTCAGGCGTGTCCTCGGTAGCCGGGTTCAGTTTGTCCAGCATGATCGTGCTTTCTCGGGAGCAGTTGCCGTCTATCTGACAACATGCTCCCGAAAAGCACAACCATCATGCCAAGACTCATGCCAGGACTCATGCCAAGACTCATGCCGAGGCTCATGCCACGGCTCATGCGACGTGTTGCTGGCGCGCCTCCGGCTCGGCCTCGGCCGCATCGGTATTCTCATCCGTCTGCGGCGCGGGGGTCGGCGCAGCAGCGGCGAGTTCCTTGGCCAAGGCAGTAGCGCCGACATAGTCGGTCTTGCCGGTGCCGAGCAGCGGCACCTTGTCGACGACGCGGATGTCGGCGGGCACTGCAAGTTCGGAGGCGCCGGCGCTCTTGGCCTGGCGCTGCATCGCTGATCGGTCGGCGTCCTTCTGCGTGGTGAGCAGCACGATGCGTTCACCCTTGCGCTGATCGGGCAGCGTGACCGCAACCGACATCGCCTGTGGCCACAGCGCGGTCGCCATCGTCTCGACCGCAGACAGCGAGACCATTTCGCCGGCGATCTTGGCGAAGCGCTTGGCGCGGCCCTTGATCGCGATGAAGCCCTGCGCATCGACCGTGACGATGTCGCCGGTGTCGTGCCAGCCCTCGGGCAGTGGCTCCAGCACGCCGGGGTTTTCGGCGCGGAGATAGCCGAGCATCACGTTCGGTCCCTTTACCGACAGGCGGCCGCCCTCCTCGATACCGGGGACCGGATCGAGGCGGTACTGCATCAGCGGCGAGATGCGGCCGACGGTGCCCTGGCGGTTGGCCATCGGCGTGTTCATCGCCAGCACCGGCGCGGTCTCGGTGACGCCGTAGCCTTCGAGAATGCGGATGCCGTAGCGCTCCATGTAGATCTGCCGCGTGCGGTCCTTCACCGCTTCCGCACCGGCGATGACGAGCCGCAGCGTGCGGAAATCGTAGGCATGCGCCGAGCGGGCGTAGCCGGTGAGGAAGGTGTCGGTGCCGAACAGGATGGTGGCGCCGGTCTGGTAGATCAGCTCGGGCACGATCCGGTAATGCAGCGGCGACGGATACATGAAGATCGGGATGCCGCCGAGCAGCGGCATCATCATGCCGCCGGTGAGACCAAACGAGTGGAACACCGGCAGGACGTTCAACACCTTGTCGTTGGCATTGGCATCGACCCGCGCCAGCGCCTGCGCCGCGTTGGCGAGGATGTTGCGGTGGGACAGCACGACGCCCTTCGGCGTGCCCTCCGAGCCCGAAGTGAACAGGATGACCGCGGGATCGTTGGCGTTGCGAGCGACGCGCGGCGCGATGCCGGCGCGGAAACCTGCGATCTTGTCGGTGAGGCTGATGCCGCCGCGCACGTCTTCGAGATAGACGACACGCGCCTGGCCCGCCATCGCCGCGATCAGCTTGTCGAGCTTGCCTTTCTCGATGAAGGCCTGCGAGGTCAGCACGGTCGTCACCTGCGCCGCCTTCATCGCGGCCAGCACGTTGACCGGACCGGCCGAGAAATTGAGCATCGCCGGCACCCGGCCGATGGTCTGCAGCGCCATGAACACGACGGCGACGCCGGCCGAGTTCGGCAACAGCACGCCGACATTCTCGCCCACCGAAGTCCCCTGCTCGAGCTTGCGGCTCAACACCTGCGCGCCGAGGATCAGCTTGCGATAGGTCAGCTTGGTGCCGAGCGCGTCCTCTATGATCGGCTTGCCGGTGTCGCGATCGCGGCAGGCATGGCCGAGGCCCTCGAACAGCGTCTGGTCGAGCATCGCGTTCTGGACCATGGCGTCGATCATGACGTCCTGCAGCGCGGCGCCGGCGGCATTGCGGCGCGCCTTGCCCTTCAGCGACTGGTCGATCGGCAGCTTCACCGGCGGCAGGATCGAGATCGTCACCTTGGGGAACCAGGAGCGCTTGATTTCGCCGTTCTTGAGATAGCTAAGATGCGAACGCTGCGCGCCCTCGATGCGGATCGGAACGACGACCGCATCGGCCTTGTCGGCGATCATCGCGGTGCCGTCGTACACTTTCATCAGCGAGCCCGAGACCGTGATGCGGCCTTCGGGAAAGATCACGACCGGCTCGCCTGCCGCGACCAGCTTGATCAGGTCACGCGCGGCCAACGGCTTCGACGGGTCCATCGTGTAGTGCTTGATCATCTTCAGGAACGGCTTGGCCCACCACGCCTTGGCGATGCCGGTGTCGACCGCGAAGCTCGCATCGATCGGCAGCATCGCGTGCAGCAGCGGACCGTCGACCAGGCTGACATGGTTGGGCGCGATCAGCATGCGGGTGCCTGATGGAGGCAGGTTTTCCATGCCGCGCACCTCGAGCCGGAACAGCGCGCGGAACAACAGCGCGCCGAAATCGCGGACACCTTCCTTGCCCCACTTGTTCAGCACGAACCAGACGCTGCCGAAGCTCGCGATGGCGAGGCCGAAGAAGATCCAGGCGATCGGCAGGCCGATCGATTGCAGGGCACCGACGAACACCGCGCCGACGACCATGAAGCCGGCCTGCAGGATGTTGCCGGCGGCGATGATGCGGGCGCGCTCGGACGGCGCGGTCCAGGCCTGCACGGCGGCAAACGCGGGCACCACGAACAGGCCGCCGCCGAAGGCGAACAGGAAGAAGTCGGCCAGCATGCGGAAGCCACTGAGCGAGCTCGCGAACGCAGCCGCGGTGACGTCCTTGCCGAGCGAGGTGGTGGCGATCGCGAGTGCGAGGTCGAGGCCGATCACGCCCATCACGATGGCGCCGATCGGCACCAGCGCGATATTCGGGCGAACATGGCTCAGCTGCGCTGCGAACAGCGAGCCGGCGGCGATGCCGATCGCGAACACGGCAAGGCACAGCGTGACCACGCCCTCGGTGCCGCCGACACCTTCCTTGATCAGCGCGGGCAGCAGCGACAGCACGATCGCGCCGACCATCCAGAACCAGGACACGATCACCATGCCGTCCCACAGCCGCTGCTCTGCATAGAGCGACTTCAACAGGCGCACGGTCGAGGTCCAGGGATTCCTGGTGATCGGCAGGTCGGGCGCCGAGGGCTGGGTCAGCGGGATGCGCGAGGCAAATCCCCAGGACAGCACCGACAGACCGACCACGGCGGCGCAGATCCAGCCCATGTGGCTGGCGCCGGCGACGAACAGTCCGCCCGCGATGGTGCCGATCAGGATCGCCATGAAGGTCGCGCCCTCGACCAGCGCGTTACCGGTCGCAAGCTCGGAGACCGACAGCTGGTCGGGCAGCACGGCATATTTCACCGGACCGAACAGCGCGGCGACAACGCCGAACAGCGCCAGCGCGATGAACAGCAGCGGGATCGAATGGGTGAAGAAGCCGGCTGCAGCAAAGGCCGCGGCGAAGATCTCGAAGAACTTCAGCCGGCGCGCGACGATGGATTTGACGTAGCGGTCGGCAAGCTCGCCGCCGAGCGCCGACAGCACGAAGAACGGGAAGATGAACACCGCGCCCGCGAGCTGGACCAGCGCCGGCCCCTGCTCGTTGGCGACGCCATATAGCAGCATGATGACCAGCGCATTCTTCAGCACGTTGTCGTTCAATGCCGAGCAGAACTGCGACCAGAACAGCGGCGCGAAGCGGCGGGACGTCATCAATTCCTTGATCATGACCGGTTCCTTGGGTTAGCGCGCTCAGCGCTGGCAGGTCTGCGAGTTTGCGTGGCAGAGAATCATGAGCGTGATGAGATGAGATGAGATCCCGCAGCCTTTAGTCTTTTCCGCAACGTATCGGTTCGAACCGGCGCTTACCGAGAACGCCGGGCGGCCGGGACATTGCCCGCCAGAGATGTACGAGACCTTATCCAGACCTTGGGTTGATTGATCTCGAGACGGGCTCGCGCGGGACATGGTGAGCGGTTTGTTGAGGTTTCGGCGACAATTGCCGGCTGGCCGCTTCAGGTCAGTTCACTCAACCCGCGGAACGGCGACCAGCGGCAGTTGCGTGACTTGCAACGGCCGCCGCTTGCGGCCGCCGGGCGCGGCACGCGCGGATCCGCGCGCCGCTGCTCCAGGACGCCTGCGACGTCGCAGGCACGGGCGATCCGCTCGATCGGCGCCGTCGCCAGTGAGAGGATGGCGCGGCCAAGGCCCTGCACGAGCGCGATCGCGTCATCGACAAGGGTGGTGGTCAATTGAAGTGCTAGGGTCTGCATCTGAGTGGCCTCCTATGCCAACTTGAGCAACGCTCAAATTAGTATCTTAAAAATGAACATTGTTCAAGAAGAATCGCGACGGGACCGGAAGAAACTTCAGCGGCGCACTTTGCTGGTCGAGATCGCGCGCCGGTTTATCGCCACTAAGGGCTTGAGATCATTGAAGGTTAGAGACGTCGCCGACGCCGCCAAATGCTCCATCGGCAGCGTCTATAACGAGTTCGGCGACTTCGACGGCCTGATCCTGACCGTGAACCGGGAGACCGTTGAGGCCCTGACCACACGGCTCAAGGCAGTCCCGGCCGACGATCCGCTGCGCCAGCTGCACGGGCTCGCGGACGCCTATCTCGGCTTCGCCAGCGAGCACGCCAACCTGCTGCGCTCGCTGTTCGAGCACCGGATGGAGGACGACCGGCCGTTTCCGGAAGACATCCTCGCAATGGTGATGGATGCGTTCGCGCTGATGCACGCGCCGCTGGTGCGGCTGTTGCCCGATCGCGATCCCGACGACGTCGCGCTGCTGTCGCGGATGATGTTCTCCGCGGTCCACGGCATCATCTCGCTGGGGCTCGAGGAGCGCATGGTCGCGGTGCCGCCCGAGATGCTGCGCGAGCGACTCGCGCAGTTCGTCGACACGCATCTTGCGGGGCTCGGCGTATCGCGTGGCGATCAGGTTTGATTGCGCGCGACGCGGCCGGGATGGGCGAGCGTCCAGAGCGGTTCAAGGAACACCACCCCGGTGCCGCCATCGCGGAAGATCAGCCTGAACTCGATCCGTCCGTCCGCGGTGATGCAGGCGGAATGCACTCCCGCATTGCCATCATATCGCAAGATGCCGTTTGAGACTTGCCCGGTAAAACCGCCGGAGAAGCCCGGTCCTGGCGTGCGACTGTGCGGCATCGCCGGTCCGTTCACGAGATAGCCGGTCGCGACGCCGTCCCGGTCGACGCTGGTGACAATCATCATGAATTGGCGGTGCGAGTTGATCCATCCCTCGTCGCTCGCCCACACGCCGAGAAAGCGGCGGACATCGTCCGGCACGTCGCTTGCCGGCGCACGAATGCGAAAGGCAGGAAGCGGCATCTGCTTCTCCGCGGCCAGCGCGATGATCCGTTCGACATCCCGATCCGGCACGATGCCGCGATCCTGCGGCGCAAACCAGTTCACCAACTCCGCTAGGGGATTCCGCATCCCATCGGCAATCGGTGACGCGACGAGAGCCGCCAAGGCGATCACCGACAGGCTCGAAACAAGCAACCATCGGGGAAGCGCGGCCAGACGTCCCGCCACGCCGCGGGACGTTGACGTCGTGCGCGGGATGTTGCTCGATTCATGATGGTGCGACGGCAGAACAGGCTCTGCATCGAGCCGGTATCCCCGGCGCGACACCGTCTTGATGATGCGGTGGTCGTCATCCCGCAATTTCAGGCGCAGCTCGCGGACACATTGGACCAGCGAGTCGTCTGAAACGGCGACGTTGCCCCAGACTGCCGCGTGCAGATCCTGCTTGGAGATCAACCGCCCGGCATTGCTGGCAAGATGCCGGAGCACCGCGAATGACTTCGGCCTGAGATCAAGGTCCACGCCATCCACGCGCACAACGCCGCGGGCAAGGTCCAATACAAATGAATCAAATACCAAAACGGAATCAGTCGCCGGGTCCATAGAGGTCACTCCATGCCCACAGACGGTACCAATCCGGGAAATTTAGCAGGAAATTCGTGGTTCTGTCACTTCTCGATCAGGACTCCCCTGCGGCGAAGCCGATAGTCGAGAGCCGGCCCGGCGTCATTTCCGGGCACGCGGGAGGTTGGCCATGTCGAGGACGCGGTTTGCCGTGTTGACCGGGGTTGTTCTGACGCTCGCGGCGGTGCAATCGGGACATGTCTGGGCGCAGGACACCGTGAAGGTCGGGCTGGTGATGCCATTGACCGGCGTTCTGGGGCCGGTCGGCAAGCAGGCGGTCGCCGGAGCGCGGCTCTACATGGCGCAGCACGGCGACATGGTCGCCGGCCGGAAGGTCGAGCTGATCGTCCGGGACGACGCCAGCGTACCCGACAATGCCAAGCGCCTTGCGCAGGAGCTGATCATTAACGACAAGGCCGCGATCCTCGGCGGCGGACTGACGCCGAGCGTGCTGGCCCTCGCGCCACTGGTCACTGAGAGCAAGACGGCAACCGTCGTCATGGTATCGGGCACGTCGATCGTGACCGAGCGGTCGCCTTACTTCGTGCGCACCAGTTGGACCCACGCGCAGCAGGCCAGCGTGCTGGCGGATTGGGCGGCAAAAAACGGATCGAAGCGGGCCACCATCATCGCGTCCGACTGGGCCCCCGGGCATGAAGCGGCCGGGGTCTTTTCGGCGAGCTTCACCGCGGCCGGCGGATCAATCGTCGAAGCGATGAAGGTGCCGCTGGCCAATCCCGACTTCGCGCCGTTCCTGCAACGTGCGCGGGACGGCAATCCGGATACGCTTTTTATTTTCGTCCCGGCAAGCCAGGCCGCCATCCTGGCCAAGCAGTTTGTCGAGCGCGGGCTGGACAAGAGCGGGATCAAGCTGATCGGCCCCGGCGACATCGCCGATGACCAGGACCTGCCGGGCATGAGCGATGCCATGATCGGCATGATCACCGCGGGATTCTACTCCGCCGCCCATCCATCCGATCTGAACCACGCCTATGTCGCAGCGTTCCGCAAGGCCAATGCGAATACGCGTCCGAATTTCATCAGCGTCAGCGCCTATGACGGCATGCATCTGATCTACGAGGCGCTAAAGGCGACCGGCGGCAAGACCAATGGCGACGCACTGATCGATGCCATGAAGGGCATGGCCTGGGAAAGCCCGCGCGGCCCGATGTCGATCGATCCAAAGACGCGCGATGTCATCCACGACATCTACATTCGCAAGGTCGAGAAGGTCGGCGGCGAGCTCTACAGCGTCGAGCACGAGACCTTCAAGGCGATCAAGGACCCCACCAAGATCGCGAACAAATGAGCAAAACGGGGTAGCTGTTTATTCGGCCCGGCTCCGGGTTTGTGCTGTCCCGGGCGCTGCGGCCGGCCGCGGGTGCAGGACTTGCGTGCAGGACTTGCGTTCGGGCAGCCCGCCAACGCGATCAATCTCGATCGCCGAAGCGAGCCTAGCCTGGCGTCCGTCCAACGTCCTCAGGCGCGCGCCCGGGCGATCGTGCCGGCGACGATTTGCATCGCGACGCCGAGCACCCAGCCCGCCATGATGGCCGCGGTCCAGCCGATATCCGGCTCGCTCCGCAGCACGACGACACCCACCGAGAAGAACGCGACCATCGTCGCGAGGAAGGTGCCGACCGCGCTGAGCAGCTCCGCCGCGTCGATCTTGCGCAGCGAGGCGGCGTCCTTCGGATGGAAGAGCTTCGGCGGCGTGTCGATGCCGAGGTAGAAGCCGATCGCGCCGCCCAGCATCATGATGAGCAGGAACGCCTGCGAGGTCAGCGCCGACACGCTCGAGCCGACATGGATGGCGACGAACAGACCGCTTGCAGCCCCCGCCAGGGCAAGGCCGAAGCGCTCCAGCACATGGGCAAATTTTCTGACGCGGCTGCGCATTGCCATGCCTCATCAATGAATTGCACCGGCAATCAAGCTAGGCCTTTTCGCAGCATCGCGAAAGCTGCCATCTCTCACATGGCCGCGACCACGTGACGCTTTTGTGCGCCAGTTCACACCTATCGCGGCATGGAATGATTAAAGATCGATCCAAGGTAGCATTCGATCTGACCCCTGTTAGGCTACGCAATCCGCTTCATTCATTTCAGCGAGCGTCTTTCAATGCCGAGCCCCAAGATCATCATTCTGTCCGACGGGACCGGCAACGCAGCTTCGAGCGTCTGGCGCACCAATGTCTGGCGGATATTCCAGTCGCTGGATTTGCAGGGCAACATCCAGGCCGCCAAATATGATGACGGTGTCGGTACCTCGTCTTTCGTCCCGCTTGCGCTGCTCGGCGGCGCGTTCGGTTACGGCCTCAAGCGCAACATCCTCGACACCTACAAGTTCATCTGCCGAAACTACGACCACGAGAACGAATCGAAGATCTACCTGTTCGGATTCAGCCGCGGCGCATTCACGGTGCGCACGCTCGCTGCACTCATCGTCGATCAGGGCCTCATCGTCGCGGACACCGAAGCCGAACTGCACGACGGCGCCGTGAAGGCCTATCGCGCTTACCGGGCTGCGGGCTACCACTCGATCTGGCGCATCGAGGTGATCTTCCGCGCGCTGCGCGACTTCATTCTCGTGCCGGTGCTGGACCGCCTGAAAGGCAACAAGCCCTATGCCGAGATTGCCCGGAAGCAGGTGCCATCGATCGAATTCATCGGCATCTGGGACACCGTCGCGGCCTATGGCCTGCCGATCGACGAGATGACGCGCGGCATCTCCAACTGGGTGTGGCCGCTCGAACTGCCGAACCGGATTCTCAGTCCGAAGGTCAAGTGCGCACGGCACGCGCTGGCGCTCGACGACGAGCGCACGACCTTCCATCCGGTGCTTTGGACCGAGCAGGAGCCGGGACAGCCCGCACCGGCGGTGCCGACCACAATCGACGGCGAGCGCCTCGTCCAGGTGTGGTTCGTCGGCATGCATGCCAATGTCGGGGGCGGCTATCCGGACGATGCCGTCGCGTTCGTGCCGCTGGCCTGGCTGGTCGACGAAGCCGTCAAGCACGGCCTCGTGTTCAAGAGCGCTCCGATTGCCGACCCCGATGCGATCAAGGCGATCAGATCGTCGGAAGACAAGGACGGCCGCCTCTATGATTCGCGGGCGGGCCTGGGCTCGTACTATCGATACGGTCCCCGCAAGGTCGCCGACCTCTGCAACGATCGCGATGCCGGCGTCAGCGTGCCGATGCCCAAGATCCACGAAAGCGTGTTCGAGCGGATCGACAGCGGCGCCAATGCCTACGCCCCGATCGGGCTGCCGCCGAACTATGTGGTCGTCTCCCGCAACGGCCAGATCACGCCGCTGGGCCCGAATACATTCGAGACGCCGGCCGGCGCACCGGCGCGTTATGCCGCGCAGGAGAAGCTGTGGAATTTCGTCTGGATGCGGCGGATCGCCTATTTCGCCACGCTGGCGGCGTCGCTGCATCTGGCGGCTTTCTGGCTGTTCCACAATCAGCACCAGGAGCATGAATTCAACTCTCGGTTCAGGATGATTTCGGAACTGGTGCGCTTCGTCGGATCGTTCCTGCCGGCTTCCTTTCACTGGTGGGCCGATTGGTATGCCGGCAATCCGGAATGGTTTGCCGGCGGCATCATCGCCGTTGCCGCGCTGATGGCCGTCGGCAGTTCGCTCAGCGCAATGATCAGCGACAGGATGCGGATCATCTGGCGTGACCGCGCCAAGCCTGCGCCGCTCTCCGGGATCGTGCACGATGCGATCTATCGATTCCGCACCAGCGCGATCTATCAATGGGTCCTCAATGTCGGGAAACGGCACGTCGTTCCATTCCTGCTGACTGCCGTGATGGTCTGGTACGGCGCGACGCTGCTCAGCCATTTCCTGTTCGATGCCGAGGATTCGATGGGCGCCTTCTGCACGGGGACAGCTGCCGACAAGCTCGTCGCCGTCGACAAGGGCATCCCGCAGGATGCGGCGGCCGATTTCGATACCAGCGCGATCTGCGCGCCTACCGGCCTCAAGGTCCGCACCGGATTCAAGTACGAGATTGCGATCACGATGTCGGAGCCCTGGGAGGACGCCGGGCGCGCCGTCACGCCGATCGGATACCGGACTTCGACCATCGAGGGTGACAAGCGCTGGCGCGGATACGCCACGATCTTCCTGCGACGGATCCTGTTCCGGCCGTGGTTCAGGCTGATCGCACGGGTCGGAGAGACCGGCGTCGACGAATATTTCCTTGACCCGCTGCCGGCGCCCAACACCGACCCGCAGGTCTACAAGGCGCGATTCACCGCCGATCGCAGCGGCGAGATATTCCTGTACGTCAACCAGGCAGTGATCGGCCTGCCCTGGGTCTACAAATCGTTCTACGGCGATCACAAGGGCAAGGCGAAGATCACAGTGCGGTTGATGTAGGCACCGCTCCGACGGCCTCCCAGGACCGCGGCCGCACCGAGCTGTGCTGCGACATCGATCTGTGATCCAGCCGATAGTCGAGGTTGTAGATTTTCTGACATACTTCCCTTGCTAGAATAGCGGCCGGCCGCCCGAGACGATCCGATGCGACGCGTCGGATCCCTGAGGGCGCTGACGCGCCAGGTTCATATCGACGGGATATTTCTCACCAGCGATTTGGAGGCATCACCGTGATTTCCAGGATTCAAGCGTTCCCAACCACCGACGGCATCTTCGTGGTCTGGGAAGTATCGGCAATGATCCCGAACTGTCTCGGCTTTGCGCTCTATCGTCAGCAGCAGGGCAAGAGCGCGACCGTGGTCGACACCTGGGTCGGGTTCGAGGATCAGGTGCAGGGCCACAAGGCGGGAGATCATCGGCCGAGCACCGAATGGCCGGTGCAGAAGACCAACTGGACCGACTTCCTGGCACCGGCCGATGCGCCGGTCCGCTATGGCGTGGTGCCCGTTCTGATGGACGGCGCCACCAAGGTGAAGCCCGTGGCGAATGCGCCATCGACATGGACCGACTACGTCTCCGCCACGCCCTCGGGTCCGCTGAAGCCATGGTTCAACCGCGGCACGATCTCGGCCCAATGGCTGTCGCGCGCGATCGGCACCACGCCAAAAGCGTCCCAGACGCTGGACAAGGCGATCTCGACCAAGGGCAACAAGATCCGCGACTTCCTCAAGGGAGAGCTTGGCGCCCGCCTGCTCGCCCTGATGGCCGATGCCAGGAAGAACAAGGTCGACGTCCATGTCGCGCTTTACGAGCTCAACGATCCTGAATTGATCGCGGCGCTGACCGCGATGAAGGGCAAGGCCCATGTCGTGCTCGGCAACAGCACCGGCAAGTCCGACGCCACGGCAAAGGATACCGAGAAGAACGCGGGCGTGCTGAAGAAGGCCGGCGTCGACATCGTCCGCCGCAAGATCGCGCCGAGCCGTTACGCCCACAACAAGTTCGCGGTGTTCTGCGACGGCGCCGGGAGGCCGAAGGTGGTCTGGACCGGCAGCACCAACTGGACCCGCACCGGGCTGTGCACCCAGAACAACAACGGTCTCGAGATCACCGACGACAAGGTCGCGGCGGCCTATCACGATCATTGGAAGACGATCTATGCCGACGGCAGCAAGTCGCCGAAAGCGCTGGCCGTGGCCGGCGATCACGAATGGCCGTTCACGATCGGCAAGTCGAACGCCAGCGTCTGGTTCACGCCGACCACCAAGAGCGGCGACCTCAAGGAAGCCACCAAGATGATCGAGGACGCCGAGCACGGCGCGGTGTGCCTGATGCTCAATCCCGGCAACAAGGGCCTGCTCGGCCCGATCCTGGACAAGGCGCAGGACAAGAATCTCTATGTGCGCGGGGTGCTCAACAATTTCCCGGCGCAGGGCAAGGACAGTCCAAAGGATCAGCTGCAGCTGCTCGCCGGCAACGGCCAGCAGCAGGTGTTCAAGGGCAAGCAGATTGCCGACGTGATCCGCCCCGCCGGCATCGACAAGACCACCGACTGGTGGCAGCGCGAGATCAAGAACACCGGCAAGTTCATGATCGCCGTGCACAGCAAGGTGATCGTGCTCGATCCCGCCGGCAAGAATCCGGTGGTCATGACCGGCTCGCACAATTTCTCCGACCGTGCCAGCACCAAGAACGACGATAACCTCGTCATCATCAGGGGCGATTCGCAGCTGGCGCTGACCTACGCCGCGCGCATCGTCAGCATCTACGGCCAGTATCGCTGGCAGGCCTGGCGCAACACGCCGGAAGGCCAGCAGGACAAGGGCCTGAAGCGCAGCGACACCTGGCTGAGCAGCCGCATCGGCAAGGGCTGGGCGCAGATCGAAACCCGGTTCTGGCTAGGTGCGACCTGACGCCTGCTATCCGTCATGACAAACGGGGCAGCGTTGTCGCCGCCCCGTACGAACTTCGCGCTCCAGCCTATGCCGCGCGCCCAACCGAAGCGTCGAGATGCTTCAGCCGTGGCAACACCTCCTGCTTCAGCAGCCGCAGCGAATTGTGCCAGGCTTCGGGCTTGTGCTTGTAGTCGAAACCGAACACCAGCAGCACACCGAAGCCGCCGACCTCCTGGTAGATATTCTCGATCTTCTCCGTGACGGTCGCCGGCGAGCCGACGATCCAGTTGTTGCGGGCGCAATATTCCACGGTGACGTCGCTGTCCGGCACGTCGGGTGACGCTTTCAGATAATCCTTGAAACCAAAGTGGCCGAGCAGCGGCAGGAAATACTCGCCCATCATCCGGCCCATCATGTCGCCGGTCGAGAGCTTCCACGCCTCCTCATCGGTGTCGGCCACGAACACCTCGCGCACCATCCGCCAGTCCTTGCGGCTCGGCTTGCGGCCGGTCTTGGCAGCACCGGCTTCGACCGAGTCCCAATGGCTGCCGACATAGGCGGGATTGAGGTTCAGGCTCATCGGGATGAAGCCGCGCTCGCCGGCGAGCTTGAGCGTGTCCGAGTTCTTCGACAACCCCGCGACGCCGATCGGCGGATGCGGCCCTTGCAGCGGCTTGATGTGGGGTTTGAGGAAATCGAACATCGTGTCCGGCTTGGTCACCGTCCAGAACTTGCCTTTATGAGTCCACGGGCCCGGCTCGGTCCACATCTTCAGGATGATCTCGAGCGCCTCGCGGGTCATGTCGCGGTTCTGGCCGGACATGCCGTCGACATTGAACATCGCCCAGTCGCTCGGCAGGCCTGAGGCCGCGACGCCGAAGTTGAGCCGCCCGCTCGAGAGATGATCGAGCATCGCAACGCGGTTCGCGAGCTCCGCCGGATGATGATACGGCAGCAGGAAGCCGCCGGGCCCGATACGGATGTTCGTGGTCTGCAGCAGCGCCTGCGCCACCAACAGATCTGGCGACGGATGCGGCTCCCACGGTGCGGTGTGATGCTCTCCGATCCAGGCTTCCTGATAGCCGAGCTCGTCGAGCCAGCGCAGCACCTGCAGGTCCCAATCGTGGCCCTCCTTCAATCCGCACTCCGGCGGATGCGACGGCATCGCGAAGTATCCGAGTTCCATGGGTTTCCTCTCTTTGTTCGTTGCGTGTCTTCCGCACGCGCGCAGAGAGTAGCTGCCCCGGCTGCGGCAGAACAATGGCTTTTGTCGCAGTCGGATCGGCGCGCCGTCGCTACCGCGCTCCGAACGTGGTCTTACCGAACAGCTGCTTCTGCGTTGAGGGCTGCGAGCGCCAATATTGCGGCGGCGCACTCACCTCGCCGCCGAGTTCGGCGGCGGCGTGCCAGCCCCAGCGCGGGTCGTAGAGCATGCCGCGGGCGAGCGCGACCATGTCGGCCTTCCCTGATGCGACGATCTCTTCCGCCTGCTTCGCTTCGGTGATCAGGCCGACCGCCATGGTGGTGACGCCGGTCGCCTCCCGCACCGCCTGCGCCGCCGGCACCTGGTAGCCCGGCCCGAGCGGAATCTTCTGCAGCGCCGAGACGCCGCCGGACGAGATGTCCATCCAGTCGACGCCGCGCTTCTTCAACTCCTTCGTGAACTCGATGGTCTGCGCGACGTCCCAGGCGCCCTCGACCCAGTCGGTTGCGGACACCCGGACGCCGACCGGCTTGCGGTCCGGAAATGCCGCGCGCACGGCATCGAAAACTTCCAGCGGAAACCGCATCCGGTTCTCGAGCGAGCCGCCATAGCGGTCGGTGCGCTTGTTGGCGAGCGGCGACAGGAACTGGTGCAGGAGATAGCCGTGCGCGCTGTGCAGTTCGAGCGCGTCGATGCCGAGCCGGTCGGCGCGCTTGGCCGACGCGACAAAGGCCTCGCGAATGCGCTTCAGCCCGGCGTCGTCGAGCGCTGCCGGCGCCGCCTCGCCTTCCTTGTGCGGGACCGCAGATGGTCCAACCGTCTGCCAGCCACCGTCGGCAATCGGGATCAATTGCCCGCCCTCCCAGGGACGCTGGCTCGAAGCCTTGCGACCGGCATGGGCGAGCTGCATCGCGACCGCCGCCTTCGAATGCTTGCGCACCGAGGCCAGGATCGGCTTCAACGCCGCCTCGTTGGCATCGCTGTAGAGGCCGAGGCAGCCCGGCGTGATCCGCCCGATATCCTCCACATGCGTCGCCTCGATGCAGAACATCGCCGCGCCCGACAGCGCCAGCATGTTGATGTGGGTGAAGTGCCAATCATTGGCGGATCCGTCGATCGCGGAATATTGGCACATCGGCGCGACCATGATCCGGTTGGAGAGCTTGAGGCCGCGCAGTTCGATCGGAGAAAACAGGGTGCTCATGCGAGGGATGTCCGGGATCGGGGAAAGGGCCACCATAAGATAGAGGCCGCCCAGTCGATCACCAACCGCCCTGGATGCCCCGCAGGCCGGAACGCAGATCAGCAATGCTCCAACGGCGCCCCTCGGCGGCGGCTCACTCGACCAGGGTGAACTGCAGCAGCAGATTGCGCTGGATCAGCGAGAAATTGTCGTCGGAGATCATGGTCAGCACGGTCTCGCCCTGATCCGTGACATGGGCGTCGATGCCTTCCATGTTGTCGATTTCGTTGCCGAGGTCGGCGTTGAAGATCGCAGGGCCATCGACGACGGCACCGGGCGCGATGTCGGGCAGCGCAAGGCGGCGGATGCGGATCCCGACGCCGCCCAGCCAGGAGAATTTCCGCTCCAGGATCAACAGATCGCCCGACGGCAGCAGCACCGCGTCGCTGATGTCGAAACTGTCGGTACGACGGACGCTGAACTGGCCCGGCGTCTTGCCGCCGACCAGAAAGGCGATCAGATTGCCGCTCGCATCGAGCCCGCGTTCCGAGAACGCGATCAGCGTACCGGCGAGCGCCTGTCCCTTGGCCATGGCCTTGGGCACGAAGACCAGCGCCTCCAGCCCCTTGTTGAGAGGAAGCTTGCGCGCCGCCGGCGGCAGCGGCACCAGCTCGCCGCGCGAGCGGGTGAAGCCTTTGGCGAAATCGTAGCGCAGCACCTGATTGACCCGTTCGAGCCCGACGTAAGCGAACGAGCCGTCGAGCGCGAGCGATTCCGAATCGTACCAGCCGCGGGTCGCGGTGATCGGCTTGCCGTCGGCGCCAAGCAGCGGCGCCGCCTCGACTTCGTCGAGCCCGGCCATCTCGCGGCCGCGATAGACGATACGGCCGGTGAACCAGCTGCCCTGGTCGCTGACCGCGATGAAGCGTTCGCCCTTGGCATCGAGCCGCAGCGCGGAGAGACCACCGAAGCCGGAGAAGGACGAGGTCAGGATCAGGCCACTGCGATACTCCAGCGCGCCGAACCGCACGCGTGCGCGATCCCGGATATCGAACGACGGCAGCGGCCGGGCCTTGACCTCGATCGAGACGGGTTCATTGACCCGATAAGGATTCGGCTTGGCGGCCGGGCGCGGCACCGCCGGCTGCGCGGCGTTATGCGCTTGCGCGAGACGCGACAAGGCGGCGACCGACAGCCCCGCCGCCACATCCCTCAGGACATGGCGGCGGCTAACGGGTGAGCGCATGTCTCACGAGTGGAGGCGGCGCCGGGTGCCGGGTGCGGGCGCCGAGCCGTGGGTCTCGCTGAAGAGTTCGGCGAGCTTTTCGGTGATTGCGCCGCCGAGCTCTTCGGCATCCACGATGGTGACGGCGCGGCGATAGTAGCGCGTGACGTCATGACCGATGCCGATCGCGATCAGCTCGACCGGCGAGCGGGTCTCGATCTCTTCGATGATGTGGCGCAGATGCCGCTCGAGATAGTTGCCGGGATTGACCGACAGCGTGGAATCGTCGACCGGCGCGCCGTCGGAGATCATCATCAGGATGCGGCGCTGCTCGGGACGCCCGAGCAAACGCTTGTGCGCCCAGTCGAGCGCCTCGCCGTCGATGTTTTCCTTGAGCAGGCCCTCGCGCATCATCAGGCCGAGATTTTTCCGCGCGCGCCGCCAGGGTGCGTCGGCCGACTTGTAGATGATGTGCCTGAGATCGTTGAGACGGCCCGGATTGGCCGGCTTGCCGGCGGCAAGCCAGGCCTCGCGCGACTGCCCGCCCTTCCAGGCGCGGGTGGTGAAGCCCAGGATCTCGACCTTGACGCCGCAACGCTCCAGCGTGCGCGCCAGAATGTCAGCGCAGGTGGCGGCGACCGTGATCGGACGGCCGCGCATCGAGCCGGAATTATCCAGCAGCAGCGTCACCACGGTGTCGCGGAAGGTCGCCTCCTTCTCATGCATGAAGGACAGCGGGTGATAGGGATCGGTGACGACACGCGACAGCCGCGCCGGATCGAGAATGCCCTCCTCGAGATCGAAATCCCAGGCGCGGTTCTGCTGCGCCATCAGGCGGCGCTGCAGACGGTTGGCGAGCCGCGCCACGATGCCCTGCAGATGCGCGAGCTGCTTGTCGAGATAGGAACGCAGCCGCTCGAGCTCGTCGTGATCGCAGAGATCCTCGGCTGCGACCACCTCATCGAACTTCGGCGCGAAGGCGTGATATTCCGGACCGCGCGGCTCGTTCTGGCCGCGTGAATTCGGCCGGGTCGCCTCGCCCGGCGTCTCGTCGTCACCGAGCTCGCCGTCGTCGAACGTGTCCGACGTGGAGGCCTGTGCGCTCTCCATCGCGCTTTCGCTCATTTCGTCCGCGGTGGTCTGGGCCTGGTCGGCGCTCATCTCCTGCGCGGCGTCGGAATCCGGCGAACCTTCGGCGCCGGACTGATCGCTCTCGCCGTCCTGGTTCTCGTCCTGGTCCTCGTCGTCGTCGGAATCCATGTTGCGGTCGTCGCCGAGATCGAGCGCCGACAGTAGATCGTGGACGAGGTCGCCGAACCTGGCCTGGTCCTCGGCAAAACGGCCGAGCTGGTCGAGCCGCGAGCCGATCTTGTCCTCCAGCGTCGGACGCCAGAGATCGACCATCTTCTTTGCGGCCGCGGGCGGAGCCATGCCGGTGAGACGTTCGCGCACCAGCATCGCCAGCGCATCGGACAGCGGCGCGTCGGCGCGGTCGGTGATCTCGTCGTACTTGCCGCGATGGAAATGATCGTCGAGCATCGCGGTGAGGTTCTTCGCGACACCCGCCATCCGCCGCGAGCCGAGCGCCTCGACGCGCGCCTGCTCGACCGCCTCGAACACGCCGCGCGCCTGCGGATTACCCGGCATCAGCTTGCGATGCACCTTGGGATCGTGACAGGCGATCTTGAGCGCGATCGAATCGGCGTGGCCGCGCACGATCGCCGCGTCGCGCTTGGTCATCTTGCGAGCCGGCTCCGGCAGCCGCGCCTTGCCGGGCGCGAGCCCGGGGCGCTCCGCCGCGAAGCTGACTTCGAGCTCCGGCTTCTTGGCGATCGCCTTCAGGCACGCCGACACCGAGCGCTTGAACGGCTCGGTCGGCGCTTCCTTCGATCCGGGACGGAATTTGATGTTGGAGGCTGTCATAGCGATTTCGTAAACCAATGGCGCGTTACGCCACCGGGATACCCCTCAATCGAACCGAACTCTTTATATCCGTTGGCGCGGTAGAAGCCCGGCGCCTGGAAGCTCATCGTATCCAGATAGGATTGCGTGGCCCCGAAGCGCCGCGCCTCGTCTTCGATCGCCTTGATCAGCTTCGCGCCAAAGCCCTTGTTGCGAAACTTCTGCTCCATCCAGAACAGCTGGATGAACAACACCGCGGTCCAGACCTCGCCGACGATGCCGCCGACGATCTCGTCGCCTTGCCGCAGCGAGATGGCGAAGCGCTTGTACTTCTGCTTCCCCATCTTCTCGTTGTTGTAGCGGAGCAATCCGCCGAGCACCGCCTTCTTCGTCTGTGTGACTGTGCGCTCGACGGAGATTTTCGGCATGGACTAGCTGAGCGCCACGTTGACCGAGGATTCCGGCAGCTCGACGTTGAAGCAGCGCTGGTAGAACTCGGCGACCAGCGGCCGCTCCAGCTCGTCACACTTGTTGAGGAAGGTGACGCGGAACGCGAAGCCGATGTCGCTGAAGATATCGGCGTTCTCGGCCCAAGTGATCACCGTGCGCGGGCTCATCACCGTCGACAGGTCGCCATTGGCGAACGCGTTACGGGTGAGATCGGCAAGCCGCACCATCTTGTTGACGATGTCGCGGCCTTCCTGCGTGCGGTAGTGGCGCGCCTTCGCCAGCACGATCTCCACTTCCTCGTCATGGGCGAGGTAGTTCAGCGTGGTCACGATCGACCAGCGGTCCATCTGCCCCTGATTGATCTGCTGGGTGCCGTGATAGAGGCCCGACGTATCACCGAGGCCGACCGTGTTGGCGGTCGAGAACAGGCGGAACGCCGGATGCGGCTTGATCACCTTGTTCTGGTCGAGCAGCGTCAGGCGGCCGGAGACTTCCAGCACGCGCTGGATCACGAACATCACGTCCGGGCGGCCGGCGTCGTATTCGTCGAACACCAGCGCGATGTTGTGCTGCAGCGCCCAAGGCAGGATGCCGTCGCGGAATTCGGTGACCTGCTTGCCTTCCTTGACCACGATCGCATCCTTGCCGACCAGATCGATACGGCTGATGTGGCTGTCGAGGTTGACGCGCACGCAGGGCCAGTTGAGGCGGGCCGCAACCTGCTCGATGTGGGTCGATTTGCCGGTGCCGTGATAGCCGGTGACCATCACGCGGCGGTTCTTGGCGAAGCCGGCGAGGATCGCGAGCGTGGTGGCGCGGTCGAAGCGGTAGTCGCTGTCGACTTCCGGCACGTGCGGATCGACTTCGGAATAGGCGGGAACTTCCAGGTCGCTATCGATCCCGAAGACCTGCCGGACCGACACCTTCATGTCGGGCAAGCCGACGGGTTCCTGAGCTTTGGTCTGGACGGCGGTCGTCATTCATCCTCCGAGGTCCCGGGCGTTCCCGAAACCAGATTAATCGTTTGGCTGCGGATGGGGTGCTTCGCACAAGCCTAGCAGAGAGCAACGGCTGGCAGAAGCCCGCGGGCAAATCAAAGTTCCGTTGTTCTATCATAAAGATAAGAGCGAAACTCGGTTTTTGGAAGGCTGCTCTGCAAATCCCGCCGTACTTTTGCCGCAGCGCCACGACGGCCTGCCCGTCCGGGGCACTTTTCAGCGCGGCGGGGAGTTGTTAGCTCTCGGACCTGTTTCACTATCGCCCAAGGGATTCTGTGACTTCATTCCTTGACCCATTGATTGCGTTCGTTTCGGCCCATGCCTGGCTCGCCTATCTGACGCTGTTTCTGGCCGCCCTGCTGGAAGCCGTGCCCGTGGTCGGCTCGCTGGTGCCGGGCTCGACCATCATCCTGGCGCTGAGTGCGCTGGTGCCGGGCGGCGAATTGAAGCTCGTGCCGGTGCTGGCCGCCGCGGCCGCCGGCGCGATGCTCGGCGACGGCACCGCCTACATGATCGGCCACCGCAGCCAGCGCGAGATCCTGTCGGCCTGGCCGCTCTCCAACTACCCGCGCGTGGTCGCGCAGAGCGAGGCCTTCTTCAACCGCTGGGGCGTGCTTGCGGTGTTCTTCGCCCGTTTCGTGCCGCCGATCCGCGCCTTCGTGCCGATCACGGCCGGCGCGCTCGACATGCCGCCGGCGCGGTTCTACGCGGTCAACATCCCTGCGATCCTGCTCTGGGCGCCGGCGCATGTGCTGCCCGGTGTGCTCGCGGTCACGGCGCTGCACGACTATGCGGGCCTGCCGCATCATCAGCATGTCGGCAAGCATCTCTGGATGTTTGCGGTGGCAGGCGGCGCCGTCATCCTCGCGCTGGCGGTCTGGACCATCAGGCGCCGGCATGGCGGCGGCCTGATCGAACCGTCCAAGCCGGCAGAATAAAAGCTAAATACTGCTAAATACTGTTGGTCGAACCGGCCCGCCCGGGTGCCGGGCCGACATAGCGTGCGCGAGGCCGGATCAATTTGCCGAGCTGAAGCTGCTCGCTGGCATGCGCGATCCAGCCGACGCTGCGGGCCATCGCAAACAGCGCCAGCTCGCTCCCCGCCGGCATCCGCAGCGCATGTACCAGCACCGCCAGCGCGTAATCGATATTGACGAACTCGCCGGTCGCCTCCGCGATTCTATCAGGCACCTCCCTGGTGAATTTGCGCGGCGCACCCGCGCGCGTCAGGGCCTCGAGCAGCGAGATCGCGCGCGGATCGCCTTTCTTGTAGACGCCGTGCCCGAAGCCGGCGAAGCGCTCGCCCAGCGCAACCCGCTCGCGGACGACAGGCGCGACGTCGTTATCGATCATGGTCCTGACCAGGCGCGAGGCGAGCACGCCGGCGCCGCCATGCATCGGCCCCTTCAACGCGACGAGACCCGCGATCACCGCGTCGTACAGATTGAGGCCGGTCGATGCCGCGCAGCGCGCGGTGAAGGTGGAGGCGTTCAATTCATGATCGGCGAGCAGCACCAGCGCGCGGCGAATAAGATCGGGCGCGTGCTTGTTGTCAGGCGTCCAGACCCGCGCCACCTGCTCATGTAGCGGCTCGGCCGATGGCACAGCATTCAACATGGTCGCGACCAGCAGCCGCAGGATGCGGCCGCCGACCATCGCGCGGCCGTCGGGCGCGCGGGTGAAGGCGCCGGGATCCGCGCTTGCGGCCAGCGCGAACACCGCGACCGTTCGGTCGATCGGCTGGGCGCGGCGCGCGGCTTCCGCGATCGCACGCATCTCATCCGAGACATGCGGGCAATTGTCCGGCGCGAACGGATCGACGCCGGTGACATCCCACAGCAGTGTCGCGGTGTGCTCCAGCGTATCGCGCTGGGCGAGATCGACGCAGTTCACGCCGCGATAGATCGGGCCCTGCTCGGTGATGGTTGCGATCGCCGAATCCATCACCGGCAAGTCCGCATCGAAGTTTCGGAGCCCACGCGGCTCCGGCGACGGTACGCGGCGCTCCTTCAAACCCCTGATGTCCTCGGCACGGTAGCGATGGCTGCGCGAGTCCGGCGACGGCTCCGAGCGGATGAGGCCGCGGCTGACATAGGCGTAGAGGGTCGCCGGCGAGATCGCGAGCTCGGCGGCGGCCTCGCGAGCGGAGAGGTAAAGCTCGGCGGATTTTTTCATATTGATTTATATAATCAAGATTGATCAACTCGTCGAGAGGCCCGACCTTGAAGGGGTGAAGCAAGGAGATCGGGCCATGAACATGATTCTCACCAAGAGCCAGATCGGTCTGGACGGCGTACCCGCCGCCGAGACCGTGTTGAGCCATGTCGACGGCGAGCGCGGCGAGTTGATCATCGCCGGCGAGCACGTCGCCAACCTCGCGGACAAGTCGAGCTTCGAGGCCGTCACGGCGCGGCTGTGGAACGGCGCCACCGGCAAGTCACTGAGTGAAGCCAATGTCCGCGCCAGCCTCGGCGCTGCCCGCGAGCGCGCCTTTGCGCGGCTGCCGGACCTGCTGCCGGCGACGCACGGCATGTCCATCGTCGACGGCTTCCGGGCCGCGATCGCAGGCCTGCGCGCCGAGAGCGGGCTGGAGCACGAGGCGACCATTGTCGGCGCCTTCCCGGTGATCGCGGGCGCCCTGGTGCAGAACGCCAAGGGACGTGCCCCGATCGCGCCGGACCCGAATGCCAGCCACGCCGCCGACACGCTGCGGATGCTGCGGGGCCGCAAGGCCGAGCCGCGCGAGGTCGCGGCACTTGACGCCTATTTCGTCACCGTCTGCGATCACGGCATGAACGCGTCGACCTTCACCACGCGGGTGATCGCCTCGACCCACGCCGATCTGTTCGCGGCAATCACCGGCGGCTACTGCGCACTGACCGGCCCGCTGCATGGTGGCGCGCCGGAGCCGGTGCTCGAGATGCTGGATGCGATCGGCACGCGCGAGCGCATCAAGCCCTGGGTTGACGGCGCACTCGCACATGGTGAACGGCTGATGGGGTTCGGCCATCGCGTCTATCGCGTGCGCGACCCGCGTGCTGACGTGCTCAAGGTTGCGATCGAGCGCCTGGAGGCCAGCGGTGCCGACCTGCCCTTTGCCGGCGAAGTCGAGGCCTATGTTCGCGCAGCGCTGCGCAAGAAGAATCCGGAGCGGCCGCTCGAGACCAATGTCGAGTTCTTCACCGCGATCCTGCTCGACGGACTGGAGATCCCGCGGCAGGCCTTCACGCCGATCTTCGCCGTGGCCCGCGCCGCCGGCTGGACCGCACACGCCCTCGAGCAGCGCCGCACCGGCCGGCTGATCCGGCCGAGCTCGTCGTATGTCGGGGCGGTGCCGAAGGACTGAGAAATCGAGATCGCAGCTGTTCGACGGCGGAGCCAACCACTCCGCTGTCGTCCCTGCGAAAGCAGGGACCCATACGCCGCGGCCCATCAATGGGGCAGCGGGGGCAGACATCTCGTTTGAACAATGACCGCTGGTGGTTATGGGCCCCTGCTTTCGCAGGGGCGACGACGGTGATGGCTTACGCCTCGCGCACCACGGTCTTCAGATAATTATACGCCTTGATGATCTCGATCAGGCGATCCTCGGTGGAACGGTCGCCGCCGTTGGCGTCAGGATGGTGCTGCTTGACCAGCGCCTTGTACTTGGCCTTGACGTCTTCCAGCGTCGCGCCGGCGCCGAGTCCCATCACCAGCAGCGCCTTGCGCTCGGCGTTCATGACCTTGCGCGTCTCGGGCTTGGGCTCCGCGCCGCCGGGTCCCGGGCGCCAACGGCCGCGGCCGTTGAGTTCGGAGAACACGTGGAACGGATCGGAGGCGGCATCGAGACCGCTCTCCTTCTTGCCGTTGTTGGCACCCATCTTCCAGGTCGGACGGTGACCGGTCAGCGCATCCTTCTGGTAGCGCGCGACGTCGTCAGGATTCATGCCCTGGAAGAAATTGTAAGACTGGTTGTACTCGCGGACGTGATCGAGGCAGAAGTGCCAATATTCGCGCGAATTCTCGCGGCCCTTCGGAGCGCGATGCGCGCCCTTGTTCTGGCACCCCGCCCACTCGCAGGCAACCGCCTGCTCGCCGGCCTGCGCCTGGCGCTTCGCACTCACCTTGGTCGGCTTGATGCGAATGGAGTCGAAGAATTTAGATGAATCGATGGCCATGTTCTCTTTGACTACGCAATGCACAATTCTTCAAGTCTTGACATTGCGCAGACCTCGTTTCCCGCTTGCACCATTGACGAAAAGCTGTCGCGGACCTAACTCCGCCGCCATGAGCACCAAAGACGCTATCATAAACAAGTTGCGTGAAGCTTTCTTGCCCGAAAGCCTCGACGTCGTCGACGAGTCACATCTGCATGAGGGCCACGCCGGCCACAGGCCCGGCGGCGAGACACATTTCAGGGTGTATATTGTGTCTCCGGCCTTCGAAGGGAAGAGCCGGATCGAACGCCATCGCATGATAAATGCGACGCTGGCGCAGGAACTCGCCGGCTCGGTGCATGCGCTGGCGATCCATGCCCACGGCCCCGGGGAAAAGCCGCGCTAGTCCGCGCTTGCCTCAAGACGAAGCAGCGGTTTTCCGTTATGAGAATAGCACCTCCGCGCTTTAGATGGGGCCATTGATGATCCCTTGCTGGCCACGTTTCCGGTCGATTGTCACCGCCGCCGGCCTGCTCCTGATCTGCGCGATGCGCCCGGCCGCGGCGCTGGATATGCCGAGCCCGTTCGTCCAGGAGGTGCTGATCAAGAGCATCCTGGTCTCGCTCAACGACGCGGTGGCCGCGAACAATTTCACCGTGTTCCACGCCAAGATCTCAAAGCCGTTCCGCGACCAGTTTCCACCCGACAAGCTGCGGACCATCTTCAAGGATCTGGTCGACAAGCACGCCGTGTTCGACGCGGTCGTCGCCAAGCCGATCGTGCTCGATGAGGACGCCAAGATCGACGACAAGGGCGTGCTGCGGCTGAAGGGCCATTTCGACACGACGCCCAAGCAGGTGAAGTATCAGCTCGGCTTCATCCCCTCCGACGGCGCGTGGAAGCTGTCGGGGATCTCGATCGATATCGAGTAGCTTCCGGCAGACGACCAGCCCCGTCATCCTGTGGCAGACTACTAGTCCGTCATCCTGAGGAGCGCGTAGCGCGTCTCGAAGGATGCACGGCCACCGGCTGGGCCGTCGACCCTTCGAGACGCGCGCGATGCGCGCTCCTCAGGGTGACGGTACCGGCAGCCTAGCCAGCTCCAACTAGAACGCCGTCCCCGCCCGCTTCGGCTTCTTCTCCTCCAGCTCGGCCTCGCGCGGCACGGCGACGATGCGCAGCGCGGTGATGCGGTTGCGCTCGCGGCGGAGCACGCGGAAACGGAAGCCGTGGAAGGTGAAGCTCTGGCCGCGCTCCGGGATCGAGCGCGCCTCGTGGATCACGAGGCCGGCGACCGTGGTCGCCTCCTCGTCCGGCAGGTGCCAGTCCATCGCGCGATTGAGATCGCGGATCGGCACCGAGCCGTCGACCACGACCGAGCCGTCCGGCTGCGCACGCACGCCGGCGACGACGACGTCGTGCTCGTCGGAGATGTCGCCGACGATCTCCTCCAGAATATCCTCCAGCGTCACCATGCCTTCGACCTCGCCGTACTCGTCGACGACAAGGGCGAAGTGGGTCTTGCGGCGACGGAACGCCTTCAGCTGCTCGGAGACCGGACGCATCTCCGGCACGAACCACGGCGGCAGCGCGATCGCGGAGGCATCGATCGCGGACATGTCGCCCTCATTGGCGCGCATCGCGCGCAGCAGGTCCTTGGCATGCAGCACGCCGACGATGTTCTCCGGCTTCTCCCGCCACAGCGGGATGCGGGTGTATTCGCTGGCCAGCACCTCGCGCACCAGCTCCTCGGGCGGCAGGTCGGCGTTGACCATGGTCATCTCGGTGCGATGGACCATCACGTCGGAGACCTGGAGCTCGCTGAGGTCCAGCAATCCGCCGAGCATGTCGCGGTCCTGCTTCTCGACCTTGCCCTCGTGATGCAGCAGATCGACCGCGCCGCGCAGACGCTCGGTCGGCGACAAGATGGCCTGATAGGCACCGATCTTGATGCCGAGCAGCCGCAGCAAGGCCCGGACGATGGCTTCGATGATGGTCAGGAGCGGACCGAGCACGAACACGGTCAGCCGCATCGGCCGCGCCACCAAGAGAGACACCCGGTCCGGCGCATTGATGGCGACGGTCTTGGGCAGCACCTCCGCGAAGATCACCACCAGGACCGTCATGACGCCGGTGGCATAGAGCACGCCGACATCGCCGAACCACGCGGTGAAGATGCCGGTCGCGAGCGCGGAGGCACCGATATTGGCGATGTTGTTGCCGAGCAGCAGGGCGCCGATCATCCGCTCGCGCATCGCGATCAGGCTGGACACGACGGTCGCCTCGCCGTTGCCCTGCTTCGACAGGCGCAGCATGCTGGCGCGCGAGGCGCCGGTCAGCGCCGTCTCACTCGCCGAGAAGAACGCGGAGACGAGCAGGCAGAGCAGCACGATCGAGAAGGTCAACCATCCCACTGAAATGATCCGTGGCTTTAGGCCTTGAGCTTGGCTTGCAGGAAGTCGCGCACCAGCTGTGGCTCGACATTGTTGGCAATCACCGCGCGGCCGACCGCCTCAAGCAGGATGAAGGTGAGCTTGCCGCGCTTGACCTTCTTGTCCTGCGCCATCAGCGCCAGCAGTGCGTCGGCATCGGCGAGGCCTTCCTGCGCGAAGCCTGCGATGTCCTGCAGGCGTGTCGGCAATCCTACCGCGGAAAGATGACGCGCGATGCGGGCCGCATCGTCGGACGAAATCATGCCGAGCTGCGCCGAGAACTCCGCGGCCAGCACCATGCCGACCGAGACGCCCTCGCCGTGGAACAGGCGATCCGAGAAGCCGGTCGCGGCTTCCAGCGCATGGCCGAAAGTGTGCCCGAGGTTGAGCAGCGCGCGCTCGCCGGTCTCGCGCTCGTCGCGTGAAACAACGCCGGCCTTGGCACGGCAGGAGGTTGCGATCGCGTGCTCACGCCCGGCGCCGCCCGCGAAGATGTCGGCGTGGTTCTTCTCGAGCCAGGCGAAGAAGGCCTCGTCACCGAGGATGCCGTATTTCGCGACCTCGGCGTAGCCGGCGCGGAACTGGCGCGGCGACAGCGTGTCGAGCACCGAGGTGTCGGCGATGACCAGCACCGGCTGGTGGAATGCGCCGATCAGGTTCTTGCCCTGCGGCGAGTTGATGCCGGTCTTGCCGCCGACGGAGGAATCGACCTGCGCCAGCAGCGAGGTCGGCACCTGCACGAAATCGACGCCGCGGCGCAGGATCGCGGCCGCGAAGCCGGCGAGGTCGCCGACCACGCCGCCGCCGAGCGCGATCACCAGGTCGTTGCGCTCGATCTTCGCCGCGATCAGCGCTTCGCTGACCTGCGTCAGCGTGGCGTAGCTCTTCGAGCCCTCGCCTTCCTCGACGACGATCCGCGAGGTCGGCACGCCTGCGGCCGCGAGCGACGCCTCGGCTGGCTCCAGCCAGTGCCTGGCGACCGTGCGGTCGGTGACGATGGCGGTCCGCACACCGGGGCGCAGCGCCGCGACGCGCTCTCCCAACGACTGCAGCACGTCACGGCCGATGACGATGTCATAGGCACGGTCGCCGAGCGCGACATCGACGGTAACGGAGGCGGAGTGTTTCAGGGGCGCAGTCATGAGGTCGCGTTCAATCCATCATTTGGTGGCTCGCCGGCCGGACGCACGCCGCACAGATGCACATGCAGGGCCTCGAGGCATTCGTCGACGATGCGGTCGTGCGGCACGTCGCGCGAGGCGATCGTCAGATCGGCGTTCTGGTAGACCGGCTCGCGCTCGCTGAGCAGCCGGTTGACGGTCGCCTCGGGGTCGGCGGTCTGCAGCAGCGGACGATCGGCGCGGCGGCGGACCCGCCGCATGATGATATCACTGTCGGCCTTGAGCCAGATCGAGATCGCACGGTCGCGGATCCGGTTGCGGGTCTCCTCGCGCATGAAAGCGCCGCCGCCGGTCGCCAGCACGACCGGGCCGCTGTCGAGGATGCGCGCGATCACCCGCGCCTCGCCGTCGCGAAAGTAAGGCTCGCCGTGGGTCTCGAAGATCTCCGGGATCGTCATGTCCGCCGCCGCCTCGATCTCGGTGTCGGCATCGGTGAACGGCAGCTTGAGCCGCACCGCCAACCGCCGGCCGATGGTCGACTTGCCGGCTCCCATCATGCCGACCAGCACGATCGACCGCGTCCCCAGCGCGGCCGCGATATCGGCCTCCAGGGTCGGGTTGGCTTGTGCCGGGACGGCTGCGTCGGACATCAAAAAGCTCGGATATTGGGACGAATTGTTCAGAATTCGAGCCACCTATACTACCCCCGGCGATACCGTTACCAGCGACTCTTGCAACCGCGCGGGGAACATGTTGGATGATTTCATTGGTTAATTCGCTGCCCGAGTCGCCTCCATGCCCAGCCTGTTCCGCTTCCTGACGGTCGTCGCCGTGATTTTCGGGATCGGCTACGGCATCGTCTTCGCGCTGGCGAATTTCGTGCACCCGAAACCGCGGGAAATGACCGTGACCATCCCGCCGGATAAGTTCCTCAAGAAATAGGCGCTATGATTCTGGCATGCCCGCTGCAGCCAAGATTCCCGCCAAGCCTCCCACAAAGTCTTCCGACGCCAAGCTGACCGCGCTGTTCCTCGACATGCTCGCCGCGGAACAGGGCGCAGGCCGCAACACGCTCGACGCCTACCGGCGCGACCTGACGGATTTCTCCGACTACCTCGCCCATGCCGGCGCCGACTTCACCAGCGCCGACACCGAGGCACTGCGCGGCTACCTCGCCGACCTCGATAGCCGGGGCTTCAAGTCGACCAGCGTGGCGCGGCGGCTGTCGGCGATGCGGCATCTCTATCGCTTCCTGCTCAACGAGCGGGTCCGCGGCGACGATCCGGCCGCGATCCTGTCCGGCCCGAAGCGAGGGCGCGGCCTGCCAAAGGTGCTGTCGATCCAGGATGTCGACCGCATGCTGACCCGCGCCAAGGAGCTGACCCAGACCGACGTCTCGCCGGCGCAGCGGCTGCGCGCGCTGCGGCTGTATTGCCTGCTCGAGGTGCTCTACGCCACCGGCCTGCGCGTCTCCGAGCTGGTGTCGTTGCCGGTCACCGCAGCGCGGCGCGATGCGCGGATGATCGTGGTGCGCGGCAAGGGCAACAAGGAGCGGCTGGTGCCGCTGAACGAGGCCTCGCGCCAGGCGATGGCGGACTACCTCGCGGCAATGGAAGTGATGCAGCCGAAGGCGAAGAAGGCGGCGCCGTCGAAATGGCTGTTTCCCTCCTCCGGCGAGAGCGGCCACCTGACCCGGCAGCATTTCGCCCGCGACCTGAAGGAGCTCGCGAGCGTCTCCGGCCTGGCGCCGCGGCTGGTCTCCCCGCACGTGCTGCGCCACGCCTTCGCCAGCCATCTGCTGCACAATGGCGCGGACCTGCGCATCGTGCAGACACTGCTCGGCCACACCGATATCTCGACCACCCAGATCTACACCCATGTGGTCGAGGAGCGGCTGAAAAGCCTGGTCCGCGACCTGCATCCGCTGGCGGAGAAGTAAGTCCAGCGCCTGCTGGACATCGATACCGTCGCCTGATCCGCCTTGACTTCCGCTTCGTCTCCGCGGAAAGAGCGTCACCTGCCTGCGATCCCGAAGCGTGCATTCCGCCAGAATGCGCGTTAACCAATTGAAGTTACAAAACTTCTCTTCTCTACGCCAAAACCGCTTCGCCCCTCGCACCGTTCCTCCCTATATTGAGTTGATGCCCGACCCGATGCGCAGCTATCTCGACTTCGAAAAACCCGTCGCCGAGCTTGAATCCAAGATCGACGAGTTGCGCACGCTTGCCGCAAGTGGCAGCGACATCGGCGACGAGGTCGCTCGGATCGAGGACAAGGCGGCGCAAGCGCTCACCGACCTCTATGCCAATCTGACGCCCTGGCAGAAGACGCTGGTGGCACGGCATCCGCAGCGGCCGCACTTCACCGATTTCATCGGCGGCCTGATCACCGAATTCACGCCGATGGCCGGCGACCGCAAATTCGCCGACGACGAGGCCCTGATCGGCGGCTTCGGCCGCTTCCGCGGCGAGAGCATCTGCGTGGTCGGCCAGGAGAAGGGCGCCACCACCGACAGCCGCATCAAGCATAATTTCGGCATGGCGCGCCCCGAAGGCTACCGCAAGGCGGTGCGCCTGATGGAGATGGCCGACCGCTTCGGCATCCCGGTGCTGTCGATCGTCGATTCCGCCGGCGCCTATCCCGGCATCGGTGCCGAGGAGCGCGGCCAGGCCGAGGCGATCGCGCGCTCGACCGACGCCTGCCTGTCGCTCGGCGTGCCCAATGTCGCGATCGTCACCGGCGAAGGCATGTCGGGCGGCGCCATCGCCATCACCACCGCGAACCGCGTGCTGATGATGGAGCACGCGATCTACAGCGTGATCTCGCCGGAGGCGGCGTCCTCGATCCTGTGGCGCGACGGCAGCAAGGCGCAGGAAGCCGCCAACAGCATGAAGATCACCGCCCAGGACATGCTGCGCTTCGGCGTGATCGACCAGATCCTGAAGGAGCCCGCCGGCGGCGCCCACCGCGACCCCGCCGCGATGATCACGACCACCGGCGACGCCATCGCCCAGGCGCTCAACGACCTACGAAATCTTGATCCGGACGCGATTCGCAAACAGCGGCGCCAGAAGTTCCTGGATATCGGCCGCAAGCTGGGCTGAGGCGCCCAAACGGCTGGATTTTTCGCCCAAATCGACCGATTTTGCCGTAATTGGGCCCCGAGCCGGGTCTTTAACGTTCCTTGAACCATGCCTGCTACCGTGAAGGCTGTCAGCCCCGGTTCAGGTTGCGAGCAGGGGTGGTCGAAGGCTAATATTTTACACAATGGCTTCAGGGCATATTCGCCGTGTTGGGGTCGCGAAAATCGCCCGGTGGGTGTGGAGCTCGGACTTGACTCATCGCACGCTCGTACGCGCGCTTCTGACCTCGGCGGTCCTCGCCGCGGGCGTCATGCTCGCCGGCTGTGACAGCGACCAGATATCGCTCGCCCAGAACGCCAAGGCCAACCAGCCGGTCCCGCCAAAACTCGTCGCCGCCATGGCCGAGAAGGACATGGACATGCAGTCGCCGATCCTGGTGCGGCTGTTCAAGCAGGAGGCCGAGCTCGAGGTCTGGAAGCAGACCCGCTCCGGCCAGTTCGCGCTGCTCAAGACCTATCCGATCTGCCGCTGGTCGGGCGATCTCGGCCCCAAGGTCCGTGAAGGCGACCGCCAGGCGCCCGAGGGATTCTATTCGATCAACCCGAGCCAGATGAATCCGCAGTCGGCCTACTACCTGTCGTTCAACACCGGCTATCCCAACGCCTTCGACAAGTCGCTCGGCCGCACCGGCTCCGAGCTGATGGTGCACGGCGACTGCTCCTCGCGCGGCTGCTACGCGATGACCGACGAGCAGATCGCGGAAATCTACTCGCTCGGCCGCGAATCCTTCTTCGGCGGCCAGAAGGCGTTCCAGTTCCAGGCCTATCCGTTCCGGATGACGCCGGTGAACATGGCCAAGCACCGCAACAATCCGAACATGCCTTTCTGGAAGATGATCAAGGAAGGCAACGACCATTTCGAGGTGACGAAGCAGGAGCCGAAGGTCGACTTCTGCGAGAAGAAGTACGTCTTCGACGCGGCGAAGCCGGCCGACGCTGTGCGCGACCCGGTGTTCAATGCATCGGCGAAGTGCCCGGCCTATGTGATCCCTGAGGAGATCGCGAGCGCCGTGCGCGAGAAGGAGCAGCGCGACGACGCCGAGACGGCCAAGCTGGCCGCCAAGGGCACGCCGGTAGCGCGCCTCAACACCGGCATCGACGGCGGCATGAACGCGATCTTCGCTTCGAAAATTCCGGAAGGAAACACCGGTCTGTCCGAAGGCGGCGACAGCCAGGCGCTGGCATCGATGTCGCTCGCGCGCGCCCCCGGCACCATCCCCGGCACGGTCAACCCGCCGCGGCCCAACCTCGCGGTCCAGCAGGAGGAGCCTGTCGTGGCGACGACGTCGTCGACCCCGCCGGCCAGCACCCGCGTTGCTTCGGCGAACGCGTCCGACAAGTCCGAAGGCTTCTTCTCCAGCTTCGCGCGCAAGGTCGGCATCGGCGGCACCGCGGACGCCAGCAAGACCGCCGCGCCGGCGCCGGCCGCTGCCATGCCGGCCAAGCCGAAGGTCGCCGAAGCCAAGCCGCAGTCGGTGGTTCGCGTCGCACCGAAGGCGGAGCCGAAGCAGGCCGCGAAGCCCGCGCCGAAGCCGGCGGCGACCAACACCGCTGCTGCCACCGCACCGGCCGCGACATCGTCGGCGTCGACCCAACTCGCCGGCTCCGCGCCTGTCGTGCAGACCAATTCGTTCGACGGCCGCTTCTCCGCGGTGAAGTAAGCGCGGCGCGACTCCATCCCCACGTCATTCCCCGATGCGCAATTGCGCATCTGGGGGCGCGCCTCTTGGCGCGAGCCCGGAATCCATTGGGCCGCAGAGCAAGTAGTGCGATGGATTCCGGGTTCTCGCTTCGCGAGCCCCGGAATGACGGAAGGGAACGGTGACGCCCTCGCATCATCGCTCCCTTCCCCGCCACATTCCCCTCGCCAATTGCGCGTAGACAATCGTCCGATCAACACGCCGGGCACAGCCGGGAGACTGCCATGGATGATCACACCGTGCGGATGGCGCTGCAGCGCCATTGGGAAGCCTCGGACGCGAGCGATTTCGAGCGCGAGCATGAGATCTACGCCGAGGATGCCGTGCTCGATTATCCGCAGTCGGGCGAACGGATCCGCGGCCGGCGCAACATTCAGGACAGCCGCACGGTGCAGCCGAACAAGAAGCGCTTCACGATCCAGCGCATGATCGGCGGCGGCGATCTCTGGATCACCGAATACATCCTCACCTACGACGACAGACCGTCCTACGTGGTGAGCATCATGGAATTCCGCGACGGGCTGGTCGCCCACGAAACGCAGTACTTCGCCGACAGATTTGATCCTTCACCCTCGCGGGCACACCTGGTCGAGCGCATCGACGGAACGGCGCCGCGCTGAGTCGACACGGAGTTGCTGTGGCGACCGGCAAGCGGCGCGTCACATTCCGTGGCCTTCGAAAACCTTCTTGCAGCTTCGGCCCAGACTGGCGCGATTCGTCTGAAGACAGTTCTGCACGGCGTCGTCATTGCCGAGGTCCTTGCGGCAGAACCGCTGCGCATCGCGCGAGCACGCGGATTGTTCCGACTTGGTGCCGGCATGCTGGGCCAGCGCGGCAGCGCTGTTCATCACGACAACGGCGAAAAGACCTGCAATCGAAAGATAACGCATCGGTGAATTCCTCCCGCGGCCCAACGGCAGCGAGGGCTCTTCGTTCCCAAGGGAACCCGGGATTCTAGGGCGCCAGATAGCGCAGCAGTTCCGGATCGCTCCGCACCTTACCCGCCTCGCCCTGCAAGGCGACGCGGCCGCGGTCCAGCACATAGGCGTATTCGGCGACGCGCAGCGCGAGGTCGAGATGCTGCTCGACGATCACGACCGCGATGCTCTTGGCAAGCTCGATCAGCCGCTCGGTGATCTCCTCGATCACGCCGATCCAGACCCCTTCGGTCGGCTCATCCAGCAGCAGCAGCTTCGGATTGCCGAGCATGGCGCGGCCGATCGCCAGCATCTTGCGCTCGCCGCCGGACAGCGTGCCGGCCGGCTGGTCGAGGCGCTGGCCGAGTTTCGGGAATATCTCCAGCACGCGATCGGCCGCGCCGGCATCCGAATTGGACAGCGAACCGACCGCGAGGTTGTCACGCACCGACAGGCGGGCGAACACCGAATGCTCCTGCGGCACGTAACCGATGCCGGAGCGCACCCGTTCCTCGGTGCGGCGGCGGGTGATGTCGCGGCCGTCGAAGAACAGCTCGCCTTGCGAGCTTGCGAGCTCGCCGACGATGGTTTTCATCAGCGTGGTCTTGCCGGCGCCGTTGCGGCCGAGCACGGCAACGCCGCCGCGCCAGGGAATGCCGATGTTGACATCGAACAGGACCTGGCTGCGGCCATAACCGGCATCGAGATGCCTTATATCGAGGAAGGTTTGCTCAGGCACGGCGAAGATAAATCTCCTGGACGCTCTTGTTGGCCTGGATCTCCGCAACCGTTCCGGAGGCCAGCACCTTGCCCTGGTCGAGCACGGTGAGGCGGTCGCAGATGTCGCGGATGAAATCGAGATCGTGTTCGACGATGACGAGCGAGCAATGCTGCTTGATCGGCTGCAACAGCTCGCCGGTGACGCGGCGCTCCTCGAGGCTCATGCCGCCGGTCGGCTCGTCCAGCAGCAATAGCCGCGGCTTGCCGGCAAGCGCCATCGCGATCTCGAGCCATTGCTGCTGGCCGTGCGACAGCGCCGCCGCGGCGTCATACGCGCGATCGGCGAGACGGAACTGGGTCAGCATCGTCATCACCTGATCGTGCAGCCTGTTGCGGGTGCGCGAGAGCACCAGATCGAACAGCGAGGACTGCGCCTGCAGCGCCAGCAGGATGTTGTCGTACAGCGTCAGTGTCGGCAGCACCGAGGTGATCTGGAATTTCAGGCTCATGCCGGCGCGGGCGCGCTCGGTCGGCGAGAACGCCGTGATGTCGGTGTTGACGAAGGAGACCTTGCCCGTGGTCGGCACCTCGGCGCCGGCGACACATTTCATCAGCGTGCTCTTGCCCGAGCCGTTCGGGCCGATCAGGCCGTGAAACTCGTTCTCGCCGACGGTCAGCGCCGCACCGTCAAGCGCGGTGAGCTTGCCGAACACCTTGCTGATCCCTGAGGCCTCAAGGAGCGGCATTGCCGGCCTCCTTTTTTGCTGCCTTGCTTGGTCCCTTGCCTGGCTCCTTGCCGAAGCTGCCGACGCGCTCGCGCTCGCCGAGCACGAAGGAGATCAGCCCGAGCGGGCGGAACATGATCACGAGCAGCAGCAGCACACCGAGGATGATCGGCCAGACATCGCGGTAATTGTCCGACAGCCAGAAGCTGACACCCTCGATGATGACTGTGCCGATCACCGCTCCGATCAGCGTGCCGGAGCCGCCGAACAGGACGTAGAGCACGACCTGGGTCGAAAACACGACGCCCAGCATGTTGGGCCAGACGAAGCCTTCATGGAAGGCATAGAGGCTGCCGGCGAGGCCGGCGATGGTGCCGCCGATCGCGAACACGATCGCCTTCAGATGTTGCGCCTTGTAGCCGAAGAAGGCGATGCGCTGCTCGTTCTCGCGCAGGCCCGCCAGCGCCAGGCCGAATTGCGAACGCACCAGGAAGCGGCAGAGCAGATAGGTGACCACGAGGATGCCGAGCACCATGTAGTAGTAGACCGGCCCTTCCTCGAACTCGTAACTGCCGAGCGTGAGCGGCGGGATCGACGGGATGCCATTCTGGCCGCCGAGATAGTACCAGCCGCGCGCCAGCCGGTCCGCGGCATAGGAACCGGTGAGCGTGCCGAGCGAGACGAAGATCACGCTCGAGGGATAGCGCCCGAGCAGCAGAAAGCCGCCGAGCAGCAGCGAGGCGGTGAGACCTATCAAGGTGCCCGCCGGCAGGATCAAGAGGATCGAGGTGACGTTGAGATCGCGCGCCATCAGCGCCACGCCGTAGCCGGCGGCGCCGAAGAACAGCGCCTGGCCGAAACTCATGATGCCGGCATAGCCCCACACGAGGTCGAACGACAGCGCGAACAGCGCGAGGATCACCACGCGGGTGGCGAACACCGTCAGATAGTCCTGCAGAACCCATGGCAGGACCAGTGCGATCAACAGCACCAGCCCTTCCACGATCGGCAGGACCTTCCATCCTGCCGATGTCCGTCCCGCCGGCGCGCTTGCGGCCGGTGCACCCTCACCCGTCACGACATCTGGTCCCTCGCCGATGCGTGCGACGGCCTCTCTTGCTCCACCCATCGACTGCTCAGCACTCCTTGGGATCGACGAGACCGGCACTGCGCGCCACGATCTCATAGTTCCCGCCTTTGGCAACGGCGGTGTACATCTTCATCTTGCAGTGACGCTTGCCCGGAACCATTTCGGCAGGCCCGCCGGGCCCTTCGGCGATCTTGGCGTGGTCGAGCGCGGCCGCGACCGAGTCGCGGTCGACCTTGCCGGCTTCCTTGACCGCGGCTTCCCACAGCTTGAGGCCGCGATAGGTTCCGGTGGCGGCGCTGCCGGCCGCGAACAGGAAGTTGCCCGGAAAATCCTTCTCATAAGCCGCCTGGATCTTGGCGTTGAACGGGTCCTCCTTGGTCAGCACCTTGAAGTAGTCGAGGCAGCTCGCGAGCCCCTCGATCTCGTTGGCCTGATTGATGTTGAGCGTGTTCTCGTCATAGTAGACGCAGGCGAGCCGCCCGCCGTTTTTGAGGAAACCCGCCTCATAGAGCTGCTTGAAGAACGGGCCGACGCCCGGCGGGATCACCGTGTTGAAGACGACGTCGACCTTGTTGGAGATGATGCGGTTGACGGTGGACGAGAAGTCGACCTGATCGAGCGGGTAATACTCTTCGAACACGACCTCGCCGCCATTGGCCTCGATCACCTTGCGGGCATAGACGTTGAGTGTGTGCGGCCAGACATAGTTGGCGCTCGGCAGCGCGAACTTCTTGCCGCCGTTCTTGATCAACCACGGAATGAACTCGTCGCATTGCTGCGCCGGCGTCGGCCCGGTGCAGAACAGATAGGGCGTGCACTCCTTGCCCTCGTAGAGCTGGGGATAGATGTAGAGCGTCTTGCCGCGCGCCACGATCGGGTCCTTGATCGCGTTGCGCATCGAGGAGGTGATGCCGCCCAGCACCATGTCGACCTTGTCGCGCTGGATCAGCTTGCGGACGTTGCCGACCGCGACCGATTCGTTCGAGGCGGTGTCCTCGATATAGAGCTCGAGCGGCCGGCCGAGCAGGCCGCCGCCGGCGTTGATCTCCTTGATCACCATCTTGGCGACGTTGGCGTCGGCGTTGCCGGCATAGGCGATCGGGCCGGTCAGGTCGGTCGCGATGCCGACCTTGATCGGTCCCTCGGCGGCGTTGGCCCAATCGGGCCTGACCACCCAGCTTCCCACGCCGGTGGCGAGCGCGCCGGTCGCGAAGGCGAAATTGCTCATGAAGCGGCGGCGCGTAAGGTTCATGCGTTCAATCGACATGGTGATTAGACCCCTTTCCCAGCAATGAGGCCTTGCGGCCGGAATTTGATGAAGGCGATGGCGAGCACGAAGACGAGCACGTCGGCGACGACCGGCGACATGACCCATGGCAGCGCCGCGCTGAGCGTGCCGATCACACCGGCGCCGGCGACCGGACCGATGAAGGAGCCGACCCCGCCGACCATCACGGCGACGAAGCCCTGGATCAGGAAGCGGATGCCGAGATCGGCAAACAGGCTGAACACCGGCACGATCAGCGCGCCGGCAAGCCCGGCGAGCGCCGCGCCGAACGCGAACGTCGCGCCGTAGATCAAGGGCGTCGAGATACCCGACGCGCGCGCCAGCGCCGGGTTTTCCAGCGTGGCGCGGACCCGAAGCCCGAAAGAGGTGCGCGACAGCAGCAGATAGCAGCCGCCCATCACCAAAAGCGTGATCACGATGATGGTGAAGCGCCAGGCCGAGATGTGGACCGAGCCGAGATCGATCGAACCGCCGATCGGCTCCGGCACCGTGAGATAGAAGCCGCCGATCAGGCCGCGCACGCTTTCGCGGATGATCAGCCCGAGCGCATAGGTACCGAGCATCGCCACGATCGGCGCGGCGTAGAAGCGCCGGATGATCAGCGCCTCCAGCACGAATCCGATCGCGCCGACCACGAAGGGCGCCGCAACCATGCCGACCCAGACCGGCGCGCCGTGGGCGTAGGCCAGATAGGTGACGTAGGCTCCGAGCAGGACGAATTCGCCCTGCGCGAAGTTGAAGATGCCCATCATGCTGGCGATGATGCCGAGCCCGAGCACGACCAGCACGATGATCGCGCCGAAGCTCACAATCTCGAACACCGCGGCGAAGGTGCTAGCCATGGTGTTCGATCCATCGACCTTGTGTCTGCGACAAGCGGCGCCTCACATCTTCTTCCAGTCGCCGGCCTGCTCGAAGGCGTGCGCGGCACGGTAGATGGTGGATTCCTCGAACATCCGACCGACCAGCATCAGGCCGACCGGCAAGCCGTCGACCATGCCGCAGGGCAGCGACATCGCCGGGTGATGGGTGATGTCGAACGGCGCGGTGTTCGAGATCATCTCCAGCGCGCGGGCGACGTATTCCTCGCGGCTGGCATTGGCCTCCGGCAACTTCGTCGCCTTCATCGGCGTGGTCGGCATCAACAGCAGATCGTAATCCTTGAAGGCCTTGTCATAGGCCGCGGTCAGCCGGCGGGAGATGTTGAGCGCCTTGCCGTAGAAGCGCGGACCGAAATTGTTGTTGATGTAGGTGCCGAGCATCATGAACAGCTTGGTGGTCTCGGACAGCGAATCCGCCTGCCGGCGCCAACCGCGATGGAAGTCCATCAGAGAGGTCGAATAGAGATCGCCGCGGCTGAGGCCGTAGCCGTCGCCGAACATCATGGTCTGGGTCAGGCCTTCGGTGCCGATCGGCGTCCAGATCGCGCCGCCGAGCATGTGCATCGGGATCGAGACATTCTCGACCGACGCGCCGAGATCCTTGAGGCGCTTGGCCGCCTCGCGCACGCTCTCATTCACCGCGGCCTCCGCGGTCGGCTGCTCGAAACCTTCCTTGACGATGCCGATCTTCATGCCCTTGACGCCCTTGCCCAGCGCCTTGGTGTACTCCTCGACCTTCGGCGCCTTGATGCGCGGGTCATAGCCGTCGTCGCCGGCTAGCACTTCGAGCAGCAGCGCGTTGTCTTCCACCGTCGCGGTCATCGGGCCGGTGTGGTCGACGTAGATCTCGATCGGCATGATGCCGGTGTAGGGCACGAGGCCCCAGGTCGGCTTCATGCCGTAGGTGCCGCAGAACGAGGACGGCATGCGGATCGAGCCGCCCTGGTCGCCACCGATCGCCATGTCGACCTCGCCGAGCGCGACCACCACGCCGGAGCCCGACGACGAGCCGCCGGCCGAATAGCCCATCTTGTGTGGATTGTGCACCGGCCCGTAGGAGCCGGTGTGGCTGCCGCCGGACAGGCAGAAGTGCTCGCAATGGGTCTTGCCGGCGATCTCGGCACCGGCATCGAGCATGCGTGTGACGATGGTGGCGTCGAAATCGGGGATATAGCCTTCCAGCGTCGACGAGCCGTTCGTCATCGGCACGCCGGCCAGCATGATGTTGTCCTTGAGCGCGACCGTCTTGCCCTTGAGCTTGCCGGAGGCGGCGCCCTTCACCGTCGACTTGCGGTACCAGGCGTTGTGCTTGTTGTCTTCCGGCGCCGGCCGATAGCCGGGCGTGCGCGGATATTTCACCTCGGGCAGTTCGTCCGGCATCTGGGCGACGAGGTTGTAGGCATCGATCGAGCCCTGCATCAGGCCGCGGAACGAGGCCACGTCCTCTTCGGTGAGTGACAGGCCGCACTGCTCGGCGACGGCGCGAAGTTGCTTTGGCGTGGGAAGGACGACGGTCACGGCGCTCTCCTGAAGCTTTTGATCTTTGGATTTGATTCCTGGATCGGATCCCTGGACGCAGGGCAGCGAGCTGCGCGTTGCTCCGCGCGAACCGCTCACCCCGTTGCCGTATTGAAAACGGAAATATTTTCCTTTTCAAGTATTATTTCGCAAAGCGCCCTCTCCCGCTTGCGGGGGAGGGCTGGGGTGGGGGTCCG
>NZ_JACMYK010000041.1 GCF_020889785.1 Bradyrhizobium acaciae
AGCTTCTCGGCCAACAGCAGCGGCACAGGAGGAACCCTCAGCGTCAGCGACGGCACGCACATGGCCCAGATTGCGCTGCTTGGCCAGTACGCCGCCAACAGTTTCGTTGCGACTGGTGACGGCCACGGCGGAACGCTGATCACGGAGCCTGCCGCAGTCGCCATGCAGGCCCAACTGACGCAGCCGCATGCCTAGACCGTACCGATTGGAGACCGACCGGACGGAAAAGATCCTGGTGAGGGGTACGAGAAGCGTCGCGTAGACCGCGACAGGATCCCTGTACGGAGAGATGGCCTCGTCTTGCCCGTCATCTTGCCGCCGAATGTCCAAACGGATATTCGACGGCAAAGCGCGGTACATTGAAAAGTGTAGAGCTATCCGTTTCGTTATTCGGGTCGGATGAATTGCGCCTGTAGATCCCCGGTAAACGTCACCGGGCCGGTGTGGTTCAATTTGCTGAACGTATCGAGCCAGATTTCTCCGCCGAGATCGCGCCATCGCCGGCAGAACGCATAATCCTCCGAAAGGTATTCCTTCGTCTCGGGATCAATCATGCAGTCGAACAGGGCCCAGCGGGGGCTGTTTTCGGGTACGTGCCCCGCGTAGACCGGAGCTATGTGACGAAGCTCGGGATAGGCGTCGCACATCCGCTCGATGACATTGCGTCGGATGAGGAGGAAACCTGTGCCGATGCGCTTCACGGGCGCGAAGCCGTCCCTCGCCGTGATTGCGGTGCTATCCTCCCAAGCCAGTACATAGTGCAGTGCCGCGGTTTGGACATTGGAACGACCGGCCTTGATGGCGCGTTCGGCCTTGGCCCAGTCGACTTCTTTCAAGGGGTAGGCGCCCGCCGCAACGTCGACGTTGAATTTCAGAAGTCGCAGCACCTGGTCGGGCGAGAATCCGATGTCCGCATCGATGAACATCAGGTGCGTTGCGTGCTCGTGTGCCAGAAACTGGCGGACAAGCTCGTTGCGTGCGCGCGTGACCAGCGAGTCACTGAAGAAGCGAACGCCCATGCCAACGCCGAGCTCGAGGCACGTCGTTTGAAGCGTCAAAAGTGAGGTTATGTATGAAGTGGTCGCCAATCCTCCGTAGGTTGGAGTGGCGACAAGAATATAGGGCGGTTGCGACATGATACCCCTCGGTGGACGCGAACGAAGGAATTCAAGCTCTTTCGCTCGCGGCAATTATCTGATGCGGATCGTGAGTTACCGGCATCTTGCATTCGTCGTTTGAGATGGCCGGCCAAGATCCTTGATAGCTTACCGAATACGGCCTCCGGGACACCAGCGGAAACGGATACTGGTTCGCAGGCAGCACGCTGGAGCCTGCCCTGCGAGACGACGGCACCGGTGGCGTTCCGAGGCAACACCGGAAAGCTCAGGCGTGGCAGCTCCGCGAGCTTCAGTGGGAGCGTTGCGGGCAGGGCGGCGCAAGACACTATCGACTTCGCCGATCAACTTCGTATCCGTCCATAGCCCACCTGTACCGGGAATATTACGGGTGGCCCGCTGGCCGGGACCGATGGTAGGCATATCGCCAGCATTTCGCGGCCTGACAGCTATCTGGCCCCGACCTTCAGCCTCGAGCGACCGGCACGGAGGAGGCTCGGTTGTCGATCCCCACGTTCGACCAGCGGTCTGCTGACTACGCTGCACCACGCGCAGGGTGATCGCTTGTATGGAAAACCCGTCCCTTGGAGCGAAGGAGATCGCCCCGCGGGACGAGGCATTGAATTAAGTATTTTTGACAGCCGGGGCTGGTAGCCTAGCTCAGATACTTGCAAATTAGGCCGTTCTCGCAATATCAGGGAGCTTATTGTTATTCATATTTCAGGAAGACAGGTGTCCGAAGGCCCGGACCAGCACAGCGCAACCGACGAAGGGCTGATCGCGCTCGCCCGTCTGCTCCAGCTCAATGGTTTTGCTGCAGACCCCAAGCAGATTCAGCACGCGCTTGGAAACGTCGTCATTGGCGTCCCCGAGATGCTCCGCTTCGCGAGGCAATCGGGCTTCAAGGCGCGGGCCTTTCGAACGAGCTTCAAGCGGCTGCTCAAAACGCCGCTTCCGGCAATCGCCACCTTGCGCGACGGTGGAGTCCTGATCCTGGGCAAGGCGGCCGAGGGCAAGGTTCTCGTTCAGTCCGCCAAGATTGCCGTGCCGCAGATCCTCAGTCAGGCCGAGTTCGAGAAGATCTGGGACGGCCAGATCGTCTTGTTCACGCGTCGTGCACGCCTGGTCGAACTGACGCGGCGCTTCGATATCACCTGGTTCCTGGCCGCGATCGTGAAGTATCGCGCGCTTCTGGCCGAAGTCCTGGTCGCTTCCTTCTTTCTCCAGCTGTTTGCGCTGGCTTCGCCGCTGATATTCCAGGTCGTCATCGACAAGGTACTGGTGCATCAGAATCTCAGCACGTTGGACGTGCTGATCTTCGCTTTCTTTGCGATCGTGCTGTTCGAGACAGTTCTCGGCACATTGCGGACCTACGTCTTCTCGCACACGACAAACCGCATCGACGTCGAGCTCGGAGCGAGACTCTTCCGTCACCTGCTGGCGTTGCCGCTGTCCTATTTCCAGGCCCGCCGGGTCGGCGATTCCGTCGCCAGGGTACGTGAGCTGGAGAACATTCGGAATTTTCTCACCGGCTCCGCGCTGACGCTCACCATCGACCTGTTCTTCACGTTCGTCTTCCTCGCCGTCATGTTCGTCTACTCGCCGCTTCTGACGCTGGTCGTCGTCGGCTCGTTGCCGTTCTATGTGGCGCTGTCGATGAGCGCGACACCCGTCTTCCGCCGGCGCCTCGACGAGAAGTTCAGGCGGGGAGCCGAAAACCAGGCTTTCCTGGTGGAGAGCGTAACCGGCATTGAAACGCTGAAGTCGATGGCGATCGAGCCGCAGGCGCAGCGCAAGTGGGAAGAGCAGCTCGCCGGCTACGTCACGTCGAGCTTCCGCGTTTCGAACCTCGGAAATGTCACGAGCCAGGCGGTCCAGTTCGTCAGCAAGGCGACCACCGCGATCACGCTCTATCTCGGCGCCAAGGCGGTGATCGAAGGCAACCTGACCGTGGGCGAACTGGTCGCCTTCAACATGCTGGCGGGCAGGGTCAGTCAGCCGGTGTTGCGGCTGGCGCAGATATACCAGGACTTCCATCAGGCACGGCTGTCGGTCGAGCGGCTCGGCGACATCCTCAACACGCCGGCGGAGCCGACCTACAATCTCGGTCGGTCAACGCTCCCCGAAATATCCGGGGCGATCAAATTCGATCGGGTCGGATTTCGCTATCAGCTGGATGGCAGGGAGGTTCTGAAGGACATCGATTTCGAGATTCCCGCCGGGCAGGTGGTGGGGATCGTCGGATCGTCGGGATCCGGCAAGAGCACCATCGCAAAGCTCGTGCAGCGGCTCTATGTGCCGGAGCGCGGCCGGGTTCTCATCGACGGCGTCGACCTCGCGGTGGTCGATCCGTCCTGGCTGAGGCGCCAGATCGGCGTGGTGTTGCAGGACAATGTGCTGTTCAATGCCAGCATACGCGAGAACATCGCGGTGGCCGAGCCGGGCATGCCGATCGAGCGCGTCGTGGCGGCAGCAAAGCTTGCCGGCGCGCATGAGTTCATTCTCGAACTGACGGATGGATACGATACGACCGTAGGCGAGCGAGGTTCGACGCTGTCCGGCGGGCAGCGGCAGCGCATCGCGATCGCGCGCGCGCTCGTGACCAACCCGCGGATTCTGATCTTCGATGAAGCCACCAGCGCGCTGGATTACGAAAGCGAGCAGATCATCCAGCAGAACATGCTTCAGATCGTGCGGGGACGCACCGCCCTGATCATCGCGCACCGGCTGTCCACTATCCGCCGGGCCAATCGGATTTTGACGGTTGAGAACGGGTCAATCGTCGAGGACGGCACGCATCAGCAGCTGATCAGCGTCAACGGTAGATATTCCAAGCTCTATCGCTTGCAGGAGGGGCGGGCGGATGGCGCGGATTAGAAACGTGCTTGCCCTGCGGTCCGGTACCGACGAGCGGGAGTTCCTGCCGGCGGCGCTTGAAATCGTGGAGACACCAGCCTCGCCGGCCGGACGCCTCACCGGCGCGACAGTGATCGCGGTCTTCTGCGTCGCGCTCGCCTGGGCGGCCTTCGGCAAGGTGGACATCGTCGCATCCGCACAGGGCAAGATCGTTCCCATCGGCGGAACGAAGGTGATCCAGCCGTTCGAGACCGGGATCGTGAAGGCGATTCACGTTCACGAAGGTCAGCAGGTGAAGGCCGGTGACATTCTGGTCGAGGTGGATCCACGCATCAACCAGGCCGAACGGGATCATCTGGTCGTCGATTACCGGGCGGCCCGGCTCGAAGTCGCCAGAATTAACGCCGCACTCGCCAATGCAGACGACCCTCTGACCGCCTTTCATCCGCCTGATGATGCCTCACCGTCGGAAGTCGCGGTGGAGCGCGACTACCTGCTGAAACAGACGGCCGAGTTTCGCGCCAAGATCGAATCGCTCTCACGTCAACTCGAGGAGAAAAAGGCCGCGCGAGCGACCACCCAGGCGACGCTCGAGAAGCTCGCGGCCGTCGTTCCCATCATCCAGCAGAGGGTCGATATCCGGAAGACATCGTCCGAGCGCGAATACACCTCGAAGTACCAGTATCTGGAGATTTACCAGTCGCTGACCGAGGCGCAGCGTGAAGTCGTGGTCCAGCAGAACCATCTGCAGGAAGCCGAAGCCAGCATCGCCGCGCTCAGCGGATCGCGCGATCAGGCCATAGCCGAGTTTCAGCGGACGCTGTTCGGGCAGCTTGTCGAGGCGCAGCGCAAGGCCGACGGCCTGGCGCACGACATCGAGAAAGTGCAGAGCAAGATCAACGCGCAATACATGACGTCGCCGATTGACGGGACTGTCCAACAGCTCGCGATCCACACCGCAGGTGGCATCGTGACGCCCGCTCAGGTGCTTCTGGTCATCGCCCCTGCAAACGGACGCATCGAGATCGAAGCAATGGTGCCGAACAAGGACGTCGGATTCGTGCATCCGGGTCAAAAGGCGCAAATCAAGATCGACACCTTCAACTTCACCAAATACGGATTGATCCACGGCACTGTCGAGAGTGTCTCCCGCGACGCGGTCGTTCGCGAAAAGCCCCGGGACAAGTCCAGCGACCAGACGCCGGGCTCCACCAACACGACGAGCGAGCCGGCGGGGCAGCAGCTGGTGTTTACCGCACGTGTGTCGATGGATCGCACGGAGATGATGATCGACGATCGCGAGATCAACCTTTCCCCGGGTATGGCCGTGACGGTTGAGATTGCGACTGGAGCACGATCCATACTCTCGTACTTGCTGTCACCCCTGGTCCGATATGGGCATGACAGCATGAGGGAGAGATGATCTGTGAGCTGCTCCACAGTTTCGGCACTGCGCAGGGCCAGATGAGAGCTTGATCGCCGATGACGCCCGCAGTCGGTGGCGCGCCTGCAAGGGGTGTCGGCTGAGCTGAAATCTTGCGGACGACAGTTCGAACGTCCGGTCTCAGCTGGCGTCCGCGATCAGTTTGAAGTCGCTGTTGGGATCTTCGTAGGCATCGAGCATCGCCTTGGCGATCAGCTTCGGGTTGTGCCACCGCTCGACATAGAGCCGCGATGCCTGGCCACGGATCTGCCATTCGGATCGCCGATCAAGAATGGCGGCAATGTCCTCGACGAGATTTCCTGGGTTCAGCCGGTAGAGAGGCAGCTCGCGCTTGATGGCGTCCGGCACGAACATCATATCTTCTTCTCTGATGTAACATGCGACCGGCTTTCCCATTGCCATCATTTCGACGGCAAAGCCTCCATACCAGCCTGCCAGCACCTGGTCGATCGCGAGATCGGCCGATCGATAGATCTCGAGCGCTCGCTCGTGGCTGGTATTTTCGACAAGGACCAGGTCGAAGTCGTACCGCGATCGCAACTGTTCGAGGGCGTTCATGATCATCGGCGTGCCCTTGATCCGTCCTGCGGTCGGGGCATGAACGATTTTCGGCCGTCCCTGCTTCGAGGGCAGCGCAACGTCGAACTTCTCGATCTCGACGTTGGAGTAGGGGAGGAATCGACCATTCGGTACGACGTGCCCGAGCTCAGGATTGAGATAGAAGACGCGATCGAACAGCGGCAGGACCTTTTCGATCAGGAAGTGGCGTCGGTGGTCGAGCGCGTCCGTGCATCTTTGATACAGCTCGCAATGCTGCGGGGCGCACATCGTCCATTGGTTTCTCTTGTTGCCTTCATTCGCCAGTCGAACGTCACAACCTTGCAGCGTCATGAACAGCTTCTTGTTGAAGAAGCGCGCGACATGCAGGTCTGCAGCAGAAAGCCGGTTGATCGTGTCCGTCAGCAGCGACGCCCTGGAGAGCAAGGATCCCGGTGCTGAAAGCGGAAAGCCCGGCGACAGAAAGGTCTGTCCAAAGTAGAAATGAAGAACGTCGTAGCTCCATTGGCTCTTGAGGCCGAACGCCGTGCTGCGAATGGCGGTTTCGAGAAATCCGGTGCTCTTTGCCGATAGCACCCGGTCCGCCGAGTATCCAAGCCATGTGTCGTTGCGAACGACGACGTCGCTGGATGCCCCCAGCTGCCGTTCGGCACGGGATAGCACCCAAGGCTGATTGCCGACATTGACTGGTCCGTGCAGGATTCTCATGTGCGGGTATTCAGGTCCACCGAGCGCGATGAAGGTTTGCGCAGGCTACTCGGCATGATCGTGGCTCGCGAACTCGCCGATTTGCCTCGTCAGGCTTGTCTGCAGATCTTCGGGAAGATCGGCGGTTTCACAATAGAGCCTTCCGAGCCGGGCTGCGACGGCTTGCAGGCTATAATGTGCTTCTACGTAGCGGCGCCCGGCCTTGCCGATGGCATTCAGGTCGAGCTCACCGCTCAAGCATCGCTTCAGCACATCATAGATATCGTCAGGACGCGTGTTGATGATCGGGCAGGTTGCCGGATCGATCATCATCTGGTCGCCCCGCAGAAAGCACAAGACCGGCTTCGCCATGGCCATCGCCTCGAGGGCCGTGTAGCCGTGAAAGCCCGCGACAAACTGATCCGCAACAACGTGCGATGCGCCAAAGAGCTCGAGGACCTTCTTGTTGGGAACGCCGTGGACGGAAACCAGCTCGATCTTCTCTCCTTCCTTCACCAGCCGATCAATCGCCTCGATCAGAAGCCTCGTTCCCTTGAAGTGTCCGTGGTTCGGCGCATGGGCCACCTTCAGCACGTCGCCGGCCTTGTAGACCGGCGGCTTCGCGGCGAGCTTGCTTGCGTCGATCGGCCAGTAGTGCATGTCCCGGCAGCCAGGCACATACGTCACCATGTCCCCCATCGCGATCTGCGCGGTCGCGCGGCCTGTGAGGCGGTTGATCGATGAGGCGTGCATCTCTGTCGTGCAGACACAGAACTTGCCCGGGGCCGGGCATTCCTCGCACAGGTTCGGGTGACCGAGTGCGAGCGTTGATTCCCGTGCCCGGACATCGGCGCCGTAGGCGTAGGTGTACAAGCGCTTTCCCGACTGGAACAGGAGGTCGAGTTCCTCAGGGTTGATGCCATAGCGTCCATCGCTCAGCATCAGACCACGGTCGTAGAAGTAATTGAAGATATCGTAGCGAAGCAGGGCCCACGCCAGGACCACGCGACGAAACAGGCCGAGACCTCTTCGGCTGCGCAGCAGTCGAAGGAAACCCTCGAACAGCATGAGATTGATGTCGAACGATCTCGTCACGTAGTACGTGTTGAACACCAGCGACGAGGAGCGAAATCCCAGCAAGCGATCGCAGCGGGCGAGAAGCGGCAAGGTGAGGATCGGGGTGGCGGCCCACAAGGTACGCACCTTTCCCTTGGCCAGACGCTTCTCGGTGGCGCGCCGCGCCGCGCGAACAAGCACGCGGGTGACGAAACCTGCGATGGCAGATTGGGCCGGCAGGGGAGATGCAATGCCGTCGGTGGGAAGCGGCGCTTCCGTCAGGGACGTCGGTCCGATGGGTTCAATCTTGTTCACTTAGGGATCCGATGGATGCCAACTCAACATCAGCCAGCGGTTTCTAGCACAGGTTTGGTCCGAAGCGGCCATGTGATGCAGGCCCGGAGAGGCGGTGCAGAGCTGGCGGCCGGGCCTCGCTATCTCAGGTTTCAGCAGCGCATGAAGGCAGCTTCGATTGGTCCGGGAACGTTGACGCTCAATACGTGAACAGGCTAAGACAGCGGCGGTTTGTTCCAAATGCGCACATATTCCGACGCGGCGGTTATACCGAGCTCCGCCATCGAATCAATCTGGATAGGCATTTCGTGTGCGGCATATTTGGCCTCGTAGATAAGACCGGGCCCGTCGATGCCCGCCAAGTGGACCAGATGACTGATCTCGTCGCCCACCGCGGACCGGATGGGCGTGGGGTGAGGGTCAACGGGAACGTCGGGATGGGACACCGGCGACTGGCCATCATCGATCTGACCGACGACGGCGCACAGCCGATGCGCGACAGACGGCTTCCCATCTGGATCACCTACAACGGCGAGATCTACAATTACGTCGAGCTCCGCACGGAGCTCGAGGCGCTCGGATATACCTTTCACACGGCCTCGGACACCGAGGTCCTGCTCACAGCCTATGTTTGTTGGGGCACAAAGTGCCTCGAACGCTTCAACGGCATGTGGTCGTTTGCGATTCACGATGAGCGCGACAACACGCTGTTCTGCGCCCGGGACAGGTTCGGCGTGAAGCCGTTCTACTACATCAATACGGCGAGGCAGTTCGCGTTCGGCTCGGAGATCCGCCAGCTTCTTCCGTTGGTCGAGCGCCCGATCGCGGATGACGATCTGATCAGCGATTTCCTCGTTTGCGGCATGACCGACCATACCAGCCGGACCTTCTTCAAGGGGGTCGAGAAGTTGCCTCCCGGGCATCGGATGCGCGTCGACGTGTCGACCGGGCAGATCGAAATCGAACGCTACTATTCGCTTGCGCCTGGGGCGGCCGTCTCCGACGAAGCCGGCGCAGCGAAATCGTTGCGAGAGCTGCTTGATGACGCGACGCGTCTGCGGCTGCGTTCGGATGTCCGTGTCGGAACCTGCCTGTCGGGGGGGCTGGACAGTTCGAGCGTCGCGACACTGGCAGCGCGGCGCTATGCGCCGGGTTCGAGCGAGCGCTTCTTTGCCATCACGGCCGTGAGCGAGCAGGCGTCCAACAATGAAGAGGCGTACGCGGCGGAGGTTGCGGAAAAGGCAGAGTTGAACTGGCTACGCACCAAACCGTCCTATCAGGACTTCGCATCCACGGCCGAGACCTTGCTCGACGTCCAGGAGGAGCCGTTCGCCGGCCCTTCGATCATGATGCAGTATGCGGTGATGCAGGCCGCGCGATCGAACGGCGTCATCGTGCTGCTCGACGGTCAGGGCGGTGACGAAACGTTGTTGGGGTACCATCGCTACTATGCGGCCTGGTTGCTCGACCATCTTCGCAGCGGTGGCTTCCGTGGATTTCTGTCGGCCTTCGGTGCCGCCACGCGGGCAGGTGTTTCGCGCGGGCGGTTGCTGATGTATCTGTTCGGTGCCAGTTCGGCAGGGCTGCGCGCTGCCTATTACCGGCTGCGTTACAGTTTTCTCAGAAATCCCGGCTTGCCCGAGCCGCTTCGCCGCTTTGCCTCGAAGACGAGGGATGCGCAGGCCATGCAGGTGCTGGAGATTACCGAGACCAATCTGCCGATGCTGCTGCGTTTCGAAGACAAGAACGCGATGCGGTTCGGCATCGAAACGCGACTTCCGTTCCTTGACTATCGCTTCGTCGAGTTTGCGTTGGCGCTGCCGACACGCATCAAGCTGAACAAGGGATGGGCAAAATGGCCGCTCCGTGCCGCCATGAGCGATCTGCTGCCGGCCAGCATCAGCTGGCGGAGGGACAAGATCGGTTTCGCTGCTCCGGACCGGATCTGGCTCACGCGACACTCGGCTCCGATGTATGACAAGGTGATCGCAAGCGAGCTCTTGGCCCGTTATGTCGACATGCCGAAGCTCAAGAGAAAATTTCATCGGCTCGATCTCGGGATGCGCTGGAGGCTTTATTGCGTTGCGCTCTGGGGTGAGCGCTTTCGGGTCGAAGCGCCATGAGGCCTGGGGATTCCTGGATGTCATCGTTGCCGTCCGCAATTGACGGCTTGCTGGCTGCTGCTTTCCGGGCGGCCCCATGAACATCTGGCTATTGCATCCGTTCGCCGGGGGGCCGGGCCTCGGCCGTCACTGGCGGCCGTTTTGGCTCGCCGACGCCTGGAGAAGAATGGGGCATCGGGTCGTCGTGGTCAGCGCCGGCTTCCATCACCTGCACCGGGAGGCGCGCGCTGCCGGGCCGCAGCGGATCAACGACGTCGACTTCTGGTTCCTCGACACGCCGCGCTACGGCAGTGGCAGCTTGGGGCGGCTTCGGAACAATCTGAGCTTTGGGCCGGCCGTCCGCTCGACCGCGAGCGCAATTGCCGCGCAGTTCGGCAAACCGGATCTGATGATCGCGTCGAGCCCGCATCTGTTCTTCATCTCAGCGGCGCACCAGATCGCCCGGCATTTCGATGCCAGGTTTTGGCTGGAGGTCCGCGATCTCTGGCCGGAAAGCATCGTAGCGCTTGGAATGACGCCGGCATGGCATCCCCTGATGAAGGTGCTCGGCTGGAAGGAGCGCGCCGCCTATCGCGCGGCTGATCGCGTGATCTGCCTCTTGGCCGGAGCCGAAGCCCACATGCGCGCGCGTGGCTTGCCGGCGGGCAAGTTCTTGTGGGTCCCTAATGGGGTGTCCGACGGTGAAATACAGAGCGCGCTCACTATCGAGAAGCTTGATCACCCCCTGATCGACCGCATCAACCTGCTCAAACAGCAGGGCGTGCGCGTCGTCCTCTATGCTGGCGGCATGGGCCCGCCCAATGCCGTGGAGGCTATTCTCGACGCGGCCTCGATCCTCGGCGAAGCGAACTCCGGGATCCATTTTGTGATGATTGGTTCCGGCACGTCCCGGCTCGCGCTCAAACAGCGGGCGGCGGGGCTCGCCAACGTCGAGTTTCACGACGAGGTCGAGCGATCCATCGTGCACGGTATGCTGCACGCGTCCGATTGCGCAGTGGTCGCCTTCCACAAGAACGCGCTGTACCACCACGGCATCAGCCCCAACAAGCTGTTCGACTACGGCCTGTTCGCGCCGCGCAGCGTCATTGCCTGTGAGGAGCGGGCGCTCGTTGGGCTCGAGGATTTGGTGACTGCCCGATGCGCGCCGGACGACCCCGGCGCGCTCGCCGCGTCGCTGCGCGCTGCGCTCAACGGTCCGGTGCGTTCGCGGGCCGAGCGCGTCGCCATCGCACAGCGGTACAGCTATTCGACGCTCGCCGCGCGATATCTGGCCGAGCCGGGGGATCCTGCCCAAGTGTGGCCCCCGCGACACATTGGTCTCAAATAAAGTCTTTTATTATCAGTAGCTTATGACGTTCATGGCGTGAACGAATTAGCTTGACGTTCATCCAGTGAACGCGCTATCAGCCACTTCCAGTGGGGATGGGCGTGATGGCAGGACTTCTACCAACGGATGAGAATGACAGCGACCGGCTGGTGCTCGGGCTGCTCACCTCGCTCGAGGCAGATGGTGCGCAATCGCAGCGGCGGATGGCAGCCGATCTCGGCGTCGCGCTCGGCCTCGTCAACGCGTATCTCAAGCGGGCGATCAAGAAGGGCTTTGTCAAGGTCGGGCAGGCACCGGCGCGGCGCTATGCCTACTACCTCACGCCGCAAGGCTTCTCCGAGAAATCGCGACTGACCGTCCAGTTCCTGTCGGATTCCTTTTCGCTCTTCCGCAAGGCGAAAGAGGAGTACGGCAGGCTGTTCGAGCGCGCTCAGGCGCTCGGCTTCAGGCGGGTGGTGCTCGCCGGACAGTCGGATCTTTGCGAAATTGCGATCCTGTGCGCGGTCGATGGGCCGGTTTCTGTCCTTGCGATCGTCGATCCCGATGCAACCGCAACCCGGTTCATCGGCGTCAAGGTCGTCTCCTCCTATGCGTTGGTGGACGAGCCGTTCGATGCGGTCGTCGTGACGCATCTGACGGCGGCGCGAAGCGTATTCGAGCAGGCAGTCAGCAATTTCGGCGCGGAGAAAGTCCTCGCGCCTGATCTGCTGGGCTTGCGTCCAAAGCAGTCGCTGGGGGCATGATGGCGATGGAACTCGGGACCCGCTGGTACGTCGTCCAGACGCAAGTCAATGCCGAAGCAAAGGCGGCCGCCAACCTCGAGCGGCAGGGCTTTTCCATCTATTTTCCTCGTTACCTGAAGCGCCGCAGTCATGCCAGGAAGGTGGAGACTGTGCCGCGTCCGTTGTTTCCGCGCTATCTCTTCGTTGGGATCGATCTCGCGTCGCAGCGGTGGCGTGCCATTCAATCGACGCTCGGCGTGTCGCACCTCGTGTGCGTCGGAGACCGGCCGGCCATGGTGGAAGACCGCGTCATCGATGCCTTGAAGGGGCGCGAGGACGACGCCGGCTTCATCACGCTTGCACGCAGGCCGGCGTTCTCGCCCGGGGATAAAGTGCGAATTGTCGAGGGGGCGTTCGTCGACAGTCTTGCGCTCGTTGAAGACGCCAGCGATCACCATCGCGTTGCGGTTCTCTTGAACCTGTTGGGCCGCAAGGTTCGTGTTCTTGTCGGGACGGACCTGATCGCTGCGGCGTAAGTGCGTCTGCCCACGGGCAGGCGTGATCGACATGTTTGGCTTGGGTGTGATGCTCGATTCACCCCGAGTGCGGTAGCTTGCCTGAAACAGGCAGAGAACGTTTGAGAGAGGGGCCCATGACGACTTACGCACTGATCGGCGCTGCCGGCTACATCGCGCCGCGGCACATGCGGGCGATGGCCGAGACCGGCGGCAATCTGGCCGTGGCGTACGACCCCAACGATTCGGTGGGCATCATGGATAGTCATTTTCCGGATGCCGAGTTCTTCACCCAGTTCGAGCTGTTCGATCGTCACGTCGATCAGTTGCGCAGAGGCGGCAAGAAGATCGACTATATGTCGATCTGCTCGCCGAACTATTTGCACGACGCGCATTGTCGGTTTGCGCTGCGATCGGGCGTGGATGCCATCTGCGAAAAGCCGCTGGTCCTCAATCCCGGCGACATCGACGAACTGGCCGCCATCGAGCAGGACACCGGCCGCCGCATCTCGACCATTCTGCAATTGCGCCTGCATCCGGCGATCATCGCGTTGCGCGATCGCTTCGCCAATTCGCAGAAGCGCCACAAGGTCGAGCTGACCTATATTACGTCGCGCGGGCGCTGGTATCACACCTCCTGGAAGGGGGCAGACCCGAAGTCGGGTGGCGTAGCCACCAACATCGGAGTGCACTTCTTCGACATGCTGAGCTTCGTGTTCGGCCCTGCCAGCCGCAACGAGGCGCATCTGCGTGAGGCGGAGAGGGCGGCCGGCTCTCTGGAATGCGAACGTGCGGATGTGAGCTGGTTCCTGTCGCTGGACCGCAACGATTTGCCCGACGGCGTGAAAGGGAAGAAGACGACCTATCGCTCGATCACTGTCGACGGCGAGGAGGTCGAGTTTTCCGAAGGGTTCACCGATCTCCACACGCGGAGCTATGAGGAGATCGTCGCCGGTCGCGGTTTCAGGCTGGACGAAGTTCGCCCCTCGATTGATATCGTCTCGACGTTTCGCCATGCGCCGATCGTCCGAAGCAATGGCGTTCACGCCTTCGCCCAGAAGGCGATGCACAAATGAGCGAGATGCGCGAGGATCCGCGCTTTCCAGGCGTCTTGATCCATCAATCGAGCTACGTCGATGATGGAGCGGTGCTCGGGCGCGGCACCAAGATCTGGCACTTTTGCCACATTCTGCCGCGCACGGTGATCGGCGAGGACTGCTCGATCGGCCAGAACGTGATGATAGGTCCGAACGTCAGGATCGGAAACGGCTGCAAGATCCAGAACAACGTCTCGATCTATGACGGCGTCGAGCTTGACGATGACGTGTTCTGCGGTCCGAGCTGCGTTTTCACGAACGTCAACAATCCGCGCGCCGGTGTGTCGCGGAAGGACGAGTTTCGCAAGACGCCGATCGGACGCGGCTCCAGCATCGGCGCCAATGCGACCATCGTCTGCGGACATTCGCTGGGCGAGTACAGTTTCATCGGGGCAGGTTCCGTTGTCACGAAGGATGTCGCCGCTTTTTCGTTGATGGCGGGTAATCCGGCGCGACGGATTGGCTGGATGAGCAGAGCAGGTGAGCGGTTGGGCAGCGATCTGGTCTGCCCGCGCACGCATCGTCGTTATGAGCTTCGCAATGAAGCGCTGGTTGAAATCGAGGGTTGAAGAAGATGGATATTCGCGGAAAGAAGGTTGTCGTTATCGGGGGCGCCGGGCTGATCGGGTCGCATGCGGTCGATCAGCTGACGCAGACTGACGTCGGCGAGATCGTCATTTACGACAACTTCGTGCGCGGCACGCATGAGAACCTTGCAGGCGCCTTGCGCGATCCCCGCGTCAAGATTTTCGAGGCCGGCGGCGACATCACCCAGGTCGATATCCTCGATGCTGCCCTGAAGGGAGCCGATGGCGTTTTTCAATTCGCCGCGCTTTGGCTGCTGCAGTGCCACGAATTCCCGCGGACGGCCTTTGACGTCAACGTCAACGGAATGTTCAACGTGCTGGATGGCTGCGTGCGCAACGGGGTCAAGCGGCTGGTCTGGTCGTCGTCGGCGTCGGTGTACGGCGATGCCGTCGAGGAGCCGATGACGGAAGACCATCCCTTCAACAACAAGAATTTCTATGGTGCCACGAAGATCTGCGGCGAGGCTATGGCGCGCGCCTACCACTTCCGCTACGGCCTCGACTATGTCGGCCTTCGTTACATGAACGTGTACGGCCCGCGTCAGGATTATCGCGGCGCCTACATCGCCGTGATCATGAAGATGCTCGACGCGATCGACAAGGGAGAAGGGCCGACGATCCTTGGCGATGGCTCGGAGGCGTTCGATTTCGTTGCGGTGGAGGATTGCGCGCGCGCCAATCTGTGCGCCATGGGCGCGACTGCGACGGATCGCTTCTACAATGTCGGCACCGGCCAGCGGACCTCGCTGAAGCAGATCGCCGAAAAGCTCCTGAACCTCACCGGCTCCAACCAGCCCATCAACTATGCGCCGCGCAGCCAGGCCACACTTGTGCGCAACCGGATCGGTTCGCCGAAGCGGGCGCAGGAGGAAATCGGCTTCACCGCCGGGATCGACCTGGACGACGGGTTGCGGCGGCTGATCGAGTGGCGCAAGAGCCATATCGATCAGGTCGATCAGCGTCGTGCCAAGGCCCAAATCTGAGGCTCAAGTCTGAGCTCGTACCTGAGATCATCGAATAGATCGGCCGACATCACATGTGTGGCATAGCCGGAATTCTGCACCGCGACGGGCGGCCCGCTTCAATCACCACGTTGACGGCAATGACCGACATCATTGCCCATCGCGGGCCGGACGGCGAAGGCCACTACTGCAACGGTCCCGTTGGACTGGGCCATCGTCGGCTCTCGATCATCGACCTGACCGACGCTGCGCGGCAGCCGATGGAGACGCGCGACGGGCGCTTTGTGCTGACCTACAATGGAGAAATCTACAACTTCAAGGAATTGAAGATCGAGCTTTCGGCGAGGGGCCGCGTTTTCAACTCCTCCGGTGACAGCGAGGTGTTGCTGCATGCCTTCGCCGAGTGGGGCCTCGGAGCGCTGCTCAAATTCAACGGCATGTTCGCCTTTGCGATCTGGGACAATCAGGAGCGGAAGCTCACATTGGCCCGGGATCGCTTTGGCGTGAAACCGCTTTACTACGCGGAGCTTGGCCAGACATTCGTCTTCGCCTCCGAGCACAAGGCTTTTCGGGCATTCTCCGAGTACAAACCGCGCGTCGACATAAGCGGTCTGTCGGAATATCTCAGCTTTCAAAACTTCTTCGCCGAGCGGACATTGTTTGCCGGCGTGAAGTTGCTGCCGGCCGGCTGCTACCTGCAGATTTCGCAGGACGGCAGGGCCGTCGAGCCGGTGCAGTACTGGGATTTCCATTTCGAGGAGCCCGAGTACGCGGTCGACGAGATTGAGGCGACCGACGAGCTCGATCGCCTGTTCAGGCAGGCGGTTAACCGGCAACTCGTGAGCGACGTCGAGGTCGGGTGCTATCTTTCCGGCGGCATGGATTCCGGCTCCATTACGGCGCTCGCATCGAGCCAGCTGCCGTTCATGCGGACGTTTACGGTCGGCTTCGATCTCAACTCGGCCTCAGGTGTCGAACTTGGATACGACGAGCGGACCAAGGCCGAGCATATGTCGTATCTGTTCAAGACCGAACACTATGAAATGGTCTTGAAGGCCGGCGATATGGAGCGCGCGCTGCCTCAGCTGGCGTGGCATCTGGAAGAGCCTCGTGTCGGCCAGTCCTATCCCAACTTCTACGCGGCGAAGCTCGCGTCGAAATTCGGGAAGGTGGTGCTGACGGGGACCGGGGGAGATGAACTCTTCGGCGGATACCCCTGGCGCTACTATCGCGCTGTCGTGAACGACGACTTCGATCATTACATCGAAAAATACTTTGGGTTCTGGCAGCGCATGATTCCGAGCGGAACGATGCCGAGGCTGCTGGGACCGGTATGGGATGAAGCCAAGCAGACCTCGCCGATCGATATTTTCAGGGGCGTGTTCAAGGAGCACGCCTCGGAGCTGCGGCGGCCCGAGGACTATGTCAACCACTCGCTCTACTTTGAGGCCAAGACGTTCCTGAACGGGCTTCTCGTCGTCGAGGACAAGCTCGCCATGGCGCATGGGCTCGAGAGCAGGGTGCCGTTTCTCGACAATGATCTCGTCGATTTCGCAATGAAGCTCCCCGCCAAGATGAAGCTCGGCAATCTGACCGAGGTGATTCGCCTCAACGAAAACGAGCCCGGAGGAAAGGCGCAGCGCTATTACGAGCGCACAAAGGACGGCAAGCTGATTTTGCGGAAGATGATGAGCCGGCATATTCCGGACGAGGTGGCGGAGCGCGAGAAACAGGGCTTCTCCGCGCCGGACGCCAGCTGGTTCAAGGGAGAGAGCATCGAGTATGTCAAACGGAAGCTCTTCAGCAACACCGCTCGAATCTACGATTTTGTCGACCGGAAGACCGTTCGTTCGCTGGTTGATGAACATCTGGAAGGACGGGAAAACAGGCGGCTGCTGATTTGGTCTTTGCTCAATCTCGAGCAGATCATGGAAAGCAGCTTCTAGGCACGCACAGATGGGAACGCGCTGCAGATGAATGGTATCTTCCCGGCAGCAAGATGGGTGCGGGTGGGCTTGTCGCCATACCGCAACTCTCAGGCCTTATGGACGACGATCGAGCAGATCCGGCGGTACCCCGATCTCTTGCGGGAGATGGTGGATCGTGACCTGAGCGCTGCGCATGCCCGGCACGGGTTTGGTGCCTTGTGGGTCTTCATTCATCCCCTCGTGGTCGTTGGGACATACCTGCTCATCTTCGGCTTCGTGCTGGGAAGCAAGCTGTCAATCAGCGCGGATTTTCCCGGCGATTTCTCCGCCTATATCCTGGCAAGCCTGGTTCCTTGGCTGATGATGCAGGCTGCGCTGGTGCGCGGACCCGGAGCGCTGATCGGGAGTGCAAGTCTGGTCAAGCAGGTCGTGTTTCCGATCGAGCTGCTTCCGATCGCATCGACCATTGCTGCAACGATACCTCACCTGCCGGCCCTCGCACTCGTCATTCTCTACAAGGCCTATGTGGGGGGGCTCAGCTGGATGGTCCTGCTGCTGCCGGTCGTATTCGTCATTCATGCGATCCTGGCTGTCGGATTGAGCTTCGCCCTTGCTGCGATCACGCCGTTCTTCCGCGATCTGCGCGAGCTCGTCACCGTGTTCACGTCGATCGCGATGTACCTGATGCCGACGGTGTACCTCCCCGACTGGATGCCGCGTGCCCTCCGTCCATTGATCTATTCGAATCCATTCAGCTACCTCGTCTGGGTCTACCAGGACGTTCTCTTCTTCGGTTCGTTCAGACACCCGTACGCCTGGGCGATCACCCTCTTGTTCGCGCTGCTGAGTCTGGGGCTCGGATACCGCATGTTCGAAAAGCTGAAACCGTACTATGGCAATGCTCTCTAACGATCGAGACGCCGGTGAACTGATTCCGCTTGTGGGCTCAGCAGAGCCGGAATTCGCTATTCGCGTCACTAATCTCGGAAAGGCCTATCGGCTCTATCAGCAGCCGTTGGATTTCCTGAAAGAGATCGTCACCGGAAAGCCTCGGCACCACGAGCACTGGGCGATCCAGAATGTTTCCTTCGAGGTGTTGCGTGGACGCGTGGTCGGCATCATCGGGCCGAACGGCGCGGGAAAAAGTACCCTCCTGAAGATCGTCGCCGGACTGCTGGATGCCACGACCGGGCGTGTCGAGGTGGCCGGCAAGCTGTCCGCGATCCTGGAGCTGGGGACCGGCTTTCATCCGGATGTATCGGGTCGCGACAACATCGTCCTCGGCGGCATGTGCCTGGGTATGACGCGAGCGGAGATCGAGGCGAAGGTTCCCTGGATCATCGATTTCAGCGAGCTTGCCGAGGTGATCGATCAGCCGTTCCGGACCTATTCGAGCGGCATGCAGGCGAGGCTCACCTTCGCCACGGCAATCAGCGTCGATCCGGAGCTTTTCATCGTCGACGAGGCGCTCGCAGCCGGCGATACCGCATTTGTCAACAAGTGCATGAAGCGGGTTCGTCAGATCTGCGAAAGCGGCGCCACCGTCCTGTTCGTTTCGCATTCGAGCGGGTTGATCAGCGAGCTGTGTGACGAGGCGATCTGGATCGACAAGGGTCGGGTGCTGATGCACGGAAATGCTCAGCGCGTCAGCAAGGCCTACGAGCAGAGTGTTTGGGATATCGAGGAAGCGCGCAATCTCCGGGAAACCAAGAAGCTGAGCGCGTCGATCGAGAGCACCGCCGAAACCGGAAAATACGAGCTCGGCGGCGGTACCCTGCAGATCACTGCCGTCGAAGTGCTTGACGTCGACGGCAAGCCGATCGGCGTTGTCAAGAACGGGGAACCGCTTCGGATACGAATTTCGTGGTCGGGAACAACGGAGCACAAGCAGATCTACGCCAGCCTGCGGATAGACAGCGGCCGTATGCAAGCCGTCGCAGGAATTGAAGGATATGACGGTGGCATGTTTCTAGACGCAGACGGCCATCTACCGGAACGCGGGGGTATCGTCTACGAGATACCAGAACTCGCCCTTGGCGAGGGCCAGTACTTCGTTTCCGTGAGCCTCTGTCGTCACATGCTGCCGAAGGGGGCAGAGGCCATTCTACATTATGTCGAAAAGGCCGCTCAGTTCTCAGTGTCGCGGAATTCCTTGTGGCACTTTAACTACATCTACGATCCGAAGTTCACCTGCCGGATAGAGAGTGACCTATGACCGAAGATCGTTGGCGAGAGAGATTGGAAGCGTTCTTCGAACTCAGGGCGAGTTCGATCGATGAGAAGCCGACCCTCGACGACCTTTGCTATATAGCTGGCCGCAACCCGCGGCTGTGGGCCGACGGCAGGCTTCTCGACGATCTCAGACAGGATATGCTTGGTCTGATGAACGTGGACGGAGCGGCTTCGGTTCTTGAAGTCGGCTGCGCGGCCGGGTTTTTGGCGAACGTGGTGGCCCCCAGCGTCAACGAATACGTAGGAGTTGATCTCGCGGAGGCGCCGCTTGCCGTTGCAAGGCGCCTCCAGCTGAAGAATGCGAGCTTCGAGAGGGCGAGCGGCGAACGTCTTCATTTCTCCGATCAGCAGTTCGACGCAGCCTTTTGCTATGATGTTTTCTCGAATTTTCCGTCGTTTGCGGCGGGAGAGCCAATCATTGCGGAAATGCTCCGGGTGGTGAAACCGCACGGCCGGGTTCTGATCGGATCGATTCCAGACCGTGAAAGAGCGGAAGAACTGCAGGTCATCGCTAGGAATCTCACGACGAAGTTCGAGCAGGAATTTGGACCCGAAGCGGAACGGGCGCCATTGGGAACGATTCGGAAGTACGAACAAAGGTCGGGCGCCGCAGCGAAGATCGCCAGCCTGCTGGGATTGAGCAAGTTGTCGGCTCCGATTCCAGTCGAAATCAAGCCCGAGATCGTCTCCTACTATTTCGACCGGAAGGATTTTATCGCGCTGGGGCGGCGCCTCGGGGTCGAGACGAGAATTGTCGATATCCATCCGCTGAATCCTTATTTCGGCACACGCTTCAATGCAGTGTTTGAATCGCGATGAAGGTCGTCAGGTTTCGCGAACTTGATCGTTGTGACTGGGATCGTTTGGCGCTGCAATCGCCCGAGGCCTGGCTCACACATCGATCCGCCTGGATCGAGATCGAGGAGCGTTTCTTCGTGTCCGCGAACTTGTCCTTCGCTCTCGAAGAGAACTCGCAGCTCGTCGGCATCCAGCCCTTGTTTATCAATGAGCGCGCCGGAATGGCATTTGGCGAGCGCTTGCTGCATTCGGGGATTCATCGCCATACCGGGCTTGCGCTCGACCTCGATGTCGGCGCGGGCGTCGCGAAGGCCGCACGTCAGGCCGCGATGCAGGAAATACTTGCGATCGGCGATTTATATGACGTCGATCGCATTCAGTTGAACTACCACAATCTCGCGCCGGCAAATCGCCATTCCGGGAGAGAAGCGGTCCCGTTCTGGGTCAGCGAGTTCGGTTTCCAACTCGGTATTGCGTTTGGGCCGTCGGGAATGTTGCCTTGTCCCGGTTCGTCGACCCTGAACGCCGATCAGTTGGTCGATCTCGCCCCAACCGTTGATGAGTTGTTCGCGCGATTGGACAACAGCTGCCGCACTGCGGTCCGGAAAGCGGAGAAATCAAATCTGCAATTCGAGATATCGAGTGATGCCTCATATCTCGAAGCCTACATGGATATTGCGCGCGCATCGGCCACAAGAACCGGCGAAGCTCTACCCCCACTCGAGTACTACAGGGATATCTTCAGGTCGTTTGCGGGTGACGGCGGTGTTCACCTTGCTTTTGTCAGGCATGACGCGAATCCAATTGCGGGCCTGATCTTGTTGGCCGACAAGAAGGCAGTCAGTTTTCTCGCCGGTGTTTCCCTGCCCGACGCGATGAATCTGAGGCCCAACAATTTTCTGCACTGGAATGCAATCAGGTGGGCCAAGCACTCGGGTTTCGAGGTGTACCGGTTTGGACCCTGGTTTCCGGAGGTGCCACGCGACTGGCCGATCTCCAAGGTCTCCCTTTTCAAGACCAAATTTGGATCGAGAAGCCTGCCAATCGTCCAGGGTAGCTTGTTCCGTCGGCCAGAACTCTACACGCCGAGCCATCCGAACCCGCTGAACGAGGTTGGACGGTTTCCGTTGCGACCGACCGTTTCGGGACAAGCCGGCGCTTCGTTCATCGCGCAACATCTCCAAATGTTCGGATTCGAGCGTGCCTCGTCCATGCAGGATGGCGAGCCCCTGGTGCTTCTTCGCCCAGGCCACGCCGATGTGTCCCTGGCGGAGGACGCTCTTCGGCGAGGCGGTTGCGTGATTGCCGTTCTTCCCAGTGTGCAGTTTGGAAATGCGTTCGGTGTGGAAACGGAGGTAAAGACAACTGCCTCACCTCAAGTGTTCCACGCCGCGTTTGCAGGTTCAAAACCGTGGTCACGACTGCGGACGTTGCATTCGTATATGCACTTCAGGCCCAAAGGTAATGTTACGACGATCGTGGCAAGCCAGCGCCAGGAGGTGATCTGGCTTCAGCGCCAGGCCGGGACTGGCGGTTCGATCATTTTCATTGGAACGGATCTCGCTTCCGACCTCGTTCGCTATCGGCAAGGCGATCCCGCGGCTGCGAGCAATCGACCCACGAACGCCATGTGGGGCATTGCCGGTGAACGGCCGAACTACTTGTTTGAACATCAGCTCTCGGGCGAAAACCTCGACGAGCGGCCAGCCGACTGGTGGTGCGAGACGCTGGCCGATGCTGTGCACCGGTTGTGCGGCTTGGCGAGATCGCCAATGTTGCCCAATGGAGCGGCGGGCGCCATCGTTGTGACGGGGGACGATGACCAGGCGGCACTTCATTGCTACGCGCAGCAGGCGGAAGCGCTTGGCTCGCTGCCCGTCACGTATTTTCTTCATCCGCTTACCAAGCACGACAGCGATACGCTGAACCAGCTTAAGGAAGGTCGGCGCCTGGAGCTCGGCCTGCATCCGGACGCGCTCGATCAGCCGGACAAATACTCAGAACTATTTGCCGCACAGGTGGGCTGGTTCCGGCAACTTACGGGCCACGATCCCCGTACGGTGCGAAACCATGGGTTCCTCAACGATGGTTACTGGGGGCACGCGTCGGCCTGGATCGCCCATGGTACCGCTGGTAGTTCCAATTTGCCGGGGCTCGACGGCCGCATTATCAACGGCTCGCTTTTGCCCGCGCGTTTGGTGCTCAACAGTGAGTTGACGGACCACTGGAGCGTCCTGACCGCCATCGGCGACGGTGTTGTGTTCGTACAGGGTGTGGACAGTGTTCAGTCGGCCAAATGTATCACGGGCCTCGCGAAGCGCATCAAGGACAGCGGCGTTCCCGGGGTGATCGTCGTCAATCTCCATCCCGAGAATATTGAGAAGACGCGAAGCATGCACGAGGCGGTCCTTGATGTTGTGCGCGACGGCTTCGTGCCATTGACGATGAGTGAATGCTTTGAATGGTTCGAACGCCGGCAACAACCAGAGGTTCAACGGCAGAAACGACCACTCTTTCAATGGCGGAGAAGACATTGAGTACAGCTCACCGACGCTTGGTCGTGCTTGGGGGGCCCGGAGACGGACTTGTCGTCGCAGAGGCCATTCACCAGGCTGCTGCAGCAGGGCTGCAGGTTGAGCTTGTCGGCTTCCTCAATGATGCGCTGCCAGTAGGGACGACTTTGCAGAATGTCCCGGTCCTTGGACGTTTCGAAGACTGGCGGCAACTTGATCCCGGCCTGCTGTTCTGCCCGGCGGTTCAAAAGGTGAAGGATATGCCGGCCCGGGTGGACAGGATCGAAAGCCTTGGAATTCCGGATGAGCGTTGGGGTACGATCATTCACCCGCGAGCTGTGGTGGCATCCGATGTTGAAGTCGGGGTCGGCGCCTTCGTGGCCTCCTGCGTCACGGTTCAACCCGGATCCCGGATAGGGCGATTTGCCAGCCTTCGCGCCGGCGCGGTTCTCGGCCACCATAGCGTCGTCGATGATCACGCCTACGTCGGGCCAAATGCGACGATGTGTGGGCGAACCGTCGTGTCGTACGGTGCGCATCTCGGCCCTGGGGCCGTTTTGCTCGATAACCGCACTCTCGGACCATTCTCTGTCGCAGGAATTTCGTCCGCGGTTACCAAGGACGTGCCCGAATACTGGGTGGTGTTCGGAAATCCGGCCGTCCGGGTCGGTACGATTCAAAAGCGTAAGAGATAGCAGTTACCTGACCCGCGTCATGTTTGGATCAAGGATAGGAACATGATCGCTCTCGCCAACCATCTCGTATCGAGGGAGGATGTATGACGGACGTTCGCGCCAAGATAGTTGAAATCATCAACGGAATAACGCGGCCTGCAAAGATCGGCAATTCCGACCCCGAGAAGTCGTTGCTTGCCGAGGGGCTTCTGGACTCTCTCGATTTTGCCAGCGTGCTGATGGCGATTGAAGACGAGTTCGACCTCGTTCTGCAGGATGCCGACGTGGAGGACCTGAATTCGATCAACAAGCTGGTCCAATTCGTTTCGGTCCACGCGACGGCCTAGGTAGGTTGGCTGTGCCGCGACCGCCACAACTTGTTCTCGTCACCGACGAAACTGCAGGCAGAGCCCTGACGATCGACGACATCGTGGTTGGCGATGCAGTCGAGCAGCAGTTTGCATTCGATCGCCCGGCGCGCGATGCCTTTGCGATCGTTGCAAACGATCGCGCGCCTGTTCATGACGACGAACGGTTTGCTCACAGCAAGGGGTTCGGCGGTCCTATCATTCAGGGGTTCTGCGTTGCCTCGCGGTTCTCTCGGCTGATCGGAATGTATCTGCCGGGCGAGCACGCAATTCTGCAAGGCGTCAATATCACTTTCCGGCAACCTACTTATGAAGGGCAAGCTGTTCGTTTCCGCGTGTGCGTAACGCGAGTGCTTCGGCCCATGCGGGTTATCAAGCTGAGTCTTGTGACGACATCGGATAGCGGCGACCATTTGGAAGGTGAGGCGCAATGTCTGATACGGTAGCGAGGAGCGTGTCGTCGGTCGCGTCTCTGCTGGAGCGTCTGGAGAGCCGTCGAGACACTCCGGCATTGGCGATTGGGAAATCAGAAATCTCGACCGGCCAGTTGCTTGCGGCAACGTCGGCTTGGGAGGCGGATATCGTGGCTGCGGGCATCGCGCCCGGCGATATCTGCGCTTTCGAGGGGGAATATGGCGTCGAATCGATCAGCCTGATCCTGGCGTTGTTGAAGCTCAAGACGGTTCTCGTGCCCTTCAGTCTCGGTGTGCGCGAGGAGCGCGGACGATTGTCGTCGCTGGCACGAGTGAAGTGGTTCATCGATCCGCTCACACGAGAAATCGCGCGACAGGCTGAGTTGGAGGGCAGTGATCATCCGCTGATTGAGGAGCTCAGGACCCAAGAGCATCCAGGTCTTATCGTATTTACGTCCGGGTCGTCCGGCACTCCCAAAGCGATCCTTCATGACGTCGAGCGTGTCGCCTCGAAATTTCTAAAGCCGCGCAAGTCCTGGCGGATGCTGTTGATGCTGCTGATCGACCATTTCGGGGGGGTGAACACGCTTCTTGCCTGCCTGTTCGACGGTGGCGTCGGGATATGCGTCGGCAACAGGTCTCCGGAGGCGGTGTGCCGGGCAGTATCGGATGGGCGGGCCGAATTGCTTCCGACGACTCCAACGTTCCTGGGCGTGCTGATCGGCTCGGGTCTTTGGAGACAGTACGATCTATCGTCGATTCGTTTGATCACTTACGGCGCCGAGCCCATGCCACCCGCTACACTTCGGCGGGTGAGGGAGGTCTTTCCAAATGCCGTTCTCAAGCAGACCTATGGCCTGTCCGAGCTCGGTGTCCTCCGTTCCTCGTCACCCGACCCCGAATCCCTATGGATAAGGATCGGGGGGGATGGTTTTGAGACGCGCGTGATTGACGGTGAACTTCACGTTCGATCGGCGTCGTCCATGCTCGGATACCTGAATGCGCCGAGTCCGGTGAACGCCGATGGCTGGATGAGCACCGGCGATCTCGTCGAGGAAAACGACAGCGGATTGGTGCGCTTCATCGGCCGCAAGACCGAGGTTATCAATGTTGGCGGGCAGAAGGTCTTCCCACTCGAGGTCGAAGACGTGATCCTCGAGCTGGAGGACGTTGTGGAGGTCGCCGTTCATGGAGTGCCTCACACCCTGCTCGGCAACGCAGTCGTTGCGCGTGTAGCCCTTCAGCGGCCGGAAAGTGCGGGTGAGGCAGTTCAGAAAATCCGCGATCACTGTCGAAGCCGTCTGCAAAAATACAAGGTTCCAATCCGGTTTGAGATCGTCGACCACTCTTCCCTGACGACGATGCGGTCGAAGAAGGCTCGAACCCGCCCGATGCCGGAGAACTGATTTGGTGTCCACGAGAGTTTCCAGATGAATGACAAGCGCAGCATTTTGATCAGTGGCGGAAGTCGCGGCCTCGGCTTGGCGCTCGTGAAGGCGTTCCTGGCGGATGGGCACCGGGTCGCATCTTTCAGTCGTCGGCAATCGAGCGAAGTGGTTGCGCTCCTTAACGACCATCCGGATCAGTTCATCTTCTCCGAGTGCGATATGTCGGAGACCGATCGCTTCAGGGAACTCATTCGGAACTTTGAAAAGCGCATCGGGCGGCTTTCAGGCCTGATCAACAACGCAGGAATCGTGGCCGAGGAACTCCTGGCGCGGCAGGATGTCGGCGATATCGAAAAGCTGCTGGCTGTCAATCTCGCGGGACCGCTGCATCTTACCCGCGCTGCGATCCGCGGCATGATGATCAATGGCGGCGGAGTGGTCGTAAACATAAGTTCGATCGTCAGCGTCAGCGGATATAAGGGGACGGTTGCTTATTCGGCCACGAAAGGCGGAATCAATGCGATGACCCGCGCTCTGGCCAGAGAGCTCGGTGGCCGCGGAATAAGGGTAAACACCGTGGCGCCCGGCTATATGGAGACTGATCTTGTTGCCGACATGGATCCCTCGAAATTGAAGCAAATCGTGAGGCGAACACCGCTGGGCAGGGCAGGGACAGTTGACGATGTCGTCGGGATCGTTCGATTCCTGATGAGTGAAGAGGCCAAGTTCATTACCGGGCAAACAATCGTCGTCGATGGCGGTTTGACGGCCTGAGCGAAATGCAGACGCTTCTCTTTGAACCAGCGGCCGCATTTCGGGGATCGCGCGATTATGTGCACTCCACCGATATTTACGAAGAGATCCTGGCCGGTGCCCGATATCACGGCATCCCATTGGATTGCGGCTTCGACCTGAGAATCCTTCGCAAGATCTGCTGCCGCCCGGTCTATTCCTTCATAAAGGATGGAGACGTGGATACGGCAGACGCCGCCGCTATCGCCCTGCTTCCGGGATCTTCCTGGCAGGTGAAGATCACCGAGACAGCAGAGCCGGTTCTCGCGCGGAAGAGCTATGATGAGCAGAAGATCTTCAGTGCGTCCCGGATTGCCGGAAGCCGGATATCGCTCGCGGAACCGGTTGGGATGAGGCCCGTCGAGGTTGCTACGGCTCTTTCAGTGAACTTTCACAAGTCCAGCTTTCCACCGAATCCCGGCACGCGCTGGCTTTTGGCGCGGCTCGAGTTGTCTCGACTGTTTCGAGACGAGGAGTCCGACGACCTTGCTATCGAGCTTGAGCGCAGGGTCGGCAAGAAGATGACCCGATCTCGTATTGTCTCGGCAGACGGCGCGATCGGAACCCTGACATTCATCCTGGCATAGTGGATGAAGATGCGTATCGACGCAGTCCTCCATGTGCTGCATCCAGCTGAGGCACCAAATTGAACATCACCGAGCCGAGCTTTGACGAGAGCGAGATCGCCATCCTGCGCGAATGTCTCAATTCGAAATGGGTGACGCAGGGGCCATTGACCGAGCGGTTTGAGAAGCTGCTCGCAGAGAAGCACGAGGTGAAGTATGCCCTGGCGTGCACGTCTTGCACCGCGGCGCTTCATCTGGCGACTCTGGCGCTGAATCTTGGGGCAGGGGACGAAGTGATCGTTCCGGCGTTCACCTGGGTCACAAGCGCGCACTCGGCTGAATACGTCGGCGCAAAGCCGGTCTTCGTCGATATCGATCTGTCGACCTACAACATCGATCCCGATAAGTTGAAGGCGGCCATCACGCCGCGCACGAAGGCGATCGTTGCGGTCCACCTGTTCGGTCTTGCCGCCCCGATGGATGAGATCAGGGCCATCGCGGAACCGCGCGGCATCGCCATCATCGAAGACGCCGCCTGTGCGATCGGCACGACGTACAAAGGCAAGCCTGTCGGCGCGATCGGCGATATCGGCTGCTTTTCGTTTCACCCGCGCAAGGCCGTTACGACGGGAGAAGGAGGCGCGGTAACGACCAATCGCGACGATCTCGCTGCACGCGTGCGGTCGCAGCGCAATCATGGCGCGACCGGAGCTCCAGATCCTTCGATCGAGCCCCATGGTCCATGGACGATGGCGACGTTTGACAATTTGGGCTTCAATTTGCGCTTGTCCGACATCCAGGCAGCCGTCGGTGTGGCGCAAATGGGCAAGCTCGACCGGCTGCTGGCGGAACGCAGGCGTCTCGGGCACCGCTATTCCGAGTTGCTCGGGGGCATCAATTCGATCGTGCGACCGCTCGGCGGGGACATCGACGGGCACGCATTTCAATCCTACGTCATTCGTGTGGGTGACGGAGATCGCGCGCGCCGCAACGCAGTGATGGCAGCGCTGGCCGCCGCAGGAGTTCAAACTCGACCGGGCACGCATGCGGTGCACCGGCTGGGCTACTACAGAAACAAATACGGCCTGCGGCCCGAACAGTTTCCGAATGCGGCGCTTGCGGAGGACACGACGATCACGTTGCCTATTTTCCCGAACATGACCGAGGAAGATCAGCGTCTCGTGGTCGATTGCATCAGTCGCGTTTGCGCCTGAAGCAAGTGCGGAGCTGCATCGGTGTTCTCGAAGTTGCGTCGGTCGGCTTACTGCCTGTATGAGGGGACGCATTTCCCCAATCTCTCCCGGCTGGCCCGCAGGAATCGCAATTTTGGAGCGGCTATTTCTGCGCTTGCGCCATCACGATCGAGAGGGCGCGTGGATCAGGCGATCGTCGAAAACGTAAACCGCGTTGCTGTTGAGAAAGACTACACGCTCCTCACCTCTCTGCTGGATGCGTTGCGGCCATTTCTGAAGCCCGATCAGTCTCCCGACGCGCGCGACTTTTGGGACGCTCTCGTGGCTGATTGTCACGTGCTGGCCGAGCAGCGCTTGCTGAAAGGTGAGATGAATTCTCTTTGGGGGGTCACGCCGATCGTCTCCTTGCGAGAGTGCGTTGCTGCAGACCGTGCTTTAGGTTCAAACGCCCACTCGCTCGTGTTCACCACGTACCATATTTCCTCGAACTTTGATTTCGTGTGCTCGGAAATTCAGGCGCGCCTCGTGGCCGAACGTGGTGAAGACTGGTTTCTGTTTCGATGGCTCATGTTGATTTGGGCCCTCGTCAACTTTGATATTTTTCATCTCTACAATGATCGCGGCATCATCGAACCGGCCGGCGGCTATGGAAGTCCCCGCTTTGGAATTGCCGTGCGCGAGATGGAGATCTATCGCCGAGCAGGGAAGCGGCTCTACACCTACGCATACGGCGCCGACCATAGAACGCGCGAGAAAACCCTGGCGCTTGGAAAATGGAACTTCTGCTCCGAATGCCCTGATCCGGGGGTCTATTGTGTCTGCGACGATGCCGGCGGCACTGCCATGTTGCAAGTGATCCGGGAGCACTCGACCGCGGTGGTGGCGCACGGGCTGGCCATGGAGCTGATCCCCGGCGCTCGAAATCTGCCGTATCTGGCGGTCGATACTAAACGGTTTTCTCACGAACGGTCCCCGTGCCAGAGAGATGGAAAGCTGGTCGTAGGTCACTTTCCGAACCACGGCTATTTCAAGGGAACGAAATATCTTCAAGACGCGATCCAGTCCTTGCAGGCGGACGGTCATGCAATTGAGCTTCTGCAGCTGAGCGGAAAGCCAAACCACGAAATACTGGAAGCGATGCGGACGATCGACGTTCTCGTAGACCAGCTCATAAGCGGGGCCTTCGGTCTAACTGCCGTTGAAGCAATGGCATCTGGCTGCCCCGTCATCTGCTATTTGCACGACGAAGTGGCGATCGCGGATCGTAAAGCCTGCCCGATCATCGAGGCAAATCCGGAGACGATCAAGGAAGTGTTGCGCCAGCTGGTCTCGGACCGCGCGCGGCTTTCCGAAGCCGGAGCCGCCGGCCGGCAATACGTCCGGAAGAACTACTCGGTCGAGGCGCTCGGCGCGCATTTGGCGGATCTCTATGTGGCGACTGCAGATTTGCCGAAGCCGTTGAGGACAAGGCTCGCCGAAAGCGCGAAGGTGCTGAATTCGTGACGTCCTCGAAGCGATCCCTGCTCGAGCATTCGAATTGGTCATGCCGGCTCGCGACTAATGCACGGAGCGCCTAAGCCAGTGTCAGTTTCCTATGTTGACGTCGACTCCGAGAGTCATCCGGGTCAAGCTGGCTCGGCACGGGCGATTGAGGCCGAAAACGCTCGCGCGCTGCGTCTGATTAGCGACTTTCATCAAAAGACGGGCCGACCGCTTCGCGTGCTTCACATCGGCAATATCGCCAACAATGCCTACAACAATGCCCGCATTCAGCGGAAGTCCGGCATCGATGCGGACGTGCTGTGCTACAACTACTACCACATCATGGGATGCCCTGAGTGGGAGGACGGCGCGCTCCAAGAGGGGACCTCGGCGCTTGGGAAGGATCCCTTCAGGCCGGATTGGTGGGCGACAAGCCTGAAGGGCTGGAAGCGGCCCCGTTGGTTCGTCCAGGGTCCAGCAGGGCTCTGCATCGAGTACCTTCGCGCGAAGAACGCGGGCTGGAGAACGACAACATATCTGAAATGGCTGGATCTGGAGTTGGCGGCTCTTCAGGATGCACGTTCCGGCGACGATGCGGGATTCCTCGCCAAATATGTCCCCGGGCATCTGAGATTTCGCCTTTGGCTGGGCGGGCCGGTTCGGTCATCGTACGGAGACAGACAACCTCTGAGCCTGTACAGAATATGGCTTGGGACGCTCGTGGCAAATGGCGTGCTCGGGCGCGAATCCAAGATGGGTCGGTCCGAGGCGAACTGGTTGGACCGAATCTCGGCCGCTGCGTGGTTGAGAATTACGCGCCGAGGTCCGCAGGCTGATGCGGAGGCTCGCGCTGCGCTCGGTGCGTTGCGGGAAGATGTTCGCCGCCTGCGCTCTGGCGGAATCTTTGAGAAGTCGTCTTCGTTTGCCCGCTCGTTGGTGCATAGCTTTCTGGCGCTCCTGGAGCGCATCATGCTCAAACTCGTTCCGGTTTCGGAATCCGGTTGCGTGGCGAGATCGATGTCAGATCCCGTTACGCGAGCCCAGGAAATCGAGACGCTGTTGGCCGAAATCAGGAAGGACCCCGCCGAGCTCGATGGCCAATCACTTAAGTATCGCGAAGAGTACATCACGCAGCATCCAAGGGCGTTCGAGGATATCCTCCCGCATTATGACGTCATTCAGGGATATGCCATCGACGGCCTGATACCCATGATGAACGGCGTCAAGAACTTCTGCTGCTACGAGCACGGAACGCTTCGCGACATTCCGTTCGAGAACAACCTGACCGGCTTGATATGCCGCATCTCGTTTCAGCATGCGCCGGCCGCGTTCGTCACGAATTCTGACGTGCTTCCGCAGGTGGAACGGCTGGGCTTGAAGCCGGAGCGGGTGTTCCACCTGCCGCACGCATTCGACGACCGAAAACTGGTTGAGTTTCGGGCGGCGCATCCGGAACTCGCACCGCCGAAGAGCGGACCCGTCATTTTCTTTAGTCCCTCGCGTCACCATTGGAAGCACGGAGCCGCATCGTGGCGGAAGGGCAATGACGTCGTCATTCGCGCGGCGGCGGAGATCGCGCGCGAACGAAGCGACTTCAAGCTCGTGTTCGTCGAATGGGGTCAGGAAGTCACCGACAGCAAGGAGTTGATCGAGGAACTGGGCCTGTCGAAGTTGGTTGAATGGGTTCCGACGATGTCGAAACGGGAGCTCTGGCAGCGCTACTGCACGTCGCATGCGGTTGTTGACCAATTCGTCATTCCAGCTCTCGGCGGTGTCGGATTCGAGACAATGGCGTTGGGCGTCCGGCTGATCTCCGCTATCGATCGGGAGCAGACAGCTTTGTTCTTCGGTCAGGAGCCGCCGTTGCTCGTGGCCGGCAACGTCGCTGAGTGCGCCGCGCGAATGCGGGAGGTCATCCAGGACCCACTTGATTCCCAACGCAGAGGTGCAGCTGGGTCGCAGTGGATGTCGACGTTCCATTCCGCGGAGAGAATTGTTGCTCTCCAGTGCAAGGCATATAGCAATTTGTTGCTAGGTCAGTGGTGACGGCGCTTCCCGCCACGCCGATGCTGATTTCTTAGAGTTACCGCAGAATGCTCAAGCAGATATCATCTTTCATCAAGAAGTTCCCTCCTGTTTTCCGCGCGTTGCGGCCGATATTCTATTTCCTTTTCGGCCTTTGGAATGTGTCGGTCACACGGTTTGCCAATTATCGCGCGCGGCTCGCGCAGGCGCGCATCCCGAAGATGGCTGCTGCGGGGGATGCTAGGTCGCGAAGTCGACAGATTGGGAGATCTGCCTCCGGTCGCGAAGTGGTGATGCTTGTCGTCTCCGATTTGCGCGTGGACCCACGAGTTGAAAGGGAAGCTCGGGCGCTTGCTGCTTCCGGATACGACGTGACCGTGATCTGTCCCGAGCCATCGAAGGGCGTCGGGATATCCTTCAATCTCGATTGGGGGCCGCGCGTTCACATCAAGTACGCTGATTGGACGGCTGCGACTTTCATCAGCGAGCAGCCGGGCTACCTTGCCGATCAGCTCTACTGGGAAGCCGTGAAGCGAAAGCCATTCGCATTCCATGCCCATGATCTGGCCACGGCATATGCCGCGATGGCGGCCGCAAAATACCGGGGTGCTCACCTGGTGGTGGATTTCCACGAGTGGTTTTCCGAAAACGTTCATTGGGATGCACAAAAGTCCGCCTGGGCGCCGTATCCCGCCGACTGGAAACGCGCGCTTCAGGAGTTGGAAGTTCGGTGTCTCACGGAAGCATCTGCGACCATCACCGTATGTGATTCAATTGCCGATGCGATGAAGGAAGAACTCGGTGGTACCCGTCCGGTTGTGATCCGTAACATTCCCGACATTGCGGTTACCCCCTCACGCGATTATCCGCCGCTGAAGCAGCAACTGGGATTGCCCGAAGCGACCTTCGTTCTGCTCTGGCAGGGAGGGACCGGTCCAACTCGCCTGATCGAGCCGATCATTGAAGCTCTGGCTTATGCGCCGGATTGTACTTTCGTCATTCGAGGCCCGTCTCTGGATCTGTTTGGGCCCGACTATCTGGCGTTGGCGCGACGCACGGGCGTCGAGGGCAGAGTTATACTCGCGCCGCCGGTTCCGTCGAAAGATGTTGTTGCGGCGGCCCGAGGCGCGGACGCCGGGATTTGGACATTGCCGGCTCTATGTCGCAACTTCACCTTTGCGCTCCCCAACAAGATCTTTGAATATCTGGCGGCGGACCTTCCCGTTCTCGTCGCGCACTATCCAGAGGCGAAGCGCCTTGTGCTTGAGCACGAGGTAGGGCTGACGTTTGATCCGTATGATCCGCGTTCCATCGCAGAATCGATCAACCGCCTGACACAAGATGCCGAGCTTCGAGCGAGTTTCGCTGCCAGCACGCGAAAGGCCCTCGCAACGCTAGATGCAAAGTCGGAGTGGCAGAAGGTGGTTTCGCTCTACGACAGCCTGAGAAAATCCCGGGCCTACAGGTCCATGCAATGAGAGATCTACTGAGATCGTTCGCGCGGCTGGTGTTGCCGCGGAGCGTTCGAGAGTGGCTGCTCACGTCATGGTCGCTTGCAAGATCACCGAAACGAGGGCTGTTGCCGGCGCTCAAGCGAATGCTTCGAAGCTTTGCCGCGCGCAGCGCGACGGCTCTATCGCGCGGCATTCTCAGGCTCGCGGTTTACGCCGCTCCAGGATTTGGAGCCGTGCGGCTGTGGCGCGGGCAACCCAGGACCTTGTGGGGCGTAACGCCGATCTTGACCCTGGACCTCAAGGCGAGGGCGGATCGGGTGCTCGGCTTTCGATCGGCTTCTCTTGTCTACGCAACCTACGTCATCACGTCGCGCTTCGATCTAAATCTTCAGCGCCCGTACCTGCTGGCACTCAGGCATGGACTTGGACCTGCGTTCCAGCGGGTGGTGCTCGCATGGGCCTTGATCCGGTATGATGTGTTTCACTTTTTCGCGGACCGCGGTTTGCTCGATTCAACGGATCGTTTGCAGATCAGCTTTGAGGAACTTGCGGCTCTGCGGCGGGCTGGAAAGCGCGTCTATATTTATGCGTATGGTGCCGACGTTCGTACCAGGCAAGCGACTCTGGCCCTCGGCAAATGGAATTTTTGTGTCGATTGCACGGAAGCGCCCAAATATTGCACATGTCACGACGCGCAGGCTCAGCGTTATGTTTCCGAAATGAGCAAGAACGTCACCGCGTTGGTCTCGCTTGGTGACATGCTGACCTACATGCCGACGGCAAAACATATCAACTACTGGCCGTTGGATCTGGATCGATTGAGTGCAGCTCTTCCGGATACGCCGTCCGGTCCCCTTCGTATTGCTCACGCGCCAAATCACACGCACTTCAAGGGCTCAAAGTATCTGGAGCGGACGATAGACGGGCTGAAGGCGCAGGGATACGATATCGAGTATTGCAAGATACAAGGCGTTCCCAACAGTGAGGTTCTCGCACTTTTCGCGCAATCCGACGTCGTGGCGGATCAGTTTATCGGCGGCGCTTACGGCTACACCGCGCTCGAGGCGATGGCGCTCGGGAAGCCGGTCCTGAGCTTCGTTAGAAGCGCGGATCTGGTTGAGGCGCCCGAGGAGTGCCCGATCATTAATGCAACTCCGGACGAACTTGAGCAGGCATTGTTGTGGATCATCCGCAACCGCAATTGCCTTCGCAAGATCGGCGAGCAGGGCCGGCGCTATGTCGAGCGATGGCATGGCATATCGGCGGTCGCCGCACGGCTGGGCCAGCTGTATCGGGACACTGCAAACTTTCCACCGATCGTCGTCGACCGCATTCGGTCCGCGCAGGATCGGGAGGAGGTTCGACGCAATGCTCTTCCTGTCGTCGGGAATTGGCAGCATCCATTCCAGATTGCCAGGCTGCCTGCGTCAGAAGGCCTCGATGCACTCATGAAGGCGCCCTGATGATCGCGCCGCTAGGGAATCTCCGGTGACATCGGTCGACACGTTCGGCACAATCACGCCTTCGCTTCAGTCGCGCGGCCTCGATTGGCATCGGCGTTTTCGGGAGGATCGCGGGCGAGCTCTGCGCGTGCTGCATCTCGGCAATATTGCGAACAATGCGTTCAACAATGCCAGGATCCAGCGCCAGTACGGCATCGATGCCTACGTCATCGCCTATGAAACTTACCACATTATGGCTTCCCCCGAGTGGGAAGAGGCGACGTTCGAGGGCGACCTCGGCGATCCATTCTACCCAGACTGGACCAAGGTTGATCTCGGCGGCTACCAGCGGCCGAGATGGTTTGCCTCCGGGCCCCTCGAACTGTGCTGCTCGATGATCTCCGCTGAGGTTGACGGACAGGCTGATCTAGCCAACGGATTTCGACGCTCGCTCGATCGGGCCCGGCAGTCGGTGTCTGGAGAGACTGCCACCGCCCGCGCGATCCGTCTCGGCCAGAAAATCAAACGAAGGATTCGTCGGTCACCAGCGATGGCTCGTGATATCTTCATGCGGCGCGTTCTGGCAAGGGATGTTGATCCGGAGCAGAAACGGCTTGTTGCCGTTTGGAGGCAAGGGAATGCACCGGCTTCTCCGCCAAGTGCCGCGGATTTTGCTAGCTACCGGGCGCGGCTCGCGCCGCTTGTGAATTTGATGGATCGGTTTGATGTCGTCCAGGCCTATGCAACAGATGGTGCCTGGCCGCTGCTCGCCCAGCGCCCCTATTTTGGGTATGAGCATGGGACGTTGAGGGCAATTCCCTTTCAGGACGATAGCCTCGGGCGGCTGACTGCCACCGTGTTCCTCGGAGCTGACCACATCTTCGTCACCAACATCGATTGCGTGCCTGCTGCTCGACGACTTGGCGTGCCCCCGGATCGGATTACCCCGCTTCCGCATGCGTTCGACGATACGAAGCTTGCCAAGTTCCAAGCCGCAAGCGATGGAATTCGTCCCCCCGATGACTGCGTCGTCTTCTTTCATCCAGCGCGCCATGACTGGCTGGATGCGGACCCCAGCCTGGTGAAGGGCAATGACAGGTTGATCAAAGCCTTTGCGACGGTCTCGCGGGAAAATGATCAGTCGCGGCTTGTCATGATCGAGTGGGGACGCGACCTCGACAGGTCGCGCGAACTCATACGCAGCTTGAACCTGGAGGCCAGGGTGCAATGGCTTTCACCGATGCGGAAGCCGCAGCTTTGGCAAACATATTTGTCGAGCCATGCCGTACTGGATCAGTTCGTCCTTCCCTCATTCGGAGGCGTTACCTTCGAAGCGCTGGCGCTTGGAAGGCGCGTCATCACCAACGTCGATTTTCAGTCAGCGGAAGAATTCTTTTCGGAGGCGCCGCCCATCCTGTCGGCTTCAACGGAGAATGAGATAGCCGAGGCTTTGCGGAAAGTCATCGCGGACCGAAACGATGGGCGCGGGATCGGCGACGCCGGGCGCTGCTGGATTCAGCGCAATCATTCGGCCAAGAGGATCGTTGAACTGCAACTGGAAGCCTATCGAAAGCGCATCGGCGTCGGACCGTGAACGATCTCTTCGCCAAAAAATATCCAACCATGAAGCGAGCTTTGCCTGATCCGTCTGCAAGTTCCTGTCGGATCTTCGCAGGACGTGCGCCATGGAAAACCGCAGGTGGGCTTGTCGACCCCATACGCGTCTCGATCTGACGAAACCTCTAACTCTGGTGGTTCACCTCAATGTCTAACCCTTCAAGTCCGAAGCCGTTCACGTTTGAGTACTATCGGCACCTCCTGCGCACCGCTCTCGACAACGGCTACAAGGTCAGTTCGTTTGAGAAATATGATGCCGCGAACGAGCGTACTTTGATCATGCGGCATGATATCGACTACACTCTCAATGGTGTAAGTCAGCTTGCTTTGATTGAGTCTGACCTCGGGGTTACGGCAACCTACTTCTTCAGGGTTCATGCGCACGAGTACAACTGCTTCACCCCGCATGTATATCGTCTCATCCATGCCTTGCGCGGAATGGGACACGAGATAGGCCTGCATTTCGAGGCCATGACCATCGGACGAGCCCTGGAGATGCCGCCGGTTGAGTTGCTGCGTAAGGAGAAGGCCGTCCTCGAAGCAATCACCGGGCTTGAAATACACTCGGCCTCCGAACATCGCGACATCAGCCAGGTCGTCCACCAGACGGGGAATTACCACGATAGTTTCGATCCCCTCGAGGGAGGCTTCCGGAATTATGCGCTTGAAAAGCGCTTCTTCGGGGGCATGAAATATCTGTCGGACTCGAACGGCTTTTGGCGGGAGGGAGATCCGACCGAGCATTTCAACAAGCACTCCCGCTTTCAGGTATTGGTCCATCCAGATTGGTGGTTCGAAAAGGACCTTCTTCTGAAGGGGCCGTACTTCCATGGATTGGGCAACTAGATGTCCCTTCAAGGTGCGAAGGTTCTTTATGTGACTTGTGCCGAGAACGGCCTGCACGGTCTCGCGCAGTTGACTAAAGCCGGCATTGACGTCGCAGCGGTTGTGACCATCCCACCGCAGCTGGCGACGAAGTACCTCGTGTCCGGATATGTTGATGTATCGCCTTGGTGCCTGGAACACGGATTGAAATGTATTCAGCTGCGTGAATACAAGATCGAAGTTGCAGATGTGGCAGCGATAGATTTCGACCTGCTGATCGTGAACGGATGGAATCGGCTGATTCCGTCCGAAGTGTTTTCGCGGGCCCGATTGGGCGCGCTGGGGATCCATGCGGGCCATCCGCCTCTCGGATTGGGGAGAGCGCCGCTGGTCTGGAACATCATACATGGACAGTCGGATATCGAGGTCTTCGTATTCCGCCTGACTGCGCAAGCCGACGACGGCGACATTATGGCTGCGCAGGTTGTCGAGATAACAGAGCATGACGACGTCAAGACCCTCTATGAAAAGGTGATGGATGTCGGGGCCGACCTGTTTCTAACGGCAATTCGAAAGCTGCAGGCGGGGGAGGGCGGGCACTCCCAGGATCGCCGGTTCGTATCCCACTATCCGAAGAGAACGGAGGCAGACGGACTCATCGACTTCACGATGACCGATCGCCAGATTTGCGACTTTGTCCGAGCGCAGGTGCCGCCGTACCCAGGCGCCTTTACGTATCTCGGCTCCGAGAGATGGAAAGTTCTCAGGGTTCAGCGATACGACCGCTTCTTGTTCCGGGATATTCCTCGCATTCCCGGCCGCATCTTGCGCGTCCTTCCATCAGGTGTCGTTGTGCAAACCGGCGCGGCTCCGATTTGGATCAGGCGTGCCGAGGTCGATGGGGCTGACGTCGATCCGATGTCTCGATCAGACATCGTCGGACGACGGTTCGGCGATAGCGTCGATTGATCTGATCAGCAAATGGACTGACCGCGGGTGGTCTGTTCTCTAGGCCGCACACCGTCATAGTCGCACAACAAGATGAAAATCCTTCACGGCCCTTTCAATATCGGTAATCAGCCCTGGTCGCTCTCGCGTGCCGAGCGCCGGCGCGGCAACAAGAGTGACCTGGTCATTCGAAGCGGGACCTGGTTTCGATACCCGGCCGACGCGGTTCTGTATGACGAGACGACAAGCGACTTTCGAAAGGTGGTCCGAAGTACGTGGTTCGGGCTGTCCGCGCTCCTGCGCTACGATGTGCTCCACTACTATTTTGGAACGACGTTTCTGTATCCGGGCTATGCGTTCGAAGGTGTCGGTCGGATGGGGCCGCTGCTGAATCGGCTCGTGACCGTGGACCTCCAGTTGGCCAAGGGGTTGGGCAAGAAGAGGTTCATGACCCTGCAAGGGTGCGACGCAAGGCTCGCCGGGGAGGGTAATCGGCGGAATGAATGGACCATGTGCGCCAGCGGCCGTTGCTCCGCCTACGAGACCTGCGTCACGTCGTTGGATGCGCGCCGGTCCCGCCTGATCGCTCGCGTGCTCCCGCTGTTCGACCGCGTCTTCTACCTCAATCCGGAGCTGGGACACGTCGTTCCGGGAGGGCAGTTCCTGCCCTACGCCAATGTGGAGATCGGTCAATTCTCGCCCGAGTATCCCCGTGCCGAAGGCAGGCCGAGAATTGTTCACGCGCCGAGCGATGCAAGCATCAAAGGCACTCAGATGATCCTTGATGCGCTGGAGCGCCTGAAGTCACGGTTCGACTTCGAGCTGATCCTGGTTGAAAAGAAGACGCATGAGGAGGCGATGGCCATCTACAGGTCCGCTGATCTTGCCATTGACCAGGTGCTTGCGGGTTGGTACGGCGGCTTTGCCGTCGAGATGATGGCGATGGGAAAGCCGGTGGTGTGCTATGTCAGGGAAAACGACCTGCAGTTCGTCCCGCCGGCCATGCGGGATGATCTTGCGATCCTGAACGTCGATCCCGGGCGGCTCACGGAAGATCTTGCGGCCATTCTCGAGCGCCGAGCCGAGTGGACAGAGCTCGGAAAGCGAGCTCGTCGCTATGTCGAGCGATGGCATGATCCTGATCATATTGCCGGAGCGATGATCGAAGCCTATCGCAGCCCCGACAGTACGTTTGTGCTGGCGCCGGCGGGCGCCGAGGTCGAGTAGGTTCAGATGTGTGGCATTGCTGGCATTCTGCATTTTGGCGCCTGTCCGGACGCGAACGCCCGGATCCGGAATATGGCGGCCAGTATCGAGCACCGTGGCCCTGATGACAGCGGTTTTCATCTGTCGGCAGACGTCGCATTGGGCTTCCGCAGGCTTGCGATCGTCGACCTGGCCACCGGCAACCAGCCGATGGGCAACGAGGATGCAACCGTATGGGTGGTCTTCAATGGGGAGATCTACAATCACCGCGAGCTGAGAAAGGAGCTTGAGGCCGCCGGGCATGTTTTCGCGACGGACCACTCGGACACCGAGGTTCTGGTCCATGGCTGGGAGCAGTGGAGGGACGGGCTATTCAGCAGGCTGAACGGCATGTTCGCCTGCGCCATCTGGGACGAAAACCAGCGCGAGCTGGTGATCGCCCGCGACCGATACGGGATCAAGCCGGTCTATGTCGCGGAGTTGCCCGGCAAGGGTCTCGTGTTCGGCTCGGAGGTACGCGCGCTGTACGCCAGCGGATTGCTGAACAAGCAGTTCGATGCATCGGCGACCCTCGAGTACTTCACGCTCATGAACAATTGGGGAGGGCGCACGCCATTCCGCGGCGTCCGTCTCCTCAAGCCCGGCACGTTCGAACGAATTGCGGCGAGTGGACACTCCAGCGGCACCTATTGGTCGGCTTCTTACCACCGCAAATATTCGCCTGGCCTGGCGCGGGCTGCGGGCGAATTCGGCGAAATATTGCAGGCGGCCCTGCGCAGGCAGCTGGCTGCCGATGTGCCGGTCATGGCCTACCTGTCGGGTGGCATCGACAGTTCGGCGATCACGGCAGGCGCGCACCAGATCGATCCGGTCGTCCGCGCCTATTCGTGCATCTTCGATCTCGAGAATGTCGGTGTCGACAAATTCGTCGATGAGCGCGAGTTCTCCCGCGAGGTTGCCAAGCAGCTCAACATCGAACGTGTCGAGCTCATGGTGCCGCAGGATGCCCTGGCCCGCCATCTCGATGCGACGGTTGGAGCGATCGAATATCCTCGCATGGGAATGGCCTATGTGAACTATCTGATCGCGCAACGGGTCGCGCAGGACGCAAAGGTCGTCCTGTCGGGAACGGGCGGTGACGAGGTGACCGGAGGGTATGTCGGCAGATACGCCATCGTACCGCGGGCGGCTCCGGCTTCCCTGATGCAGCGTGTCATCCAGCGTTTTCGTGCTGCGGCGGGAGATCAGGCGGCCTCGCGGGATGCCTTTGCGCTCTACCGGGCAAGCCTTAGCGTCCCGGTATCGGCCGAGAAGATCGGCGATGCCTTTACGCCGGAATTTCTGAGAGCCGCAGGAGGTTTCGATCCGATCGCTGCGATCGGAGATGCGATCGAGGCGGTTCCGTCCCGGGACCCCTGGGACGCCGTCATGCACGTCGACCTGACCACCTATCTTCCAGGTCTTTTGTCGCTGGAAGACAAGCTGTCCATGGCGCATTCCCTTGAGACCAGGGTGCCGCTTCTGGATAACGAACTGGTCGACTACCTGCTCGGCGTGGATTGGGGCCTGCTGTCCGACGGCACCACGGGCAAGATCCTGTTTCGCGAGGCCGTCCGGCCGCTGGTCCCCGACACGATTTACCGGAAGCCGAAGATGGGATTTGGTCCTCCGGACGCGTCTTGGTACAGAGGGATTCTGCGCCCATGGATCGAGGAGCAACTCTCGGAATCCCGTATTAGGCAGCGAGGCGTATTTCAACACGACTTCGTACATCGGATTCTGGACGAGCATTTCGAGCAAAGGGCGAACCATGTCGCGTTGATCTGGTGCTTGCTCAGCTTCGAGTCCTGGTGCAAGCAACATGGTGCCTATGGCGGCGCCCTCCATTAGTTGCAGTTGTAGGAGCTAGTTTTATGCGAACCGTTGCGTCTTCACGTCTCCGTCCGAACGGAATGGAGCTTCAGCTCGAGGCTTTCACGCAACAGGATGGCCAGGTCATCGAAGGTGTCCTCCGGACGCCCGATGCATCGCTATGGTATCCGATTCTGCATGGGGTTCCCTGCTTCCTCAGCGGGCCGATGCAGCCTGATCTGACCGATTTCTGCTCGCGGTACGGCTTGCCGAAGCCGGCGAGCGCGCAGAGCCGGCCCGAAGCCCATGAGCAAGCCAAGACAAATCAGACCTTCTCGGACAAGTGGCGCCGCTTCAAGCAGTACGGGCTGCAGCCCGAGCATAAGGAATTCCTGTTCGGTTGGTATTGCAAGAAGCTTGGGCTGCCTGATCTGGACGCCCTGAAAGCCTTCTACCGGTCCAAGCAGCGCGTGCTCGAGGTCGGCCCGGGGTCGGGCTTCAACACGAGATTCATCGCCGAGAATTGTCCGGGCGAGGTGTTTGCGCTCGACGTGTCGGATGCGGCGTTGACGACGTTCGAGAACACCCGCGATCTCGAAAACTGCTCGGTCGTCCAGGCCGATTTGATGGAAGCGCCGTTCCCCGATGACACGTTCGATTTCATCATCGCGGACGGGGTGCTGCATCACACGCCCAACACCAGGGCGGCGGTGGAGGCCTTGTACCGAAAGGTCAGGCCCGGCGGCCAGTTCTTCTTCTACGTCTATCGGAAGATGGGCGCCGTGCGCGTCTTCGCCGACGATCATGTTCGCCAGAATTTCATGCCGCTTTCCGCGGAGGAATGCTACGCGGCCTGCGAAGGGATCACCGAGCTGGGCCGCGAGCTATCGCGGCTGAACGCTACGATCACGCTTGAGAAGCCGATTCCGGTGCTCGGAATTCCTGCAGGGACGCACAACGTTCAGCGATTGCTGTACTACAACTTCCTGAAGTGCTTCTGGAACGAGGCGTTTGACTATGAGACCAACAACATGGTCAATTTCGACTGGTATCATCCGCACAATGCCTGGCAGCACAGCGATGACGAGGTTGCGGGCTGGATGAAGGAGCTCGGAGTCAAGGACTACGCCTTCAATGACTCCAATCCGAACGGGATTTCAGTCTTGCTGACGAAGCCAATGGTCTGACACGGGCATGCGGATATTATTGACGGGCTGTAGCGGTTTCGTCGGCTCTGCTCTCGGTCCCCGGTTGGTGGCCGAGGGGCATGAGTTGTTCAGCGTCTGCCGGCCGGGAACGTCGGTCGCCTTCGGAACGAAAGTGGTTTGGGATGGAGCGGCTTCGATCGAAGCTGCCGACTTTCCCAAGACGATCGATGTTGTCGTTCATGGCGCTCAATCGCGCCGCTACCGCGATTTCCCCGCGGATTCGCTGGAGATGTTTGACGTCAACGTCGGCATGACAATGCGGCTGCTGGATTGGGCGGCGCGGGCGTCGGTCAAGCACTTTTGCCTGCTTTCGTCGGGGGCGGTCTACGAGCCGTTCGCGGGAACGCTGAGAGAGGATGCGGGCCTTGCGCCTCCCGGTTTTCTCGGCGCGAGCAAGTTTGCGTCCGAAGTCGTTGCGAAGCCGTTCTCTAGTATTTTCTCCTTGAGCATTCTGAGATTGTTCTTTCCCTACGGTCCGGGCCAGCGTGATCGGCTCATTCCGCAGCTGGTCCGCAGGATCCAGGACGGCGAGGCGATCCAGCTCTCCGGCGGAACGGAAGGGATTCGGCTCGCTCCCACCTTCATCGACGATATCGTCGAAGTCATCCTCGCCAGTATTGCTTCGTCGTGGACGGATACGCTCAACGTGGCAGCCTCCGAGACGCTCTCAATCCGGCAGATCGCGAACACGATAGGTCAGCAGCTTGGCCTCGAACCGAAATTCGAGACCGTGAACCCGAACACTCCTTCCGTCGACATTGCTCCTGATCTGAGCCGTCTTGCATCTCGCTTGGACTTGCGGCGGTTTGTGCAGTTCAAGGAAGGGCTTCAGAAGACGATCTCCGCGAGCCCTGTCAATGCAGCGGGTCACCGTCTGGCTCAGTCCCAACACCGCTAGTAGAACCCATGACGCTGAAGATCCTGACCATCGTTGGTGCCCGGCCGCAGTTCATCAAAGCCGCGGCCGTCAGCCGTGCGATCCGGGAGACCGATGGGCTCACGGAAGTGATGGTGCATACCGGTCAGCATTTCGACCCGAACATGTCAGATGTCTTCTTCGAGGAGCTCGACATTCCGAGGCCGCGACATCATCTCGATATCAATGGCGGCGGCCATGGCGATATGACGGGACGCATGCTGATGGCGATCGAGCCGATCCTGCTCGAGGAAAAGCCCGACTGGGTCGTCGTCTACGGCGACACCAATTCGACGCTGGCCGGTGCTCTCGCGGCGTCGAAGCTGCATATTCCGGTCGCGCATGTCGAGGCGGGCCTGCGATCGTTCAATCGCCGCATGCCGGAGGAGATCAACCGGGTCGTGACGGACCATCTCTCCGCGCTGCAGCTCTGTCCGACGACGACCGCCGTGACCAATCTGGCTGCTGAAGGCGTGACGGCCGGCGTCCATCACGTCGGGGACGTGATGTACGATGCGACCCTGTTCGTGACCGACAAGGCAGAGAAGAGCTCGGCGATCTTGAGCAATCTCGGACTGGCCCCGAAGACATATGCGCTCGCGACGATCCATCGTGCGGAGAACACCGCGGATCGGCAGCAGCTTCTCGCAGTCGTGCAGTTCCTGCAGGATCAGTCGCGCAAATTTCCCGTTGCCCTCCCGCTGCACCCACGCACCCGACAGGCTGCGCTGGCGATGGGGGTCAGTCTGGGCGGCTTGCGGGTCATCGATCCCGTGGGTTACCTCGATATGGCGAAGCTTCTGCACAACGCCGTTGAAGTCTACACGGACTCCGGAGGGGTGCAGAAGGAGGCCTATTTCCATCGCGTCCCGTGCATCACATTGCGTGACGAGACCGAGTGGACGGAGACGATCACGCACGGGTGGAACCGGCTCTGGAAGCAGCCGGCGCAGGCCGTTCGGCGTGATATCGACGAGTATGGCACGGGTCGCGCCGCCTATGACGTCGCGCGCTTGTTGATTTCCGGCAGCTCGCCGGGCATTTGATCAGGCTGCCGCCTCTCAACACTGAACGCGGAAGATGGTGTTCCGGGCTTTCCGGCACGCGACACCGGACGCTGCGGATAGTGTGCCGAAATAGCCAATAATAGCCCCGTTTGGCTGCGCGCCATGGTGCCTGACGAGGCTCCGGTATGGCTTCCAGGGTTGTGGCTTTGCCGCTATGACGCTATCAGAGACCGAAATAGATGCTTTTCAGGCCGTAACAACCCCGTACGAGTGATGAAATGAATTCCGAATTGATCGCGAAGCTCAACGACAAAACGGCCAAGATCGGCATCGTCGGTTTGGGCTATGTCGGCCTGCCTCTGATGCTTCGCTATTGCGAGGTCGGCTACAAGGTGATCGGCTTTGACATCGACCAGACCAAGGTCGACGCGCTTCGCGCCAGCCGCTCTTATATCGAACATATCTCGAGCGCCAGCATCAAGAATGCGACGGAGCTTGGGTTCGAGCCGACGACCGATTTCTCGCGTGCGCGCGAGGTCGATGCGCTGATCCTTTGCGTGCCGACGCCGCTCAACAAGTACCGCGAGCCCGATCTCAGCTTCGTGCTGAACACCACGGAATCGCTGCTGCCGTATCTTCACCCGGGAATGGTGCTGTCGCTGGAAAGCACCACCTATCCCGGCACGACCGAGGAGGAGCTGAAACCGCGCATCGAAAAGTGCGGCTTCACCGTCGGCAAGGACGTCTTCCTCGTCTTTTCGCCGGAACGCGAAGACCCCGGCAACCAGAATTTCACGACGCGTTCGATCCCGAAGGTCTGCGGCGGCTGCACGCCGGCATGTCTCGAGGCCGGCATCGCGCTCTATCGTCAGGTGATCGACAAGGTCGTTCCGGTGAGCTCGACCCAGGCCGCCGAGCTGACGAAGCTGCTGGAGAACATCCATCGCTCGGTCAACATCGGCCTCGTCAACGAGATGAAGATGGTTGCCGACAAGATGGGGATCGACATTCACGAGGTGATCCGCGCGGCGGCGACCAAGCCGTTCGGGTTTGTTCCGTACTACCCCGGTCCGGGCATCGGCGGCCACTGCATTCCAATCGACCCGTTCTATCTGACGTGGAAGGCGCGGGAGTACGGCATGCACACCCGCTTCATCGAACTTGCCGGAGAGATCAACTCCTCGATGCCGGATTACGTGGTGTCGAAGATCTCGCTGGCTCTCAATCAGAGGCACAAGTCGATCAGCGGCAGCTCGATCCTGGTTCTCGGCATCGCCTACAAGAAGAATGTCGACGACGTCCGCGAATCGCCGTCGGTGGCGTTGATGGAACGGCTTCGTGATCTCGGCGCCAAGGTGTCCTACAGCGATCCGCACGTCCCTGCATTCCCGAAGATGCGGGCGCATTCGTTCGATCTGTCGAGTGTCGCGCTCACCGAGGACAATCTGCGGCGTTTCGATTGCGTTCTGCTCGCGACCGACCACGACAAGTTCGACTATCAGCTGCTCGGCGCGCACGCGCCGCTGCTGGTCGATTGCCGTGGCAAGTTTCCTCAGCCGGCAGACAACATCATTCGCGCTTAGGCAATCGCGTAAGCGCTCCGGTCATCCCTCGTGCCCGATAGCCGGTCTGAGAGCGGGTTTGGAGCGGCGCGTTAGTCGGCGCGCGCCGCTTGTCGATTTCCGCTCTCAGCGGCTGTCGCTGCCGACACCTGGTCGAAGGCTGACCGCGGCGCTATGTACCAGAGCAGGAACAGCAGCCCGGTGCCGTTCGTCAGCAAAGCCGTCGAAAGCGGCACGTTGAGAAGAACCTGGGGGAGAAGTCCGGCGGATAGCAGCACAAATTGCGACGGCAAGCCGGCCGACAGGCGATTGCCGAGGGCGATGATGAGGCCGCAGCCCAGCGCGGACAGCGGAGCGAACACCAGGCCGACCGAAGCAACTCCTTCAGTGGCGAACAGCGAAGCATTGAAGGCGCCAAGATCGTAGGCCTTGGCCATGACGGCCCATATTGGCTCGTTATAGGCGCACGCAACCACGGCCTTCAGCGCGTTGATCTGGCAGAAATGGGTCAGCGGGTGCGCTGAGAAATAGTTGTTATAAACCTCAAGGGCGAGCGACGGGATCGCGACCATCCTGGTGTTGACGGTGCCGAAATAAACCAGTCCGGGGGTGAGTGGAAACACCTCGGCCTTGACCAGGAGGAACAAGATGGTGCCGATCAGGACAGGCAGGAAGAACGACAGGATCGTTGCAACCCTGGCCTCGGCCAGCTTGCAGATGAGCGCGAGAAACAGCAGCCAGACCGGAGCAAACAGCGCCATCTTGGTCAGCATGATCGGGTAGAACAAAAGCATCAGAAGCAGGGCGATCCCTGCCTGCCAGAACCGCTTGCTGGCGACGAAGCAGGCAAAGGCGAACGGCAACAGCGCGTTTGAGGCGATCCAGACGGCGTATCGCAGGAAGCCCGGAAGCTCCGCCTCCGCGCGATACTTGTACATCTCACTGAGACCGACCAGCTGGAGATTATAGAGGGAGCCGATGCCGACGATGGCGGCTGAGGCAATCAGGATGACGGAAGGCAGCATGTGAAAGGCGCGTGCCGGCATCACGACGGCCTGCTGCACTGGAGAGATGACGAACAGGGCGGGGACGAGGAACGCAAATGCCGAAAGCACGATCGAGGCGAGCGCCAGGCGGTGATCGTAATCAAGCAATGAAAATTCGGCTAGCCAGAGATATCCCAGGACCATGATGTAGAAGTAGAAGCCGACGAGGTAGCCAAAGCTGAAGCGCCCAAATGCGAACAGGATCACGACCGGGCTGAACGCCACCACATTCAGGATTGCCGCCGCCAGGTGCGACTTGTCGAAACCGATGATGCCCGGGAAGGAATTGGTGATCGTGATGCAATACAACGAAACGGCGCAAACCACGACGTGGGCATAAGCGAGCATGCCGAGCCTGGCCTGGGGCCAACCGAAACCGGGCTCCAGCTGAATAACGCGATCGTTCATTCTCATTACCGCCGTGTCGGGCTTTCCGTCTGGACTGCTTCGCTGATGGTCATCGGGTTCGACAGGGGCATGGCATGGCACGGCACCGGTAGGACGACAAGAATTATGCTTGTGTTTCATTCTATGAATGTTGCCCAATGACGCAAATGCCGCCTGCACCTCCGATGGGTCGGCGCCGCGTGCCTCCGGCAGCAAATCCGCTGCGGACCGTGCCGCCTGATCGGCGCGCGGCCTTGCCTTACCCCGGGTTTTCTGGGTAATGGAACGCTATCGTGCGGCTCGCAAGGCCGCTTGTTCCCTCGGTTTTTCGGTCGGCTGCTAGGGCCGGTCACGAGACAAGACAGGGCCTGTTGCATGATCAGATTTGGCCTGCTCGGGTGCGGGCGTATTGCCAAGCGTCATTCCGATCTCCTGGGTGGCAATCATATCGCGGGAGCGAGCCTGGTCGCGGTTTGCGACCCGATCCGCGCGCGCGCTGATGCGGTCGCCGGGAAGTTCGCTGTTCCGGCCCATTACGACATGGATGAGTTCCTGGCGCGCAAGGATATCGACGCGGTTGCCGTGCTGACGCCGAGCGGACTGCATCCCGCGCATGTGATCGCCTGCGCCAGGGCCGGCAAGCACGTCGTGGTCGAGAAGCCGATGGCGCTGCGTCTGCAGGACGCCGACGACATGATCCGGGCCTGCGACGAGGCAGGCATCAAGATGTTCATCGTCAAGCAGAACCGCTTCAACGTGCCGGTGGTCAAGGCGCGTGAGGCGCTCGATGCCGGCCGCTTCGGCAAGCTCATCCTGGGGACGGTCCGGGTGCGCTGGTGCCGGGATCAGGCCTATTACGACCAGGACGATTGGCGCGGCACCTGGGCCTATGACGGCGGAGTGCTGACCAATCAGGCGAGCCACCATGTCGACATGCTGGAGTGGTTCTTCGGCGACGTTGTGAGCGTGCACGCGCGCGCGACGACGGCGCTGGCCAATATCGAAACCGAGGATACGGCCGTCGCAACGCTGAAGTTTCGCAACGGCGCGCTCGGGATTATCGAGGCGACCACCGCGGCGCGTCCGACCGATCTCGAGGGCTCGCTGTCGATTCTCGGCGAGAAGGGCACGGTCGAGATTTCCGGCTTCGCGGTCAACCAGATCCGGCACTGGCGCTTTGTCAACGAGCTGCCGTCGGACAAGGACGTGGTGGAGAAGTTCTCGGTCAACCCGCCCAACGTCTACGGCTTCGGCCATCAGGCCTACTACCATCACGTGGTCGATTGCCTGGAGAACCAACGCGCTGCGCTGGTCGACGGGCTCGAGGGCCGCAAGAGCCTGGAGCTGATCTCGGCCCTCTATGAGTCGATCGAGACCGGTGAGGAAGTTGCGCTGCGCTTCACGCCGCGCTTGAGCCGATTGGGTGTCGTTTCGTGAATCGGCCGGAAGTGCATCAGGCCAGCGTGCGCGATGTCGCGTTCGGCGAGCGCGTCAAGATCGTCGAGCCCTGCAATCTCTATGGCTGCAAGCTCGGTGACGACTGCTTCATCGGGCCTTTCACCGAGATCCAGAAAGGCGTGGTCGTCGGGGCGCGCACCCGCGTGCAGTCGCACGCCTTCGTCTGCGAGCTCGTCACCATTGGTGACGATTGCTTCGTCGGCCACGGCGTAATGTTCGTCAACGACACGTTCGCAACCGGCGGCCCGGCGCGCGGACGCAAGGAGCTGTGGCGCGAGACCGTGATCGGCAATCGTGTGTCGATCGGCTCCAATGCCACGATCATGCCGGTCAGGATCGCGGACGATGTCGTCATCGGTGCGGGATCTGTGGTGACCAAGGACATCACGACATCAGGCACCTATGCCGGCAATCCGGCGCGCCGGCTGCTGGCGAGCCAATAGGGGAACATCGATGGTTGTGCCGTATGCCGACCTGCAACTGCAATACCAGTCGATCAAGGGCGAGATCGATGCGGCGATCGCCGGTGTGATCCGCGACAACGCCTTCATCCGCGGCGGCTATGTCGACGTTTTCGAGCGCGAGTTTGCGGCGGCTGCGGAGGTCGCTCACTGCGTATCCTGTGCCAACGGCACCGACGCGCTTTACCTCGCCATGCGCGCGCTGAAGGTGCAGCCGGGCGACGAGGTGATCACGACAGCGCATTCCTGGATCTCGACCGCGGCGATGATCACCCATTCCGGTGCCACCGTCGTATTCTGCGATACCGATGATGCGACGTTCACGATCGATCCGGCCGCGATCGAGGCGGCGATCACGCCGCGCACGGTCGGCATCATCCCGGTGCATCTGTACGGCCAGCCCGCGGATATGGACGCGATCATGGCGATCGCGCAGAAGCACAAGCTCTGGGTGATCGAGGACTGTGCGCAGGCCCATCTCGCGCGTTACAAGGGCCGCATGGTCGGCACCTTCGGCGAGGCCGCGACCTATTCGTTCTATCCCGGCAAGAATCTCGGCGCGATGGGCGACGCCGGCGCGGTCGTCACCAACGATGCGGCGCTCGCGGAGCAGATGGCCATGCTGGCGCGCCATGGCGGGCTGGTGAAGCACCAGCACCATATCGAGGGCATCAACAGCCGGCTCGATGGTATGCAGGCCGCGATCCTCTCGGCCAAGCTGCCGCATCTCGCCGCCTGGACCGAGGCCCGGCAGGCCGCCGCCGAAGTCTACGACGCCGGCCTCAACCAGATCGAGGACGTCGTGGTGCCCGAGGTCGCGCCGGCGCGCAGCCACGTCTATCACCTCTACACGATCAGGCATCCGCGCCGCGACGCGCTCGCCGCACACCTCAATGCCAATGGGGTGCAGACCGCGATCAATTACCCGACGGCGCTGCCGTTCCTGCCGGCCTATGCCCGGTTTGGTCATCGGCCGGAGCAATTCCCCAACGCCCATCGCGATCAGGGCCGGATCCTCTCGCTGCCGATGTTCGCCGAGATCACGCGCCAGCAGCAGGATGAAGTGATCGAGCTGGTTCGGAAGTTCTGATCGTGATCGTGGGCTCGCGCCGGGCGCGGGCTTAGCCTCGCAGCAGAGGCCGCAGGAACAGCTCCAGATTGGGGCCAGTGAACAGGTGGCCTTTCAGGCCCGCTGCGCGCGCGGCCTCGAGATCGGTCGGCTGGTCGCCGACCAGGAAGCTTCGCTCGACGTCGACCGGAAAGCGTTCCAGGAGATCGTTGATCATGCCCGGCGAGGGCTTGCGGCGGTGGCTGACCTGCCGATATCGCTCCACGGTCCCCTCAGGATGGAACGGGCAGTATTCGAAGGCGTCGATATGTGCGCCGATCCTGCCGAGCTCAGCCGCCATCCAGTCGTGAAGCTGCTGGATGTGGGACTCCTCATAGAGGCCTCTTGCAACGCCGGACTGGTTGGTCACGACAAACGCGAAATAGCCGATTTCGTTGACGGCCTTCACGGCCTCGCGCGCGCCGTCGATCCAGATCAGCCTGTGGCTCTCGAAGAGGTAGCCGATGTCCCTGTTCAGGACGCCGTCCCGATCGAAGAAAACCGCCGGTCGTCGCGGCTGATTTCCTGAAACGTTGTTCATGAGCTGGTGATCCGTCCGTCTCCACGAGGCACGAACTAGCTCAATAGTTCACAATGCCCCGCGCGACAAATCCGGATCGACCACGCTCCGGGTGCTTTTGCGTTTATCGCTCGTCCGCAATCACCTTGCCGTCATTCGGCAGCGAGCCGGTCCCGACCAGCTCGACGGCTCCGCCAAGTTTTGTCACGGCGCGCAGCGTCGCCGCGACTTCATTCAGCAGGGCCTCCGGCGCGGAAGCGCATTCGGCCCTCAGCGTCATCGCGTCGGCCTCGCCGGCACGCGTGACGACGAGGCGCAGCCGTCCGAGCTCGGGATGGCGCTTGCCGATTTCCGCGATCTGCTCGGGGCGCACGAACATGCCCTTCACCTTGGTGGTCTGGTCGGCGCGGCCCATCCAGCCCTTGATACGCATATTGGTGCGTCCGCACCGGCTGGCACCGGGCAGGGCCGCGGTCAAATCGCCGAGGGCGAGGCGGATCCAGGGGTGGTGCGGATCGAGTGAGGTCACCACGATCTCGCCCACGTCACCCGGCGCAACGGGATCGCCGGTGCCGGGCTTGACGATCTCCAGGATCAAATCCTCATTGACTGTCATTCCCTCGCGCGCCGGCGTCTCGAATGCGATCAGGCCGAGATCGGCGGTGCCGAAGGCCTGATAGGCCTCGACGCCGCGCGACTTCATCTCCTCCTGCAACGATTTCGGAAATGCGGCGCCGGAGACCAGCGCGCGCTTGATCGAGGAGACGTCGCGGCCGCCGGTGGCGGCCGCATCCAGCAGGATCTTCAGGAAATCAGGGGTGCCGCTATAGCCGACCGGGCGATAGGCCTCGATGAGCTCGAACTGTTGCTCGGTGTTGCCGGGGCCCGCCGGGATGACCGCGCAGCCGAGCGCCCGCGCTGACGCGTCGAAGATGAAGCCGCCGGGGGTCAGGTGGTAGCTGAAGGTGTTCAGCACCACATCCCCCTCGCGAAAGCCCGCCGCAAACAGCGCCCGAGCGCCGCGCCAGGGGTCCGCCTGGCGGCCTTCTGGCTCGAAGATCGGTCCGGGCGAGGTGAACAGCCGGGCGAATGAGCCGGGTTTGTCGGCCACGAAGCCGCCGAACGGTGGAGCGGCCTTGTGCAGGGCAGGGAGTTCCGACTTGCGCAGCACCGGCAGCCCCGCCAGGGCCTCCCGGCTGGTGATGGAGGCGGGATCGATGCCCCTGAGCAGGTTGGAGTAGGCCGGCGCTGCCATCGCCTTGCGCAGCACCTCCGGCAGCAGGGCGAGCAGGGCGGCCTCACGCTCGGCCGGATCGCGCGTTTCAAGGGCGTCGTAGTGGTCGGTCATGTCAGGTCCTTTGGCAGGTCCTTGAGAGGATGTGCGCAGGTTGCGTGCCGGTCCGCCCGTGCTATCAGACGGTGACCGCTGACATTGGGACGGTTCCAGGAAGCACGATGGCTGAGGCAGAGAGCGTTGGGGCGGACGGGGCCGCCGATGTCGTCGCGAGGTTGAAGCACCGCATCATCGACCATGCGCTGCCGCTGTGGTCGACCACAGGCTGGGACAGCACCGCCGGCGGCTTTGTCGACCGGCTGCATCAGGATGGGACAGCCGATCACGCCGCGCCGCGCCGGACCATGGTGCAGGCCCGCCAGATCTATTGCTACGCCAAGGCGGCCAGCTGGGCTGGTATCCCGACGGCCGCGCGGTCGCGCTGAAGGGGCTGGAATTCCTGCTGGCCAAG
>NZ_JACMYK010000042.1 GCF_020889785.1 Bradyrhizobium acaciae
CTTGCGGCTGCCAAGCGCGGTGAATGCGATCTCGCCCCGATCCATCTGTTCGACGACAAGACCGCGACCTACAATGCGCCGTATCTCTCCGACGGCCTCGTGCTGGTGCCGGGCTGGCGGCGCATGCAGGGCATCGTGTTCCGCAAGGACGATGCGCGCTTTGCCGGCTTGAGCGCGGAGGAGGCGGTGCGCGCCGCGCTCGCCGATCCCGCCTGCATCATGGTCAACCGCAACCAGGGCGCCGGCACTCGCATCCTGATCGATCGCCTGCTGGACGGCCACCGGCCCGACGGCTACTGGAATCAGCCACGGTCGCATAATGCGGTCGCGGCAGCGGTGGCGCAGCATCGCGCCGACTGGGGCATGACCATCGCGCCGGTCGCCCTTGCGTCCGGGCTCGGCTTCATTCCGCTTGCCGAAGAGCACTACGACTTCGCGCTGGTGACGGCACGCAAGCGGCGGCCCGCAGTGCAGGCTTTTCTCGACGCGCTGGCGTCGGAGGAGGGGCGGGCTGCGTTGACGGCGGCGGGGTTCAGGCCGGCGTAGCCGAGTATGCGGCCGCGCTGCTACACCAATCACAACTGTCGTCCCGGCGAAGGCCGGGACCCATAATCACCAATGCTTATTGTTGCGCGACGCCATGGCCACAGGCTTCTTCAACAACACAACCCTGTGGTTATAGGTCCCGGCCTTCGCCGGACGACACTGAGTTTGTTGCACCGCTTGCGAGTCGCACTCACGCATTCTCGCGGCATGATTGCCTGAGCTTTGCGTTCGCGCGCGGATTGACGGGTTTTGCCGAGTTGCCCGTCGGGCTATCTTGCCGCGTGTCTCGGTGCGGTCGCGGATACTGCTCAGTGCCGCATGGCCGTCTCGACGAACTCCAGCACGGAGCGCGGGACCTCATCGTATTCGACGAAACGGCGCCGAAGCTCGTCGGCAATATCGGTCGTCACGTCGCGGGACCATCCTTCGGCGGTATTGAAGGCCACGATGCGCACCGGATGGCTGTACTGATCGTCGAGGAGACGGCGGATCAGCGTTTTCCGGTCAGTGCCTTCTTCATCGGTTTCGCACCAGGCGCGGCCAAGCCGGCCAAAATCGTTCAGCACCAAATAGGTGTCGTGATCGATTTGATGCGGCACGATCGAAGGCGAGCGAGGCATACGTGGCACTCCCGCGATGCATGTTACCGCGTTCCGGTCGCCCCGCGCATTGGAAACTTCGAGGTATATCCGCTGGATAGTCAGATGACGTGTGCCATGCGATGAGAGGGCGACGGTTCCCCGGAGCAAAGCGTCGACGCCATTGGCGACCGGACCGGCTTCCGGCAGGCTGCCTGTTTCCGCCCGGCGGGGCTGGCATGACATTGCGTCAAGCCTGATATAAGCAGCGTTGGACGCTATTTGCCTTCGGAGACGCGCATGAAAGTGATTGGCCTCGCGGGATGGAGCGGTGCCGGGAAGACCACCCTGCTGTCGCGGGTGATCCCCTACCTGCTGGGCCGGTCCTTGCGCGTCTCCGTGATCAAGCACGCGCACCACGAATTCGATGTCGACGTGCCCGGCAAGGATTCCTGGGTGCACCGGCAGTCCGGCGCGACCGAGGTGCTGGTGTCCTCGACACGACGCTGGGCGCTGATGCACGAGCTGCGCGGCGCCGAGGAGCCGCGGCTGCCGGAGCTGCTTGCCAAGATGGCGCCGGTCGACCTTGTTGTGGTCGAGGGGTTCAAGCGCGAGCCGGTCAACAAGATCGAGGTGTATCGCGCCGCCAACGGCAAGCCGCTGCTGTTTCCCGATGACCCACGCGTGGTCGGGATCGCGAGCGACGTCGCGATTGAAACCACGCTGCCGATCGCGCATCTCGACGACATCGAGGACGTTGCCGAATTGATCTTGCGTTCCGCGAGTCCCGTCGTCGATGTGCTCGCTTCGGCTACGGCCGATATCTGAACAGGGCGAGGAAGCGCCGGCGTTGACGATGCAGGCCAGCTTCGCCAAGGTCCAATCATGACAACGACAAAGCTTGATCTCACCGGCCTGAAATGTCCGTTGCCTGCGCTGAAGACGCGCAAGGCCCTCAGGAGCGTGACGGCGGGAGATTTCCTCGAGGTGCACTGCACCGATCCGCTTTCGGTGATCGATATCCCGGCGCTGATCCAGGAGACCGGCGACAAGGTTGAGATCACCGAACGAAGCGACGTTCGGATCGTTTTCCTGATCGAGAAGACGAATGGAATGATAGACAAATCAAATGCTGCAGCGCCGCGTACGCGCTAGATGCAGCCTGATATCTACCTTTTGCCTATCGACACCTATTTCCCCTTCTGCGCGAATTGATAAGCTGCACCGGCTTGTGCAGGTGGAGCTGTGCCCGGATGTGGGCACGTGGACGGACAAAACCGGCCCGCGCCCGGATCGGGTTGTACGGCTTGGCGTATTCGTTCGCATTGGGGGTTAACATTTCCAGAGTGCGCGTGGTTGGTCCCGGCGCACCGAGGGAATGTGCGGAATAGCCGGGCTGGCGCGTGCCGCAACGGGCTGAGACGGGATCGAAGACGCAGATGCGCCTGACGCAATGGCGGCTGCAGGGGAGGTTTCAATGACGACGATGAGCAGCGCCGGCCGCGTATCGACTGCAGGCGCAGGTTTCCTCGACAAGGAACACACGATCGCGACCGCCGGCTTCAACCGTTGGCTGGTGCCGCCGGCGGCGCTGTGCATCCATCTGTGCATCGGCATGGCCTACGGCTTCTCGGTGTTCTGGCTGCCGCTGTCGCGCGCGATCGGGCTGACCGCGCCGAAGGCATGCCCGGATATCTCGCTGGTGCAGGAGTTGTTCACGACGAGCTGCGACTGGAAGGTCGCGAGCCTCGGCTGGATGTACACTCTGTTCTTCGTCGTGCTCGGCGTTTCCGCCGCGGTGTGGGGTGGCTGGCTCGAGCGGGTCGGACCGCGCAAGGCCGGCTTCGTCGCCGCGCTATGCTGGTGCGGCGGCCTCGTGCTCGGCGCCATCGGCATCATCACCCATCAGCTGTGGCTGATGTGGCTCGGCTCCGGCGTGATCGGCGGCATCGGGCTCGGCCTCGGCTACATCTCGCCGGTGTCGACGCTGGTGAAATGGTTCCCGGACCGCCGCGGCATGGCGACCGGCATGGCGATCATGGGCTTTGGCGGCGGCGCGATGATCGGCGCTCCGCTGGCCGACAAGCTGATGAACTACTTCAAGACCCCGACCTCGGTCGGCGTCTGGGAGACCTTCCTCACCATGGGCGCGGTCTATCTGGTGTTCATGATGATCGGCGCCTTCCGCTATCGCCTGCCGCCGTCGGGCTGGCAGCCGGACGGCTGGACGCCGCCGGCCAAGACCAACGCGATGATCTCGAACAAGAACGTGCATCTCGACAATGCGCACAAGACGCCGCAGTTCTGGCTGATCTGGTGGGTGCTGTGCTTGAACGTGTCGGCGGGCATCGGCGTGATCGGCATGGCCTCGCCGATGCTGCAGGAGATCTTCGCCGGCAAGCTGATCGGCTTGCCCAACATCGGCTTCAACGCCCTCGATGCCTCGCAGAAGGCGCAGATCGCGGCGATCGCCGCCGGCTTTGCCGGCCTGCTGTCGCTGTTCAACATCGGCGGCCGCTTCTTCTGGGCCTCGCTGTCGGACAGGATCGGCCGCAAGAACACCTATTACACGTTCTTCGTGCTTGGCATCGCGCTCTACGCGCTGGCGCCGACCTTTGCCGCGATGGGCTCGAAGCTCCTGTTCGTGCTCGGTTTCGGCATCATCCTGTCGATGTATGGCGGCGGCTTCGCCACCGTGCCGGCCTATCTCGCCGACATGTTCGGCACCCAGTTCGTCGGCGCGATCCACGGCCGGCTGCTGACGGCGTGGTCGACTGCGGGCATCATCGGCCCCGTAGTCGTGAACTATCTGCGTGAATTCCAGCTCGCCGCCGGCGTGCCGCGCGACCAGCTCTACAACACGACGATGTACATCCTGTGCGCCATGCTGATCGCGGGCTTCATCTGCAACTACATGATCAAGCCGGTCGATCCGAAGTGGCACATGAGCGACGCCGAGGTGGCGAAGCTGCAGGAAGCCACCGCGACTGGCGGGGCCGGCCCGAGCGGGTCGTTCGGCATCGGCAAGGGCGGTCTGGACGGCCGGGCGGCGCTGTTCTGGCTGTTCGTCGGCATTCCGCTGGCCTGGGGCATCTACATGACGCTGCTCAGCGCGGTCAAAATCCTCTGATCGCGACCGTCATCGCCGCGGGTTGCCGGTTCTCCGGCGCCCGCGGCGCTCGCCTTATTCAACAGAAATGGAATTGGGGGATTTCAATGTTTCGCACCCGGATTTGCCTTGCCGCCGCGCTGCTCGCCCTGGGTCTTCATGCCGCCTCGGCCCAGACCGCGGCGCCGGCCGCCACGACCACGGCCAAGCCGTCGAAGGTCAAACTGACAATGGAGAAACTGAAGGCCATGAAGGCGCAGTGGCACGCCAACAAGCCCAAGCTCAAGGCCTGCCGCAAAGAGGTGAAGCAGAAGGGATTGGCCGGCGATGACCGCTGGTTCTATATCGAAGAGTGCATGGCCAAGAGCTGAAGCGCGGCTGCGTCGAATGCGTTGAACTTGAGCGGAGAGGGCGTGCCGTGGGGTACCCCTCTCCCTAACCCTCCCCCGCAAGGGGGGAGGGAACCCTTCCGCCGGTGCCTCCCTTACACTCGGCGCGGCGTTGGTCGCGAGCGCTGTGAAACGCCGAACGGCGCGAGCAAATCAATCATCCAATCGAGATGATATGCATGTGAGGTGAGCACGCAGATCAGGCTCCCTCCCCCCTTGCGGGGGAGGGTTGGGGAGAGGGGTAAGCCCCGGGCGTGATGGTCGATGCGGAGCAATCACTCCGCAGCCGCAGGCGTCGCCTTGGCGGGCTCCAGCGCGGCGGCGATTGCCTCGTCGACGCGTTCCAGCCAGATGAACTCCAGCTTGGCGCGGGCGCCGGCGGGGATGTCGTCGTAGTCGCGCTTGTTGCGCGCTGGCAGCATCACCCGGGTCAGGCCCGCGGCCGCGGCGGCGACCACCTTTTCCTTGATACCGCCGACCGGAAGCACGAGGCCGCGCAGCGAGATCTCGCCGGTCATCGCGGTGTCGCTGCGCACCGTGCGGTCGGTCAGGAGCGAGGTGAGGGCGGTGAACATCGCAACGCCCGCGCTAGGGCCGTCCTTCGGCGTGGCGCCGGCAGGAACGTGGACGTGAATGTCGCTCTTCTCGAACACGGCGGGGTCGATGCCGAGCTGGGCAGCGCGGCTTTTGACCAGCGTCATCGCGGCCTGCACGCTTTCGCGCATCACGTCGCCGAGCTGGCCGGTGATCATCAACGCACCGCGGCCCGGCGTGCGCGAGGCCTCGATGAACAGGATGTCGCCGCCGACCGGGGTCCAGGCAAGCCCGGTGGCAACACCCGGGATGCTGGTGCGCTGCGCGATCTCGTTCTCGAAGCGCGGCTGACCGAGCAGCGACACGATGTCCTTTGGCGTGATCGTGACGTGGCTGGTGCTGCCCTCGGCGATCTGCACCGCGACGTTGCGCAGCACCTTGCCGATCTCGCGCTCGAGATTGCGGACGCCTGCCTCGCGGGTGTAGCTCTTGATGATGAGCCGCAGCGCATCCGGCCCGATCTCGACCTGTTCGGCCTTGATACCGTTGGCCTCGAGCTGGCGGCGCACCAGATAGCGCTTGGCGATCTCGAGCTTCTCATCCTCGGTGTAGCCGGCAAGGCTGATCAGCTCCATGCGGTCGAGCAGCGGGCCCGGGACGCCGTCGAGCATGTTGGCGGTGGCGATGAACACGACGCGGGAGAGGTCGAACGGCACGCCGAGATAATTGTCGCGGAAGGTGCTGTTCTGCTCGGGGTCGAGCACCTCTAACATCGCGGCCGACGGATCGCCCTGGATGCCGCGCCCCATCTTGTCGATCTCGTCCAGCATCATCACGCAATTGCGCGCGCCGGCCTTCTTGATCGCCTGGATGATGTTGCCGGGCAGTGCGCCGATATAGGTGCGGCGATGGCCACGGATCTCGGCCTCGTCATGCACGCCACCAAGGCTGACTCGAACGAACGGCCGCGACATCGCGCGCGCGATCGATTGCCCGAGCGAGGTCTTGCCGACGCCGGGGGGCCCGAGGAAGCAGAGGATCGGTGCCTTGCCGCCGGGCGCGAGCTTGCGCACCGCGAGATATTCGATGATGCGGCTCTTGATCTTTTCCAGACCGTAATGGTCCTGGTCGAGGATCTTGCGCGCTTCCGCGATGTCGATCGGCTTCTCCTCGGGAATGCTCCAGGGCAGGTCGATCAGCCAGTCAAGATAGCTGCGCACCATGCCGGATTCGGCTGCGGCCTCCGGCATCCGCTCATAGCGGCGCAATTCCTTCTGCGCCTGGCTCTCGGCCTCCGGCGGCATCTTGGCCTCGGCGATCGCCTTGGTCAGCTCGGCGACCTCGGCGGCCTTGCCGTCGCCTTCACCGAGCTGGCGCTGGATGGTCGCCATTTGCTCGCGCAGGATCGCCTCGCGCTGCCGTTCGTCGAACACCGCCTTGGTCTTCTGCCCGATCTCCTGGCTCAGCCTCAGCACCTCGATGCGCTCGGCAAGGTGTCGTGACACCTTGTCCATACGCGCCACGAGGTCGATGGTTTCCAGGATGTCCTGCTTCTCCGCCGGCTTGATGTCCATGTAGGAGGTCGCAAGGTCGGCCAGCGTCGCGGGCGACGTCGTACCCTGCAGCGCTGCGATCAACTCGGGCGGCGTCTGCGGCAGCAATTGCGCGGCCTCCAGCGCCTGGCGTTGCAGATTGAGGAAGCGCGCTTCGATCTCGGGCGAGGTGTTGGTCGGTTCGGGAATCTGCAGCACGCGTGCGGCGAGGAACGGCGTGCCGGGCAGATAGTCGAGCACGCGCATGCGCTGCACGCCCTGGCAGACCAGATGGTGGGTGTCGTCGGCGCCGGTGATGTAGCGCACGATGTTGGCGACGGTGCCGACACGATAAAGCCCGTCCGGGCCGGGATCGTTGGTCTCGGGATCGCGTTGCAGCAGGATACCGATCGGCCGCTGCTCTCGCACCGCCTGCTGGGCGGCGGCAATCGAGCTCGCGCGCGCGATGGTAATCGGGATGATGACGTCGGGAAACAGCACGGTGTTGCGCACCGGGACGATGATCGTCGCGTCGCTCGGGATCGGCGCCGAGCCCGTCGGATTTGAAACGTCTGAAGCAGCCATGTCGAAATCCCTTTAGCTCGATTTTCCGAGCCGCAGGCCGACGCAACCGTGCGCGGCAAAGCGGCTGATGGTGTAGCGGCCGGTCGGCAGCGTGATGCGGCGCTCGAAGCGGCCCTGCGGCAGCTCGAGGCGCAGGATGCGGGCGTTGCGCAGCTCGGAAGGCAGAGTGCGGCGGCCAGAGATCACAAGCGCACCGCCGTCGAGCGCGGCCTCGACCTCGTCGGGATCGACCCCGGGCAGCGCGACCAGGATCAGGATCTCCTCCTCGGTCTCGATCACGTCCATCGGCGGTTCCCAGCTCGGCTCGCTGGTGCCCGCGCGCGGGTGCAAATTGAGGAAGCTCTGGTGCAACCGTTCGGCGCGGGCAAGCGCCTCGATCGCATCCGTCAGCATCCAGTTGGTCTGATCCTTGGGCCGCATGGGCACTCTCCACGTCGCATTGGCCGGCAACGTTACCGGTCTTGCAGCCCACCGTAAACCGGCCCCAAGCGGGGCCGTTCGAGGGAAAAATTGTCCAAATTGCTGGCGATTTGCACTTAGTCGCGCTGCGCCGTTGCGCTCGGCGCGGGCCGGAATGGCCCGATGTTCGGATCGCCGCCTACAACCAGCCGGAGCGCCTGAACCGCCAGAACAGCCCGCCGCATGCGGCCAGCATCAGGCCCATCACGACGAAATAGCTGTACTCCCATTGCAGCTCCGGAATGTACTTGAAGTTCATGCCATAGATGCCGGCGACCGCCGTCGGCACCGCCACGATCGCAAGCCATGAGGCGAGCTTCTTGGAGATCGCGGTTTCCTGCGCCTGACCGACCAGGAGGCTTGCCTCAAATGCAAAGGCGAGCACTTCGCGCAGTGAATCGATGCGTTCCTGGATGGTGCGGACGTGGTCCGTGACGTCGCGGAACAGCGGCCGCATCGTCTCGCGCACCATCGGCAGGTTGTCGCGCTCCAGCCTGCGGCAGACCTCCACCAGCGGCCCGACCGCGTTGCGTAGCCGCAGCAGGTCGCGCCGCAGCAGATAGAGTCGCTCGATCTGCGCCCGCGTCATCGCGCTCGCCAGCACCTCCGCCTCCATCGCCTCGACCTCGTCCTGGATGGTCTCGAGCACCGGCGAGTAGTTGTCGACGATGAAATCGAGGATGGCATAGAGGATGTAGTCCTCGCCGCGGGCAAGCGCGCGCGGGCAGCTCTCGCAGCGCTCCCTGACCGGCGTATAGGACGTCGAGGCGCCGTGGCGGACCGAGACGATGTATCCCTCGCCGACAAACAGATGCGTCTCGCCGAACGCGATGCTTTCGCCGTCGAGCTGCGCGGTGCGGGCCACGATGAACAGCGCATCGCCGTATTGCTCGATCTTCGGCCGCTGATGCGCGTGATCGGCATCCTCGATCGCGAGGTCGTGCAGCTGGAATTGCCGCTGCAGGCTGCTCAGCAACGCCATGTCGGGTTCGTGCAGGCCGATCCACACCACGTGATCCGGCTTGTTGCGCCAGCTCGCGGCCTCATCGATCGCGATATTGGCGACCCGCCGTCCCTCGACGTAGACACCTGCCGCGATCACACCATCGCAGGGGACGGGTCCGGCGGTTGCGACAGTTGGCGATACGAGGTTCATGGTCTCCACCCTCGGTTATCGGACCCGCTTGACGCTGTTTGCTGTCGAAAGGCTAGCACTGAATGGGCGCTGGTCAACCCGGCCAGCGACGTTGCGTTCCGGCCTGTACGGGGCGGCACATCCGGTCCCATCGCAGGTTGGCCGATCTTTATGCGGCTCCTATGTCGCGCCGCGGCGGGCCCTCTCGAATTCCTACGGCCTTCCCAGCATCTTTGGCGTGACGCGGTGCGTTCGCGCGCCGCCAACAGGAAGGTGGGATATGACCTTGCTCCACGTACACGATGTCCGGCCGCACGGTTCGGCGGGTGCCATGCCTCTGGTGCTGCGGCGGACCATCCGGCGGATCGGCCTCGCCTTCAGGACGCTTCACCGCGCCATCGCCGCGGCAAAAATCCACCGGCTGCGCAACGAGCTGTTGCTGCATCGCGGGCATGAGGACTGGGCACGGACCCATCTCAACGTCGGCATGCCCGGCGGCGATGCCGAGAGATATCCGCGGGCGCCGGTCGTACTCGGCGAGAAGTGGGACTACTGAGATGCGCGCAGTTGTATTCATCGCGTCCCTGCTGCGCAGCGCCGCAGAGGGGATGCTCAAATTCTTCGCCTGGATCGGCGAGGAGCCGATCAGCGTCTACCGGCCCGAGGCGCACTATATGCGCGGCCCGGGCCCGGCCTGGCGGGCCAAGCATCACGGGCATTAGCGCGCGTACTCATCAATTCGGGACGTCGGCTTTCGGGGGCAAAGCGGACACGCGACCCGGCCTCAGGGATATCGCCTTGTGACCCGAAGCGGTCGTCTCGATTTTCGTTTGCAGCTTCCACATAATTAAGACGACACACAAGGTCGAACTCAACTCCCGGCAGGCGCCCTTGCTTCACGTCGCCACCACGGGGGCAGTTCGCCGACTGATAATGACACAAGCGGAGAGTCCGCGAGGCGGATGCAAAATGCTATGCAGGCGTCATCGAGGTGGTCGCAACTGGCTGGCGTTTGTGACCGCCACCCTCAGCGTCTTTCGCAGCCACATCAGTGCTGGCTCCGCATCGAAGCGCTCGTGCCAGAACTGTCTGATCACCAGCTTCGGGAGCTTGAGCGGGTGCGGAAGTATCTCGATCGGGACTGCATCCGCCATCAGCACACCCAGCGGCCTTGGAACTGTCGCGACCAGATCCGACGCCGCCACGATCATCGGAAGCGCGAGGAAATGCGGCACGCGCACCGCGATCTGTGAATCGAGCCTATGCTTGCGCAGCGTCCTCTCGACGATGGCGTGACCGGTTCCCTCGGCTCGCGCAACCGCGTGTCGCTGTCTCAGAAAAACTGGCTTGGACATCGCCGATTGCTTCACGCCGGGATGGCCGCGCCGGGCCAGTACCACATAGTCGCTTTCGAACAAAAGCTGTTGCCTCGCGCCGGAGCGAAGCTCCGGAATATATCCGACCGCCAGATCGACCGTCCCCGCACGTAATGCGGGGAGCGTTTGCTCCATGGGCAGTTGCATCGTGCTGATGAAGATGCCGGGCGCAGTCTCCCGGCATACATTGAGCAGATGAGGCAGGATCACGGCTTCCGCGATATCGCTCATCACGATCGTGAACGTGCGCTTGTCGGTCGCGCTGTCGAAGCCCGATCGCATGGCAAGCCCGCGTCGGACCGAGCTCAAGCCGTCGCACCAGTGGGTCGCAAGCCGCTCGGCAAGGGGCGTCGGCTCCATGCCACTCCCGCTGCGGACGAAAAGCGTATCGCCCGTGAAGTCCCTCAGCCGCCGCAATGCATTCGACACCGTGGGCTGACTAGCGTTGAGCTCGATCGCGGCCCGCGAAATGCGTCGATGGCGCCAGACGGCATCGAACACGACGAGCAGGTTGAGGTCTATCTTATTATTCATAGCGGAAATATCTAGTATTTCAGTATTCTCCTTGCAAATGAAATCGCCAGCCATAGTCTTGTTGGCATGAACAGCATCCGATTTTCCGGCGCGGACCGCGCTGCCCTTTCGACACCCCTCGTCCTTCCCCAAACCGGGAAACGTGGGGTTGCAGCCATCGTGCTCCTTCCGGCCATCGCCGGCGTGAACGACTATGTGATGCGCGTGGCGCATCGCCTGGCAGCAGACGGCTTCGCGGTCGCGATCCTCGATTACTTCGCGCGCGAAGGCGGGGTTCCCGATGTCTCGACCCCGGCTGCGATCGACGTCGCGGTGAATTCCCTCGCCGATCGCCGTGTGATCTCGGATGCGTGCGGCCTCATCGGCGCCTTGCGCGAACACGAGGCGATTGATCCGGAACGAGTCGGCTCGCTTGGCTTCTGCATCGGCGGCATGTATTCGCTGATGCTGTCGGCGGAGACATCGGATATTTCCGCCTCGGTCGATTATTACGGCTCGGTTCGCTACGCGAAGACGTCAAGCCAGAAGCCGGTGTCGCCGCTCGATCGCGTCAAGGACGTCCAGGCCCCATTCCTTGCTCATTTTGGCACGCTCGACCGGCTGATTTCTGCAGCCGACATCGACGCGCTCGACGCCGAGCTGAAGCGCGCCTCCAAGTCATACGAACTTTTCACCTATCGCGGCGCGCCCCACGCCTTCGATGAGGACTTTCGGCCTGCGGCCTATCGCCCGGTCGCATCGCAACTCGCCTGGCAGCGCACGATGACGTTCTTGGACTGGCATCTGAAGGGTTCACCCGCACGTTGAGTTTTTGTCAAACCGAAAAGGAGGAAACTGATGAACAAACTAACGAGGACGATCGCGGCCGACCCGGGCGCGAACATGAAAAATACCGATACGACCGATTGGTCGAAGTTCATGACCGACGACGAATACTATCCGTTCCTCGTCAAGAAGAACATCCGCCCGGCGATCTGGCGCTGGCGCGACCTCAAGCCGAGGCTTGAAGAGGTCGCCCAGGATCCGCTCCGCCGCGCGGACCGGCGGTTCATCGCTCTGGTCAATGCGGATACTGGCGAGGCGGGCGGCGTGCTGCCATCGATATTCCTCGGCATCCAGATCATCAATCCCGGCGAGCATATCGTGCCGCACCGGCACAATTCCTACGCGCTTTATCACATCATTACGGGCAGCGGTTACTCCATCGTGGGTGACCACAAGTTCGAATGGTCGCGCGGCGACACGTTCGCGTGCTCGCCCTGGGCTTCGCACGAACATATCAACACCGGCAACGAGCCCGCGATTCAGTACGTCATTCAGGACATGCCGGCCCGCGCCATGGATCGCAACCTGATTTGGGAGGAGCCGGTCGGCCACATGTTCCACATGGTTGAAGGCAACGTCCCACACTCGGACTGATCGCCTTTTTCTTCAATGTCTCCGGCTTCCCCGAGCCGGAGGCGGTGAGCCGCACCAGACAAGAAAGCCATGACGATGAGCTACGTGTTCGATCCGCCGGCTCCGCCGTCGGTCGCAATGGCCGGCGGGGGCGGGAGGTTTCCGGTCCGCCGCATCTTCTGCGTCGGCCGCAACTATGCCGCGCACGCCCGCGAGATGGGCAAGGATCCGGATCGCGAGCCACCGTTCTTCTTCACGAAGCCGGCGGATGCGGTTGTCGATAGCGGCGCGATTGTGCCCTATCCTCCTGAAACCAGCGATTTCCAGTACGAGATCGAATTCGTCGTGGCGATTGGCCGGGAAGGCTTCGACGTCGGCCGCGAGGCGGCGCTCGACCTCGTGTTTGGCTACGGCGTCGGCATCGATCTCACTCGCCGGGATCTGCAACTGGAAGCAAGGGACAAGGGACGCCCCTGGGATTGGGGCAAGGCGTTCGACCAGTCGGCGCCGATTGCGCCGCTGCATCGTGTGAACGGCGGACGGCATCCGGCCGCGGGCCGCATCTGGCTCGCCCTTAACGGCGTGGTGAAGCAGGATGCGGACCTCACTGAACTGATTTGGCCGGTGCCGGACATCATCTCGATCCTGTCGCGCTCCATGGTGCTCAAGCCGGGCGACCTCGTCATGACGGGAACGCCCGCCGGCGTCGGCACGATTGTCGCTGGCGACAAGGTGACTGGCGGCATCGACGGTCTCGGCGAGATCGGCATCGCGGTCGGCAAGCCGATCGCACGGCGCTCGCAACGTGTCGTTCGAAATGGCCCAGAGTCTGAATAAGCAGCATCGAACAGATGGCAAGCCAGTCTTCAAACCAGAAAATCGGGCCGGATCAGAGCACACTCGGTCGCATCGTACGCTTCGAAAGCTTATGGGAGAGCCCGCGCTGGTCGCCACCGAGGCAGCGATTGCTGCGATGCACGAGTCTGCATTGGCCGGCCCTTAGCCGACATGACCACGCGCGCCTCTTTTGGTCGCCTCCGGAGGGGAGTGCCGACATTGTCAGCGGGCGGATTTATGGGTCCACGCACCCGATCACGTCGCCTCGCTCCGTCGCGTCAGGTGATCGAGCAAATTCATCGGCAGCGGGAAAACCACGGTTGAGGAGCGCTCGCCGGCGATGTCATGCAGTGCCGCGAAATAGCGGAGCTGCATCGCCTGCGGCTCCTGGGCGAGGATGCGGCCGGCCTCGACCAGCTTCTCGGCGGCCTGCTGCTCGCCCATCGCGTTGATCACCTTGGCGCGCCGCAGCCGTTCGGCCTCGGCCTGCTTGGCGATCGCCCTTACCATGGTCTCGTTAATATCGATATCCTTGATCTCGACCGCGTTGACTTTGATGCCCCAGACGTCGGTCTGCTTGTCGAGGGTCTCCTGGATATCGGCATTGAGCCGGTCGCGTTCCGCCAGCATCTCGTCGAGCTCGTGCTTGCCGAGCACGGAGCGCAGCGTGGTCTGGGCCAGCTGGCTGGTCGCGGCCATGTAGTCGCTGACCTTGATGATGGCGCGCTCGGGATCGACGATGCGGAAATAGAGAACCGCGTTGACCTTGACCGAGACGTTGTCGCGGGAAATCACGTCCTGCGGCGGCACCACCTGCACCACCACCCTGAGATCGACCTTCACCAGCTGCTGCACCACCGGAATCAGGATGATCAGCCCTGGCCCCTTCACCCCGGTGAAACGGCCCAGCGTGAAGATGACGCCACGCTCATATTCGCGCAGCACGCGCACGGCCTGGGTCAGGAATATGATGATCAGCAACGCGATCGCCGCATAGGTGAAATAATCAAGCATCATGCTTTACCTCCCTGGCCGGCGGCGGCCGGCGCACGCCGCACCACCAGCGTCAGATCGACGATGTTGGCGACCTCGACCGTCTCTCCGGCCCTGAATGTCTCGGTGCCGCGCGCCTGCCAGCGTTCACCATTGGTGAAGACGTGGCCTGACGTCTCGGTCCAGTCGAGCACCTCGGCCGATAGCCCGCGCATGGCTTGCGCGCCAAGGCGGATCGGGCCGTTGCGCGCGCGGCGCAGCGCGCCGAGCACGACGAGAACGAGGCCTGCGAACATCGCCGCGACGATGCAGATCACCGACCATGACAGGTGGTATCCGGGCGCCTCGATCCGAAACAGCATGGCGGCGCCAAGCACGAAGGCGACGATGCCGCCGAGGCCGATCACGACGGTCGGGTTGAACGCCTCGATCGCAAGCAGCGCGATCCCGACCAGCATCAGGGCGAAGCCGGCATAGTTGATCGGCAGCATGTTGAGTGCATAGAGGCCGAGCAGCAGGCAGATCGTCCCGACGACCCCAGGCGCCACGGCACCGGGCGACATGAACTCGAATATCAGGCCGTAGATGCCGACCATCAGCAGGACGAACGCGATGTTGGGGTCGGTGACGACCGCCAGCGCGCGCGAGAGCCAGGTGGGGTCGATGGCTTCGATCACGGCATCCTTGGTCGCCAGGCGCTGTGTCTTGCCGCCGGCAAGCTCCACCGTGCGGCCGTCGATCTGCCTCAGCAGGTCGGCCGGATCGCGCGCGGTAAACTCGATGACATTGGCTTGCAATGCGGCGTTGGTGCTGAGGGTGGCAGCATCGCGGACCGCCTTCTCGGCCCAGTCGGCATTGCGGCCGCGCAGTTCGGCCAGGCTGCGGATGAAGGCGACGGCATCGTTGGTCACCTTCGCCGTCATGGCATCCTTGGTCTCGGACGCGCTGCCGCCGTCTTTCTGATCCTTGCCACCCTTGTCCGGGGTGCTGCCCGGCAGGCCCGGCATCGGGCCGCCAATCTGGACCGGCGTCGCGGCGCCGATATTGGTGCCCGGCGCCATCGCGGCAAGATGGGTCGCATAGAGGATATAGGTCCCGGCGCTCGCGGCGTGGGCGCCGGAGGGCGCAACATAACCGACGACGGGAACGGGCGAGGCCAGCACGTCGGTGATGATCTCGCGCATGCTGGTGCTGAGACCGCCCGGCGTGTTCAGGCGCAGGATGACGATCTCGGCGTGCCGTTCGGCGGCCTTGGCCAGGGCATCTTTGACGTAACTGGCCGATGCCGGCCCGATCGCGCCGTCAATTGATATGGTCAGGGCAAGATGGCTATTGTCCGCGGCCGCGCCGGGACGGATGGAGAAAACCAGAGCGACCAGGATGGTCGCCATAACGAGAGCCGCCTTGAGGGTCTGCACGGCAAGCACTCCCTTGCCGTGGATATGGGGCGCCGTCCGGGAACCTCAATATGGCGCGGTGTCACGGAGCCGTGCGTGACCCCTATTGTGCGTTGCGATGGCTCGCGTCGCGGCTTTCATTTTGCTTCCGCCAGATAATCATCGGCGATGTCAGTCATCGCCTGCGCGATCTCGGCCTTCGCCTGCGCCTCCAGCTGAACGATCGGCAGCCGCGTCGCCGGCTGCATGAAGCCCAATAATGCCAGCGCGAATTTCAGGGCAGCGGGATGGTCGCGTTCCAGCAGTGTCGCAAGCGGCGTCAGCCGCCGGTGCAGCTCGCGCGCCTGATGCAATCGCCCGGCGCGGAGATGCCGGGCCACGGCCACACACAGATCGGGCGCAAGGTTCGCCACGGTGGAAATGCAGCCATGACCGCCAGCTGCGAGATGCGCCAGCGAAATGGTGTCGTCGCCGGTCAGCATCCGGAATGTCGCCGGCAGGCGTGAGCGCAGGCGCGTCAGGCGGCCGATATCGCCGCTGCCGTCGCGCAGGCCCATGAACTGCGGCGAAGCTGCGATCTCGACCAGCGTCTCGTCGGCCAGGCCTTTCACTGTCCGGGACGGAATGTCGTGCAAGATCACGGGCAAGGTCGTGGCCGCGGCGACGGCGCGGAAATGCGCCGCCATGCCCTGTGGCATCGGCTTGTTGTAGTAAGGCACGACCGACAATATGGCGTCGGCACCGGCTGCTTCCGCAGCGGCTGTGAGCGTGACGGCACGATCCGTCGCGTTGGACCCGGCACCGGCGATGATGCGGACCCGCTTGCGTGCGACGCGGGCGGCGATGCGGACCAGCTGCGTGCGCTCCGCGGGCTCGAGCGTCGAGCTCTCACCTGCAGTCTCCCCGACCACCAGTGCCGTGGCGCCGGCCGCGATCTGGCGCTCGCACAGCCGGCCGAACGCCTCGGTGTCGATGTCGTCCCGGTGGTTGAAGGGGGTCGGAAGATCGGGGATGAAGCCCGACAGCCATTCGCCCGAATCCGGACGCGACGCCGCTATCGAAGTCACATTTGAAGTCATGGGGGTGGCTCAGGCCACGCGGCTTGTGGGGAGGCTTGCGGTCTCGCCGCGCATATCGAGCTCGATCTCGCGCGACAGCTCGACGATCATTTCGGGGTGCTGGCCGTTCTCGAACAGCGCGTATTTGACGGCCTGGGCGCGATTGACGAACAGGCCGCCATAGAGGCCGTTCTGCTGCTGGGCGACCCATTGGCCGCGGTGGTTGCGGCCGATGAAGACAATGGTGGACGCTGCGCTACACGAGGGAGGTTCGACGAATTTCACTGCGGTAGTCCTTAAGGTGGAAGTCACGCGTTTAATGTCTGTCTTGCCGGATATGAAATCGAGCACGAGCGAGCAGCGACTTCATAGGAGCGGCATAGGATTTCGAGGGATGGTTCAGAGGTGCTGGACGATGCCGGTGCCGAGCGCGCACAGCGCGACATAGGCGGTCATCTCGTCCCAGTGATTGAGGTTTGCGGCAAACGGCATTTCCCGTTTGGCAATCCCGGCGAAGGCGCAGATCACGGCCGACATCAAGAGCAACGTGACGAGGCCCCTGCCGAAGCCGGCGCCGGCGAACGCCGCGAAGCCGATCATGATGGCAAGCCGGAAGCCGAACCGGACCATGACCTGGACCGACTGCAGCTGCCGCGGCAATTGTTTGGTGTTCACGGCTGCGCTGCCGTCAGCCGATATTGTCGACGAGCAGCGGCTCGTACAGCGTGCGCGGTTCGCGACGCACGGTCGGCACGCTGGTGCGATTCTCAGGCGTCGAGATTCGCTGCGCCTCGACGAAGCCACTGAGGATTGCGAGTGCGAGATCGGTATGGCGGGTCTCGATCGACTGGTCGAGCCAGTCCGGCAACTCGCGCTCGCGTGACAGCGCGCAGTGCCACTCGCCCTCGTCATAGACCAGGCGGCGGATTTGCCACTGCGGCAGTTCGAGATCGAGCAGCGCGATCGCAGCATCGGTCCAGGCGCCGGACTGGATCAGGCGCTCGACGTGGGCGGTCTTGCCGCTTTGTCCGACCGAGGGAAAGCGCCGGCAGGTCTGGCTGACGATGTCGGCCATGAATTCGGTGGATACCGCATGGGCGTCGCGCAGCCGTTCGCCGAGGTCGGTCGAGGTGTTTTCGGATAGCACGGACATGGCGTTATCTCGTTCTGGGGGCGACCCAAAGCATTGGCCGCAGACCCAAAATGGTCCCGATGGCCGTTGGAAAACGAGATGAGCCGGGGGGCGGGGATATAGGGATTCCATAAAGGCCGCGCGTCGTCCCGGCGAAGGCCGTGACCCAACCACCGATCTCAGTTGTCGTGTCGCGCGGGAGCTCCAGCCATCGCAAAACTCGGCCCTGTGGCTATGGGTCCCGGCCTTCGCCGGGACGACGGCTGAGAATGTTGTCGGCACTGAGGCACTTATACGATTCCTATAACGTCCTTATTCGCCACCTCTCGAAAACCTATGCCCCGGATGGCACCTCACGGCGATCCCGCGCAGGGCGCCTATACGGTCGCCCGCGCTCTCGGATGCATAGGAGTCTCTCATGATGGACATTCTCATGGCGGCGCTCGCGATCGGCTTCTTCGCGGCCGGCATCGGCTACGCCTACGCCTGCGAACGGCTGTGACGGAGGCGACGATGATCTTCGATTACTCGCTCGCCGGCCTCGTCTCGCTCGGCCTCTTGTTCTACCTCACTTACGCACTGCTGCGGCCCGAACGCTTCTAGGCGGCCCGCGATGTCAGTGCTTTGCACAATTCTGTTGGCCGACGCGGTGCTGACCGGGCTGTTGCTCGGCGTGTTCGCGTCGCTGCTGCGCTTCGTCCCCATTCGAAAGGTTTGACGCGATGACCGTCATCGGCTGGATTCAAATTATTCTGTTTTGCGCGATCGTGATCGCGCTGGTCAAACCGCTCGGCTGGTACATGACCCGCGTGTTCGACGGCGAGCGCACCTTCCTCTCCCCCGTGCTGCGCCCCCTCGAGCGCGGCATCTACTGGGTCGGCGGCGTCGACGAGCGGCGCGAGCAGCATTGGCTGACCTATACGGTCGCCATGCTGCTGTTCCATGTCGGCGGCTTCGCGCTGATCTACGGCCTGATGCGGTTACAGGCGGTGCTGCCGTTCAACCCGGCCGGCCAGACCGCGGCTGCCGAGGATCTCTCGTTCAACACTGCGATCTCCTTCATCACCAACACCAACTGGCAGAACTACGGCGGCGAGAGCACGCTGTCCTATCTGGTCCAGATGCTGGGCCTGACCCACCAGAATTTCCTGTCGGCCGCGACCGGCATCGCGCTGGCGATGGCGCTGATCCGCGGCTTCACCCGGTCGTCGATGCGCACGGTCGGCAATTTCTGGGTCGACGTCACGCGCTGCACGCTCTACGTGCTGCTGCCGATCTGCATCGTCTATGCGCTGTTCCTGGTCTGGCAGGGCATGCCGCAGACGCTCGGCGCCTATGTCGATGCCACCACGCTGGAGGGCGGCAAGCAGACCATCGCGCTCGGGCCCGTCGCTTCGCAGGTTGCGATCAAGATGCTCGGCACCAATGGCGGAGGCTTCTTCAACGCCAACGCCGCGCACCCGTTCGAGAACCCGACCGCCCTGTCCAACCTCGTGCAGATGATCTCGATCTTCGCGCTCGGCGCCGCGATGACCAACGTGTTCGGCCGCATGGTCGGCAATGAACGGCAGGGCTGGGCGATCTTCGCCGTGATGGGCCTCCTGTTCGTCGCCGGCGTCACGGTCACCTACTGGGCGGAAGCCAACGGCACCTCGCTCCTGCAGGCTTACGGTCTGACCGGCGGCAACATGGAGGGCAAGGAGGTCCGCTTCGGCATCGTCGCGTCCTCGCTGTTCGCCGTGATCACCACCGCCGCCTCCTGCGGCGCGGTCAACGCCATGCATGACAGCTTCACCGCGCTCGGCGGCATGATCCCGCTGATCAACATGCAGCTCGGCGAGGTCATCATCGGCGGTGTCGGTGCCGGCTTCTACGGCATGCTGCTGTTCGTCGTGCTGGCGATCTTCGTCGCCGGCCTGATGGTCGGCCGCACCCCCGAATATGTCGGCAAGAAGATCGAGGCGCGCGAGGTCAAGATGGCGATGCTTGCGATCCTGGTGCTGCCGCTGATGTATCTCGGCTGGACCGCGGTCGGCGTGGTGCTGCCGTCGGCGGTGGCCTCGATGGCCAATGCCGGTCCGCACGGCTTCACCGAAGTGCTCTATGCCTACACCTCGGGAACCGGCAACAACGGTTCGGCGTTCGCGGGCCTCACCGGCAACACCCTGTTCTACAATCTGACGCTCGCGATGGCGATGTTCGTCGGCCGTTTCTTCATGATCGTGCCGGCCATGGCCATTGCAGGTTCGCTGGTCGAGAAGAAGTCGATCCCGGCCTCGGCGGGCACCTTTCCGACCACCGGCGGCCTGTTCGTCGGCCTCGTCATCGGCGTGATCCTGATCATCGGCGGTCTCACCTTCTTCCCGGTGCTGGCGCTCGGGCCGATCGTCGAGCACCTCGCCATGAACGCCAACACCCTGTTCTGATCGAATTGTCCGGAGTGACATCCATGGAAACCACAAGACTGCAGAAGCAGGTGACGGCGTCAACCATGCTCGACCCGAAGATCCTGGTGCCGGCAATCAAATCGGCCTTCGTCAAGCTCGATCCCCGGCTGATGGCGAAGAACCCCGTGATGTTCGTGGTCGAGGTCGTGGCGGCGCTGACCACCGTGATCTTCGTGCGCGACCTCGTCATTGGTAACGCCAATCTCGGCTTCACCTTCCAGATCATCCTCTGGCTCTGGTTCACCGTGCTGTTCGCCAACTTCGCCGAGGCCGTTGCCGAAGGCCGCGGCAAGGCGCAGGCGGAGTCCCTGAAAAAGACCCGTACCGAGAGTCAGGCCAAGCTGCTCACCGGCACCGACCGGACCTATCGCATGGTGCCCGGCACCTCGCTGAAGGTCGGCGACATCGTGCTGGTCGAGGCCGGCGACAACATCCCGTCGGACGGCGAAGTGATCGAAGGCGTTGCTTCAGTCAATGAAGCGGCGATTACCGGTGAATCCGCGCCTGTGATCCGCGAGTCCGGCGGCGATCGCTCGGCGGTCACCGGCGGCACCCAGGTGCTGTCGGACTGGATCCGCGTCCGCATCACCGCAGCCCAGGGCTCAACCTTCATCGACCGGATGATCAAGCTGGTGGAGGGCGCGGAGCGGCAGAAGACGCCGAACGAAATCGCGCTCAACATCCTGCTGGCGGGCCTCACCATCATCTTCGTGTTCGCGACGGTGACGATACCGAGCTATGCGGCCTATGCCGGCGGCTCGATCTCGGTCGTGGTGCTGGTGGCCCTGTTCGTGACGCTGATCCCGACCACGATCGGCGCGCTGCTGTCGGCGATCGGTATCGCCGGCATGGACCGCCTGGTGCGCTTCAACGTGCTGGCGATGTCCGGCCGCGCGGTGGAAGCCGCCGGCGACGTCGATACGCTGCTGCTGGACAAGACCGGAACCATCACGCTCGGCAACCGCCAGGCGACCGCGTTCCGCCCGATCCGTGGCGTTTCCGAGCAGGACCTCGCCGACGCGGCACAGCTGGCTTCGCTGGCCGACGAGACGCCGGAAGGCCGCTCGATCGTGGTGCTCGCCAAGGAGAAGTACGGCATCCGTGGCCGCGACATGCACGAGCTTGCCGCGACCTTCGTGCCGTTCACCGCGCAGACCCGCATGAGCGGCATCGATGCCGGCTCCTCGTCGGTCCGCAAGGGCGCGGTGGATGCCATCCTCGCCTATGTCGACGGCGGTTCACCCCGCACGGTCGCCTCCGGCAACACCGTCCGTGCGGTCGCGGCGACGATGAGCGCGGAAGCCCGCGAGATCCAGGCGATCGCCGACGAGATCGCCAAAGCCGGCGGCACGCCGCTGGCGGTGGCCAAGGACGGCAAGCTGCTCGGCGTCGTGCACCTCAAGGATATCGTCAAGGGCGGCATCCGCGAGCGCTTCGCAGAATTGCGCCGCATGGGTATCCGCACCGTGATGATCACCGGCGACAACCCGATGACCGCGGCAGCGATCGCGGCCGAGGCCGGCGTCGACGACTTCCTGGCGCAGGCAACCCCTGAGGACAAGCTCAAGCTGATCCGCGACGAGCAGTCCAGGGGCAAGCTGGTTGCGATGTGCGGCGACGGCACCAATGATGCGCCGGCGCTCGCGCAGGCCGACGTCGGCGTCGCCATGAACACCGGCACCCAGGCGGCCCGCGAAGCCGGCAACATGGTGGACCTCGACTCCAACCCGACCAAGCTGATCGAGGTGGTCGAGATCGGCAAGCAGCTGTTGATGACCCGCGGTGCACTGACCACGTTCTCGATCGCCAACGACGTCGCGAAATATTTCGCGATCATCCCGGCGATGTTCCTCGCGTTCTATCCGCAGCTCCAGGTGCTGAACGTGATGCACCTCGCGAGCCCGCAGAGCGCGATCCTGTCGGCGATCATCTTCAACGCGCTGATCATCATTGCGCTGATCCCCTTGGCGTTGAAGGGCGTCAAGTATCGCGCCGTCGGCGCCGGCGCGCTGCTCAGCCGCAACCTGATGATCTATGGCCTCGGCGGCATCATCATCCCGTTCATCGGCATCAAGGCGATCGACCTCATCGTCGCCGCCCTGGGCCTGGCTTAACTACAACCGTCATTGCGAGGAGCGAAGCGACGAAGCAATCCATCCATCCGTTATGCCGAACCATGGATTGCTTCGCTTCGCTCGCAATGACGAAAGAGACTTAGGAGACCTATCATGTTGAGAGAAATTCGTCCCGCCATCCTCGTGCTGGTTCTGCTGACCGCGATCACGGGCCTTGCCTATCCGCTCGCCATGACGGCGATCGCCGGCGTCATCTTTCCGAAGCAGGCGCAAGGCAGCCTGATCGAGAAGGACGGCACGGTGATCGGCTCCGCTTTGATTGGGCAGGAGTTCAAGGAGGACAAATACTTCCACGGCCGGCCGTCGGCGACGGTCGCGCCCGATCCGAACGATTCCTCCAAGACCGTGCCGGCGCCCTACAACGCGGCCAATTCCGGCGGCTCCAACCTCGGTCCGACCAGCAAGGCGCTGAACGACCGGGTCAAGGAGGATGTCGAGAAGCTGAGGGCGGAGAACCCGTCGGCCGGCGTGCCGGTCGATCTCGTCACCACCTCGGCCAGCGGCCTCGATCCCGACATCACGCCGGACGCTGCGCTGTTCCAGGTGCCGCGGGTGGCCAAGGCGCGCAGCATGTCCGAGGATTCGGTGCGTGAGCTGGTGACGCAGAACACGCAAGGTCGCTTCGCCGGCGTGATCGGCGAGCCTCGCGTTAACGTTCTTGCGCTCAACCTGGCGCTCGACGCGGCAAAGGCGAAATAGGGGAGTAGGCCCGCTCTCGCAGGATGACTATATTGCGGTATGGCCAATCAGCGTGACCCCCACAAACGACCCTCGCCGGATGCGCTGCTGGAGGCGGCGCGCCGGGAGACCGATCGCTCGGGGCGGCTGAAGATCTTCATCGGCGCCGCCCCCGGCGTCGGCAAGACCTACGAGATGCTCTCGAGCGCCCACGCCCGCCTCAAGGCGGGCGTCGACGTCGTGGTCGGTGTCGTCGAAACCCACGGCCGGATGGAGACCGAGGCGCTGCTCAGGGGTCTCGAAGTGATCCCGCGGAAGCGGCTGGCCTATCGCGACCAGACGCTCGAGGAAATGGACCTCGATGCCGTGATCGCGCGGCGCCCTCAGCTCGCGCTGGTCGACGAGCTCGCCCACACCAATGCACCGGGCAGCCGGCATCCCAAGCGCTATCTCGATGTCGAGGAGCTGCTGTCGCACGGCATCGACGTCTACACCGCGATCAACATCCAGCACATCGAGAGCCTCAATGACGTCGTCGCGCAGATCACCCATGTGCGGGTGCGCGAGACCGTGCCCGACTCGGTGGTCGATCGCGCCGATGCGATCGAGCTGATCGACCTCACGCCCGACGACCTGATCCAGCGGCTGAAGGAGGGCAAGGTCTATGTGCCCAGGCAAGCCGAGCGGGCGCTTGAGCACTATTTCTCGCCCGGCAATCTCACCGCGCTGCGCGAGCTGGCACTGCGCCGCACCGCCGAGCGTGTCGACGAGCAGCTGCTCAACCACATGCAGGCCAATGCCATCCAGGGCCCTTGGGCCGCCGGCGAGCGGATTCTTGTTTGCCTGAGCGAAGACCCGCGCGCGGCAGGCCTCGTGCGCTACACCAAACGCCTGGCCGACCGGCTGCATGCGCAATGGACCGCCGTCAGCATCGAGACGCGACGCAGCCTGCAATTGAGCGACGAGCAGCGCGACCGCCTGGCCGATACCATGCGGCTGGCGGAATCGCTCGGCGGCGAGGCATTGACGCTGCCCGGCGTCGGTCGCCGCATCGCCGACGACGTCATCAATTTTGCGCAAGCCAACAACGTCACCCAGATCATCATCGGCAAATCGACGCGTTCGCGCTGGTTCGAGCTGACGCACGGCTCTGTGGTGCACGATCTGGTGCGCCGCGCCGGCAATATCAGCGTCAACGTGATCGCCGGCGACGAGCTGCCGGTTGGCAAGGCGGCGGTGCAGACCGCGCAGCGGCAAGAGCCGTTCAATCCGCGGCCCTACCTGATGGCGCTGCTGCTGACGGCCATCGGGCTCGGCGCGGCCAAGCTGATCCAGCCATTCTTCGGCATCGAGAATGTCGACCTCGTGTTCATCACCGCCGTGGTCGGCGCTGCGGCGCGCTACGGCCTGTGGCCGTCGCTGCTGGCCAGCGTCGCGGCATCGCTGTGCTACAATTTCTTCTTCCTGCCGCCGGTCTATACCTTCACCATCACCGACCCGACCAACGTTGCGGCGTTCTTCTTCTTCATGCTGATCGCGCTGCTGGTCTCCAACGTCGCGGCGCGGGTGCGCACCCAGGCCGATACCGCGATCGGCCGCGTCCGCACCACCGAGTCGCTCTATGCCTTCAGCCGCAAGCTCGCCGGCACCGCGACGCTGGACGATGTGTTGTGGGCGACCGCCTACCAGATCGCGCTGATGCTGAAGGTGCGCGTGGTGCTGCTGCTGCCGGAAGGCGGCACGCTGACCGTCAAGAGCGGCTATCCGCCGGAGGACCAGCTCGACCAGGCCGATCTCGCCGCCGCCAACTGGGCCTGGGGCAACGATCGCCCGGCCGGCCGCGGCTCGGACACGCTGCCGGGGGGAAAACGGCTGTTCCTGCCGATGCGCACCGGCCGCGGGCCGATCGGGGTGATAGGCATCGACGACGACCGCACCGGCCCGCTGTTGACGCCGGACCAGCGCCGGCTGCTCGACGCGCTGGTCGATCAGGGCGCGCTCGCGATCGAGCGCGTGCTGCTGGTTGAGGACATGGACCGAGTCAAGCGCACGGTCGAATCCGACCGGTTGCGCGGCGCGCTTCTGACCTCGATCTCGCATGATCTGAAGACGCCGCTGGCCTCGGTGCTCGGCTCGGCCTCGGCGCTGCGCGATCTCGGCGCCAACCTGAGCGACGCCCAGAAGCATGACCTGCTCGCGACCGTGATCGACGAGTCGGAGCGGCTGAACCGGTTCATCGCCAATCTGCTCGACATGACCAAGCTGGAATCCGGCGCGATCGTGCCGAACACCGCGCGACACGATGTCGGTGAGATCGTCGGCAGCGCGCTGCGCCGTGCCGCCAAGATCCTGGTGCATCACCGGGTCTCGCTGGAACTCGCGGCCGACCTGCCGATGCTGGAGCTCGATGCCGTGCTGTTCGAGCAGGTACTGTTCAATCTGCTCGACAACGCCGCCAAATATGCCCCCTCGGACACCACGATTTCGATCCGCGGCGCGCGCGACCGTGACGCCGTGACCCTGCAGATCCTGGACGAGGGCAATGGCATTCCCCCCGCCGAGCTCGAAAGCGTGTTCGACAAGTTCTATCGCGCCGAGAAGGGGGACCATGTCCGTCCCGGCACCGGCCTCGGGCTTGCGATCTCGCGCGGCTTCGTCGAGGCGATGCGCGGCACCATCGCGGCGGCCAACCGCGCCGACCGCAGCGGTGCCGTCATCTCCATCCGCCTGCCTGTTACGGCCGACACCAACGCGCTGGACACTGCCGCATGAACGCGACACCCATTAAGGTCCTGGTCATCGACGACGAGCCGCCGATCCGCAAGCTGCTGCGGATGGGGCTGAGCACGCAGGGCTACGACATCCTGGAAGCCTCCAACGGCAAGATCGCTCTGGAGATGCTGGCCGAGGGGCCGGCGCTGATCATCCTCGATCTCGGACTGCCCGATATCCAGGGCCACGACCTCCTGCGCATGATCCGCGGCCGCAACGAGAGCGTTCCGGTGGTGGTGCTGTCGAGCCGCGGCGACGAGGCCGGCAAGGTGCAAGCGCTCGATCTTGGCGCCGACGACTATCTGACAAAACCGTTCGGCATGGACGAATTGCTGGCGCGGCTGCGCGCGGCGCTGCGCCACCAGCTTCAGGTGCAGGGCGAACGGCCGGTGTTCCGCTCCGGCGATCTTTCGGTCGATCTGGTGCGGCGGATCGTCAAGGTCGGCGACAAGGAGATCAAGCTGTCGCCGAAGGAATATGACCTGCTGCGCGTGCTGGTGCAGCACGCCGGTAAGGTGCTGACCCACCGCTTCCTGCTGAAGGAATTGTGGGACGAATTGACCGACGCGCAATATCTGCGGGTCTATGTGCGCCAGCTCCGGCAGAAGATCGAGGCCGATCCCGAGCGTCCGCAATTCGTGCTGACCGAGACCGGCATCGGCTATCGGCTGCGCGCGGCGGACTGAGCTGTCATGCCCCGCTTCATGCGGGGCATCCAGTACGCCGCGGCTTCTCCGCTCAATCACAGGCGTCTCTGGAATACTGGGTTGCCCGGTCAAGCCGGGCAACGACGCAGATGGAACGTTCGCCCCCACCGAAGCTTGTCCTCCCTCACCGGGAGAGAAACCATGGCAAGAAAATACTCGCGGAAGGCATCTGGCGATGTCGAGCGTGTGATGAAGAAGCGCAAGGCCGGGACGCTGCGCAGCGGCCGCTCCAAGAAGAAGGTGAAGAGCCGCAAGCAGGCGATCGCGATCGGACTATCCGAGGCGCGCGCCAAGGGCCGCAAGGTGCCGAAGAAGGCGTCCAAGAAGAAGACGGCGAAGAAGCGCAAGACGTCGAAGAAGAAGTAGCCATCGCATATCCATCCTCGTCATTGCGAGGAGCGAAACGACGAAGCAATCCATCTCTCCACGCGGGGAAAGATGGATTGCTTCGCTTCGCTCGCAATGACGTGGAGAGGCCTTATCCCGCCTTGCGCGATCGCGCGCTCGACCGGTGCGCCTTCTTGGCGGTACGGCGATGCGCGGCCGGGCGCCGTGCGCTGGAGCCTGAGCGCCTGGCGCCGCCTTTCCGGTTCTTCAGGCTCTGCTTCAGCGCGTCCATCAGGCTCACCACATTGCTCGGCTTTTCCTCGCGCGCGGCGGCCTTGATCGGCTTGCCGGCGGCCTTGCGGCGGACGAGCGCCTTCAGCGCGGTCTCGTATTCGTCCTTGAATTTCGACGGGTCGAAATGGCCGGCCTTGCTGTCCAGGATGTGACCGGCAAGCTCGATCATGTCCTTGGTCACTTTCGGGCTCTTGATGTCATCGAAATAATCGTCGGCCTCGCGCACCTCGTAGGGGTAGCGCAGGGTGGTGCCGAGCATGCCCTTGTCGAGTGGTTCGATCGCGATCACGTGTTCGCGGTTGGTCAGCACGATCCGCGCCAGCGCGACCCGGTCCTGGTCCTTCATGGCGTCGCGGATCACCGCGAAGGCGTCGACGCCGGCTTTGCCGTCGGGCCTGATGTAATAGGGGTGGTCGAGATAGCGCTTGTCGATCTCGCCCTCGGGCACGAAACTGTCGATATCGATGGTGTGGTTGCTCTCGATCTCGACCGCCTCGAGCTCGTCCTTCTCGATCTCGACATATTTGCCCTTGCTTACCTCGTAGCCGCGGCCCTTCTGGTCGCCCTCGACGATATCGCCGGTCTCGGTATCCACCATCTGCTGCTTCAGCCGGTTGCCGGTCTCCCGGTTGATCATGTGGAAGCGGGTCTTCTCGACTGTGGTCGAGGCCGGGTAGAGCGCCACGGGGCACGACACCAGCGAGAGTTTGAGCGTGCCTTTCCAGTAGGCGCGGGGAGCAGCCATCATCGTCTCCAAACAGCTTGAGTTTGGAACTTGAACGGATACCGTAGGTTTTGGTTCCTGATGGCCGCACAGGCGGCGGCCGCCGTTTGTCCCGAGGCCTTTACGTGTCGCTGAGAAATCTCACCACCTATCGCAAGAAGCGCGACTTCGAGAAGACCAATGAGCCGTCGGGCGAGGTCAGGGTCGCGCCAGCGAAGCAGCGGCGCTTCGTGATCCAGAAGCATGATGCGACGCGGCTGCATTATGATTTCAGGCTGGAGTTCGATGGCGTCTTCAAGTCCTGGGCGGTGACGCGCGGGCCCTCGCTCGATCCGCATGACAAGCGGCTCGCGGTCGAGGTCGAGGATCATCCGCTCGACTATGGCGATTTCGAAGGCACCATTCCCGAAGGCCAGTATGGCGGCGGCACGGTGCAGCTGTGGGATCGCGGCACCTGGGAATCTGACGATCCCGAGCGCGGCTTCAAGAAGGGCGACCTCAAGTTCACGCTGCATGGCGACAAGCTGCACGGCAGCTGGGTGCTGGTGCGGATGAAGAACGATCGCACCGGCGGCAAACGTACCAACTGGCTGCTGATCAAGCACCGAGATGAGTATGCCGTCGATGGCAACGGCGAAGCAATCCTCGACGAGGACCGCTCGGTTGCCTCCGGCCGTTCGATGGAGCAGATCGCAGCCGGCAAGGGGCGTGCACCGAAACCGTTCATGCTGGCGAAGGGCAACGGAAGGGCCAAGGCCGATGCAGTCTGGCAATCCAATCACGGCATGGCGGCGGACGCGCGCGCCAAAACCAAGGCGCCGGCGCCGAAAGCAAAGCTGAAGGAACGACCGAAGGCGACGTCGAAGCAGGTGACGGAGATGCCCGATTTCGTCACGCCGCAGCTCTGCGCCGCGGTCGAGAGCCCGCCAAATGGCGCGGGCTGGTGCCACGAGATCAAGTTCGACGGCTATCGCGTGCAGCTTCGCGTCGAGGACGGTGAGGCCGTGCTGAAGACCCGCAAGGGGCTCGACTGGTCCGACAAGTTTGGCGCGATCGTGAAGGAGGCCGGCAAGCTGCCGGATGCCCTGATAGATGGCGAGATCGTCGCGCTCGACGAGAAAGGCATCCCGCATTTTTCGACGTTGCAGGCGGCGCTCTCGGACGGCAAGACCGGTCAGCTGATCTTCTACGCGTTCGACCTGCTGTTTGCCGGCCACGAGGATCTGCGCCCGCTGCCGCTCACCGCGCGCAAGGCGCGGCTCAAGGCGCTGCTCGCAGCCCGCAAGGGCAAGAACCCTCTGATCCGTTATGTCGAGCATTTCGAGCAGCGTGGCGACGCCGTGCTGGACTCGGCGCGCGAGCTCGGGCTGGAAGGTATCGTCTCCAAGAAGCTCGACGGCGCCTATCGGTCGGGCCGGTCCGACGACTGGACCAAGGCCAAGATCCGCGCCGGCCATGAGGTGGTGATCGGCGGCTGGAAGGATACCAATGGCAAATTCCGCTCGCTGATGGCGGGCGTCTATCGCGGCGATCATCTGGCCTTTGTCGGCATCGTCGGCACCGGCTTCGGCCGGGACACCGTTCGCCGCATCATGCCGGCGCTGAAGGCGGCGGCATCGGACACCAGCCCGTTCGGCGGCAAGAATGCGCCGAAGAAGACCCGCGACGTGCACTGGCTGAAGCCCGAACTGGTCGCCGAGATCGAGTTCGCCGGCTGGACTGACGCTCAGAATATCCGCCAGGCGGCGTTCAAGGGCCTGCGCCAGGACAAGCCGGCGCATGAGGTCGAGGCCGAACGGCCGGTCGTAACCAAGGTGGTGAAGCCGATGGCAAGAGGCGTGGCGAAAAAGGGGACTGCCGAGGTAATGGGTGTCGTCATCTCCCATCCCGACAAGGCGCTGTGGCCGGATGCCGGCGATGCCGAGCCAGTGACCAAGCTCGACCTCGCCAACTATTTCGCTGCGGTCGGCGAATGGATGATCTCCTACCTCAAGGGCCGGCCGTGCTCGATCGTGCGCGCGCCTGACGGCATCAAGGGCGAGACTTTCTTCCAGCGCCACGCGATGGCGGGTACGTCGAAGCTCCTGAAGCTCGCCAAGGTCTCCGGCGACCGCAAGCCCTATCTGCAGATTGATCAGGTCGAGGGGCTCGCCGCGGTCGCGCAGCTCGGCGGCCTTGAGCTGCATCCCTGGAATTGTGCGCCCGATGCCTACGACACGCCGGGCCGGCTGGTTTTCGATCTCGATCCCGCGCCCGATGTAGCGTTCCCCGACGTGATCGACGCTGCCAAGGACATGCGCCAGCGGCTCACCGCGGTCGGCCTCGAGAGCTTCTGCAAGACCACCGGCGGCAAGGGTCTCCACGTCGTGGCGCCGCTATCCTCAGGCGCGAAGGACAAGGTGACGTGGAAGGAGGCCAAGGCGTTCGCGCAAGCGATCTGCCAGTGGATGGCGCAGGATGACCCCGAACGCTACCTGATCAACATGTCGAAGGCCAAGCGCACCGGAAAGATCTTCCTCGACTATCTGCGCAACGACCGGCTCTCGACCGCGGTCGCGGTGCTGTCGCCGCGGGCGCGACCGGGCGCCACCGTGTCGATGCCGCTGACCTGGACCCAGCTGCGCGACGATCTCGATCCGAAGAAGTACACGGTGCGGTCGGTGCCAGCGCTGCTCGCGAAGACCAAGGCCTGGGACGGCTATGAGGATGCGGCCTCGTCGATCAAGCCGGCGATGAAGAGGCTCGCGGCATTGTAGCCGTCATTGGGCGGGCTGGTGCCGTTGACTCACGTCGTCATACTCCGCGAAGCGGGGTATCCAGTACGCCGCGGCCCATCGGTTCAATCGTCGACGCCTCTGGAATACTGGATCACCCGCGTTCGCTTTCGCGGGTGATGACAGTTGTTGATGCGGATAGTACCCAACATTCCCGGCGCTAGAGGCGTCCGAGCAACAGCAGGATGAGCAGGATCACGATTACGAGGCCGAGACCGCCGCCGCCATAATAGCCGGTGCCGTAGAACGGCCCGCCCCCGATGCCGCTGAAGCCACCAAGCAGCGCAATGACCAGAATAATAAGGATGATCGTTCCAATTGACATCTCAACTCTCCTCAGCCCGGCGGGCCTGTTGATCTCTGCCCTTCGGGAGAGGAAACAACCCGTCATGATGAAGGTTCCGGGTTGGGCAGTGCGATAAAGCTGTGTGGTCTTCCGTTTGGGTTGGAACAGAACTACATGAACGGAATCCTTGGAGGAGTGCACCCCGATGTCGGCTCCGCTGATCGTCTCGATTCCCCACAGCCTTGGCCGTGACGAGGCCATCCGCCGCTTGAAGATGGGCTTGTCGCGCGCAGCCGCGAACGTGCCGGTGCTGAGTGTCGACGAGGAGCGCTGGGAGAATAACCGCATGAACTTTCGTGTCCGCGCGATGGGGCAGGTCGCGGCCGGGCATGTCGACGTCGAGGATGCCGTCGTGCGTGTGGAGGTGACGCTGCCGTGGCTGCTGCAGCGCTTCGCCGAGGTTGCGCAGGCCGCCATTCAGAAGAGCGGACAGTTGCTGCTGACCAAGCGCTGACGCGCGGTGTCAGCAGTGGGAGCGCGCGCGCTTTGAGGCTTGCGTCGCTGCTGCCGCAACCTTGGCCTTCAGCACTGCGACCGGCAGACTGGCAAACAGTGTCGAGAGCTGAATTTTGTTATCGCCGCCGGGGAGGGCGTATCCAACGAGGTCGAGCTCGCCTTCAAAGGCTTCAGGTCGCGGCCAGCTGCGTCCGCCTTGCGTGAACGGCGCGAATGATTTCGTCACCGCGACGATGACTGCCTCGCGGCCATGGCGCCGTGCGAAGGCGACGACATGATCGCGGTGCGGCCCGCCGATGGCGAGCGGTTCGTAGCTGCCGCTGGTGAAGATTTCGGCCATCTCGTTGCGCAGCCGCAGCAGGTGCCGCGTCCATGCGAATTTGAGCCGGCCGTCGCGCCGGCTCTGTGCCAGCGCGTCCCAATCCGGCGTCTCAAGCGCTGCAAGCGCTTCCGCGCGTGCGGCAAAATCGACCGGGCGGCGATTGTCGGGGTCGACCAGCGAGAGGTCCCAGCTTTCGGTGCCTTGGTAGAAGTCCGGCACGCCCGGCGTGGCCGCCTTCAGCGTGATCTGGCTGAGCGAATTCAATGCGCCGATCAGCGCGGTGCGTTGTGCCAGCGTGTTGAGCGCATCGAGGAATTCAGGTGAGGTCTTGCGATCGAGGATCCGCTCGATGAAGGTTTTCACGCCGGCCTCGTAAGGCTGGTGCGGATTGAGCCAGCTGGTTTCCTGCTTGCCCTCGCGCGCCGCCTTCAGTGCATAGGCCTGGATGCGCGCGACCAGCGCTGGATCATCCGGGTCCCAGACCCCGAGCAGGGCCTGATACAGCATGTATTCAAACGTTGCCGACGGAGCGCGCATCTCGCCGTCGAGCACCAGATGCGGCGCGTTCAGCACCTTCCAGCGCGCCACCGCGCTGGTCCATTCGCCGGGGATTTCCGCGAGCGCCGTGATCCGGGCGCGGGCGTCCTCGCCGCGCTTGGTGTCGTGGGTCGCAGTCGAGGTCATGCCGTGCGGCCATTCGCGGGCGCGGGCCTGCATCATGGCGTGGAAGGTCTCAGGCGCAATCGCACGCGCCGCCGGATCGCCGCCGACCTCGTTGAGCGCCAGCAGGCGGTGATAGCGATAGAACGTCGTGTCCTCCAATGACTTCGCCATCATCGGCCCGGTGAATTGCTGCACCTTCAGGGCGAAGCGCCGCACCCGCGGCGCGCTGTGCGGGGGGCGGCCGGGCTTCAGCAGGTCCATCGTCAGGGCGTCGCGCAAGAAGTCGAAAATGCCTTCGTCCGCCGCGAACCAGTCGGCGCGGGCGCGCTCGATGGTCTCGCTGATCAGCGCACGGTCATGCGCAGTCGGGCCGGAGCCGGTGAGATAGGTGCGATAGACCGGGAAGTGCAGCACATAAAGCTCGAGCGCCTGGCGCAGGCTGTCAGCGGAGAAGTCGCGGGTCGAATAATGCCCGCTGGCGATGCGTGCGACGAGCCGCGCCAGCACGGTGAATTCGCTGGTCAGCAAGGTCTCCAGCACGCGGCGCTTGGCTGCGCGCAGCACCGGCGTCAGGTTCGGCGATTGGTTGCTGATCTGGCGCCAGATCTCGTTGAGCGGATCGAGGCCGCTGCCGTCGACCAGCACCTGGCTGATCGTGTTCATCCATTCATAGCCGGTGGTGCCATGGACGCCGGCAAACTTCGTCAGCTTCTCGTCCTCGCCGAGGATCTTCTCGATCACCATGTAGAACGGCTTTGCCGTGGCGCCCTGCGCGGAGCGGATCAGGCGGCGCAGCCGCTGGAAATACTGCGCGGGATCGCGCAGGCCGTCGATATGGTCGAGCCGCAGGCCTTGCAGCCGGCCCGCCGCGATCAGCCGCTTCACGAGACTATGGCTCGCTTCGAAAGTGGCGGCGTCCTCGACCCTGAGACCGGCCAGCGTGTTGACGTCGAAAAAGCGACGATAGTTGATGTCGCTGGAGGCAAGCCGCCAGTGACCGAGCTTGTAGTGCTGGCGTTCCAGAAGATGATGCAGCGCCAGCGTCTGGGTGGCGCGATCCTCGCCGGCGCGATAGGCATCGAGCCCGCGCGCGATGATCTCGGCGCCGCCTTCGATCGCCTTGATCGCCGCCTTCAGCGTCGGGGCCTCGACGCGGTTCGGATGGCGCAGTCCGCGGTACCGCGCGGCGAGCTCGATCAGCGCGCGGCCGGCTGGACTGTCTTCGGCACCGGCCTCGCGGACGATGGTCCGCAGCACCTCGCCATAGCGCTCCGGTGCGATCGGCAGGCGGTGCTCGAAATACCAGGCGGAGAAGCTGCCTTCATTGGCGTCGTAACGCAGCGCGATGTCGCCGCGCTCCAGCGCCTGGCCATAGGACGAGCCGAGGATCGGCAGCAGCACGCCGCCGCGCGCGCGATAGGGCAATTGGTCCCAATCGATGTCGAACGAGACCGCGTGCGGCGACACCGGGCCCCATTCCAGCACGTCGAGCCACCACGGATTGTCGGCAAAGTGCACGCCGACATGGTTCGGCACGAAATCCAGGATCAGCCCGAGGTCGTTCTGCTTCAGAGCATCGCTGAGCCGCGCGAAGCCTTCTTCGCCGCCGAGCTCCGGATTGAACTTGGTGTGGTCGACGACGTCATAGCCGTGGGTAGAACCCTTTCGCGCCTTCATGAAGGGCGAAGCATAGACATGGCTGATGCCGAGCGCCTTCAGATACGGCGCCACCGCGGCGGCGGCATCGAAGTCGAAATCGGCGGTGAGTTGCAGTCGGTATGTCGCGATCGGGATCGCCGGAGGCATTGTGCTATCCGATGTGCCAGCGCACCGCCCAGCCGGGGAGGTCGTTCGACAACGCGCCGCCCCAGATCGCAGTTCCCTTCGGCTCCGCCACGCCGGAGATCGCCCGATCCGACAGATTGGCCGTGAGCCACAGCGTGCGGCCGCCGCCCATCTGCCAATGCGCAGTCAGGAGATCGCCCGTCACGCGGTCGCCGCCGAAGCGCGCCCCTGGGAGGTGCGGCGTGATCTCGCGCCGGCGTACGGCGAGCAGGTCACGCACCAGCGCAAGCCGTGTGCGGGCGGGATCGTGGCCGAGTGCTGCCCAGTCGAGCACGGCCGACCGCACCGTCTCCTCGGCAAGCGGGTCGGGAATGTCGTTGCCATATTTGGCATAGGCCCAGGCAAATTCCCTGCGCCGGCCGGCGCGGACGGCGTTAGCGAGGTCGCCCTTGAAATCGCAGAAGAACGGGAACGGCGTCGTCGCGCCCCATTCCTCACCCATGAACAGCATCGGCGTGTTGGGTGCGATCAACGTCACCGCCAGCGCGGCTTCGATCGCCGCAGGCTTTGCGAGGCTTTCGAGCCGATCGCCGAGCGGCCGGTTGCCGATCTGGTCGTGGTTCTGCAGGAAGTTGATGAAGCAGGTCGGTGACAGCGCGCCGCTCGGCTCGCCGCGCGCCTTGCCGCCCCAGAACTCCGAGACCTCACCTTGATAGATGTAGCCGGACGACAGCGCGCGTGCGAGGTCCTGCTTCGGTGAGCGGTAATCACCATAGTAGCCCTGCTTTTCGCCGGTCAGCAGCACATGCCAGGCGTGATGATAATCGTCGTTCCACTGGCCGCGGAATTTGCCGTCCGGCGGGTCCTCGGCGCCGTCAAGCAGGCTCGCAATGTTGTCGCCGTTCTCCAGCGCGAGGTTGATCTGCCGGCCTGTCTCCGTGGCGAGCTGGCCGGCGGCCCGGCTGAAGTCATGCAGGATGGAGATTTCGCCGGCTTCGACGATGGTGTTGACGGCATCGAAGCGCAGCCCATCGAAGCGGTAGTCGCGGAGCCAGCTCACGACGCTGCCGATCGCGAAGGCGCGCACCTCGGGTACGCGATAATCAATCGCGCTGCCCCACGGCGTATGCGCGTCACTGAAGAAGGTGGGCGCGTAGCGGCCGAGATAATTGCCCTCGGGCCCGAAATGGTTGTAGACCACGTCGAGCATCACCATCAGCCCGCGCAGATGCGCCTCGTCGATCAGGGTCTTGAGGTCTTCGGGCCTGCCATAGGCACTGTCGGGCGCGTACCACAGCACGCCGTCATAGCCCCAGTTGCGGCGCCCAGCGAAATCCGCCAGCGGCATCAGTTCGAGCGCGGTGATGCCGGTTGCGACGAGGTGATCGAGCTTGTCGATCATCGCGCGGTAGGTGCCTTCTCGTGTGAAGGTGCCGACATGGGCCTCGAGAACGACGGCCTCGTGCCAGGGGCGGCCGCGCCACTCCGTCGCGCGCCATTTGAAGGCGGCGTGATCGATCACCTCGCTAGGGCCGAACAAGTCGTCGGGCTGGAAGGCGGCGGCCGGATCGGGTACATCGACCTCGTCATCGATGCGGAATTTGTAGCGCGCACCGGCGCGCGCGCCGGGGATCTCGGCGACGTACCAGCCGGCGGCATCGCGCGTGAGTGCATGCGGATTGTCGAGCAGCAGGTCGACGCGCCTGGCTGCCGGCGCCCACAGCCGGAAGCGCGCGCCGTCGGGTGTGAGCTCAGCGCCGAAATGCTGCCTGCTCATGCCGAGCCCGCAAATGCCAGCACCGAGCGCGGCGGTGCCGTGGTGTCGGTGCCGGATGCGAATTGGTCGCCGGTCTGCTCCGCCTTGGTGGTGTTCAGGACCTGCTGCCAGCTCTTGTATTCCGCCATCCTCGGCATTCTGAACACGATCTCCTGCGGCGCGGCATTCAGCACGATAAAGATCGGCGCCTGTCCTTGTTCCATCGGGCCCAGCACATAGGCGAGGAACCGGCTTTCGGGGAATTTCCAGTCGGACTCCTTCATCTCCTCCGCTGATGGCGTCAGCCACAGCACGCCATAGCTGCCGTCGGTGCGGCGGCCGTCGAGCCAGCTCTGGCAGCGGATCTGGCCGAAGCGCTGGCGCAACGCGGTAAGGTGACCGATGAAATCGACGGCGTCGTCGTCCGTGCCGAGATTGTCCCAGCCGATCCAGCCGGTCTCGTTGTCCTGGCAATAGGCGTTGTTGTTGCCACCTTGCGTGTTGGCGACCTCGTCGCCTGCGAGGATCAGCGGCGTGCCCTGGGCAAGCAGCAGGCAGGCGAGCGCATTCTTCCGGAGCTGGCGGCGCAGCGCGATGATCGCGGGATCATCGGTCGGGCCTTCGTGGCCGCAATTGTTGCTGTGGTTGTCGTTGGAGCCGTCGCGATTCTCCTCGCCATTGGCCTCGTTGTGCTTCTCGTTGTAGCTGAAGAGATCGGCGAGCGTGAAGCCGTCATGCACCGTGATGTGGTTGATGCTGGCGCGGGTCGCGCGGTTGTCGTGGTGGAACAGATCCGACGACGCGGTCATGCGCCCGGAGATATCGCCGATCAGGCTGCCTTCGCCGCTCCAGTAGCGCCGCATCGCGCTGCGATAGCGGTCATTCCACTCCGACCATTGCGACGGAAACGCGCCGACCTGATAGCCGCCGAGCCCGAGGTCCCAGGGTTCGGCGACCATCTTTGCGGTCGCCAGTACCGGGTCCTGGCGTATTGCGGTGAGGAAGGGATGGTTGCGATCGAACCCGTTCGGTCCGCGCGCCAAGGTGGTGGCGAGATCGAAGCGGAAGCCGTCGACATGGCAGACCTCGACCCAGTAGCGCAGCGAATCCATCACCATCTGCAGCACGCGCGGATGGGTGAGATTGACCGAGCTGCCGCAGCCGGTGAAGTCGTCGTAGAAGCGCGGGTTCTCGCGGTTCAGCCAGTAATACGAGGCATTGTCGATGCCGCGGAAGCACAGCGTCGGCCCCATATGGTTGCCCTCGGCGGTGTGGTTGTAGACGACGTCGAGCAGCACCTCGATGCCGGCATCGTGCAGTCGCGCGACTGTAGTACGAAACGAGTCCAGCGCATTGTCCTGGGCGTAGCGTGCCTCGGGTGCGAAGAAGGCGATGGTGTTGTAACCCCAGTAATTCGAAAGCTTCTTCTCGACCAGGACACGGTCGTCGATCAGCCCGTGGATCGGCAACAGCTCGATGGTGGTGACGCCGAGCCGCTTGAGGTGGTCGATCATCGCCGGCGACGACAGGCCGCCATAGGTGCCACGCAAATTGGGCGCCACATCCTCGCGCTTCTGAGTCAGGCCCTTGACGTGCGCCTCGTAGATGATGGTGTCTTCCCAGGGAATCTGCGGCCGGATCTCGCGGCGGCCCCAGTTGAAGGTCTCGTCGACCACGACCGCCTTCGGCATGCCGCGGGCATTGTCGCGCCGGTCGAAGGAGAGATCCTCGCGTGCGCTGCCGGTGCGGTAGGCGAAATGCGCATCGCTCCATACCAGCCGGCCAGCCAGCCGCTTGGCATAGGGGTCGAGCAGCAGCTTGTTGGCGTTGAAGCGGTGGCCGCGCTCCGGCGCGTAGGGTCCGTAGACGCGGTAGCCGTAGAGCTGGCCCGGCGAGACGTCATTGAGATAGCAGTGCCAGACGTCCTCGGTGCGCTCCGGCATCTCGATCCGCTCAAGCTCGCGGCGGCCCTGGCCGTCGAACAGGCACAGCTCCACCTTCTCCGCATTGGCCGAGAACAGCGCAAAATTGGTGCCCCTGCCGTCCCAGCTTGCACCGAGCCGTGCGGACGTTCCTCCGGTCAGTCGCATGAATCAGCTTTCCGGTACGAGGAAGATCGCTGCCAGCGGCGGAATGGTGAGGCTGAGCTCAGGCGTGGCGCCCTCCGAGGCACGGACCTCGCCGACATTGCCGACATTGGTGCCGCCGTAATGGGAGGAATCCGAGTTGAACACCTCGTGCCACTTGCCGGCGAACGGCACCCGGACGCGGTAATTGCGATAGACGTTGGGCGAGAAGTTCAGGACCACGAGGCAGCGGGCGCGCGCGTCATTGCCCTTGCGGATCCAGCCGAACACATTGTTGTTGGCGTCGTCGGTGACGACCCATTCGAACCCGGCCTGGTCGCAGTCGAGCTCGTGCAGCGCCGGCAGCGCGCGGTAGAGCCGATTGAGGTCGCGGACCAGGTTCTGGATGCCCTTGTGCTCGGCTGTTGCAGCAGATGCCAATCGAGCGAATAGTCGTGATTCCACTCGCGCTCCTGGCCGAACTCGCAGCCCATGAACATCAGCTTCTTGCCGGGATGGCCGAACATGAAGCTGTAATAAGCGCGCAGATTGGCGAAGCGCTGCCAGTCGTCGCCGGGCATCCGGCCGAGGATCGAGCGCTTGCCGTGCACGACCTCGTCGTGGGACAGCGGCAGGATGAAGTTCTCCGAGAAGGCGTAGTGCAGGCCGAACAGGATGTCGCCGTGATGGTGCTTGCGGTGGATCGGATCCTTGCCGATGTATTTCAGCGTGTCGTGCATCCAGCCCATATTCCACTTGTAGCCGAAGCCGAGCCCGCCATATTCGACGGGACGCGATACTTGCGGCCACGCCGTGGACTCTTCCGCCGCCGTCGTCGCCTGCGGAAAATGTGCGAACAGCTCGGTGTTGAAGCGGCGCAGGAAGTCGATCGCCTCGATGTTCTCGCGCCCGCCATATTTGTTCGGGATCCAGCCGCCGGCGGGGCGGCTGTAGTCGAGATAGAGCATGGAGGCGACGGCATCGACGCGCAGCCCGTCGATGCCGTAGCGATCGAGCCAGAACAGCGCGTTCGACACCAGGAAGTTGGTGACCTCGGTGCGCCCGTAATTGTAGATCAGCGTGCCCCAATCGAGGTGCCGGCCCTGCAGCGGATTGGCGTGCTCGTAGAGCGCGGTGCCGTCGAAATTGCCGAGACCGTGCGGATCGTCGGGGAAATGCCCGGGCACCCAGTCGAGCAGCACGGCAAGGCCGGCGCCGTGGCAGGCGTCGATCAGCGCGGCGAAATCGTCGGGTGATCCGAACCGGCTGGTGGGCGCGAACATGCCGGTCGGCTGGTAGCCCCACGAGCCGTCGAACGGATGCTCTGATATGGGCAGGAATTCGATATGAGTGAAGCCCATGTCGCTGGCATAGGCCGGCAGCTGCTCGGCCATCTCACGATAGGTCAGCCACTCGTTGCGGCCCTTGCGGCGCCACGAGCCGAGATGGACCTCGTAGATCGACATCGGCGAACTCAGCGCGTTGACGCGATCCGGCGCCGGGCGCGGATGCGGGATCTTGCGCTCGTCGATCACGATCGAGGCGGTCTTCGGCCGCAGCTCGGCGGCGAATGCCAGCGGATCGGACTTCAGCGGCAGATGCTGGCCGTTGCGTCCGATGATCTCGAACTTGTAGTGGTCGCCGACGCGGGCGCGCGGGATGAACAGCTCCCAGTAACCGGGGCCGCGGACGCGCATCGGGTGGCGGCGGCCATCCCAGAAATTGAAGTCGCCGACCACGCTGACCCGCCGCGCATTCGGCGCCAGCACCACGAAGCCGATGCCGTCGACGCCGTCGAGCGTCATCGGATGCGCGCCGAGCGTGTCGTAGACGCGCTGATGCGTGCCCTCGCCGAGCAGATAGAGATCGAAATCGCTCAGGATCGGCGGAAAGCGGTAGGCGTCCTCCAGCTCGACGACATTGTCGCCGAACCGGGCGCGGAGCTGATAGCGGGTCGAGCCGTTCGGCAGGGGGCCCGCGAACAGGCCGGCATCATGGATCCGCGCCAGCGGCACCGTCTCGCCATGCTCGCCGATCGCCTCGACATTGGCGGCATCAGGCAGGAAGGCGCGCACGACGTTGCGATCCCCCTCGGCGTGGAGCCCGAGATAGTGGAAGGGGTCGGAGTGACGGCCCTCGATGATGGCATAGGCCTCGGCGGGCAGTTTGTTCATGCAACCTCATGCGGCTGTTGCGCCAAAATCCTTAACAGGCCGGTCAGCGGCACCCGCAGCCAATCCGGCCGGTTGGCCAGCTCATACTCGATCTCGTAGAAGGCTTTCTCAAGCAGGAAAAAGTTGAGCAGGCGGTCGGCCGCCCTGGCGTCGGCAGGCCACAGGCGCTGTCCGGCCATGGTCTCGCGATAGGCGGTCAAAAAGACCACCGCGGCTTGGTCGCGCCATTCGGCGAGAGCCAGGCTCAGCCTGCCGCTCTCGTCGGGCGCGACCCTGAGCGCGCGTTCCAGCGCCGCGGTCGCGGCATAGTCGATCGAACGGATCAGGCCGGCGACGTCGCGGGCCGCCGGCGCCTTGCGCCGCCGCTCGGCGATCGTGCGGCCGGGTCCGCCGTCGAAATCGATGATGAAGATGTCGTCCTTGGCGACCAGGAGCTGGCCGAGATGCAGGTCGCCGTGATGGCGGATGCTGAGCCCGTCGGTCTCGCGCGGCAGCAGCGCCTTCAGCCGTTCCGGCAGCGTATCGTGCTGGGCCTGCAACTGATCGGCCAGCAGCCGCTCGGGCTCCTTGAGGGAGCCGCGGCGCTGCTTCAAAGTGTCGAACACGCGCTCGGCACGCGCCATGATCTCATCGGTCCAGCGCTGCAGGTCTTCGGGCCTGGTCGGCTCGGGCGCGAAGTCCGGCAGGTCGCGATTGCTGGCGAGCGCGATGTGCAGCTCGGCGAGGCGCTTTCCGCTATGCGACATATGGCGCAGCCAGGTCGCATGATCGCCGCCGTCCTCTGCCGGGCCTTCACTTGCGGCGAGCAGGCGTTGCCGTTCGACCAGGCGGTCGAGATGCGAAGCCGCGACGGTCCAGAGGTCGCCCTGGTTGACGACCATCGCATGCAGCACGGCGACCGCGCTGCGCTTGTCGCCCTCGACCAGTTCGGAGGTGCCGAGCAAAGCCGGCGTGTTCGGAAAGGCGACCACTTCGGTAAGGAAGCGGCCCATCTCGATCTCCGGATTGATGCCGACCTCGAGCTTCCGGTAGATCTTGGTGACATACTCGTTGTCGACCAGGGCGGTCGAATGCGGCTGATCGTTCTCGAATACGCGAATCCGCTCCGGCTGCCGCACCGGGCGGTCGGAGAACCGGCTGGTCGGCCGGAATTCGAGCTTCAGGCCTTGCTCGCCCTCGTCGACCGTGAGGTTTTCACGCAAGTTTCGCAGGAACAGGCCGGTGAATATCTGGTCGGTGGCGACGTCGAGCAGCGTGCCCTCGCGCGCACCCTGGCGCACGGCGGCGAAAGCACGCGGATTGTAGCGTTCGCGATCGAAGCGAACCCACTCGATCTGCATCGGCAGCACGTAGCGGCTGGTGGTGCCGCGCTGCGTGGTCTCGAAGACGATCAGCCAGGGCCTGTTGTCGCCGACGTCGCAGAACGGGATCGCCGACACCAGCGTCGGCTGGATCGCCTTGGCGGAATGCTCCGGATACCAGCGGGTACGGGCGAGATGGCCGGGCAGCACGTCGTGCTCGAACACGCCGCGCTCGCGCGCCAGCGAGGTCCAGGTCGAATTGAGCGGCACCACCAGCGTCTCGAATTCCGGCACGGCCCGCGGCGTCACCGGCTCGGACTTGTCGCGCTCCTGCAACTGGAACCAGTAGAAGCCGTAAGGGGCGAGCGTGATCATGTAGGGCAGCTCGCCGATCGCCGGGAAGCGCGTGCGCCCGAGCATCTCGAGCGGAATGCGGTCCTTGAAGGCGGAGAGGTCGAGCTCGGTCGCCTGCGCCGAGCGCGACAGATTGGCGACGCACAGGATCACCTCGCCCTGGTACTGGCGCACATAAGCGAGCACCGAGCGGTTCTCCGGGCGGATGAAGGTCATGGTGCCGCGGCCGAACGCCAGCGTCGACTTGCGCACCGCGATCAACCGCTTGGTCGCCGACAGCAGCGACGACAGGCTGCGAGACTGCGCCTCGACATTGACGGCCTCGTAGCCGTAGACCGGGTCCATGATCATCGGCGCGTACAGCCGCGCCGGATCGGCACGCGAGAAGCCGCCATTGCGATCGGGCGACCATTGCATCGGCGTCCGCACGCCGTTGCGGTCGCCGAGATAGATGTTATCGCCCATGCCGATCTCGTCGCCGTAATAGATGATCGGCGTGCCCGGGAACGACAGCAAGAGCGAGTTCATCAGCTCGATCTTGCGGCGGTCATTGTCCATCAGCGGCGCAAGGCGGCGGCGGATGCCGACATTGATGCGGGCGCGCGGGTCGTTGGCGTAGGTCGACCACAGATAGTCGCGCTCGACGTCGGTGACCATTTCCAACGTCAGCTCGTCGTGATTGCGCAGGAACAGCGCCCACTGGCACGCCGACGGGATGTCGGGCGTCTGCCGGAGGATGTCGGTGATCGGAAAGCGGTCTTCCTGGGCGATCGCCATGTAGATGCGCGGCATCAGCGGGAAGTGATAGGCCATGTGGCATTCGTCGCCATGGCCGAAATACTCCTGCACGTCCTCCGGCCATTGGTTGGCTTCGGCCAGGAGGATCTTGCCCTTGGCATAGGCGTCGAGTTCCTGGCGCAGCCGCTTGATGATGGCATGCGTCTCCGGCAGATTCTCGTTGTTGGTGCCGTCGCGCTCGCACAGATAGGGAATGGCGTCGAGCCGGAAGCCGTCGACGCCGGTGTCGAGCCAGCGCTTCATCACTTGCACGATGGCGCGCACCACGCGCGGATTGTCGAAGTTCAGGTCCGGCTGATGCGAGAAGAAGCGGTGCCAGTAGAACTGGCCGGCTTCCGGATCCCAGGTCCAGTTCGACTTCTCGGTATCAGTGAAGATGATCCTCGTATCCAGGTACTTCTGGTCGGTGTCGCTCCAGACATACCAGCTGCGCGCGCTCGAATTCGGCGGGCTGCGGCGCGCACGCTTGAACCAGGCATGCTGGTCCGAAGTGTGGTTGACGACGAGCTCGGTGATCACGCGCAGGCCGCGTTTCTTCGCCTCCTGGATGAAGCGCTTGAAGTCCTTCATCGTCCCGAAATCGGGATTGATGTCGCCATAATCGCCGATGTCGTAGCCGTCGTCGCGGCCCGGCGAGGGATAGAACGGCAGCAGCCACAGCGCGGTGACGCCGAGCTCCTGCAGATAGCCGAGCTTCTCCGTCAGCCCCGCGAAGTCGCCGATGCCGTCATTGTTGCTGTCGGCAAACGCCTTGACGTGCAGCTGGTAGATGATCGCGTCCTTGTACCACAGCTGGTCTGAGGTCTCGGTTGCGACCTTCACCTCGGCATCGACGGAGGAGAATACGTTCATGAAAGCTCCTTCAGGCGATACAGCGCAGCAGCAACGCGGGATCGCGCGCAGGATCGAGATGCAGGCTAATGCCTCCCCATTCGAGCGCGTGACGCTCGCCGGTGACAAGGTCTTCCAGTTCCGCGACAGGACGGCGGGCCTCGCCGCGGCCGACCATGACGTCGCCGAGCGGAAGCCAGACCTCACGCGGTTCGCCCGACAATGCAATCGCAGCCGCGATCACATTGCCCTGATCGGCGGCCTCCTTGACAAAGCCGATCACGCCACCGTCATCGACATTGATAAAGCGCAGATTGGCGAATTGTTGCAGGGCCGGATTGCCGCGCCTGATCCGGTTGAGCGCCGCGATATAGGGCTTGATGTTCCCCACCTGATCCCAGTCGCGAACTCTGATCTCGTACTTCTCGGAGTTGAGATATTCCTCGCGGCCGGGGACCGGCGTGTGCTCGAGCAATTCAAAGCCGCTATAGATACCGTAGCTGCTTGAAAGCGTCGCGGCCAGCGCGAGACGCAACTTGAACATCCAGGACTCGCCGCTTTGCAGGTGGAAGGGCAGGACGTCGGGTGTGTTGACGAAGAAATTCGGCCGAAAGAAGTCACGCTCGGGATAGGAGTCCAACTCGCCGAGATACTGTTCGAGCTCGACGCGTTGGGTGCGCCAGGTGAAGTAGGTGTAGGACTGCGTGAAGCCGAGCTTGGCAAGGCCCTTCATCAGTTTCGGCCTCGCGAAGGCTTCGGAAAGGAAGAGCACATCCGCATCGCGGTCCTGCACCTCGCGGATCAGCCATTCCCAGAATGCCAGCGGCTTGGTGTGCGGGTTGTCGACCCGGAAGATCTTGACGCCCTGTTGGACCCAGAACAGCACGACATCGCGCAGCGCGCACCACAACGCTGTGGCATCCTCGGATCCGAAATCCGGATTGACGACATCGTCCCAGCGCTGCGGCGGATGTTCGGCGGTGCGCATCGACCCGTCCGGACGCCGCTTGAACCAGTCCGGATGGTCGGTCAGCCAGGGATGATCGGGGGAGCATTGCACGGCGAAATCAAGCGCGACCTCGAGGCCGTGCGACTGGCATGCCGCAACGAAAGCGCGGAAGTCGTCCAGCGTGCCGAGCTCGGGGTGTACGGCGTCGTGGCCGCCTTCGGCCGAACCGATCGCATAGGGGCTGCCGGGATCGCCCGGCTGCGCAATGGCGGCATTGTTGCGGCCCTTGCGGTGCGTCTGTCCGATCGGGTGGATCGGCGCCAGCAGCACGACGTCAAAGCCCATCGCGGCAATGTCGGGCAGCCGCGCGATGCAATCGCTGAAGGTCGCATGCACGCCCGGCCTCTTGCCCTGGCTGCGCGGAAACATCTGATACCACGCGCCGCTGCGCGCCCGCGGCCGGTCCGCGGTGAGCGGATAGAGCTGCGATCGCATCAGGTCGCGGCGGAACTGGCTGCCGGCCATCGCATCGCGCAATTCCGGTGCGAGCAGCGCGCCCGGCTCGCCGGTCTGCAGAAAGATCTCACACTGCCTGATGATGACGGCGGCCGCGGCAGGTCCCCCGGCCTGCGCCTGGGTCAGCATGCCCGCGCCTTCGACCGCATCCAGCGTGTGGTCACAGCCGTCGCGCTGCTTCTGCTCGAAGCGATGCCGCCAGCTAGCGAATTCGTCGGTCCAGGCCTCGATCGCGAAGCTGTAGCGGCCGGGCCGGTCGGGCACGAACGCGCCGCCCCAGCGGTCGTCGCTGTGCGGCGTCATCGGTGCGGTCTGCCACGCGTCGTCGCCGTCGTGCCGCCACACCAATGCCGCCGATATCACGTCATGTCCGTCACGGTAGATGTCGGCCCACACCTCGACAGGTTCGCCCGCGATGCGCTTGACCGGAAAGCGGCCGCCATCGACCGACGGGTAGACATCGGTGATATGAAAAGTGCCATGGGCACTCTCGACAGGCCGGAGGGTTTTGTTCACGGTGATGCCGCCATTGAAAATGCAAATGACGTCCCGACGCCGGGAAGGAGGCGCGCCAGACCCAGATAGAAAGCCGCTCGCCGGACAATGGTTCCCGGCGGGAACGCTTGATAGGGTAGAGCGTTGAACATCAACTATCCCTTTCCCGTATATGTACAATTTAGCAACGATCCCGATACCGTTGCGAGCAAGCAGCGTGCCGAATGGACCTTTACGCCAAAGCCCAGACCCTGGGAATCCAGACCGAGTATATCGATGGTAGCGGTCACCGCCGTGTGACAACCCCCGAGGCGCTGACGGCGATCCTCGCGGCGCTGCCGCCCCAGACGCCGCGGCGGATCGTTGCCGATCCCGTGGTCGTCAGAGGCGGCCATGGTGGGCAAACGCAGCTCGCGGAGACGGCCCGGCTTCCGGTGCAATGGAAGGTCACGAACGGCCCCGCGGTGCTTGCGCAGGGCGAGGCACATGAGCGGAATGTGACGTGGCCGTCCGGTCTGGCCGAAGGCGTGCACCGGTTGCAGCTATCGGATGCATCGGGCACCGAGGAATTGCCGCTGCTGGTGGCGCCGGAAGGCGCGTTCGGCGGCGCGTTCGATCGCTGCTGGGTGATCGCGGTCCAGCTTTACGGCGTGCGCTCCGCGCGCAATTGGGGCATCGGTGATTTCACCGACCTGCAAGCGCTGCTCGAATTCGCCCATCAGCTCGGCGCCGATGGCATCGGGCTCAATCCGCTGCATGCGCTGTTCGACGACCGCCCGGGCGATTGCAGCCCGTATTCGCCGAACAGCCGGCTGTTCCTCAACGCGCTCTATGTCGACGTCGAGCGGATTCCCGAATTCCGCATCGATGCCGGGACGCAGGCCGCACTGGCGCAGCTGCGCGGCCACGACATGGTCGACTATGTCGGGGTTGCCGCGCTGAAATGGCATGCGCTGCGCGCGGCCTTCGCCGCCTTCAAGGCCAATCCCGGCCCCGGCCGCCGGCAGGATTTCGAGGCCTATCGCAACGAGCAGGGCACGCCGCTGTCGCGCTTCGCCTGCTTCGAGACGATGCGGCACAAATTCAACAAGCCGTGGTGGGAGTGGCCGGACGAATGGCGGCAGCCCAACGACGCGGCCTGCGCCAAATTGCGCAAGGCGCGCGACAGCGCGGCCGAGGTCGAGTTTGTCGAGTTCGTGCAATGGACCGCGGACCGTCAGCTCGGTGCTTGCCAGGCGCTCGCGCACAAGCTCGGCATGCGGGTCGGGCTCTATCTCGACGTCGCCGTCGGCGTGCAGTCGGATGGTTTCGACGCCTGGAATGAGCAGGTCGCGATCTCGCGTCATCTCGGCGTCGGCGCGCCGCCGGACCCGCTCAACACCGCGGGCCAGGACTGGGGACTGGCCGGCTTCAACGCCGCGGGCCTCGAGCAGCGCTCGTTCGAGCCGTTCCGGCAGATGCTGCGGGCCTCGATGCACCATGCCGGCGCGATCAGGCTCGACCATGCCTTCGGGCTGAAGCGGCTTTATCTCGTGCCGCGCGGCTTCGGCCCGGCCAACGGCGCCTATGTGCTGATGCCGTTCGAGGCGCTGCTGGCGGCGACCGCCCAGGAGAGTGTGGCGAGCCGCTGTGTCGTCATCGGCGAGGACCTCGGCACCGTGCCGCCGGGTTTCCGCGAGCAGATGAACGGTTGGGGTATCTGGTCCTATCTTGTGATGATGTTCGAGCAGGATGACCAGCGCGCCTTCCGCAACGCCGACTACTATCTGCCGAATGCGCTGGTCACCTTCAACACCCACGATCTCTCGACCTATGCCGGCTGGCGCTCGTTCAGCGACCTCAAGACCAAGCGTGCGCTCGGTATTGATCCCGGCGAGACCGACCAGGGGCGCTGGGACGCGCTGGGTCAGCTCGACGACGTGCTGCGCCGGCACGACATCCACCACAACGACTTCTATTCGGTGGTGAGCTTCATGGCACGGACCCGGTCGCGGATGATGGCGGTTTCGATGGAGGATCTGCTCGGCATCGTCGAGCAGCCGAATATCCCCGGTACCGTCTACGAGCATCCGAACTGGAAGCGGCGGCTGCCGGTCTCGCTCGAGCATCTCGCGTCGGCAATCGACATCGAGGCGCTCAAGCGTGCAACCCGCGAGCGGTCGCACGCGGGATAACGCGGAGCACGTCGCGTGGCCTCTCGCATCGAAGACTACGGACTGATCGGCGATTGCGAGACCGCAGCGCTGGTCGGCCGTGACGGCTCGATCGACTGGCTGTGCTGGCCGGCGTTCGATTCCGACGCCTGCTTCGCGGCGCTGCTTGGCACGTCGCGGAATGGCCGCTGGCTGCTGGCGCCCGCTGGCGGGATCAGGCGGACCTCGCGCCGCTATTGGGACGATACGCTGATCCTGGAGACGCGGTTCGAAACCGAGAGCGGCGTGGTCGCGCTGATCGACTTCATGCCGCCGCGCGGCAACGCCTCCGACGTGGTCCGCCTCGTTCGCGGCATCAGCGGCCGGGTCAAGATGCACATGGAGCTGGTGATCCGCTTCGGCTTCGGGGTCGATGTCCCCTGGGTCAAGAAGAGCCCGGACGGCGAGGGGCTGCTGGCGATCAGCGGGCAGGACATGATCGTGCTGCGCACGCCGGTCGAGACGCGTGGCGAGGATCTTACCACGCTCGCCGATTTCGAGGTCGGCGAGGGCGACACCGTGCCGTTCGTCCTGACCTACGGCGCGTCGTATCAGCCGGTGTCGGAGCCGATCGATCCCGCGGCCGCGCTGCAGGACACCGAGGACTACTGGAAGGAATGGTGCAGCCGCTCGACCTACGACGGCGGTGATCTGCGCGGCCTCGTGATGCGCTCGCTGATCACGCTGAAGGCGCTGACCTTCAGGCCGACCGGCGGCATCGTTGCTGCGCCGACCACGTCGTTGCCGGAGAAGCTCGGCGGCGCGCGCAATTGGGACTATCGGTTCTGCTGGCTGCGCGACGCCACCTTCACGCTGCTGGCGCTGATGAATTCGGGCTATACCGAGGAAGCGGCGGCCTGGCACAACTGGCTGCTGCGGGCTGCCGCCGGCGCGCCGGCCAACATGCAGATCATGTACGGCATCCTGGGCCGGCGTCGCCTGCTGGAATGGGAGGCCGGATGGCTGTCCGGCTATGAAGGGGCGCAGCCGGTCCGCGTCGGCAATGCCGCGCATGCGCAGCTTCAGCTCGATGTCTACGGCGAGCTGATCGACGCCTTCCACCAGTCCCGCATGGCCAGGCTCAAGCTCGACGAGGAGAACTGGTCGCTCGAATGCACCGTCGTCAATCATCTCGCCGAGGTCTGGGACCAGCCTGATCACGGCATCTGGGAGCGCCGCGGCACGCCCAAACACTACGTGTTCTCCAAGGTGATGTGCTGGGTCGCGTTCGACCGCGCCATCAAGAGCGCGGAGCGGTTCGGCTTCAAGGCGCCGCTGGTCAAATGGCGGGTGCTGCGCGAGGCCATCCATCGCGACGTCTGTCGGCGGGGGTTCGACCCTGATCTCAACAGCTTCGTCGAGAGCTATGGCTCGAAGCTGCTCGACGCCAGCCTGCTGCTGCTGCCGTCGGTCGGCTTCCTGCCGCCGACCGATCCGCGCATTCGCGGTACGATCGAGGCGGTCGACCGGCACATGATGCGTGGCGGGTTCGTGCTGCGTCACGATCCGCGCGAGATGTCCGATGAAATCCAGCCGATCGAGGGAGCGTTCCTGGCCTGCAGCCTGTGGCTCGCCGACGCCCATGTGCTGGCGGGAGACGTCGACAAGGCGCAGACCATGTTCGACCGCGTGGTGGCGGTCGCCAACGATCTCGGGCTGCTGGCGGAGGAATTCGACTCCGTCGCCGGCCGGCAGACCGGCAATTTCCCGCAGGCGCTGACCCATATTGCGCTGATCAACACGGCGCACAATCTCAGTGCCGCGAGGGCCGACGCCGAGAAGCCCGTGGTGCAGCGGTCGACCTGATTTTCCGGATCGTGCCTTAAAGCATGATCCGGAAAAGTGCGAAGCGGTTTTCCGAAAAGGTCATGCTCAAACAAGGAGCTAAAGCGCGATGACGATTCAACCCAATCTCATCGCGCTTTAGCGGCCCGTCGTCAGCACGACATCCATGGCGCGTGCGAAGCCGTCGTTCTCGTTGGTCTCAGTGACGTGCGTGGCTCGCGCCTTCACGTCATCGCTGGCGTTGCCCATCGCGAACGAGACGCCGCTTCTCGCGAACATCGGCAGATCGTTCTGCATGTCGCCGATCGTGGCAACATTTTCGAGCGGCACGCCGAGGCGCTTCGCGATGCCCTCGACAAAGGTTCCCTTGTCGTGGCCGGGCGGGGTGACGTCGAGATAGTAGGTCTGCGAGCGCACCGCGGTCGCCTCACGGCCGACCATCTGCTGCATGTCGGCTTCGCAGCGTTGCAGCAGGGGCGCATCCGAGCTGGCGCCGACGATCTTGCAGGCCTGGTCGAGATAGGGCGCGAAGTCGTCGACGATGGTCGGGTCATGCTTGATCGCACGCTTTTCGTGCGCGTTGTACTCGCCGTCTGGATTTCGGGTCAGCCAGCGGTCGTTGGTGAACAGCCAGATATCGATGCCGCGTTCGCGGAGCAGATCGATGCAGCGCTTGGCCACGACTGGGGGGATCAAATGCTGTTCGAGTGGCGTCAATTGCGGGTCGACGATCGAAGAGCCGTTGAAGGCACCGATCGGCAGCGTGATCGCAAGCGGCGCGACCAGAAAACCCATCCCGATGGTCGGCCGGCTGGAGACGATGGTGAAGCCGATGCCGGCCTCATGCAGCCTGCGTACCGCCGTCAGGGCGCCGTCGGTCAAGGTCTTGTCCTTGGTGAGCAGCGTACCGTCGACATCGGAGACGACAAGGGCGATGCGGGTCGCGATACGGGTCATGGGCGGTCCAGCTTCAATTGAGTGACGATGTCTTCGATGATGGTGTCGACCGATCGGTCGATCGCGACCGTGATCGGGCGTTCGTCCGGCGTCGGCGGCTCCAGCGTCTTGAACTGGCTGGCGAGTAGGCCCGGCGGCATGAAATGGTCCTTGCGCGCGGCCAGCCGCGTGGCGATCAGCTCCTGCGTGCCGTCGAGGAAGACGAGGCGGATATCCTCGCGGCCATGCACCAGGATGTCGCGATAGCTGCGCTTCAGCGCGGAGCAGGCGATGACGGCGGGTTCGCGGACGCCGCAGGTGCGGTCGATCTCGGCGGCGATCGCGCGCAGCCAGGGCCAGCGATCCTCGTCGGTGAGCGGCTGGCCGGAATGCATCTTCGCGACATTGCTCGGCGGGTGAAAGCTGTCGCCGTCCTCGAAGCGCCAGCCGATCCTGATCGCGAGGCGGTCGGCGATGGTGCTCTTGCCCGAGCCGGAGACGCCCATCACGACCAGTGCGCAGGGATTTTGCCCGTCACCCAAGAACGTCACCCAAGAAAATCATCAAGCAGAATCCTCCGGCAGCGCGGCCCGATCGATCAGCCAGACGGTCTCGCCCAGCGATCGCGCGCGGTTTGCCGGCAGGTTCTCGCCTGCGAACAGGCGCGTCAAGATCGCGCGCTTGTTTTCGCCCGCGACCTCGAACAGCATCTCGCGGCAGGAGGCGAGCGTGGGGAGGGTCAGCGACACCCGCGGCACGAACGGTTCGACATTGGCTTTGGGCACCCCGACCACCCAGCGCTGGGTTTCCTCGACCGCCGGATATCCCGGAAACAGCGAGGCGGTGTGGCCGTCGGGCCCGATGCCCATCAGCACCAGGTCGAACAGCGGCCGCTTCGGATCGAGCTGCTCGGCGCCGTAGAACGCCATCAGCTCGTTCTCGTACAGTGCCGCGCTGACGTCGGGATCCCTGAGATCGGCGGTATCGGTCGCAACAGGGTGCACATTCGCAGCCGGCGCGCAGCGGTCCAGGAAGGCCTGGCGCGCCAAGCTCATATTGTGCAGTCTGTCCTTGCGCGGCACCAGACGCTCGTCGCCGATGAACCAGTCGATCCGATCCCACGGAATCCGCCGGCGATAGTCCGGTGTCGCCAGCAGCTGGTATAGCGCGTTGGGGCTGGAGCCGCCGGTGAGGCAGATCGCGATCCGGCCGGGGTTTTCGTCAATCCTTGCGATCACCCGCTCGGCGGCCGTCTTCGCCAGTGCCGCCGGATCGGCGACCGTGATGATCTTGCGCTTGCCGCCGGCGGCCATGTCAGCCCAGCTTCCGCCAGCTGCGGCCGTCGCGCGTCAGCA
>NZ_JACMYK010000043.1 GCF_020889785.1 Bradyrhizobium acaciae
GGCCGATTCAACCAAAACCCATCCCGCTCTAGGGTCCCAGCCTTTCTCAGCGGATGCCTTCGTGGCTATTGGGTCCCAGGTCGCGCGGAGCCTGTCATCGGGCGGCGCTGCGCGCCGACCCGTTGGCTTGCCCGGGACGACGGGCATCGAGACTACCGCCGCCCGAACAGCTTCTCGATATCGCTCAGCTTCAACTCGACATAGGTCGGCCGGCCGTGGTTGCACTGGCCGGAGTTCGGCGTGTCTTCCATCTCGCGCAGCAGCGCGTTCATCTCTTCCGGCTTGAGGCGTCTCCCGGCGCGGACCGAGCCGTGGCAGGCCATGGTGGCGGCGACATGCATCAGCCGGCGCTCCAGCGGCAGCGCCTCGTCCCATTCAGCCATGTGCTCGGCGAGGTCGCGTAACAGACCGGCCGCATTGGCCTTGCCGAGCAGCGAAGGCGTCTCGCGCACGGCGACCGCGCCGGGTCCGAAGGATTCGATCGCGAGCCCGAACGAGGCCAACTCCTCGGCGCGATCGAGCAGCTTTTCGACGGTCGCTTCATCGAGCTCGACGATCTCGGGGATCAACAGGATCTGCCGCTGCACGCCGTTCTTCGCCAGCGAGGCCTTCAGCTTCTCATAGACGATGCGCTCATGCGCCGCGTGCTGGTCCACCACGATGAGGCCATCGCGGGTCTGCGACACGATGTAGGTCTCGTGGATCTGGGTGCGCGCGGCGCCCAGCGGCCGGTCGAGCATGTCGGGCGTGGGCGCGGTCTCGAAGCGCACATCGGCGGTCGGCGCGCGACGTCGAAGGCGGCCTGTCCGGGCTCGGCGAAGGCGGGCGCCGCCGCGCCATCGAACGAACGCGTCGGATTGACCGGATATGACGGCGAGCCGCGCCAGTCCCAATTGCTCGGGCGCGGCGGCGTGAAGGCCGTGCGGAATGCCGAGAGCGTGGCGCCGTCGGCGGTGTTGGCGGCGGTGCGCCTGCCTTCGCGCGCAAGGCCCTCCTTCAGGGCGTGCACGATCAGCGCGCGCACCAGGCCGGCATTGCGGAAGCGCACCTCGGTCTTGGCCGGATGCACATTGGCGTCGACCTCTTGCGGGTCGCAGGTCACAAACAGCGCCACCACGGGATGGCGGTCGCGCGGCAGATAATCGGAATAGGCCGCGCGCACGGCGCCGAGGATCAGCTTGTCGCGCACCGGACGGCCGTTGACGAACAGATATTGTCCGAGCGCATTGGCACGGGTCAGCGACGGCGCGGCGGCAAAGCCCTCGACCACGACGCCCTCGCGCTCGGCGCGCACCTCGATCGCGCTGGCGCGAAAATCCGCGCCCAGGATATCGCCGAGCCGCGTCAGCCGGCCTGCCGCGCCGGGAAGTGCTGCGGCCCAGGTGACCGGCGCGCGCTCTTCGCCCGCCAGCGTGAAGGCGATGTCGGGGCGCGCCATGCCGAGCCGCCGCACCACTTCGCGGATCGCTTCCGCCTCGGTGCGGTCGGTCTTGAGGAATTTCAACCGCGCCGGCGTTGCGTAGAACAGTTCGTTGACCTCGACGCGGGTGCCCTGGCCGAGTGCGGCCGGCATGACTTCCGACTTCTCGCCACCCTCGACCGACAGCGACCAGGCGTGCGGCTCGCCGGCATGGCGCGTGGTGATGCCGAGCTTGGCGACCGCGCCGATCGACGGCAGCGCCTCGCCGCGGAACCCGAGCGTGCGGATGCGCAGCAGGTCTTCATCGTCGAGCTTGGAGGTGGCATGGCGGTCGACCGCGAGCGCAAGGTCTGACCGCGTCATGCCGCCGCCGTCGTCGGTGATGCCGATCCGGCGCCGGCCGCCGCCGTCGGTGAAGATGTCGATCCGGCTCGCGCCGGCGTCGATCGCGTTCTCGACCAGTTCCTTGACCACGCTCGCGGGGCGTTCGACCACTTCGCCGGCGGCGATGCGGTTGACGAGCTGTTCGGGGAGCTGGCGGACGGGCATGGATTGCGCGATCGGACGGAGATTCGAGGGTCGGCGCCATTCTAGTCGGCTCGTCGGCCAAATGCATGGGGCGGTCCGCGAATAGCTGGCTATAGCTGGGGATGGAGCCGGCCTATCGCCTTGAAGACACTCACCTTCGCGTGTGCGCCGGCTACGCCCTACGTGGCGATTGTGACGCCGCATGCGGGGGTATATCGTTTAGAAAAACTATAATTCGATCGGGAGGATAGCCATGTGCCATTTGTTCTCGCACCAGCCGCAGCGCAATTATGAGTCGCAGACCCGGTCGCTGCGGATCGGTGGTCATTGCACCTCGATCCGGCTGGAAATGTCGTTCTGGGACACGCTGGAGGAGATCGCGGCCAAGGAGGGGATGAGCGTCGCGAAGTTCGTCACCACGCTGTATGGCGAAGTTCTCGACCATCATGGCGAGGTCAATAATTTCGCATCGCTGTTGCGGTGCTGCTGCCTGATCTATCGCTCGCAGAGCGTAGCTGCGGCGCCCGCATTCCAGGGCCAGCCGATCCTCGACGCCGCGGAATAAGCTTTCGGATTCATCGTGCAGAAAACAGCGGCCTTGTCCTGGGCAGGACAAGGCCGTTTGAGTTGCGAGGGAACTCAGGCTTCGGTTCTGATCGAGATCAGACCGAAGCTCGCCTTTCAGAGTCCTAGATCTCCTTGCGCTGCATCGCGCCGGCGATGGTGTCGGCCTGCCGGATCGCCAGCGAGACGATGGTCAGGGTCGGGTTGCAGGCAGCTCCGCTCGTGAACTGGCTGCCGTCGGACACGAACAGGTTCTTGATGTCGTGGCTCTGGCCGAACTTGTTGACCACGCCGTCGCGCGGCTTCTCGCTCATCCGGTTGGTGCCCATGTTGTGGGTCGAGGGATAGGGCGGCGTCGGATAGGTCACGGTGGCGCCGACCGCCTCATAGACCGCCGCGCCCTGCTTGTAGGCGTGATCGCGCATCGCGACGTCGTTCGGATGGTCGTCGAAATGCACGCTGGCGACCGGCATGCCGAACTTGTCCTTGATGTTCGGATCCAGCGTGACGCGGTTCGTCTCCTGCGGCAGATCCTCGCCGACCAGCCACATGCCGGCCATCCGCGGATAGCCTTCCATGGCGCTGGTGAAGCTGCGGCCCCAGGCGCCGGGATTGAGGAACGCGGCCATGAAGGGCAGGCCGAGCGACAGCGTCTCCATCTCGTAGCCGCCGACGAAGCCGCGCTTCGGATCGTTCTTCGCTTCGTCGCGGATGATGCCGGCCATCGTGGTGCCGCGATACATGTGCACCGATTTTTCGAAAGTCGCATACACGCTGCCGGTCATGTGCCGCAAATAGTTGCGACCGACCTGGCCGGATGAGTTGGCAAGCCCATCCGGGAACATGCTGGAGGCGCTGTTGAGCAGCAGCCGCGGGCTCTCGATCGAGTTGCCGGCGACCGCGACGACGCGCGCCTTCTGGCGCTGCATCGCGCCGGTCTCATCCGCATAGACCACGCCGGTCACCTTGCCGGATTGGTCGTGCTCGATCTTGATCACCATGCTCCCGGGGCGCACCTCGAGATTGCCGGTGGCTTCGCCCTTCGGGATCTCGGTGTAGAGCGTCGACCATTTGGCGCCGGACTTGCAGCCCTGGAAGCAGAAGCCGATCTGCTGGCAGGAGCCGCGGCCGTCGCGCGGCTCGCTGTTGATCGCCATTCGTCCGGTGTGCACCTCCTTGTAGCCGAGCTTCTTGGCGCCGGCTTCCAGCACCTTGAAATTATTGTTGCCGGGAAGTCCGGGAATGCCGTTGGTGCGGGTGACGCCCATCTTGTTCTCGGCCTTGGCGTAATAGGGCTCCATCTCGGCGAGCGTGATCGGCCAGTCCAGCAGATTGGCGCCGGGGATGTTGCCGTAAGCCGACTTGATCTTGAACTCGTGCTCGTCGAAGCGGAGCGAGGCGCCGGCCCAGTGCACGGTGGATCCGCCGACCGCCTTGACGATCCAGGCTGGAATATTGGGGAAGTCCTTGTGGACGCGCCAGCTGCCGGACGTCGTGCGCATGTCCGACCAGGCGAGCTGGCCGAAGCTGTCCCATTCATCGTTGATGAAGTCCTGGTTCTCGATGCGCGGTCCGGCTTCCAGGATCACGACCTTGATGCCCTTCTGCGCCAGTTCATTGCCGAGCGTTCCGCCGCCGGCACCGGAGCCGACGATCACGACAACGCCGCTGTCATTCAGATCGAATTTTGCCATTGTGTCCTCCCGACGTTGTCCGCTTCAGGCCTTCGGCAGCCAGTCGATGTCGGCGAAGCCGCGCTTGATGTAGCCGCCGTGCTCTGCGGAGGAGCCCTCGTAGCCGAACCGCGGCCACACCTCCTTGTTGTTGTAGAGCGAAGCGATGAGATCGCCGCGGATCTTCTGGAAGAACGCGCTCTCCTCGATCCGTTGCAGCAGCGCGACGCGATCGTTTTCCCAGGCGACCTGGGCGTAGGGCATCTTGTGGCGCTCGTTGGCTTCCTGATCGAGCCGCGCGACGCCGTCATTGATCAGCGATTTGACGGCCGGATCCTTGGCGGCCTTGTCATCCCACGGCTTGACCGCTGATATGTAGTAGCTGTCGCCGAGGAAATCGTGCGGATAGATGTCGCGCGCCATCTTCAACAGCGTCTTCATCGTTGCCGGTGTCAGCGTGCCCGCTTCGTCGGCCCATGCATCGGTAATGCCGAGCCCGGTGGATGTCGCGATCGCGACTGCTGGTGCGGTGACGGCCGCGCCCTTGAGAAAAACACGCCGGTCATATTTGCTGCGTCGATCGATCTCTCTCATTGGTTTCCTCCATAGACATTTTTGTAATTGGATTAACCGAAGCGCCCGCCGCGCTGGATCACCTCGATCTTGTAGCCGTCGGGATCGGAGACGAAGAAGAAGCGCGCCAGCGTCCGGCCGTCATGCTTGAAATCGCGCAGCGGCCCGGGCGACAGTTTCTCCTTCTCGAAGCGCGCGTGCTCGGCATCGACGTCATCGACCACGACGGCGAGATGGCCGTAGCCGTCGCCGAGCGTGTAGGGCTCCTTGCGATCGAAATTGACCGTGAGCTCGACCTCGAACGGCGAGGAGGGATGGCGCAGATAGATCAGCGCGAAATCGGCAAAGCGCAGATTGTCCGCAATCTCGAGGCCGAACGCGCGACGATAGAAATCGAGCGCCCTGGACTCGTCGAACACGCGGATCATCGAATGCACGGGTTTCGCCATTCAGTTCAGCTCCTTCAGGTAGGCGATGATCATGGCGCGGGTTTCCGGTTTGGCCTGCCGATAGGCCATCACGGCGCCGGGGATCACCTCTTGCGGATTGGTCAACCAGGCATCGAGCCTGGCGTCGTCCCAGACGAAATCGGTGTTGGCGAAGCCCGCGGAATATTTGAAGCCGTCAGCCTTGCCGGCATGGCGGCCGACGATCTTGTGGAGCGATGGTCCCTGCCGCACGGGATCCGACGTATTTGTCGTGTGGCAGGTCGCGCATTGCTGCTTGAACAGCGTCGCCCCATCGGGCGGCTTGGCGGCAGGCAATGGCATCTGCGCATTCGCGCTTTGCACTGCAAGCATTGCGCTGCAAAATCCCAGCGCCCAAAATCCCGGCGCAAACGTCCACCTTGCCGTCCACCCTGCGCGCAGCTTTGTCATATACATCACCGCCTCTGTGCAGTGACTGTAGGGGCCTGAAATCAGCCGTTGGTAGTAGCGGGCTGTTTCACAGCAGAACAAAGATGGGCGGTGATCCGGCGCGGAACCGGTGGTTGCCGCATATGCGGACGACAATTTCGCAAAATGACCGCGAAATCCCTGCACGATCACCACACGACGCAGTTTGCATTGCGTGTGCGCCGTTTGCGGAAATTCAGTCTCGCACGATGGGGTTTAGGGTCGGCGCTGCAAACGGCGCACGACCTGCGTCGCTCCTTCCATCGTCAATTAAAGTCCAGGAGAAATGGATGACGTTTGCAAAAACCAGCGTGCTCGCCCTTGCCATCGCGGCCGCGATGGCCGGCCCCGTCCTGGCACAGGGCGGGGCCACACCGAATACCCAGCTTCGCGGCGGTGCAGCGGGCGCGGGGACCGTGCAACAGGGCGGCGGCATGTCCGGCAGCGGCGATGAGGAAATGGCCGCGCAGCCGACTTCGCCGCCGCAGAAGAGCGGCACCAGCGCCAAGTCGGGCAGCAAGGGAACGGTCGGCAGCAGCAGCGGCCACGCAGCGTCACCGAAATCAGGTGGTTCCGAGATGGCGCCCGCAACCAAGAAGTACTGACGCGCGATGATCGGATCCCGGATGCAGCGCCGCGTGCGCTGCGTCCGGCGTTCTTAGTCGTCGAAACGGCGCGCGCCGCGGCCCGCCTTGACGTCGCTGCGGCGCTTCTTGCCTTCGAGCCGGCGCTGCTTGGAGCCGAACGTCGGCTTGGTCGGCCGCCGCGGTGTCGGCCGCACCATTGCTTCCCTCAACATCTCGAGCAGCCGCTCGATCGCGTCGGCGCGATTGCGTTCCTGGGTGCGGAAACGAAACGCCTGGATCACGATCACGCCGTCCTTGGTCATGCGGCTGCCGGCAAGCCGCGCCAGCCGCTGCGCCGCGTCCGCCGGCAGCGCGATCTTGTGCGTGTCGAAGCGGAGCTGCGCTGCGGTCGAGACCTTGTTGACATTCTGCCCGCCCGGACCGGAGGCGCGGACAAACACGATCTCAATGTCGTTCTCGTCGATCGTAAGGTCGCGGGACACCCGCAGCATGACATCACCCGGAGGGAAGAATCGGCGGCCGCAGGATAGCGGGTTTGTGCTGGGCGTGCTCGGGCGGTGTTGGTATGGGGCCGTTACGTCATCTGTCGGAGTATGTGGCTTACCCCTCTCCCCAACCCTCCCCCGCAAGGGGGGAGGGGGCCCATCCGTTCGCGCGTCCCTTACCTGCCGGACGTGAAAGGCCCGCCATCACGCGACGCGAGGTGAGCACGCCTCTCAGGCTCCCTCCCCCCTTGCGGGGGAGGGTGGGGAGAGGGGTGGCCGCAACGGTGGTGCGTATGAGGACGCGAATGCGCCCCGAACCGCGTCAGTCCGCCTTCGGCGGCGCCGACGCCGGTTGCGCGGCGGCTTGCGGGGCGCGGCCGACGATCACGGTGAGCAGGCCGTTACCCCAGAGCTTCCTGGCCACCCGCTTGGCGTCGTCGAGCGTCACCGCATCGACGATGGCATTGCGCTTCTCGATGTAGTCGATCGGCAGCTTGTCGAGCTGGTATTGCAGCATCGCCTGCGCGAGCTTGGAGGAGGTGTCGAGCGCCAGCATCTGCGAGCCCTTCAGATACGACTTCGCCTCGTCGAGCTCCTGCTGCGTCGGACCGTCCTCGGCGATGCGGCGGATTTCCGCATCGATCGCATCGACGGTCTGTCCGGCGCGGTCGGCGCGGGTGCCGGTGTTGCCGATGAACAGTGCGGAGTGGTCCATCCAGAGCAGCGATTCGTAGATCGAATAGGCCAGCCCGCGCTTCTCGCGCACTTCCTTGTAGAGCCGCGACGACAGCCCGCCGCCGCCGAGAATGTGGTTCACCACATAGGCGGCCATGAAGTCCGGGTCATGCCGGTTGATGCCGGGGCCGCCGAAGGTGACGACGGTTTGCGGCACGTCGAGCGGAACAAAGGCGCGCTGCGGCGGCTTGGCCGCCACGACGTCGATAATCGGCGTCAATTCGGCCTTCGCCGGCAGGCTGCCGAAGGTCTTGTCGAGCAGCTTGCCGAGCGTCTCCGGGTCGACGTCGCCGACCACGGCGATGCGCAGCGTGTCCTTCGCGACGATGCGGCGGGTATATTCCTTCAGGTCCGATATCTCGATCGTCGGCACGCTCTCCAGCGTGCCGGTGGCCGTTCTGGCATAGGGATGATCGCCGAATGCGAGCTCGAGGAACTTGCGGCCGGCCAGCGACGACGGATTGGTCGATTCGCGGCGCAGGTTCGAGATCACCTGGGCGCGGATGCGCTCGACGTCCTTGGCCTCGAAGTGCGGCGAGGTCAGCGCCATCCGCAGCAGGTCGTAGGCTTCGTCCTTGTTGTCCTTGAGCATGCGCAGCGAGCCACGGAATTGATCGCGGTTCGCTGCGAAGCTCAGCTCGATGGCGCGGCGCTCGAGCCGCTCATGATAGGTCTTGGAATCGAGATCGCCGGAGCCCTCGTCGAGCAGGTCGGCGACCAGATTGCCGACGCCGGGCTTGCCGGGCGGATCCTGGCTGGCGCCGCCGCTGAAGGAATATTCCATCGCGATCAGCGGCACGGTCGCATCCTGCACGAACCACGCCTCGATGCCGCCGGGCGACACCAGCCGCTGGATCTTGGCCGCGGCCTGCGAGGGAGCCGATGACAGTGTCAGCAGCGCGGCGCAGGCGCCGCCGATCAGCGCCGCGCGGCGGGTGAGGGAATAGGTCACGAGCGCTTCTCCTCGCGTTTCGGCGCGGTATCCTTGATCAGATAGCCGGTCACCGATCGCTTCTTGTCGAGCCAGGTGGCGGCAGCAGTGCGCACCTGCTCGGCGGTGACGGCGCGAATCCGTTCCGGCCAGCTCCTGATGTCGTCGATGCTGAGCCCGGTGGTCAGCGCGCCGCCATACCAGCGCGCCAGCGTCGCCTGGTTGTCCTGGGCGTAGATCGCCTCCGCGATGAGCTGGGTCTTGACCCGCTCGAGATCCTCGGCGCGCGCGGGGTTCTGTGCGAGGTCGGCGATCACCTTGTCGATCGCGTCCTCGATCTGCGCGAATTCGACGCCCGGCTTCGGCGTCACCGAGATCGAGAATTGCGACGGATCGAGCGCGGTGCCCTGGTAGCCGGCGCCGGTCGAGATTGCGAGACCCTTGTCGATCACCAGCGCGCGGTAGAGATAGGAATTGGCGCCGCCGCCCATCAATTGCGCGAGCACGTCGAGCGTCTGGCTCTCGCCTGCCGCCCCGGTTGTCGCCGACGGCACCAGGTAAGAGCGGCGCCAGCTCGGCTGCTCGACACGCGGATCCGACAGCGTCACTGTGCGTGGTGCGGCCGGCGTCGGTTCCTGCGGCCGGACGCGCTTCTCGGAGATCGCACGTTGCGCCGGGATCGGGCCGAAATTCTTCTCGACCAGCGGGCGGATATCCTTGGCGTCGACGTCACCGGCGATGACCAGGATCGCGTTGTTCGGCGCGTAGAAGCGCCGGTAGAAGGCGAGCGCATCCTCGCGGTCGAGCTTCTCGATCTCCTGGTGCCAGCCGATCACCGGCCGGCCGTAGGGATGGTTGAGATAGAGCGCGGCCATGATCTGCTCGGTGAGCCGGGCATCCGGGTTGTTGGCAACCCGCATGTTGAACTCCTCGAGCACGACGTCGCGCTCCGGCAGCACGTTCTCGTCCTTGAGGATCAGGCCGGTCATGCGGTCGGCCTCGAACTCCATCATGGTGGGCAGCTGCTCGCGCGGCACGCGCTGGAAGTAGCCGGTGTAGTCGCTGGAGGTGAAGGCGTTCTCGTTGCCGCCGACGCGCAGCACGGTCTGCGAGAACTCGCCGGCCGGGTGCTTGGCGGTCCCCTTGAACATCAGATGCTCGAGGAAATGCGCAAGGCCCGATTTGCCGGGCGTCTCGTCGGCGGAGCCCACCTTGTACCAGATCATCTGCGTGACGACGGGCGTGCGGTGATCGGGGATCACCACGACCTGCAGGCCGTTGTCGAGCGTGAAGCTGGCGGGACGTTCCGAGGTGACGGTGGTCTGGGCGCGGAGGCTGGCGCCCGTCAGCGGGATTGTTGAAACAAATGCCGCAGCAAACAGGGCAATCGAGCGAGAGCGCATCACGGTCCTTATGAAAGCCCGGACATACGGCCGGGACGTGAAAGCAGGCCATCGTACACGGTCGCGCCCGTGCCCGTCGTCACGAACCGGAGAGACGCAGGTCTCCCCGCATTAAGCTTTGCTCATGTCAGCCTTCGCCCGCGGAGGCCAAAAGATCGCGCCAAGAGATCGAACCAAGAGATATCGCCAAGCGATCACGCCAAGAGGTCACGGCAACAGATCACGCCAATCGATCACTGCACCGGTTTTCCGGTCATGACGTCATACTGGCCCTCTTTTCCCACCGGCAGCATCGGGCCTGTGCCATAGGCAAAGCCCGTGGACGGCGTCTGGTAGCCCGGCGGCGGCTCGGTCAGGGATTCGCGCGTCGGCTCGCCCTTGAACGGCTTGGACTCGCTGCTGTTTCCCTTGAATATGCCGAGCAGACCGCCGGTGTAACCGAGCTGGTTCGGCATCAGCGACGGATTGGTGCTTACGCCGGGCTCGATTGGCTCCTTCCGGCCGTCGGTGGCGGTCTGCTGCTTGCGGCCCGCCTCGATCTCGGCCGGTGTCAACGCCACCGCCGACTGCCACGGCTCCTTCTTCACTTCCTTCTTGCGCGCCGCGATCGCGGCCTTGCGCGCGGCGATATCAGGGTCTTTCGGCCAGTTCGGCGCGTTGACCTGGGCGGCCGAGGAGGGCGGGGGCAGGTCGAGCTTGGGCGGCACCACCAGCGGCGAGCGCTCGCGGTAGTCGATGCCCTTGCTGGCCGCGCTCTTGGCGCCGAGACCGGTCATCAGATTGTCGACGATCCGTTCTTCGAAGGTCAGCCCGTCATCGCCGTCGTCGTCATCGTCGCCGGCACGCACCGGACCGGCCGTCATGACCAGGCCGATTCCGGCCGCGACGAATGCCAGATGCAGGCCGCGCATCAGCGGCAGCCGGGACGTCTCGATCAGGTAACCGCGGGCTTTGGTGTTGCGCATCGCGCTATTCCCATCTCAAAATTCGCCAAGGCGATCACTGGCTTAGCGCTCAGTTCCGCTGGGTGCAGGTCAACCGCGCCGACAGGCTCGTATCGGCCGGGATCAGGGCGCTTTTACGGCGGGGGTCCCCATGACGGAATCATACAATAGGGCCGCCACGCCAGCAACGATCGCCACGTCGGCGAGGTTGAAGATGTACCAATTGAAGGTTTTTCCACCGATCTCGACATGAAACAGGGCAAAATCGACCACCGCGCCATAGGCGAAGCGGTCGATGCCGTTGCCGATGGCACCGCCGATGATCAGGCCGAGCGAAACTGTCGCAAGCCAGGTCCGGGAGCGCGCCATCCAGATCGCCAGCGCGATCACGGCGGCGGCCTTGATCGCCATCAGCAGGATCTGGGCCGCCGGGGTCTCGCTCTGGAACCAGCCGAAGCTGATGCCCGGATTCCAGGCCAGCACCAGGTCGAAGAACGGCGTCACCTGCACCGGGGCGTGATGCACGATGTCGAGGATATGGAGCAGCCAGAGCTTGGAGGCCTGGTCGGCAATCAGGGTCATGACCGCCGCCAGCACACCGGCGCGAACGGGGGAACTCATCGGAGCCCCGCCATTGACGTCGTCCCGGCGCAGGCCGGGACCCATACGCCGTGCCGGGTATTGTTTGAATGACTCGGGGTCATCAACCTTCGTCCATCGAGACAGCGGTGGTTATGGGTCCCGGCCCCGTGCGCGCACTAGGCCGGGACGACGGTGGATGTTAGGCCGTGACCCCCAGCGCCTTCCATTCGCGCAGTGCCTGCGCGTCGCGCGGCGAGACGTCGGGATACTCGGGATCCGCGCCGATATCGGGGAGGATCTTCCACGACCGGGCGCACTTCGTGCCGACCGCCTTCTCGACCACCACGGCAACGCCAGGCACCGCGTCGAGGCGGAAGGCGTTAGCCGGCGCTTCGCCCTCGCGCACCTCGTAGTTCGAGGTGATGCAGACCTCGGCGAGATCGATGTCGAACAGCGTTGCCAGCATCGCGCGGTCGGCGACGTAGATCACCGGCGAGGCCTCGAGCGACGAGCCGATCCGCTTGGCGGCGCGTTCAAGCTCGAGCGCACCGGTGACGACGCGGCGGACGTTACGGATCGTCTCCCACTTCGCGGCGAGGGTGTCGTCGCGGAACTGCTCGAGACCTTCGGGGAACAGCGTGAGATGCACCGAAGGCTCGGCGTTCGGCCGGTACATCCGCCAGGCTTCGTCGGTGGTGAAGCTCAGGATCGGCGCCAGCCATTTCAGGATCGCGTCGCAGAGCAGGTCGATCGTGGTCAGCGCCGCCTTGCGCGCCACCGAGGACGGCGGGTCGCAATACAGCGTGTCCTTGCGGATGTCGAAGTAGAACGCCGACAGCTCGGAGTTCATGAAGGCTGCGAGCGTTGCGACCACGGTCTTGTAGTCGAACGCGGCATAGGCCTTGCGGATGGTCTCGGTGTGGCCGGCCAGTTCGTGCAGCATCAGCCGCTCGAGCTCGGGCATCTCGGCAAAGGCGACCTTCTCGCTCGGCTTGAAGTGATGCAGCGTGCCGAGCATCCAGCGGATCGAGTTGCGCAGCTTGCGATAGGTCTCGATGGTGTTCTTCAGGATCTCCGGGCCGATGCGCTGGTCGTCGGCATAGTCGGTGGCGCACACCCACAGGCGCAGGATATCCGCGCCGGAATCCTTGATCACCTTCTGCGGCTCGACCGTGTTGCCGAGCGACTTCGACATCTTGCGGCCGTTCTCGTCGAGCGTGAAGCCGTGGGTCAGCACGATGTCGTACGGCGCCCGCCCGCGGGTGCCGGCGCTTTCCAGCAGCGACGAGTGGAACCAGCCGCGATGCTGGTCCGAGCCTTCCAGATACATCACGGTGTCATCGCCGCCGTCGATCTTGCGGACGATGTTGCCGAGCTGCGGGAAGTTCTGGCGGTCTTCCAGCACGAAGGCGTGCGTGGAGCCGGAATCGAACCAGACGTCGCAGATGTCGTCGACCTTCTTCCAGTTCTCCGATGCGCGGCTCCCGAGGAAGCGCTCGCGGGCGCCGTCCATGTACCAGGCGTCGGCGCCTTCCTCCATGAACGCTTCGGTGATGCGCTGGTTGACGACCTCGTCCTGCAGGATCTCGGCCGAGCCGTCGGCGTTCTCGCGCACGAACACGGCGATCGGGACGCCCCAGGCACGCTGACGCGAGATCACCCAGTCCGGGCGGTTGGCGATCATGCCGTTGATGCGGTTCTCGCCGGCCGGCGGCACCCATTGCGTGACCGAGATCGCCTGCAGCGCGCGGGCGCGCAGCGTGTCGCCCTTCTTGGCGTGGCCGTTCTCGGCGATGTCCTTGTCCATCGCGATGAACCATTGCGGCGTGTTGCGGAAGATCACCGGCTTCTTGGAACGCCAGGAATGCGGATACTGGTGCTTGAGGCGGCCGCGCGCCAGCAGTCTGCCGGCCTCGATCAGCGCCTTGATCACGGCCTCGTTGGCATCGCCCTTCTCGCCCTTGTCGTTGAGCACGCGTTTTCCCGTGAAGCCCGGCGCCTGCGCGGTGTAGGCGCCGTTCTCGTCGACGGTGTAGGGGATCGCAGTCGGGATGCCGCGGGCATCGAGCGCGCGGGTGTTGGCCGTCCAGACATCGAAGTCCTCGCGGCCGTGGCTCGGCGCGGTGTGCACGAAGCCGGTACCGGTGTCGTCGGTGACATGCTCGCCGTCGAGCAGCGGCACGGTGAATTCGTAGCCGCCGCCAAAGCCCTTCAACGGATGAGCGCATTCCACGGCATCCAACGTGTCGCCGGGAATATCGCGGACCTTCTCATAGGACGTGACGCGCGCCTGCTTGAACACCTCGGCGGCGAGGGCATCGGCCAGGATCAGGAGATCGCCGGTCTTCGCCCAATTGTCCGCGGGCGCATCCGTCACCCTGTAGAGGCCATAGGCGATCTTCGGCGAGAACGAGATCGCGCGGTTGCCGGGCAGCGTCCACGGCGTGGTGGTCCAGATCACCACCGAGGCATTGGCGAGCGCGCCATGCGCCGGCGAGGTGACCGGGAATTTCACCCACACCATGTCGGAGGTGTAGTCCTCGTATTCGACCTCGGCTTCGGCGAGCGCGGTCTTCTCGACCACGCTCCACATCACGGGCTTGGAGCCGCGATAGAGCGTGCCGTTGGCGGCGAACTTCATCAGCTCGCGGGCGATCTGCGCCTCGGCCGGATAGCTCATCGTCTGATAGGGATGGTCCCAGTCGCCGATGATGCCGAGCCGCTTGAACTCCTCGCGCTGCACGTTGATCCAGTGCGTCGCATAGGCACGGCATTCCCGGCGGAACGCGACCATCGCGGCGGAATCGCGAAAGTCGGGCTTCTGCTTGCCCTTGGAACGGTAGTTCTCCTCCTCGATCTTCCATTCGATCGGCAGGCCGTGGCAGTCCCAGCCCGGCACGTAGTTGGAGTCGAAGCCGAGCATCTGCTGACTCTTGGTCACGACGTCCTTGAGGATCTTGTTCAGCGCGTGCCCGATATGGATGTTGCCGTTGGCGTAGGGCGGGCCGTCATGCAGCACGAATTTGGCGCGGCCCTCGGCTTCCCGGCGGAGCTTGTCGTAGAGGCCGATGTCGTTCCAGTATTTCAGGATTTCCGGCTCGCGCTGGGGCAGGCCGGCGCGCATCGGGAATTCCGTCTGCGGCAGGTAAAGGGTCTTGGAATAGTCGTTAGCGTCGGTCTTTTGCGGCTTGTCGGACATGAAAGCTCTGATTTGGCAGGTGCGGGCGCGGATACGCGGTCAATCGCGGGTGAAAACGGCGAAAATCCCGGTCTTGCGCCGAGCCTTCAGGCTCAGGCGGAAGCCGGGCCGCTAATCCGTATGATGCGCCGCGAAAACATGGGGTTTCCATAGCAGCCGAGCGCGGAAATCGCAAAGCCCCCGGCGGACTGTTCCGAGGGAGCCGCCCCTTAGCAAGTACCTTCACCCGTCACCCTGAGGTGCGAGCTCTTGCGAGCCTCGAAGGGTGCACGGCCCCGCTGGTGGCCGTCGACCCTTCGAGGGCCGCTGAAGAAGCGGCCACCTCCAGCGACAAAGGCGAAGCCTTTGCGCGGGGGTGACGGGTTAAGAACCGCATGTGCCCGCTAGGCCGCCCGCCGCCGGGCCGGATTTCCGGCCACGATCGTCCCTGAGGCGACGTCCCGCGTCACCACGCTGCCGGCCCCGACCAGGGCGCCGTCGCCGATGGTGACGCCGGGCAGGATGATGGCGCCCCCACCGATCCAGACGTCGCTCCCGATCCGAATCGGGCGGCCGAATTCCAGCCCGGCGCGGCGGGTTTCGGCATCGCGCGGGTGGTCGGCGGTATAGATCTGCACTGCGGGCCCGATCTGGGTGCGATCGCCGATCATGACCTCGACCACGTCGAGGATCACGCAGTTGAAGTTGAGGAACACGCCGTCGCCGAGGCTGATATTGCTGCCGTAATCGCAGAAGAACGGCGGGCGGATCATGGCGTCCTTGCCGACCTTGTGGAAGCGCTCGGCGAGCAGCGCGTTCAACTCGGCCGCGGACGACGCGCCCGACGCATTGTAGCGTGCCATCCAGCGTTCCGCCGCGGTATGGTCGGCGGCGATCTCCGCATCCGGGCGATACAGTTCGCCCGCCAGCATTTTTTGCTTTTCAGTCTTGTTCAATCAATCGCTCCGAGCTGCGGGAACGCGTTCGGCGCGGCGGCGAGGTGCGCGCGCGCCTTGGCGCTGTCGTCATCCATCTGGCGTATCAACGCCTCGATGGTGTCGAATTTCAGCTCTTCGCGAATGAAACCGATGAAGGCGACATCAAGGACCGTGTCGTAGAGATCGCCCTTGAAGTCGAACAGGAACACTTCGAGCAGCGGCGCGCCGTTGTCGAAGGTCGGACGGCGGCCGAAGCTGGCGACGCCATCGAACCGCACCTTGTCGTTGCCCTGCGCCTTGCCGACCCGCACCGCATAGATGCCGTGCTTGAGGCCGCAATGCTTGTCGAGGCGGATGTTGGCGGTGGGGTAGCCGAGGTCGCGGCCGCGCTTCTCGCCATGGATCACCTTGCCGGTGACGAACCACGGCCCGCCCAGCATCGTGGTGGCTTCGTCGACCTGGCCCTCGGCGAGCGCCATGCGGATGGCGCTGGAGGAGACCGGGCGTTCCTCGATGTCGACATGGGCCTGCACGTCGACCTCGATTCCGAGCCGCGGCGCCTCGCTGACCAACAGACTCGGCGAGCCGACCCGGCCCTTGCCGAAATGGAAGTCGTAGCCGACCGCGATGCCGCTGATGCCGAGCCTCTCGATCAGGTCACGGTGAATGAAATCCTGTGCCGTGGTCCCGGCGCGGGCCTTGTCGAAGGTCATGACGACGGCGCCGGCGAGCCCGGTGGCCGCGAGCAGCCGCAGCTTATTGGTCTCGTCCGTGAGACGGAATTGCGGGGTGTTCGGGCTGAAGAAGCTGCGCGGATGCGGCTCGAAGGTCACGGCGAGCGCGGGTACGCCGTGCGTCTTGCCCATCGCGAGCGCCGCACCGATCACGGCGCGGTGACCGAGATGGACGCCGTCGAAATTTCCCATCGCGACCACGGCGCCCTTCGGAATGGCGCTTTCGGGGGTGTTGTCGCGGATAACGGTAAAGCCGGTGCTCATGTCAGGGATTCTTCAAGGATTTTTAAGCATGATTGTTGCGCGCCGGACCGTGACGCGGCGGCGGCGTGGAAGTCAAGCGTAGCGAAAATCGCGTCAAATCCGTAACAATCCGGATTCAGCCGGTTAACGCGCTGTTTAACGCCTGCTGTTAGTCGTTGGCGGAAAGCTGCGTTTGTGCAGAAGCCAAGTTGCGTCAGTGGTTTTGGGGGGAAAGATGGCGGTTGATTTGTCCATGCCGGTTCTGGTGGTTGATGATTACAGCACCATGATCCGCATCATCCGGAATCTTCTCAAGCAGCTTGGATTCGAGAATATCGACGATGCCTCCGACGGCTCTGCGGCGCTCAACAAGATGCGCGGCAAGAAGTACGGCCTGGTGATTTCCGACTGGAACATGGAGCCGATGACCGGCTACGACCTGCTCAAGGAAGTCCGCGCCGATCCCAATCTCGCGACCACGCCCTTCATCATGATCACGGCGGAATCCAAGACCGAGAACGTAATCGCGGCCAAGAAGGCCGGCGTGAACAACTACATCGTCAAGCCGTTCAACGCCGCCACGCTGAAGACCAAGATCGAGGCGGTGTTCCCGGACATGGCGACGGCGTAAGACGCTCGACCGTCGCATCGACTGAAATTCACGTCATGCCCGGGCTTGTCCCGGGCATTTTCGTTTTTGGGGCGTTATGGCGCAAACGGCACAAGTGAGTTAACGACGCTCCTCCCGCCAAGCGGCAATTTCCGATAGTTTGCCATCAGTAAAAAATAGAAATCCTCGCTGATAAGTCCACCCGACTCTGCCGTCAGGCACATCGTAGATGCGGATTGGTTTACCCCAGCACGACGCCTCTACTTGTGCTTCGGTCATGCCGATGGTCGGTCGGCCCTTCTCCTGACAGATGCGGTATAACTGCTGATAATCTTCGAGTTCATCGGCAAAGGTCGTGGTGGCAAATCCGCAAGGGAAAAGCCCGACCAACAAAAGCCGCATGATCATCTCAACAGCTGGATTTCTCACAGCAGCGGGCGCTCGCGCAATTTCGGAATATTGGAAATTACCCCTGAGTTGCCCGACGTGTCAAGGCTACGGACACCCGGCGCCCTGGGCTACTTTGCATGGGGTTGTTTTCGATATTTTTGTCAGCGCGCCGCTTCACCTCGCCCCGCTTGCGGGGAGAGGTCGGATTGCATCGCAGATGCGATCCGGGTGAGGGGGTACAGGTCTAACCGCATTCGTTACTCGCGGAAGCAGCCCCTCACCCCAACCCTCTCCCCGTGAAGAACGGGGAGAGGGGGCACAGGGAGCTCGCCGCTACCACTTCAGCTCGCGCATCAGCGCGCGCGGCGGATGGCCGAACAATTCCTTCACCGATGCCGGATCGAGCTGCTCGATGCCCTCGAACTCTTCCGAATGGATACCGCGGGTGACGAACAAAAGGTCGATGCCGAAGCCAAGGGCGCCGGTCAGGTCGGTGCGCACGGAATCGCCGATCGCGAGCACGCGGCTGAGCTCGGTCGGACGCCCGCGGCGCTCAGTGGCCAGCGCCATGGCGCGCTCGTAGATCGGCCGGTGCGGCTTGCCATAGAAGATCACCTCGCCGCCGAGCTCGCGATACAGCTCGGCGACCGCGCCGGCGCAGTAGATCAGCCGGTCGCCGCGTTCGACCACGATATCAGGGTTGGCGCAGACCAGCGTGAGCTTGCGCGCGAGCGCTTTCAGCAGCGTGTCGCGATAATCCTCGGCGGATTCGGTCTCGTCGTCGAACAGGCCGGTGCAGATGATGTAGTCGGCCTGCTCCAGCGGCACCATGGTGGCGTCGAGGCCGCGATGGATCGAGCTGTCGCGCTCCGGTCCGATCCAGAAGATCTTCTGGCCGGGATGAGCGGCCACGAAGTGCCGCGTCAGGTCGCCCGAGGAGACGATCGCGTCATAGGTCTCGTCGGCGACGCCGAGCTTGCGCAGCTGGCGCTGCACGGAATCGGCCGGACGCGGCGCGTTGGTGATCAGGATGACGGTGCCGCCGCGCTGGCGGAATGTGTGCAGTGCCTCGCAGGCCTCGGGAAAGGATTCGAGCCCGTTGTGCACGACGCCCCAGATGTCCGACAGCACGACGTCGACATCGCCGGTGAGGTCGCGCAGCCGTTCCACGAAACGCAGCGAAGTCATGACGCGATCCGTTGGTCAGGTCGGACCGAGCGCGCGACGCGCCAGCGCGGCGCTGCCGGTTGTGCGCTGCGGAGCTGCGGGACTGGAGACAGGTGCTGAAGTGCCGGCGCCATTAACGTCCTGGGGGTTGGTCTGCGGAGCCTCGGCGGTAGCAGAAGCCCCTTCCGGCCGCAACGGCCGCGGCGGCGCGAACAGGAAGCCCTGGCCGAACCGGACATCGTAGTCGAGCAGGTCGACCACCGAGCGCTCGCCCTCGATCCGTTCGGCGATCAGGTCGATGCCGAAGCGGCCGAGCAGGTCGGAGAGATCGGAAGGATGGATATCGGTCGCCGCGCTCTGCCTGGCGTCGAGCAGCAAGGCGGCGGGCACCTTGATGAAGCGGACGCCGCGATCGGCGAGCTCGCGCGGTTCGAGGCGAAGGTCGCTGACATGGTCGATCGAGAACCGGTAGCCGCGTTGCGATAGCGCGGCGAGGTTCTCGCTTTCGACCGGGCCGAGATTGCGGAAGGTCGCCTGCTTGAACTCGAGCACGAAGGACGGCGCCAGCGCACGGTTGGCTTCGAGGAAGTCGAGGCATTGGGTGAAGTGCGCCGGATTGGCCAGCGTCGCCGCCGAGACGTTGCAGAACACGCCGACATCCTTGCTGCGGATCATCAGGCGGCGCAGCACCTGGACGCAGCGGAGCATCACCATGTGATCGATGCGGCCGATCAGGCCGCTGGCCTCGGCCGCCCCGATGAAATCGTCGGCGGCGAGGACCTGGTCGCGCTCGTCGCGCAGCCGTGTCACCGCCTCGTAGTAGCGCACCTTACGCTGCGGCAGCGTCACCATCGGCTGCAGGTAGATGTCGAGGCGGTTCTCGTCGATGGCGTGCTTGATCGCGCCGATCAGCTGGGCCTGGCTGCGTGAGATCGCCGGCGGAGGCGCAATCGGCGGCGGGGGTGCAAACGCGACGGTCGGTGCGGGGGCGACCGGTTGCAGCAGATCGTCTCGCGGGGAGGCGGCCGGCTGCGCCACGGGAGTTGCTGCCAGCAGGTCCTCATGATGGGCGACGGACGCCGCAAGCTGCCGCACCAGTCCGCCGAGCTCGCTGATCTCGCCGGCCAGGCCCTGCATCCGGTCGGCGCCGGTGGAGTTGGCCGAGGCGACGCGGCCTTCGACCGCGGCCAGCCGACGGCCGAATTCGGCGACCTGGCGGGCGAGGTCGGCAGTGCCGCGCGACAGATCGGCGATCTGGCCGCCGACATCGCTGCGGTCGCGCAACCGCATCGAGACGGCGTTGTAGAGGATCAGGCAGGTGAGGGCGGTGAGCGCCACGATCGCCGATTCCGATCCGCTGATGCCGGCCACCGAGTACAGCACGAAGCCGAGCGAGGCTGCGACCAGCACCATGCAGATGGCGATGAAGATCGTCGAAATGCGAATCATTGTCGCGCGCCCGCGCCCTCTCTTCGAACGTCCCCGAAGCGGGACTCTAGCACCATTGTTGATTCGACGGGTCAGCGATCTTGAGAACCGGCTGGAACTGCACACGATTTTCGCTTCGCCCTGGGAGGCCGCCGCGGCACGCCGGTCAGAGGTCGGCGGCGGCGATCCAGAACACCTCGCCCTCGGAGTCCTCGGTGTCGAGCCAGAGCAGCGGCAGGTTGGGGTAGGCCGCTTCCAGATTCTCGCGGCCACGGCCGATCTCGCAGAGCAGCCCACCCTGCGGCGTCAGATGTTGCTTGGCCTCATCGAGCAGGCGGCGGACGATATCGAGCCCGTCGGCGCCGCCGTCGAACGCGATCTTCGGCTCGGCCCGGCACTCGCGCGGCAGCGCCGCCATGCCCTCGGCGTCGACATAGGGCGGGTTGGAGATGATGAGGTCGTAGCGGCTGGCGCCGAGCGGCTTGAACAGGTCGCCGCGATGGAGCGTGAGGCGATCGTCGAGGCCGTGGTCGGCGACGTTGCGCGCGGCGACCTCGAGCGCATCCTTTGAGATGTCGACCGCATCGACCGCGGCGTTGGCGAAATGCCGGGCGGCCAGGATCGCCAGGCAGCCGGAGCCGGTGCAGAGATCGAGCACGGCCTCGACCTCTTCGGGGGCGCCGATCAGCGAGGTGCCGTCCTCGTCGCCGCCGAAATGCGAATCCAGCAATTCACCGATGAAGGACCGCGGCACGATGGTGCGCTCGTCGACGTAGAACGGCAGGCCGCGCATATAGACCTTGTTGACGAGGTAGGCGGCCGGCTTTCGCGTCGCGATCCGCCGCTCGATCAGGTCGAGGATCTGCTTGCCCTCGGCGGTGGTAACGCGCGCGGTTGCAAAATTCTCGAACTGGTCGGGATGCAAATGCAGCGTCTCGCAGATCAGGAATGCGGCTTCGGCCACCGGATCGGTGGTGCCGTGCGCGAACACGAGCTTGGCGGCGTTGAAGCGGCTCACCGCATAGCGCAGGAAATCGAACAGGGTGTGAAGCTCGCCGGCGCCAACCTTCGGCGCCTTCTCTGGCGCCTTGGGCGCGACCGGGCTGCGCCTTGCCGGCACTTTGCTGCGCTTGGCCATCAGGATTTGGTCCAGCGCGCGGTCGCCGCGTCGTCATGGTCGCGCGCCTCGATCCAGCTGGTGCCGCGGGCGCTTTCCTCGCGCTTCCAGAACGGGGCGTTGGTCTTCAGATAATCCATCAGGAACTCGGCTGCCTCGAACGCGGCCTGCCGGTGCGCCGAGGCGGTCACGACCAGCACGATGTTCTCGCCCGGCGCGATGCGGCCGAAGCGATGGATGATGGTGAGGCCCTGCAACGGCCAGCGCGCCAGCGCCTCGTCGGCATGGCGCGAAATTTCAGCTTCCGCCATGCCCGGGTAATGTTCGAGCGTCAGTGCCGCGATCGGCTCGCCCTGTTCGCTGCCGCGGCAGATGCCGCTGAAGCTGACCACCGCGCCGACATCGGTGCGGCCCTTGCTCAAGGCGGCGATCTCCTGCGCGACGTCGAAGTCGGCTTCCTGGATGCGAATGGTCGCTGCGATAGCCATAGGAAGATCTAGCCGCCGGTCATCGGCGGGAAGAACGCGATCTCGCGGGCGCCGGAGATTGCCGCATCCTGCTTAACATGAGCGTGGTCGATCGCGGCGCGGATCACCGTGGGCTTCTCGAAGGCATGGGCGTAGGCGTCGTCGCGCGCGGCAAGCCAGCCGATCAGTTGGCCGACGGTGCGCACCTCGGCCGGCGGCTCGACGATCTCCTCGGTCTTGCCGATCCGTTCCCGCACCCAGGCGAAGTATTTCAGCTTCATCCCTCATCCTCCTTGATGAGGTGATGGATGCCGGCACGGAAGTAATCCCAGCCGGTGTAGATCGTGAAGATCGCCGACATCCACAGCAGCACGATGCCGATCAAAGTGGTGGCGGGGAAGACCTGTTCGCCCGCCTCGCCGGCGATCAGGAAGCCGATCGCCACCAGCTGGATCGTGGTCTTCCATTTCGCGAGCTTGGTGACGGGGACGCTGACCCGGAGCCCTGCGAGATATTCGCGCAGACCCGAGACCAGGATCTCGCGGCACAGGATCACGATCGCCGCCCACAGCGTCCAGCCGTGGATCGAATTGTCGGCGGCCAGCATCAAGAGGCTGGAGGCGACCAGGAGCTTGTCGGCGATCGGATCGAGCATCCGGCCGAATGCCGATTGCTGGTCCCACATCCGGGCATAGTAGCCGTCGAGATAGTCGGTGATCCCCGCCGCGATGAACACGGCCAGCGCCACCCAGCGCAGCCACAACGGGCCGTCCAGGATCGACTGCCAGTAGACGCAGCCGATCACCACCGGGATGGCGGCGATCCGGGCGTAGGTCAGGATATTCGGAAGGGACATGGTCTTGGTCTGTCCCCGGGTCGTGGCGATGTTCATCCGTTCTACCAATACCGCTGAAGCGAGAAGGTCAACCGTGCGGGCGCCAAAGTGCGGCGAGATTACGCTGAATCGTCATGGCGCCTTAGCTCCTTGTTTAGTCGTGATTTTTTCGGACAGCCGCCGCACACTTTGCCGCATCATGCCCTAGATGCCCTGTCGCAGGCGACGCCCTGATGACTCGCCTTTGGTTTAACCCGGCTGGGCGTGGAAAAACTCGAAAATCTTGCGGGCACTCTCGGCGCTGACGCCGGGAACCTTGCCAAGGTCGGCGATCGAGGCCCGCTCGATCTCCTTGAGCGTTCCGAAGTGATGCAGCAAGGCACGTTTGCGCGACGGGCCGATGCCCGGGATCTCCTGGAGGCCGGCCTCGCGGATGTCCTTCTTGCGCAGCTTGCGGTGCGAGCCGATCACGAAGCGATGGGCCTCGTCGCGCAGCCGCTGGATGAAATAGAGCACCGGGTCCCGCGGCTCCAGCTTGATGGCCTCGCGGTCCGGCATGAACAGGGTTTCCCGCCCCGCATCGCGCTCCGGTCCCTTGGCCACCGCCATCAGCGAGACCCGGGCCAGCCCGAGCTTCTCGAAAATCTCCCTGACCGCGTTGAGCTGGCCGCGGCCGCCGTCGATGATGACGAGGTCGGGCCATTGCGGGAACGACACGTCGTCCGCCTTGTCGTTGTCCTTCGCCTCGGCAGCCTCGCCCTCCGGCGGCTTCAGCAGCCGCTTGAAGCGGCGCTCCAGCACCTCGCGCATCATCCCGTAGTCGTCGCCGGGCGTCAGCCCTTCGGACTTGATGTTGAACTTGCGGTACTGGTTCTTCATGAACCCGTCGGGTCCCGCCACGATCATCGCGCCGACCGCGTTGGTGCCCTGGATGTGGCTGTTGTCGTAGACCTCGATGCGCTTCGGCGTATGCGGCAGGCCGAGCGTCATGACCATGCCCTCCAGCAGCCGGCTTTGGGTTGCGGTATCGGCGAGCTTGCGGCCGAGCGCCTCGCGCGCGTTGGTGAGCGCGTGGCCGATCAGCTCCTTCTTCTCGCCGCGCTTGGGTACGGAGACCTCGACCTTGGATCCGGCCTTCACCGACAGCGCGTCGGCGAGCAGCGCGCTTTCCTCGATCTCGTGCGACAGCAGGATCAGCTTCGGCGGCGGCTTGTCGTCGTAGAATTGCGCGAGGAACGAGGAGAGCACCTCCTCCGGCGTGAAGGTCTTCTCGGCCTTCGGGAAATAGGCGCGGTTGCCCCAGTTCTGGCCGGTGCGGAAGAAGAACACCTCGACGCAGGAATAGCCGCCTTCCTGGTGGATCGCGAACACATCGGCCTCTTCGACCGTGCGCGGATTGATGCCCTGCTGCGACTGGATCGCCGACAGCGCCGCGAGACGGTCGCGGTACAGCGCTGCGGTTTCGAACTCGAGCTCGCCGGAGGCCTTCTCCATCTCGGCCGCGAGCAGCTCCTTCACCGCGTGGCTGCGGCCGGAGAGGAATTCGGTCGCCTCGCGCACCAGCTCGCTATAACCGGGGAAATCGATCTCGCGCGTGCAGGGGCCGGAGCAGCGCTTGATCTGATAGAGCAGGCAGGGGCGGGTGCGGCTTTCGAAGAAGCCGTCGGTGCAGGAGCGGATCAGGAACGCGCGTTGCAGCGCCGTGATGGTGCGGTTGACCGCGCCGGCGTTGGCGAACGGACCGAAATAGCGTCCAGGCCGCGACTGCGCGCCGCGATGCTTGAGGATTTGCGGCGCCCAATGGTCGCCGGTGATCAGAATATAGGGAAACGACTTGTCGTCGCGCAGCTGCACGTTGAAGCGCGGGCGGAGCTGCTTGATCAGGTTGGCTTCGAGCAGCAGCGCCTCGGTCTCGGTCATGGTCGAGACGATCTCGACATGCGTGGTTGCCGCGATCATGCGCAGGATGCGCGCCGGCAGCGGTGCGTTGGCCCGCGCATAGGACGACAGCCGCTTTTTGACGTTCTTCGCCTTGCCGACATAAAGCACGTCGTTGCCGGCATTGAGCATGCGGTAGACGCCGGGCGAGGTCGGCGCGAGGCGGACCGCGTTCTCGATCGCGGCATGCCCGACCGACAACGTCGCCTCGGCCACGGCCTCGGCGGAATCCTCGGCAGCCTCGGGCAGGCGCGCGTCATCTTCCTCCTCGGCGGCGGAGGTCTCGGGATCGACATCACTGGTGTCGAGCGTCAGGTCGTCCTGTGGCAGGTCGGACTTTGAACCGCGCCGGGCCTTGAGGTCAGTCTTGAGGTCAGTCTTGGGGGCCGGCGTCGGGCGCTCGGGAGAATCGTGAACCATGGGCCGTAAACTAAGCGCTTGGGGGACAGCTCGCCAGCGTTGGCGGCACCGGAAAACAGCCCCGATCGCAGCAGGTTACCGACCCCGCGCCGTGGCAGCAGCTGGCGGGTAACACATTGTTAAGACTGATGAGCGGGCCGGTAACCGGGCTTAACAGACCCTTTACTTAAAACTCTCGATAAAGCTTAGCGAAAAAATTGGAATTCCGTAACCACGCCGGCCTTGGCCAGCGGGCTGCGGCAGTTGCGTGTGGAGAGTACCAATGACCCGGTTTGTAGCGCGTGCGCTGGCACTGATCGTCGCAGGCTGGACGACCTCGGCGGCGTCGGCCGACCTCAATTACGGCTCGCCCTATACCGTCTACCAGCCGCTCAATGCCTACAGCTGGGCCGGCCCCTATCTCGGCGGCAACCTCGGCTACGGCTGGGGTTCGGTCGAGAACAACCCGACCAAGCCGTCCGGCTTCGTCGGTGGCGTGCAGGCAGGCTACAATTTCCAGAACGGCTCCCCGTGGGTGTTCGGTATCGAGGCCGATATCCAGGGCACCACTGCGGACGACCGGTTCGCGCCGTGGAAGTTCTCCAACCCGTGGTTCGGCACGGTGCGCGGTCGCGCCGGCTATGCGGTCAACAACGTGCTGTTCTACGCGACCGGCGGTCTTGCCTTCGGCGAACTGCGCGGCGAGACGTTCGGCATCACGGAGTCGCACACCAACGCGGGCTTCACCGTCGGCGCCGGCGCCGAAATGGGCTTCGCCCCGCATTGGAGCGCCAAGATCGAGTATCTCTACGTCGATCTCGCCAACAGCAACTTCACCATCACCGGCGGCGCGTCGAACGGCTACAGCTTCAGCCTGGTTCGCGCCGGCATCAACTATCACTTCTGAGAACAAGAAGACGTCTGATATCAACTCCCGGCTGCGCCTCGCGCGGCCGGGTTTTTCTTAGTGCGGATGATACGACGTGCGGGCGATGCGACGCGTCGCGCGCAGCGCAGCAGCACGCACGCCGCAGTGTCCGCGAATCCACTCGGCGGGCCGCAGGCCTTGGACATGCGGCACGGCCAGTCGCGTCCGCATCATGCAGGCGGTCATGCAGCGAGCGCGAGCCGCGCGCTCGGCAGTCAACTCACACGCAACGCTTCACTTGGCGTCCATCACGAGCCGCGCACCGCGAGCACTCGTCATGAAACCACCAGGTTGACGGCTTTCGGGCCCTTGCCCTTCTTGTCCGGTTCAACCTCGAACGTAATGCGCTGTCCTTCAGTCAGGTCCTTCAATCCTGCACGCTCGACAGCTGTGATGTGAACGAACACATCGCGGCCGCCATCATCAGGTTTGATGAAGCCGTAGCCACGCTCTCCGTTGAAGAACTTGACTGTCCCAGTCATGGCCATCGGGAAAACTCCTCCCCCGTATTGCTCCACCGCTACGCGCACGTCGCGTAGCGGTTGACCGACATTCGCTTGTCGGAAGCTTGGCCACCTCAACAGGCCGGCGTCACGCCGCCGGTCTGCCTGGATTTTATTTCGGCCTTGTCACTCCGCCGCAACCATTCGCGGAAGCGGAACGTAAAGCCAGTCGTAACAGGATGAGCATAATACGGTTCCGCGCAAATTGCCTATGCTCAAAATCGAACTTTTCAGTGGGTGTTGTCGATCAATGTTTAGGCGTCTCTAGTCTGAAGCGCGCCGCGCCGCCTTGACCGAGCGGCTTCTCGAGTTCGGGCAGGATGATCTTCAGCTCGTTCGCAAGCGTCCACGGCGGATTCACTATCAAAAGGCCGGTGGAAACGAGGCCTGCGCCCGCTTCTTGCGGCGCCACACTGAATTCCAACCGCAAGCATTTGCCGGCAGGCCGACTGCTTGCTGCTGCAGCAGCGACGCTGCGCGCGAGCTCGTCGGTGGCCCTCCGGGTTTTTACGGGGTACCACAAAAGATATGCGCCGGTCGGCCACTTCGTAAATGCTTCCGTGAAAGCACGGGTCAGCCGCTCGAACTCGTCCTTCGCTTCGAACGGCGGATCGATCAGCACGAGGCCACGCCGCTCGTTCGGCGGCACGAATGCCGGCAGCGCCGTCCAGCCGTCGAGATCGACGACACGTGCCTGCGCGTCGCGCCGGAGCGCATCGATCAGCTGCTTGCGCGCCGTCGGTTCGATCTCGCATGCCGTGAGACGGTCTTGCGGACGCAGCAGCGCTCTCGCGATCAGCGGCGAGCCGGGATAGGCCTTCAGCTCGCCTCGCGGATTGAATGCCCTGACGATATCGAGATACGGCGCGATCAGCGGCAGCGCCTCGTCGGAAAGTCGCGCCTGCATCAGTCGCGCGACGCCGGTGAGCCATTCGCCGCCGCGCTGCGCCTCGCTCGACGTCAGATCATAGAGGCCGGCGCCGGCATGAGTGTCGATGACGCGGAACGGTGCCTGCTTGTCCTGCAAGTAGGTGAGCATCCGCACCAGCACGATGTGCTTGATGACGTCGGCAAAGTTGCCGGCATGAAAGGCGTGACGGTAGTTCATGCTGATATCGCGCTGCGCTCCAGAGGATGCGCATGTTGTACTTCGTCATGCCCGGGCTTGTCCCGGGCATCGACGCTCCATCGCGTATGTTTCGTAGCGGCGCAGGTGGCCGGGACTATCGTGCGAAGCCGCGCGGAGCGTGCCCTCCCGGCCGTGACGCGGAGGGTTTCAGCCGCCGCGGACCGGCGGCATCAGCACCTGATCGCGGCGGCAGGCGCGACGATCGATTTCCTCGCAGGAGCGGAATTGCAGATCCTTGCTGAGGCAGATCCGCACCTCGCTGAGCCGCTTGCTGTCGCAGGTCACCGAGATCGCGGAGTTGCTGAGCCCAGGATTGGCCTTGATGAACGCTGTCTCCAGCTCGTCGGGCGCGATCGTCTTGGGCTCCGTCAATTGCAGGAATTCCTCGGGGATCTTCACCGCGGCGCGAGCCTTGCGGATGGCTTCGAAATAGGCGCGCTCGCCGAGTCCCGAGCAGGTGCCGTGCTTGTCCCACTCGTTGTAGATCAGTCCGGGCGCCGGCATCAGGTCGAGCATCGATGTCATGATGTTGCGCGCGAGGCGGGGCGAGGGCCGCTGGCAGTATTCCGGAAAGCCCCGCTCATATTGTGGCCACAGGCCGTGCACCACGAACGAGTAGGGCCGTCCGCCGCACTGCGCCTGGGTGCCGCGGCCATTGTTGCCGCGCTCGCTCGCCGCCTCGCAGAACGAGGGCGACCATGACAGCGACAGCACATAGAAGTCGAACTCACCGGGCGCATTCTGGCGGCGATCCTGGGCCGAGGCCCCGACTGCACCACACAGAACGATGGCAAACGAAATCAGAAATCGGGAAATAGTGACCAACCGAGGCATCAACGCTCCCCCATACTCGACCGTCCGGAGCCTAGCAGGCCTCCGGAACATTTCAAGAACAAAAGCCGCCGTCCCAATGGCGGCGGCTTCTGCTGGATCAATCGGGTCGGGAAATCAGGGCCGGGCGGCCTTGCAGGACGGGTTGTAGGCCCAGTTGCGGTCAAGCCCGCTCACGCACCATTCAACACCCTGGCTGAGGCCGGCAAAGCCGCCGTCCTCGATGATCGAATAATGCACCTTGCGCACCTTGCCGTCGCTGAGCATGGCATCGCCCGAGCAATAGCGGCGCGGAATGTTGTCGGACTGCCAGGGACGGAACGCGGTTTCGTGAATCCGGTTGTAGCCGGTGATCACGAGCGGCGAATTCCAGAAGGTGGCTTCCTTTTCATGGAATTGATCGCTGATGATCGCGAGCGCCCTTTCGCAGGGCGCTACATTGGCGTCATAGCGCGGGCCGGACAGCCAGAAATTCAATTCGAACGGATTTGCGGCCTGGGCCGTCCCCCCGAAAGCCAGCATGCCGACCACGAGTGCGGCGCCGAGGCCAAGCGTGTGGCCGAGTTTGTCGCGGGAGTTGAACAGGTTGCGCATGGGAATCCACCCGATTATCCGATGCGGCGGACGGTGCCGTGAAGCCCCGACAAGGTCAAGTGCAGCGCGGCAACACCTGCCGAGAAGTCCACCGCTGGCGGCCGGCTCGTTCTTTTCACGGTCGCCGGGGCACTCTATGTTGGCTTCAAGCGAAATGGAGTCTGCGATGCGAAGGAAATTGGCCGCGTGCCTGGTTGCCGTTTGCGGGATGCTGGCCGTTGGTCCGGCGCGAGCCGACTGGATGCAGCCGGTGCCGCCGTTCAAGGGCAATGATACCGGCGGTATCATCGCCTACACGCTGGCGGCCCAGACCGATGCCCGGCAACTCGCCGTCGATCACTGCGCGACCTACGGCAAGGTCGCCAAGTTCCTTGCGGTGCAGCGCTACCCGGGTGGCTACATCTCTTTCGCCTGCCGCTGGGTGCCCTATGGCGCGGCCGAGAGACCGCTGCGCACGCTCTACTGAGCGCGCTCCATATCCGTCGATCGTTTAGCCGGGAGCTAACCGCATGACCCGACAGCTTGCCTTGATTGGTTCTGCCGTGTGCCTTGTGCTGTCCGCTGGCGCCGCAAGCGCCGTCGACCTGCCCGTTCGCAAGCCCGGCCTGTGGGAGATGAAGATGGTGCGGACCGGCGGGCCGATGCCGGAAATCACCATGCAGCACTGCACCGACGAGACCACCGACAAGGAGATGAGCGCGGCGGCCTCGCCGATGGCCAAGGAAGTCTGCGCCAAGCAGGATATCCAGAAGACCGCGACCGGCTATGTCAGCGACAGCGTGTGCAGCGTGGCCGGCATGACGATGAAGAGCCACGCCGAGATCGTCGGCGATTTCAATTCCGCCTACACCGTGAAGAGCACCTCGCACGCCGAGGGCGGCGCGGCCGGCTCGCGCGACACCACGATGGCCATCGAGGCGAAATGGCTCGGCGCCTGCAAGGCCGACCAGAAGCCCGGCGATATCATCATGCCCGGCGGCATGAAGATGAACGTCAAGGACATGGAAAAGCTGAAGGGCCTGCTGCCCAAGCAGAAGTAGGGCGCCGCGCATCCGGTAGCGCGCCTGAATTGGTGCCCTCTCATGTCGAGAGGCGGTGACGTCTTGCACCAGCATCATTGCGATTAGCCCGCGACAGAGTTGCGGAGCAATCTTGTGCTGAGGGCGATGTGGAAGCCATCCGATCCCTCCCCGTCACCCTGAGGAGCGCGAAGCGCGTCTCGAAGGGGCGACGGCCCGGCTGGTGGCCGTGCATCCTTCGAGGCTTGCTCCGCTCGCACCTCAGGATGACGGTTCAACGTCGCGCGTTCGTGCGCTCCTTGGTGCGCGATTAAGTCGACGGGATGCGACATCATTGAGCGATCGCCGCGTGTCTCGCGCTCGAGCAAGATGAGAGAGCGAATACGCACTTCGAATTCTTCGTGCTGCAAGCGTGCCGCGACAACGTGTCGTTTTGAATTGTTCAAATGCACACGTCTTGAATCGTTCCAGTGTTTCGCATCGTGTGTGCTTCAAGCGATTCTATTTTGCACGTGTGGAATTTCGCGAACCCCGCCGATAGAAGTCCGCCCCAATCGATGTCGCGTCATGAAGAAGGCGCGGCGCGATCAAGATCGGTCTGGGCGTGTGGGGATTTATTCGGTGGGAATGACTTGGTATCGAAGCAAGCGCGGCTTGCTTGGATCAACGGCTGCGATCAACGCGGCCCTTCTTGGTTCGATCATGCTTGCAGCAGCAGGTGCAAACGTCGCCAGCGCTCAGGCGCAAAGCAGTCCTCCGCAGAACAATGCCAGCGTGCTTCCGGCCGTGACGGTGGATCAGCCCGGCGCGGCGAAGAAGCGTGCTGCCGCTGCTTCAAGTCAGAACACCAGGTTTTCGCGCGCGGTCGCCGCGAACCGGCGCAGTCGTGTCGCTACACCTGCGCAGAGCCAGGCGCCGCGATCGCAGGGCAGCTCAGGCAATATCGGTACGACGACCGGTTACGTCGCGACCGGCAGTACGGCAGGAACCAAGACAAACACGGCGCTGATCGAAACGCCGCAGTCGCTCTCGGTGGTCACGCAACAGGAGCTCAGGGATCGCAACGTTCAGACACTCAAGGACGCCGTCAACTACACGCCCGGCGCGACGACCACGGCGTTCGGCTATGATCCGAGGTTCGATAGTTTCTACATCCGCGGCTTCGATGCGACCTACACCGGGATCTATCGCGACGGCCTGCGCCAAGGCGGCGGCAACTTCGCTATTCCAAAGATCGAGCCATACGGTCTCGACAGTGTATCGATCCTGCGTGGTCCGGCCTCGGGGCTCTATGGCCTCGGTTCTCCCGGAGGCATCGTCGATCTCACCACCAAGCGGCCGACGTTAACGCCGTTCGGCGAAGTGCAGCTGCAGGCCGGCACCTATGATCGCTATCAGGGCAGTTTCGATCTCGGTGGTCCGGTGCCCGGCAGCGATCAACTGTATTACCGGCTGACGGGTTTGCTGCGCGAGGCAAAGACCTGGTATCCCGGCAATGACGACGATCGCGCCTATATCGCGCCGGCGCTGACCTGGCGGCCGGACGCCGATACGTCGTTCACGATCCTCAGCGAATATCAAAGCAGCCGCACCGCCGCGAGCATCGGCAACTTCCGCACGCCCGACGGACAATTGACCAACATTTACTCGAACGATCCGGCCTTCAGCGCGATGGATCAGAAGCAGTATCGCATCGGCTATGCGTTCGAGCACAGTGTCGACGACGTCTGGACCGTGCGGCAGAATTTCCGCTTCTATCAGGTCGACACCGACGCGAAATACACCCAGATCGATTCGATCGACAGCAGCACCAATCTCGCGTCGCGCTCCGCCTGGCGCATCCTGGACAGCTTCAACACGGTGACGCTCGACAACCAGGCCGAGGCCAAGTTCATGCTCGGCGCGATCAAGAACACGGTGCTGTTCGGCGTCGATTACGGCCACTCCTACTACAACGACAAAATAGGCTACGGCGCGGCGCCGGATCTGAATCTCCTGACGATGAACTACGGCGCGCAGGCGATCGCGACACCGGCGTTCTCGATCTTCAACAAGCAATCGACTGACGAGGTCGGCGTCTACGCGCAGGAACAGGCCAAGCTCGGCGGCTTCGTCCTGACTCTCAACGGCCGCCAGAGCTGGGTGTCGCAGACCACGACGGCGGGTCTCGACGGCGAGCCGTCGACGCAGAAGGCGAATGCCTTCACCGGCCGCGCGGGCCTCGCTTACGTCTTCGATAGCGGCATTGCGCCCTATGTCAGCTACGCGACGTCGTTCGCCCCGCAGGTCGGTGTCGACGTGTCCGGGACGCCATTCAGGCCGACCACCGGCGAGCAGAAGGAGATCGGCATCAAGTACCAGATGCCGCAGCTTCCGGTGCTGTTGACCGCCGCGGTGTTCGACATCACCCAGGACAATGTGCTGCGCACCGATCCCGGCAACATGGCGTTCCAGGCCGCAACCGGCCAGATCGAATCCAAGGGCGTCGAGCTCGAAGCGAAGCTGGCGCTCAAGCAGGGGTTCGATCTCACCGCGGCCTACACCCATCTCAACGTCGTGATCACGCAGGGCAGTCCGGATACGACCGGCAACGAGCTGTCCGGCATTCCGCGCAATTCCTTCGCTGCCTTCGGCAAATACACCTTCCAGTCCGGCGTGCCCGTCGAGGGGCTCGGGCTTGGCCTTGGTGTGCGCTATATCGGGACCAACTTCGGCAACGACCAGAACACGTTCCAGAATGCGGCGAGAACGTTGTTCGATGCCGTGATCGACTACGATCTCGGCAAGCTGGACCGGCGATTGCTCGGCGCCACCGCGCGCCTGAACGCGACCAATCTGTTCGACACGCACTTCCAGACCTGCCAGTCCGGCTACTGCTATGCCGGCGAGCGGCGTCAGATGATCGGCACCCTGTCCTACCGCTGGTAGCTCTTGCCGCTGGTAGCTCTTGTTGTTTGGACGCGTTTTCTTCACGCGAACCGGCGTCCGCTTCGCTCGAAAACGCGAAGTTACACCGGCACCCGCACCGTGGCGCGCAGGCCGCCCATCGGGCTGTCGCCGAGCATGATGTCGCCGCCATGCGAGCGCGCAATGTCGCGGGCGATCGCAAGTCCGAGCCCGCTGCCGCCTTCATCCTGGTTGCGGGCATCGTCGAGCCGCAGGAAGGGCTTGAACACCTCCTCGCGCATGTTGGCGGGAATGCCGGGCCCGTCGTCGTCGACCGTGATGTTGAGATAGCGGTGGTCGCGCTGACCGGTGATCGAGATCGTGTTGGCGTGGCGCGCCGCGTTGGAGACGAGGTTGGCGAGGCAGCGCTTGAACGAGGCCGGCTTCACCGTGACGACCGGCAGGCCGTGGAACGCGACGGTCGCGATATGGCCGTGGCGCTCGGCGTCGCTGCGCAGTTCCTCCAGCGCCATCGCCATGTCGGTCGGTTGCGCGACCTCGCCGGAATCGCCGCGCGCGAAGGCGAGGTAATCCTCCAGCATCATCGACATCTCGTCGACGTCCTTGCGCATCGCGTCGATCTCGGGGCCTTCGCCGATCAAGGCGAGCTCGAGCTTGAAGCGGGTCAGGATGGTGCGCAGATCATGCGACACGCCGGCGAGCATTGCGGTGCGCTGCTCGATCGAGCGCTCGACGCGCGCCTTCATCTCGATGAAGGCCTGCGCCGCGCGCCGCACCTCGCGCGCGCCCCGCGGCCGGAAATTCGGCGCTTCGCGGCCCTTGCCGAAACTTTCGGCAGCGTCGGCCAGCCGCAGGATCGGTTTGATCTGGTTGCGCAGGAACAGCACGGCGACGATCAGCAGGATCGACGAGGTGCCGACCATCCAGAAGATGAAGATCTCCGAGTTGGAGGCGTAGGCCGCGCTGCGCTGGGCGAAGATCCGCATCACCGAATCGTCGAGCTGCACGCGGATCTCGACCAGGTTGGATTTGCCGACGGTGTCGATCCAGAATGGACGGCTGATCTGCCGGCCGAGCTGCACCGAGAGGGTCTGGTCGAGCAGCGAGAAGAACGGCTTCGGTCCCGGCGGGGGCATGTCGCCCGCGGGAAGGAAGTCGACCACCAGCTGCAGCTTCTGGGCGATGCCGCGCAGGTGCGCGCGGTCCTTGTCCTGCGGATAGGTCTTGTAGACGTCGATCAGCGCGGCGATGTCGGATACCACCGCGGCCGACAGGCGTCGCGTCACCGTGTTCCAGTGCCGCTCCATGAACACGAAGGCGACCACGGTTTGCAGGATCACCATCGGCACGATCATGATCAGCAGCGCGCGTGCGTAGAGGCCGGTCGGCATCCAGCTCTTGAACGCGTTGCCCATCCAGCCGTTCGCCTTCGAGACGCGCTGCGAGGCGTTCTTGATCAGGGTCAGGCCGGAGTCGAGCGTGCTCATGGGCTGTCTTATGGCGAGGCGACCAGGCGATAGCCGATGCCGCGGACCGCCTGGAGGAACAGCGGATTGGCGGGATCGTGCTCGATCTTGCGGCGCAGGCGGTTGATCTGCACATCGACCGCACGCTCGTTGACGGTGCCGCCGGAGGTCAGCTCGGCGCGCGGCACGGTCTCGCCGGGCGCGCTCGCAAGGATGCGCAGCATCTCGCGCTCGCGGTCGGTGAGATGGATGATCTCCTCGCCCTGACGCAGCTCACTGCGCTCGATGTGGAAGATGTAGGGGCCGAACGCGATCTGCTCGACGGTCACGACCTGCGGCGGCGCGGTGCGCTTGAGGATGTTGCCGATGCGCAGCACGAGCTCGCGCGGCTCGAACGGCTTGGCGACGTAATCGTCGGCGCCGATCTGCAGGCCCTCGATGCGGGCTTCCGCCTCGTGGCGCGCGGTCAGCATGATGATCGGCACCGTGGAGGAGCTGCGGATGAAGCGGGCAAGGTCGAAGCCGTTCTCGCCGGGCATCATCACGTCGAGGATGAGCAGGTCGAAATGCAGCCCGAGCAGCTTGGCGCGCGCGTCGGTGGCGCTCATTGCCGTCGTGACGCGATAGCCCTCGCTGGAGAGAAAGCGCGACAACAGGTCGCGAATGCGGCGGTCGTCGTCGACCAGAAGCAGATGCGGCGCGTCGTCGGCCGGTTCGATCGGCGCGCGCATCATGGTTGCAGCCTGCACCAGGTTCACTCCCTTGCTTTTCTGCCGCCGCCGAAGATCGCTTCGAGCACCTTGTCGGGATCGTCGCGGTCGATCATCGCGCGGAGGAACTGGCGAACCGTCTCGACGCCGGCCGGATCGATGCCGGCGATCGCGCGGTTGATGCGGTCGGTCTGCAACCCTGCGAGCTTGCCGACCAGCGCCTCGCCCTTCGGTGTGGCGTAGAGCAGGCGCTGCCGGCGGTCGTTGTTGCCGGTCTTCTGCACGATGTAGCCCTCGTCCAGGAGCTGCTTGAGCACGCGCCCGAGCGATTGCTTGGTGATGCGCAGGACATCGAGCAGGTCGGCAACCTTCAGCCCGGGATAGCGGGTGACGAAGTGGATGACGCGGTGGTGGGCGCGGCCGAAACCGAACGCCTCCAGCTCCTGGTCGGCGTCGCCGACAAAGTCGCGGTAGGCGAAGAACAAGAGCTCGATGATGTCCCAGCGCAGGTCGCGCGCGCCCGCCGCAGGAGCGTTCTCATCTCCCTGCGAATCGGGCTTGGCAGCCATGCCTGAGAAATTTATGTCAGTCATATTGACGTATCTTGGTCTCAATGTTACAAAACTGACCGTCGCGACGAAACATTAAGTCGTTTCGTCCTTGACAGCGTTTGACGCGGCCTGAAAAAGCCTGTGAGGCGGTTTGGGCCGCAAATTGGACTACCGTGCGATTGTCGAGCGGCATTTCGGCAAACATACTGGACTTCAGCACTCCGCAAAAGCATGTCTAAACGGCATGTTGGCGACGGAAACCGGCCGGATTGCCGGCGGTGGTGAAGTCCGGACCAGCCGAGCCTGATGGCTCCGGGGGAAACAGGCCAGCGCCCGATATGGCGCCGGTTCCGACAGCGGAAAGCAAGAAAAATGACTTTGAAATTCGACATCCAGCCTTCGCCGAATGCCACGTCCGACAAGGACCGCGCGGCGAAGCTCGTGGACCCGGGCTTCGGCCGCGTCTTCACCGACCACATGGCGATCGTCCGCTATAGCCAGGGCAAGGGCTGGCACAACGCCCGCGTCGAGGCACGCGCGAACTTCCCGCTCGATCCGGCAGGCGCGGTGCTGCACTACGCCCAGGAGATTTTCGAAGGTCTCAAGGCCTACAGGCGCGACGATGGCGGCGTGAACCTGTTTCGTCCCGACGCCAATGCTCGCCGCTTCCGCGATTCGGCCGAGCGCATGGCGATGGCGCCGCTGCCCGAGGATGTGTTCATCGAGGCGGTCGAGCAGCTGGTGCGGATTGATCGCGCCTGGATTCCGGGCGGCGAGGGCAGCCTCTATCTGCGGCCGTTCATGATCGCGAGCGAGGTCTTCCTCGGCGTGAAGCCGTCGGCGGAATACATCTTCTCGGTGATCGCCTCTCCGGTCGGCTCCTATTTCAAGGGTGGTCCCGCGCCGGTCTCGATCTGGGTGTCGGAGAATTACACGCGTGCCGCAATCGGTGGCACCGGCGCGGTCAAATGCGGCGGCAATTATGCTGCAAGCCTGCGCGCGCAGGCCGAGGCGATCGATCGCGGCTGCGACCAGGTCGTGTTCCTCGATGCGGTCGAGCGCCGCTATATCGAAGAGCTCGGCGGCATGAACATCTTCTTCGCCTTCGACGACGGCTCGCTGCTGACGCCGCCGCTCGGCACCATCCTGCCCGGCATCACCCGCGACTCGATCATCGCGCTCGCCAAGGATACCGGCACCCGCGTGCGTGAGGAGCCCTACACGATCCAGCAGTGGCGCGCCGATGCGGCCAGCGGCAAGCTGAAAGAGGCGTTCGCCTGCGGCACCGCCGCCGTGATCTCGCCGATCGGCAAGGTGTGCTCGGCGAGCGGCGACTTCCAGATCAGCGGCGGCGTGGCCGGCCCGGTCGCCATGGGCCTGCGCAAGAAGCTGGTCGACATCCAGTACGGTCGCACCAACGACCCGCATAACTGGATCAGAAACGTCGCCTGACGCGAGAGCGGTTCCACGGCTGAGGATTTCGATTTGGCGCCTCTTCCTGTGCAAGGGAGAGGCGCTTTCGCGATGAGACCATCAAGCCGCTGCTGAAATCGATGCCGAAGGGCGACGCCGGCGCGCTTCGCGCGCGGATGGAGCAGCCTTTGGAGCAGCCTTGAGGACCGGTGTTCGACCGCAGCGGAGGTGCAGAGCCGGGTTGCCGCTTCGCGCGTCCACTGATAAATGCCGCCAATGGCCGAGAAACCCAAAAAACCCCAGAAACTGAAGGCGCGCCTGCCGCGCGGACTGGAAGATCGCGGCCCGGCCGCGATCAATGCCACCCGGGCGATGGTCGAGAAGATCCGCGCCGTCTACGAGCTCTACGGCTTCGAGCCCGTCGAGACACCGGCGATGGAATATACCGACGCGCTCGGCAAATTCCTGCCGGACCAGGACCGTCCCAACGAGGGGGTGTTCTCGTTCCAGGACGATGACGAGCAGTGGATCTCGCTGCGCTACGACCTGACCGCGCCGCTGGCGCGTTACGTCGCGGAGAACTTCGACGCGTTGCCGAAGCCTTATCGTTCTTATCGATTTGGTTTTGTCTTCCGCAACGAGAAGCCCGGCCCCGGCCGCTTCCGCCAGTTCATGCAGTTCGACGCCGACACGGTCGGCTCGGCGACGCCGGCGGCCGACGCCGAGATCTGCATGATGGCGGCCGACACGATGGAAGCGCTCGGGATTCCGCGCGGCTCCTATGTCGTGAAGGTGAACAATCGCAAGGTGCTCGACGGCGTGCTCGAGGCCATCGGCCTCGGCGGCGACGAGAATGCAGGTCGCAGGCTCACGGTGCTGCGTGCGATCGACAAGCTCGACAAATTCTCTGCCGACGAGGTTCGCAAGCTGCTTGGTCCCGGGCGATGGGACGGCGGCGAAGAGGGCAAGGGCGACTTCACCAAGGGCGCCGAGCTGAGCCCCGCGGATGCCGATATCGTCCTGGCCGTCACTCAAAAGCGCGACGATTGGAAAGAGGCGATCGCTGCAGCCGAGACTTACCTGGCGAAGAGCGAAGTTGGTCAGGCCGGTGTGAGCGAGCTCGAAGAGATCGCCAAGCTGGTCGCGGCATCCGGTTACGACGCGGATCGCATCCGCATTGATCCCACCGTTGTTCGCGGTCTCGAATATTACACGGGGCCTGTCTACGAGGTTGAGCTGCTGCTCGACACCAAGGACGAGAAGGGGCGCCCGGTGCGCTTCGGCTCGGTCGGCGGCGGTGGCCGCTATGATGGCCTCGTCTCGCGCTTTCGCGGCGAGCCGGTGCCGGCGACCGGTTTCTCGATCGGTGTGTCGCGCCTGCAGGCCGCGCTGACCATGCTCGGTCAGCTCGACGCGAGGGCCGAGTTCGGCCCGGTCGTCGTCACCGTGTTCGATCGCGACCGCGTCGCCGATTACCAGAAGATGGTCGCGCAGCTGCGCCGGGAGGGCATCCGCGCCGAGCTCTATCTCGGCAATCCGAAGAACATGGGCAACCAGCTCAAATATGCCGACCGCCGCAACTCGCCCTGCGTCATCATCCAGGGTTCGGATGAGAAGGCGCGCGGCGAGGTGCAGATCAAAGACCTGATCGAGGGCGCCAAGGCGGCGGCCGCGATCGCCTCCAACCAGGAATGGCGCGAAACGCGCCCCGCGCAGTTCTCCTGCGCAGAGGCCGATCTGGTCGCCAAGGTCCGCGAAGTCCTGGCGCGGCATGACGTGGCGTGGGGATAGCCATTCGCTTGTGACGTCATGCCCGGCCTTGTGCCGGGCATCCACCTCTTGTTTGATGCACGCCACGTGGATGGCCGGGGTTAGCCCGACCATGGCGACAACAAGAGGGAGAGCAACAATGCCTGAGATCACCGTGAGCATGGCCGCCGGCCGCACCGACGAGCAGAAGGCCGGCATGATGCGCGACATCACCCAGGCGCTGGTGAAGAATCTCGGCGTCGATGCCGACGCAGTGGTGATTCAGATCAACGAAGCGCCGCTGCATCACAAGATGAAGGGCGGCAAGACCTTCGTCGAGCGCGCGGCTGCGGCGAAGAAATAGCCCGGCTTTCTCCACGGGTCGTCCCTGCGCAAGCAGGGACCCATAACCACAGGGTTGAGTTGTTGCATCGAGCTGCGGCCCAGCGTCGCGCTGCAAAAATCTTCGGTGGTTATGGGTCCCGGCCTACGCCGGGACGACAGTTTTTCTGAGGCGCCAATGGACGCACGTGACTTCATCAAGATCGGCATGAGCGCCGAGCGCATGCTGGTGGTGCCGCCGGAGCGCACGGTCGGGCATTTCGTGCCCGGCATGCCGATGGTCTATGCGACGCCGATGATGATCCTCGACATGGAGATGGCGTCGGGCGATGCGATCCGCTCTGCGTTGCAGCCCGGTTGGGTCACGGTCGGTACCGAGGTCGATATCCGCCATCTCGCGGCGGCACTCGTCGGCGCCACGGTGCGGACCACCTCGAAGGTGATCGCGGTCGAGCGCCGCGTGATCCGCTTCGAGGTCGAGGCGTTCGAGGGCACGCGCAAGCTCGGCGAAGGCCGCCATGCCCGCGGCCTGATCAATGTCGAGAGTTTCAACAGGCGGCTGGCCGGGATGTCGGGGCTGGCGCACTAGGCGAGGGCTCGAGGCGCATTATCCGGCAACTTGTTCGGACGTCATCCTGAGGTGCTCGCGAAGCGAGCCTCGAAGGATTGGCCGCGGGCCGTGCACCCTTCGAGGCTCGCTCCGCTCGCACCTTAGGGTGACGGGATAGAGCGTGATGGCGTAGGCGAGATGTTACTTCGCCAATTCCTTCGAGCGCCGTGTCGCCGCGGCAATCGCGCGGGTCATCAGCGGTTGCATGCCGTCATTTGCCATCAGCACCTCGAGTGCTGCAGCTGTGGTGCCGCCGGGCGAGGTGACGTTCTGCCGCAGGGTTGCCGAAGGCAGATCCGAACGATGCAGCAACTCGCCGGAGCCGGCGACGGTTGCGCGCGCCAGCGTGGTCGCAAGCTGCTCGGGCAGGCCGGCCGCGACGCCGGCGCGGGCCAGCTCCTCGGCGAGCAGGAAGACATAGGCCGGGCCGGAGCCGGAGACCGCCGTCACTGCATCCATCAGGCTTTCGTCGTCGACCCATTCGACGAGCCCGGTCGCCTTCAGCAGTGCATCCGTCATCGCGCGCTGCGCGGCGGTGACGCGTTTTGACGGCACCGCGACGGTGATGCCGCGGCCGATCGCCGCCGGCGTGTTCGGCATCGCGCGCACCACGGCGCCGCCGACGACCTCTTCCAAGGCTGAGATGGTCGTGCCGGCCATGATCGAGACCACGAGCGTCGAGGGGCCGATCAGGGCCTTCAGCGCGGCGCCGGCGTCGCGGAACGATTGCGGCTTCACCGCGACCACAAGCGTGTCGAGCGTGCCGAGATCCTTCGGTTGCGGATTGAGCCGGACACCTTTCGCGGCAAGCGCGGAGATCTCAGGTGAAAGATGCGGATCGATCACCGCGACCTGCGTGGGTGCAAGACCCTGCGCGAGCCAGCCGGTCAGCATTGCGCCGCCCATCTTGCCAGCGCCCGCAAGCGCGATGGTGCCGGAAGTATTCTTCAGTGCGCTGCTTGTGTTCACAGGTGGCTCCACAAACTCTGTGTCGTCCCGGCCTTGAGCCAGGACCCATAACCACAGGCGGTTCTAGTGAAGCGTGACGCCAGCGACAAGCAGTTTGCGTGAGCCCCGCGGCCGCGGAGTGTGGGTCCCTGCTCCCGTGCGCAATTGCGCACTAGGCAGGGACGACACCGAAAGTGTGGAAGCGTCGCGCTTCAGCCGTTTACGCTTCGCCCTCGGTATCGAACATCGCAGCCGCCATCGCCTCGGTGGTCGACTTGCCGGCCCACACCACGAACTGAAACGCCGGATAGTAGCGCTCGCAGGCGTGGATCGCGTTGACCACCATGGCCTCGCATTGCGAGGTGGAGGCGGTGAGGCCGCCCGGCAGCACCAGCGCCTGACGATGCATCACCATGCCGGTGTGGGTCCACAGATCGAAATGGCCGACCCACAATTGTTCGTTGATCGCGGCGACCAGCCGCTGCACTTCGGCGCGACGCGCCTGCGGCATCTTCATGTCGAAGGCGCAGGCGAGATGCAGCGCCTCGATCTCTCCCATCCAGGTGAAGGAGAGCTGATAGTCGATCCAGTCTCCCTTGGAGACGATCGTCACCTCGTCTTCGCCGGAACGCTCGAACGCCCAGTTGTTGTCGGTGGCGATATCCTCGACCACCGCAAGCGGGTTGTTCCGGGAATCGATAATGCTTTCGAGGAGGGACATGCCGTCTCGGACCTTGTTCTTATGATCGCTTGATACGCACACGGAAGCCGGCACTTGCGACATACTGCGTCGTGGCCGAGTGCAGTTCCTTGACCGGGCTTCCGGATGCCCCTGGACCTGACGCCGATGAAGTGATGTGATTTGCGGAATCCGCGCAACCGCACGCCGAGTCCGTCCACAGCCAAAGCGCGCATCGTCCACAGCTGATCTCCGCCACACTTGTGATTTGGAGAACAAATCGGAATCTCCGCATTGGAGTAACGATTTGTTAACCATTTGCACCCGCCTCGCCGCACGCGTGAATCAGCCTCCGGGCACTCATATCGCCTCCGCAAGGGCCGCAACACGCTCATGGGGACATGCTGTTTGCCCATGCCAAAGGCCTTGCCCGGCTGTCGCGGTTTGGTCATATTTCGTCTCAGGCACGTCCATCCCGGGCGTGCCGATGTTCTCAGGGCGGGGTGAAAATCCCCACCGGCGGTAAAGGGCGATGAGCCCAAGCCCGCGAGCGCCTTCTTTTCGCGAAGCGGAAGGAAGGGTCAGCAGATTCGGTGCAATTCCGAAGCCGACGGTTACAGTCCGGATGAAAGAGAACGGTTGCGGCAGCCAACGCGATTTTCGCGTGGGCTCGTGTCGTTGTCCGTGTGCCCTGATTCTGGTCCTGAAAGAGGAAAGCCATGAATCAGATGTTGCAAGACACTGAAGTTCAAGACGCTGAAATCCAAACCTCCCAAGCAGAAAATGCTCCCGATACGCCGGCACATCCGCCGACGCCGGAGCATCCGCATTTCGCGAAGCCGCAGCGCGTTGCCTTCGTGCAATCGTCCTGGCATCGCGATGTGGTGGAGGAGTGCCGCATCTCCTTCCTGAAGGAGATCGAGGCGCGCCACATCACCAATGTGGACGTGTTCGAGGTGCCGGGCTCGTTCGAGATCCCGCTGCATGCGCAGCTCCTGGCGAAGACGCGCCGCTACACCGCGATCGTCGCTGCCGGGCTCGTCGTCGACGCTGGCATCTATCGCCACGAGTTCGTCGCCGACACCGTGATCAAGGCACTGATGGATGTGCAGTTGCGCACCGAGGTGCCGGTGTTCTCGGCGGTGCTGACGCCGCAGCAGTTCCATGAGACCGAGGTGCATTACGACTTCTTCCGCAAGCACTTCGTGATCAAGGGGATCGAGGTCGCGGAAGCCTGCGCCAACACGCTGCTCAGCCTGGAACGCCTGCGCGGCCAGGTCGCGGCGGGGATTCCCGGCTAACGCGCATGATCCGGAAAAGTGCGAAGCGGTTTTCCGGAAAGATCATACGCCAATAGGGAGGCCTCGGAGCCTCGAAGATCCAACGCAAAAGCGATCCCGGCATGCGCGCCGGGATCGCTCTCGCGGCCAGCGCGTTCGGTTATGCTTGCCGGCATAACCAAATGTGCGGGAGGCGCTCATGACCGAACAACATTCTTCCGACTGGCTCGGCCTGTCGGGCCGCGTTGCCGTCGTCACCGGCGGAGGCGGCGGCATCGGCCGCGCCACCGCGGTCAGCTTCGCGCGCGCCGGCGCCAAGGTCGCTGCGCTCGATCGCGACGAGCGCGGGCTTGCGGAGACCAAGGCAAAGCTTCGCGAGTTCGGCGACGGCCATCTCGTCGCAAGCTGCGACACCACCCGCGAGGACAACGTCGCTGTCGTCGCGGACACCGTCGCGCGCACGCTCGGTGCTTGCGACATCCTCGTCAACACCGCGGCGGTGCTGCGCCCCGGCGGGCTCGACACGCTGCCCCTCGCCGAATGGAATGCGGTGCTGGCGGTCAATCTGACCGGCTATTTCATCTGCGCGCAGGCGTTCGGCCGGCAGATGCGCAAGCTGGGGCGCGGCAGCCTCATTCACGTCGCCTCGATCGCCGCCAGCAATGCGCAGGGGCAGAGCGGCGCCTACAGCGTCAGCAAGGCCGCCGTCGTGATGCTCTCGCAGCAACTCGCCGCCGAATGGGGCCCGCACGGTATCCGCAGCAATGTGGTCAGTCCGGGCCTTGTCGTCACGCCGATGAGCCAGGCGTTCTACGATACGCCAGGGGTCACCGAGCGGCGCACTGCCGTGGTGCCGATGCGCCGGATCGGCGCGCCGCAGGACATGGCGGACGCGACCCTGTTCCTGGCGAGCGACCGGTCGTCCTATGTCAATGGCGAGGAAATCATCGTCGATGGCGGCTATGCGCGGACGCTGATGAGTCACGTGCCGCGGCCGGGGTTTTAAGAACGCCGCATCTGCAAATTCAGTGTCGTCCCTGCTTTCGCAGGGACGACAGGGTATTAGTCAAACAGGCTCGACACCGACTCTTCCGCCGCGGTGCGGCCGATCGCTTCGGCGATCAGGCCGGCGATCGAGATCTGGCGGATGTTCGGCGCCTTGTTGACGGCCTCGGTCGGCAGGATCGAGTTGGTGATGACCAGTTCCTTCAGCCGCGACGATGCAATGCGCGCGGCAGCCCCGCCGGACAGCACGCCGTGGGTGATGTAGGCCGAGACTTCCTTGGCGCCGTGCGCGATCAGCGCCTCGGCCGCGTTCACCAGCGTGCCACCGGAGTCGACGATGTCGTCGACCAGGATGCAATTGTAGCCGGCGACATCGCCGATCACGTTCATCACCTCGGACTCACCGGGACGCTCGCGGCGCTTGTCGACGATCGCGAGCGGGGTATTGATGCGCTTGGCGAGGCCGCGGGCACGCGCCACGCCGCCGACGTCGGGCGACACCACCATCACCTTGGCAAGGTCGAACTTTTCCCTGATGTCGCGCACCATCAAGGGCGCCGCGAACAAATTGTCGGTCGGGATGTCGAAGAAGCCCTGGATCTGGCCGGCGTGCAGGTCGAGCGTCATGACGCGGTCGACGCCGGCATGGGCGATCAGATTGGCGACGAGCTTGGCCGAGATCGGCGTGCGCGAGCCGGAGCGGCGGTCCTGCCTGGCATAGCCGAAATAGGGGATCACTGCCGTGATGCGGCGTGCCGAGGATCGGCGCAGCGCGTCGGTGATGATCAGCAGTTCCATCAAATTGTCGTTCGCCGGATACGACGTCGACTGCAGGATGAACATGTCCGAGCCGCGGACGTTCTCCTGAATCTCGACGAAGATCTCCATGTCGGCGAAGCGCCGGACCACGGCCTTGGTCAGTTCAATGCCAAGTCCCTTGGCGATTTCTTGCGCCAGCGCAGGATTGGAGTTGCCGGCGACGAGCTTGATTGATCCGTTCTTTGCCGACATCGATGCTTCCCCCCGCGCCTTGCTGGATACGACGTTCAGCATCTCAAGTCCTTACAGAACCGGCGGGTTTTCGGTGCGCGAGGGAATATCAGGCAGGCGGCTCGGATGGCAACCCATTAGCTGCTTTCGCCGCCGTTTTCCTGGGCAAAAAACGCCTTTCCCCGGGAGGTACCCGGGGTTAGTCGGCCGAATAGCCGAGCGCCACGGTCTCGGACGCCGCCGCGGCCGGGGCGCTCGCCACCGTCGGCCCACGGAGCTCCGGTGCCGGGGCGGGCGCCAGGCCATCCGCCGGGCCGCCGTTGATCATGCTGGACAGGCCGCTGAGGCCGGCCTGGGCGATCTTGCGCAGCACCAGATCGTCGGCCGCGGCCCAGGCGTCGCGGCCGGCCTTGCCGGCGGGTTCTTCACCCGAAAGCCGGAGCGCCCGTTGCTGATTGCTGTCGTAGACGTCCCATACCCACGAGATCATGGTGCGGCCGCGCACCACTTGCGCCGACAGATAGCTGCGCACGCGGTAGGCCGCGGTGCCCTGGCGCGACACGACCGACAGGCTGCGCAGCTTGGATTCGCTGTCGAGCACCCCCACCATGCGGTCGAACACCTGGGGCGGCGGGCCGTCGATCGATTCGAAGGCAACAGTTGCCCCGCCGCTCGCCGGCGTGGCCATGGCGTAGGAGTCGGCAGCGCCGCCGCCGGCCGCGCATCCGCCAAGCACGCCCGCGATCGCCAGCCAGGTGACTGCGATCGCGGCACGCACGACTGTCCCAGTTTGAAACTGGTGGTCTGACGCATCCCTCATTGCGTCCTGCGATATCGTTAAAACGGCTTAACGTCTAGGGCAGGACGGCCACAGCACTTAACCGATCCGGCCGGCCGGACCGGGGAGAGGATCGAATTCCTTGCTCGATACTTCGGGCTCAGTCGGCCAGATGATGCCGCATCGCTTCGGTGATCCAGGCCCATTCGCGGTTCGGGCTCGCGTCCGGCTTCTGTCCGCGCATGATGGCGACGAGCTCCCAGTAGCGGGCCGCACGGGCGTCGTGCAGCGCATATTTGCCGCGAATCCAGTTGCGGAATTCCTGGTCGGGTTCTCGCTTCAGCAATCGCGCCGAGGTCTCCAGCCAGTCGCGGGCCAGGTCCTGGCCGGCCTGCGACGTCGGCGCGAGATCGCGCGCGATGATCTCTTTGGCTCTTGCCAGCACGGTCTCGTTGGCCGCCTGCCAGGCAGCGAGATCCAGCACGTGGTGATTCCAGACGTCCTCTGCGTTGGCGCGGATGTTGGCGACGAGAGTGGGATCGCCCAGCATCCCCGACAGCTCGGTCCAGGCATCGCATTGCTCCGGCGTCGGCTCGTCCGGCAATTCGGGCACGCTGGTCTCGATCATCTGCCGGATCCATTTCCGGTCGATGTTGATGCCGTCGGACACTTTCTCGAAAAAGCGTTCGACGACGTTGCGGCGCTCGGTGCGGGATAGCTGCGTCATGGTCAGAAATCTCCTCAAGTCTGCTTCGGTGAGTTGCGGTGAGCGCAACGCAGCCCGCAGGGCCGAGGCGACGCGGCGCTGGGCCGCGATCTCCGCTTCCAGCGTCTCGAGGCGGAGCTTCAGCGCTTCGACCAGCGAGAGTTCCTTGGTCAGGACCTCACTGATCGCGTCGAGACCGAGCCCTGCATCGCGCAGGCAGCGGATCAGGTCGAGGCGAACGAGCTCTGCGTCGGTGAAGACGCGATAGCCGCTCGCGGTGCGGCCGGCCGGCGGCAGCAACCCCTGGTCCGAATAGAAGCGGAGCTTGCGGACGGAAATTCCGCTGAGCCGCGCCGCCTCGCCGATGCTGTAGGTGCGTTGTGTCATGCGCCGCTTGTCCGGTCTCCAGCAGGTGGAGAGTCAAGACGCTTGTCGCATGAAAATGAAGAGGACGCGCGGCGGCGCGTCAGCGTTCCAGCGCGATGGCGTGAACGAGCCGGCCGTAATCGGCTTCCCTGCGGTGCACGGAGCGGCGGTAGCTGAAACAGCGTTCGTCGGAATAGGTGTCGATGCCGAGATCGTCGATCATCAGCACGCCGGCATTTTCCAGCCGCATGCGGATGAAGCCGGCAAGATCGAACATCGCATGGCCGTCGCGTTCGGCGGGAATGAAGAACATGCCGTTCTCGGCATCGGCCTCGATGAAGCGCTCGACGAATTCGCGTCCGACCTCGTAGGACTCCTTGCGGATCAGCGGCCCGATGGCGGCGACGATGCCGCCGCGCTCCGCGCCGAGCTTCTCCATCGCATCGATGGTCGATTCCAGCACACCGGTCAGCGCGCCCTTCCAGCCGGCATGCGCTGCACCGATCACCCGCGCACTGGGATCGACGAACAGGATCGGGCCGCAGTCGGCCGTCGTGACCGATATCGCGAGGCCTTCGGTGCGGGTGACGAGCGCATCCGCCTTCGGGCGCGCTGCGCCATTCCACGGGTTGTCCACGACGACGACGTCGGGCGAGTGAACCTGGTGCACACTGATCAAATGATCGAGCGGCACGCCGAGCTGCTCGGCCATCCGCCGCCGGTTCTCCACGACCTTGGCCGGATCGTCGTTGGAGCCGAGCCCGCCGTTGAGCGCGGCATAGATTCCATCGGAGACGCCGCCCTCGCGCGAGAAGAAGGCGTGGCGCAGGCCAGGTATGGCCGACAGCAGCGGTGATCCCAATGTCATTGTTCGGTCTCGTCAGGCTGATCGCTCAGTCCGGCGATCGAGGTGAGGCGCGGGTCGGAGATGGCCATGACCTTGAACATCGAGCCCATCCCGCCGCGTCCGGAATCGGTCAGCCGTTTCAGCGCACCGGCGACGTCGGCGGAGACTTCGGGGCTTGCTTTCGCCATCAATCCGGCAGCTCGGGCCTCGACGCCGAGGCGCTTGAGGAAGGCGCCCTGCGTCGCCGGCCCGTGCACGCGCGCGCCGACATCCTCGGCGGCCCGTGCCAGGGCCTGGAAATCGACATGCGCGGTCACGTCGGCTTGTCCCGGGTTCTTCAGCGGGTCGGCGAAGCTGTGGCGTGCGATCGCCTGGAAGGTGTCGCCGGCGTCGCTGCGCAGATGGCCGTAGTCGATGATCAGCGCGGCGCCGTCCTGGTCGCGCACCCGCGTGGCAAGCTTCATGATCTCGTTGTCGGGCCGCCATTCGAACACCGCGCCGAGCGGCGCGGCGCGCACCAGCGGCGGCAGCAGCACCTCGAAGTGTGGTGTCGGCTCGACGGCAGGTGCGAAATACAGGCTGCCATTGGCATCCATCCCGACCGTGCGCTCGTGCCACCCGGTCTCGCGGCGGACCATCTGGTGGATCGGCAGCACGTCGAAATATTCGTTGGCGAGGATCACCGCCGGCCCCTCGGGGACGTCGTCGATGCTGTCGTGCCAGGTGATGTTGCGCACGCCGGTCAGCGTCGCGTGCTGCTTCTCGCGCAGCACCGGATTGACCTCGACGAGGTGGATGCTGAGCGACTGGTAGAGCGGCGGCAGCACGCGCAGCGCACGCAGCGCGTCGGACATCATGGTGCCGCGGCCGGGCCCGAGCTCGACCAGGCGGAGCGTCTCGGGTGAGCCGATCGCGCGCCAGATCGAGGCGCTCCATAGCCCGAGCAGTTCGCCGAACATCTGGCTGACCTCGGGCGCGGTGGTGAAATCGCCCTCGCGGCCGAGCGGATCGCGCGACAAATAGTAGCCGTAATGCGGATGCATCAGGCACAATTCCATGTAGCGCCAGACCGGCATCGGCCCGGACAATTTGATCAGCTTCCTGATCTCATCCAGCAGCGGGGAGGGTTCGCTCACGGCCTTCCTTGGATTGCACTTGCTTACGTTGAACTCGGCGCCGGCCCGTTCGCCCTGCGGCGGACGGCGGCCGTGATGATGATAGCGCCCACGATGATCATTGGCACCGACAGCAGCATGCCCATGGTCAGTCCGCCCCACAGGAATCCGAGCTGCGGGTCCGGTTCCCGGAAGTGCTCGCCGATGATCCGGGCAATGCCGTAGATCGTAATGAAGCTGCCGAGGATCAGGCCGGGCCGCTTGAGCGCACCCATCCGGATCATGATCGCCAACGCCGTGAACAGCACGATGCCCTCGAGCCCGGCCTCATAGAGCTGGCTCGGGTGGCGCGGCAACGGCCCGCCATTGGGAAAGATCATGGCCCAGGGCAGGCTTGCATCGGCGTGCCGGCCCCACAATTCGCTGTTGATGAAGTTGGCGAGCCGGCCGAGGAGCAGCCCGATCGGCGCGACCGCCGTGGTGATGTCGCCGAGCGACAGGATCGGAATGTTGTTGCGGCGGGCAAACAGCATCACCGCGGCGACGCAGCCGAGGAAGCCGCCGTGGAAGGACATGCCGCCCTTCCACAATTCGAGGATCTCGGACGGGTGCGCGATAAAGAACGGCAGATTGTAGAACAGCACATAGCCGGTGCGGCCGCCGACGATGATGCCGATGGTGACCCAGAGGATGAAGTCATCGAGCTGCGGCAGCGTGATCGGCACCTCGCCGCCCCACAGCCGGTCCTTCTTGATCAGCGAGCGGGCGTAGATCCAGCCCAGCACGATGCCGACGATATAGGCGAGCGCATACCAGCGGATCACGATCGGCCCGAGCGCGAGCGCGACGGGGTTGAACACCGGAAAGTCGATCAGCAGGAACGGCATCGTGCGGGTTGAGACTCACTTCACGAGGTTGCGCCGGTACAGCGCCAGCAGCCGCTCCCAATGGCGTTCGGCGGCGTCGCGGTCATAGACCGGGCGCTTGGGGAACGCAAAGCCGTGATGGGTGCCGGGATAGATCTCGACCTCGTTGTTCGATCCCTTCATGCCGGCCTTCACCTGTTCGATGATTTGCTGAGGCGCGTAGATATCGGTCTCGGCGCAGGCGAAATAGAGTTCGGCCTTGGTCTTTTGCGCGGCAAGATGCGGGCTGTCGGGCTGATCGGTCGCCAGATGCGTGCCGTAGACCGAAGCGGCGGCCTTGACGCGGTCGCCGAAATGCGTCGCCGCGTTCACCGCATAGCGACCGCTCATGCAGTAGCCGACGGTGCCGATGATCTCTGTGTCGGCGGCCTTCTGCGTCTCGGCATAGGCGAGCAGGCCCCGGGTGTCTTCCATGACGAGGGGAATGTTGAGCGAGTGCATCAGCTCGAACATGCGCTTGCGTTCGGGCGACTCCGGATCGGGATTGATCGGGCCGAGCTCCATCACGCCGGCGCGGTAATACATATTCGGCAGCATCACATAGTAGCCGGAGGTGCCGAGCCGGCGCGCCATGTCGCGCAGCTCGTCGCGGATCGCCGGTGCATCCATGTAGAAGATCACGACCGGGAAGGGGCCGCCGCGCTCGGGATGGGTGATGAAGGTGGTGGTCTTGCCGTCCTTGGTCGGGATTTCGACGGTCTCTTCGATCATGGCGTTTCTGCTCGCGTTATGTGTGCGATTTTTGTTGTGGGTTCATACGATTGCAAGGAAACCGGAGCATGACAAGGCAAGCTGCGAGAGGCCTGCCATTCGCGGCGGACTTGAACCGGGTGGCCGACATCGCCATTGTCTTATCGCGATTCAGTGAACGCGGAGAGTTTTGCGAGATGACCCAGACCAGCAACCGGTTTTTCGACGAGATCGGCCGTCTGATGAACGATGCCGCGGGTGCCGCCCAGGGCGTCAAGCGCGAGGTCGACACGGTCATGCGCAACCAGGCCGAACGGATCCTGCGTGACCTCGACGTGGTCAAGCGCGAGGAATTCGACGCGGTCAAGGACATGGCCCGCCTGGCGCGCGAGGAGAACGAGGCGCTGAAGGCCCGGATCGCTGCGCTGGAAGCCAAGCTCGGCGGTTCAGCCGGCTGATCTTTTCACCCTCCCTCTTCAGGGGGGAGTGAGAAAAATCCCTTCATTTCCTTGTCATTCGGGCCCTTTGGGGCTAAAAGCCCGCCACGTCCGCGGCCCCCGCACCCCTGGAGGCTTGCTGTGGACTTGAGCATGGGCCGCGCTGCGGCCTTTAACTTTTTAAATACAAGGACTTAACGCTATGGCGACCGTCAAGGAATTGAAGGCGACCGCGCGTCCGAAGAGCGGCAAGGGGGCCGCCCGGGCAGAGCGTCGCGCCGGGAGAGTTCCCGGAGTGATCTACGGAGACAACCAGCCCCCCGTCACCATCTCGGTCGACGATCGTGAACTGCGCCAGCGCATCCTGGCAGGCCGGTTCCTGACCACGCTGTTCGATATCGATGTCGAGGGCAAGAAGCATCGCGTGATTCCGCGCGACTACCACCTCGACCCGGTGAAGGACTTCCCGCTCCATGTCGACTTCATGCGGCTCGGCGAAGGTGCAACCATCCGCGTCAGCGTGCCGCTGCACATCGTGAACGGTGAAAGCTCGCCGGGCGTCAAGCGCGGTGGCACCGTCAACATCGTCACCCACGCGCTCGATCTCGAGTGCTCGGTTGACAACATTCCGCAGTACATCGAGGCCGACGTCGGCGCGCTCGAGATCAGCTATTCGCTGCATCTCTCCGACGTCAAGCTGCCCGCGGGTGTGAAGTCGCTGACCCGCGAGGACGCGACGCTCGTCACCATCGTGCCGCCGTCCGGCTACGCCGAAGAGCAGAAGGCCGCTGCTGCGGCGGCTGCTGGTGGCGCTGCTCCGGCCGCGGGTGCTGCG
>NZ_JACMYK010000044.1 GCF_020889785.1 Bradyrhizobium acaciae
CGCCGATCGCAGCCGACCGGAAGCCGCCGCCCGCGCCCATAGCGCGGAATGCACCGCCACCGCCATGGAAGCCGCCGAAACCGCCGCCACCGAAACCACCTCGTGCCGACGCGGTGTCGACCGTGAGCAGGCCGACCGAGGCCGTCGCCAGCAAGGCAATCATCGTCTTACGCAACATCACCCGTCACTCCTCTTTCCGAGGCTTTTCGCTACAAGCCTCCTCCGCCGCGTCCCGCGCATGCTAACCCAATGTAGGACCACCGCTTCAACCGTGCGCCTTAGTCGCCCTCACTTCTGCGCGACCCGCGTTCATCAAGGCGCGGCCGTCAAAAGTTAACAGCCACGGCAGATGCCTTTGACCCGGCGGTCGACCGTCTTGTTCTCGTCGGCGATCGCCTTGTCGAGGTTTTCAGTCGAGGCCGAGCCGGTGGTGACGCCCTCACCGGCATTCAGGCGGCCGGAGGATTGAGCCGTGCCGGCACTGTTGGTGCCGGGCGGCGGTGAAGTGGCTTGCGGCAATGTCGGACTGGCTGACGAGGGGCTACCGGTCCCGGTGCTTTGGGCGACGGCAATTGCGGGCGCCAGCAGAACAGCGATTGTCGCGAACGCGGTGGTGACGGATAATTTGCGCATGGCAATTCTCCCTTGCGGACATCAACAAGTCCGCAAGACACCGGTTCCGGCAGGCGATCGAGCAATACAGTTTGGGAGCAATGCAATTTGCGCAAGCTGATCGAGTTTGACGACGACACGTTCGACAAGCTGAAGCAGCTTGGCCGCGACCGGATGGCGACCTTGCAGGAGCTCGCGGACGAGGCCTTCGCCGACCTGCTCAAGAAGCACGGTATTCCGATCGACCTGAAGGACGCGCTGCGCAAGAGCGCGAGGCTTCAGGCGGCAGCAAAGCCGGGCCCCGCGGCACCGAAGGGCGCACGCAAGCAGGGCCCGAAGCGCTGAGAGTTCAGCCGATCTTCTTCAGCCCGGCTTTGTACTGCGGGCCCCTGATGGCATAGGACTTGGCCGGCCGCGACAACGCCTCGGCCTGCGCGGCGTCAAGCGTGCGCACCACGCGCGCCGGTGCACCGATGATCAGGGAATTTTCCGGAAACTCCTTGCCCTCGGTAATGACCGAGCCGGCGCCGACGACACTGCCGCGCCGGATCCGCGCGCCGTTCATCACGATCGATCCCATCCCGATCAGCACGCCGTCTTCCAGCGTGCAGCCATGCACGATCGCATTGTGGCCGATGGTCACGTTGTTGCCGATGGTCAGGGGGAAACCGGGATCGACATGCAGGGTCGAATTGTCCTGCACGTTGGAGCCCTCGCCGATCTCGATCCACTCATTGTCGCCGCGCAGCACGGCGCCGAACCAGACGCTCGCCGCGGATTTGAGGCGGACCTTGCCGATCACAACGGCATTGTCGGCGATGAAATAGCTGCCGTCAGCGGGAAGATCGGGCCCCTGCCCGTCGAGTTCGTAGATCGCCATGAAGGTCTCCCTGGAGCGTTTTCAAGCGAAGTGGACACCGGTTCGCGTGAAGAAAACGCGTCGAAACGAAAATCCAGAGCTTCGGCTCTGATTCAATCAGAACCGAAGCTCTGATCGAAGGAGACCTTGGCACAGCGACTGACGTGGTTTCAAGCAAGTGCGATCAGTATCGGCGCGGATCCTGGTCGGATCAGCCGAGCACGCCCGCCGCGCGCAGCGTCATCATGAAGAAGGTGCCCGACATCAGGCTCCAGAAGCCGGAGATGACGGTTGCCATCATCACGAACTCGAAGCGGCGGCGCTCGATGCGCGCGCCGCGCAGCGTGTTGCGCATGATGATGAAGGGTGCGGCGAAGACCAGGAACGGGACCGCGGCGAAGGTCTTCGGCGCCACGCCCTCCTGCAGCAGGCCGAAGCCTGCCGGGCGCTCCGCCATCGCCTGATAACCGTTGGCCAGTGCGCCGGCGAACGCGAAGCCGATGAAGAGGGAGAACAGGGAATTCAGGGTATCAGGCGACATCGGAACTTCCGCTACGCAACAGGCCACTCGCTCCTGCTTCGCAGAATTGGCGGCCCGCCGCCACATCATCCTTAAGGAAAGGTTAACCGGCAGCACCTGGCGCTGCGTTTGCGCATGGCCATTCGCTGCGGGATTCCCTTGGAATCGTACGGAAATTCCGCGCCGCGTGGCATATTCGGCAGGTGATTCGGCCACCCTCGACCTGGTCTTTGCCTCGTTCATGACACTTCTCTCGACGGCCCAGCATCTCGCCCGCGACACTCGCCGCAACCCGCGCGCGCACCTCGTTCCGATCATCGCCTCAGCGGTCATCGCGGCCGGCGCGATTGCGCTCGTCGCCTATCTGTTGTGGCCAACGTATACGACCGTCCCGCCGAGCGACCCGTCGCGGCTGCCGGTGAGCGTCGGCGGCACGCTGTTCAACGTGCCGACCATGGCCGTGCGCATGAAGATCCAGCGCCATTCCGGGCCGCAGGAGCGCGTCGACCTGAGCTTCCTCTATCCGTCGCTGGAGGCGCCTGCCGCCCCGAAGCACTACAGCGCCGATACAGTCGAGGACAAGGTGCAGCCGATCGACAGGATTTTCGTGTCGATCGCAGCCCACCACGATTCGCTGGCGCCGGAGATGCGGCTGCGTACGATCTATCCGCGCTATCTGGACGAGCGCGCGAATACCGACGACGGCTTGACGACACGCGCGTTCCGCGACGGCACGCCCTATGGCGGCGAGGACCTGTTCACCGCGACCGAGCCGCAGCTCGCGGCGCGCTGCACGCGCGATACGTCGACGCCCGGCATGTGCCTGAGCGAGCAGCGCATCGAGGGCGCCGATCTGACCTTCCGCTTTCCGCGCAGCTGGCTCGTGCAATGGCGCGACATCGCCACCGCGATGAACCGCCTCTCCGCGCAGATGCACAGCGCGAAGGGATGACTTACGCCGTCATTGCGAGCCACCCGGTCGGCGCGACGCGCGCCGGATGACAGGCTCCGCGAAGCAATCCATATTTCCGCGAGCGGTGACATGGATCGCTTCGTCGCTTCAGCGCAAAATTGCATTGCAATTTTGTCGCGAGCTCCTCGCAATGACGAACTTGGGCAAGGCTCTTCAGCCTTGCTCGCTCAGGTCCTCTTCCAGAATGGCCATCTGGAACTGGAACGAGCGATCATCGTCCTCGTCGTCGACGAACAGCACGCCGATGAACTCCTCGCCGATATAGACTTCGGCGGAGTCGTCCTTCTTGGGCCGCGGCACAACGCGGATCTTGGGATTGCTGAACACGCGTTTGAGATACGCGTCGAGCTTCCTGACTTCCTGAACGTCCACTGCCGTCTCCAATCGGGTCGATGATTTTCGGGGGAGTTTTAGGACGAGACGGCAAAGATCGCCAGAGCCTTTTCAGGCTTTGGCGACGTGATATTGCGCACACGCCAAAGCGCGCCGCCGATCAGAAAGCGAGTGAAATCAAAGCCCGATCGCGTTGAGCATCTGGTCCATGGTGCGCGACGGCTCGGCACAGCCGGCCTCGCCGACGATTTTCGCCGGCACGCCCGCAACCGTGACGTTGTGCGGCACGGGCTTGACCACGACCGAGCCCGCCGCGATGCGCGCACAATGACCGATCTCGATATTGCCGAGGATCTTGGCGCCGGCGCCGATCAGCACGCCGTGGCGGATCTTCGGATGGCGATCCTCGTTCTCCTTGCCGGTGCCGCCGAGCGTGACGCCATGCAGGATCGAGACGTCGTCGTCGATGACGGCGGTCTCGCCGCAGACGAAACCGGTGGCGTGATCGAGGAAGATGCCGCGGCCGATCCTGGCGGCCGGGTTGATGTCGGTCTGGAACACCGCCGACGAGCGGCTCTGCAGGTAGAAGGCAAAATCCTTGCGGCCCTTCTGATAGAGCCAGTGTGCGAGACGATGGGTCTGCAGCGCGTGAAAGCCCTTGAAGTAGAGCAAGGGGTCGATGAAGCGCGACGTCGCGGGATCCCGGTCATAGACCGCGACGAGGTCGGCGCGGAAGGCGTTGCCGAGATCGGGCTCGTCGCGCAGCGCCTCGCTATAGGTCTGGCGGATCAGGTCGCCCGACAGCGCGGCGTGATCGAGCCGCTCGGCAATGCGATGGACCACCGAATCTTCCAGGCGCTCATGATGCAGCACGGTCGCATAGATGAAGGTTGCGAGCTCAGGCTCGCGCCGCAGGATGTCTTCCGCCTCGCCGCGAATCCGATCCCAGATCGGATCGAGCGAAGTCAGCTTCGCACCCTGCGGATTGACCTGATGAACTGCCATAGCTGCTCTCGCAATTCGGTTGTTCTGACGTGCGTTATAGCACGATGGACCCAGCGCGTCCCGGGAAGGCTCAGCACGGTAAACCCCAGCCGAACGCTCCCCGGAGCGGCGTCTAGGGGAATTGGTCGGGATTTTGCCGAAATCAAGCCGTGCTTCTGCAACTATTGGCGGATTTCGTCCGCAGTGTGGTTTTGGGCATGGTCGGCCCCAATAAAGGGGGAACCATCATCAATACCCGGAGTCTAGGGGCCCGCCTGACCGATGCCCGGTCGGCCTGGGTCGCCACCATTGCCATCCCCCTGCTCCTGCTCGCCCCTGCCTTCTGGAACGGCTATCCGCTGCTCCAGTGGGATACCGGCGGCTATCTGGCGCGCTGGTACGAGGGCTATCTGGTGCCGAGCCGGTCCACCGTGTTCGGCATCTATCTCCATCTCGGCGAAGCATCGGGCTTCTGGCTCAACCTCGGCGTCCAGGCGCTCGCGACGCTGTGGATCCTGCAGCTGACGCTGCGCGTGCTCGACCTTGCCCGGCCGGTCCGGCTGATCGCGATCAGCCTCGCGCTGATCGGAACCACCGCGCTGCCATGGCTCACAAGCATGCTGCTGACCGACATCTTTGCCGGCCTTTCGGTGCTTGCGCTCTTCATCCTCGTGCTCTGCGGTGACAGGATCTCGACGCTGGAGAAGGCGGTGCTGTTCGGCTTCACCGCGTTTTCGGCCGCCACACATAGCGCGACGCTCGCGGTGCTGCTCGGCCTGTGCTGCGTCGGCTGGATGCTGCGTCCGTGGCTCGGCCGCCGCATCCCGGTCGCAAGCCTCGTGCAAGGCAGCCTCACCACCGTCGCGGGTGGCGCGATGCTGCTGGCGGCGAACTTCGCGCTGTCCGGACAGCTCGCCTGGACACCCGGCGGCATCGGCGTCGCCTTCGGTCGCATGTTGCAGGATGGCATCGTCACGCAATATCTGCGCGACAACTGCGCGAGGGAGAACCTGAAGCTCTGTCCCTATCGCAACGAGTTGCCGCCGACCGCCGATGACTTCCTGTGGGGCCACAGCATGTTCGACACGCTCGGCCGCTTCCAGGGACTGAACGACGAGATGGGATACATCGTACAGCGTTCGCTGGCCGAATACCCGGAATGGCAGGCCAAGGCGGCGCTGACCGCAACCGTCGACCAGCTGATGCATGTCGCGACCGGCGAAGGCACCAATGGCTGGATCCCGCACACCTACGGCATCATCGAGCGCTACATTCCCGCGCAGGTCGCGCCGATGCGCGCGGCGCGGCAGCAAAAATGGCATCTCGACTTCACCGCCATCAACCGCATCCACGTGCCCGTCGCGCTGGCCTCGATGCTGCTGGTCGTGCTGCTGTTCGGCCGCGGGCTGTGGCAGCGGCGGCTCGACGATCTGACGCTATTGGCGGGCACGATCACGCTCGCTCTACTCGGCAATGCCGTCATCTGCGGCGTGATCTCGGGGCCGCACGACCGCTACGGCGCGCGCATGGTGTGGGTCACGACCTTCGTGGTGCTGATCGCGGCCGCGCGCGCATTCGCCAGCGACGATGCCGAGAACGATTCCGACGGGCTATTTTCGCCGCGACAGGAAGTCGATGACCCCGGTCTTGTAGACCTTGTCGCCGACCGCCCGCATGTGGTCGCGGTTCGGAATGTCGAGCACCTCCGACCCCGGAATGACCCGCCCGAGCGCTGACGCGGAGCCCGCGATCTCGTCCTTGCTGCCGACCGCGATCAGGACCGGCACGCGGATGCCGGCCGCCTCCTCGCGCGTCATCAGCCGGCGCGAGCCACGCAGGCAGGCCGCAAGCGCGCGGCGGTCGGAGCGGGTCTGATCGGCAAAGGCGCGGAAGGTGCGGCCGACCGGATCGGTGACATCGTCGAGCGACGGCACCTCCAGCGCCAGCGCGACGGCCTCGCCGGGACCGCCGCCCTCGATCAGCCCGATGCCGATGCCCCCCAGGATCGCCGAGCGCACCCGATCGGAATGTTCACGCGCCAGGATGGCGGTCATCCGCGAGCCCAGCGAATATCCCATGATGTCGGCGCGCGCGATTCCGACATGATCCATCAGCGCGATCATGTCGCTTGCCATGGTCGCGATCTCGTACTGCTCGACGTCGTAGGGCTTGGCGGATTCTCCGTGGCCGCGATTGTCCAGCGCGATGACGCGACGGCCGGCCTTGACGAGATCCGACACCCAGGTCGGATAGATCCAGTTGACGTTCTTGCTCGAGGCAAAGCCGTGCACGAGCACGATCGGCTCGCCGTCGCCTTCGTCGATATAGGCAATCTCAACATCGCCGTGATGGAAACTCGGCATCATCGATTCCGTTTTTTCTTGGGATCAGGATTTGGGATCAGGATTTGGGATTTGCGATCGACCGGCGACCGCAAGTTTAGCCCTGAACGGGCATACTCGCCAGAGTAGCTGTGGTGGCCAGCTGCCGCTTCAGGCGCAACGCCTTGCGTCGTCGGAGCCACCACGCCGTGGTCCGCTCGGTGGTGGCCTTGATCGACGACAGGAAGCCGAACAGCGCAAGCAGCGCGCCGAACAGCCACATGGATAGATTGAATGCCCCCGCCGCCAGCAGCAGCGCGCCGCGGCCAAGCAGCTTCAGGATCGCGCGGGTCTGGCCGCCCTTCGCCTCGGCAATGCGGGCCGCACGCGCGATCTCCTGCGGGTTTTCCGCGACCTTGAGCGTGTCCCGCGCGGCACGAACCCCGGCCGCCTCGCCGATCCGTCCGACGTCCTTGGCAACGCGCACCAATGCGCCGGCCTTCTCGGCGCGGAATGCCGCGCGGATCGCCGTTGCAGTTTCCGCAGGCCGAAGCACCGAGCCGGATGCGACCGCCTCGCGCAGCGCCGGCTGGTCGACGACCTCGCGCGTCGAGCGACCGGCCCATTCGATCATGCCCTCGCTCAGCCGTCCGGCCTTGCGCGTATCCTTCACCAGCGTCAGCCCGGCACGCAGCGGCGCGGCGCCGCCGACCGAGACATACGTCGCGGCGGTCACGGCGAGACCGGCGGCGGCAAAGCCAAGCACCAACTGGTCGGTGTCCTCGCCCATCACGAGGTGCTTGCCCTCGCGCACGACGTCCCTGACATCACCGAACACGAACAGGTCGCCCGCGACCGTGCCGGAGAGGCTTGCGACATCGTCGGCATTGCCGGTCACGAGCCCGGTGGCGAACCCTTTGGCGAAATGCGTGGTGGATGACTGTTCGGCACGCGCGTCGTCGACGCGCCTTGTGAGCTCATCATTGAGCGCGATGTTCTTCTCGCCCGCGAGCGCGACAAAGCTCGTCGCAAGGTCGGCATCACCGGCTGCGAGTGCCGATTCGATATTGTCGGAGATCAACGCCGGGTTGTTGCGCAGGACGGAATTGAGCCTGAGGTCGGCGAGCGCGGCCGGATCGTCCCGCGCTGACAGCAGCGTGCCGGCGTCGCGGGCATGCGGCCAAATAGCAGCGCCCACCGCAGCGCTCGCAGCCAGGCCGGCTACCGCAAGTCTGAGGCGCACCCCGTTCATTCCGCTGGAAACCTCAAGTTTAATTCGCCTTGTTCAAGTCGCTGTGGAAATAGTGTGCCGTTTTTGAGACACAACGGCTCCGACCAAAGAAGGGCTTCTCTGGGACGACAAGATTGTGTCGAATTTGCATGAGCAAATGAGCCATCGGGGCTCTAGGAATCAACTGTTCCCGCCAGTATGGTGCGCGGCATTTCACGATGCCGCATGCTATTGATTGCGTCTGCCCATCGTTGCCACCAAGGTGAGAATATGTCCGACCACGTCGTCCCGCACTTCCATAACGATGCCGGTGTCTCGGTGATCGAAATCGGATCGCAGGAGTTCATGTGCGTGGGCGCCAACCCGCCATTCGACCATCCGCACGTGTTCCTCGACCTCGGCAACGACAACGAGATCATCTGCCCGTATTGCTCGACGCTCTATCGCTTCGCATCCGACCTCGCCGCCGGCGAAGCGCGGCCGCCGGAATGCGTGCTGAAAGACAAGGTCGCCTGACCGTTCCGTGGCGCTGACGCGAACCGTCATCGTTGCCGGCGCCGGAATCGGAGGACTGACGGCGTCGCTGACACTGGCGGCACAGGGCTTTCGCGTCGTGGTGCTGGAGAAGGCCGAGCGGCTCGAGGAAGCCGGCGCCGGCATCCAGCTCTCTCCCAACGCCAGCCGTATCCTGGTCGAGCTCGGGCTCAAGGAACCGCTTGCGCGGCGCGCGGTCACGCCGGAATCCGTCAACATCCTGAGCACGCGCGCCGGTGGCGAGATCGCACGCATGCCGCTCGGCCAGGCCGCCGAGTTCCGCGCCGGCGCTCCCTATTGGGTGATCCACCGCGCCGATCTGCAGGCCGCGTTGCAGGCCGCCGTCAACGACCATCCCGATATCGACCTGCGGCTCGGCTGCCAGTTCGAGGATGTGACCAAGCACGCCAAGGGCCTGACGGTCGTGCAGCGCCGCGGCAATTCACGCCAGGAGGAATTGGCCGTTGCGCTGATCGGCGCCGACGGCATCTGGTCGTCGGTGCGTGGACATTTGTTTCCAGATGTACAGCCGCAATTCTCCGGCCTGATCGCCTGGCGTGGCACGCTGGACGCAACCGCCCTGCCGCGTGAATACACCGCACCGCGCGTGCAGCTGTGGATGGGGCCGGACGCCCATCTCGTGGCCTATCCGATCTCGGCCGGACGCCAGATCAATGTGGTCGCGATCGTATCCGGCACCTGGAACCGGCCGGGCTGGAGCGCACCCGGCGAGGTCAACGAGATCAAGGCCGCGTTCGCCACCGCGCGCTGGCCCGCGACGGCCCGGATGCTGATCGGCGCGGTCGATGGCTGGCGCAAATGGGCGTTGTTCACCCTGCCCGACATCGGCCGCTGGAGCGAAGGCGCAGTGACGCTGCTCGGCGACGCCGCGCATGCGATGTTGCCGTTTGCCGCGCAAGGCGCCGGCATGGCGATCGAGGACGCGGCCGTGCTCGCAAAGGCGTTGAGCGACAGCACCGGGGAGAACACCGCAAATATTCCCGCCGCGCTGAAGCGCTACGCCCGGATGCGGCGCGCGCGCGCGCTGAAGGTGCAGCGCATGGCGCGACAGCAGGGCCGCATCTATCATTGAGCGGACCGTTGGCGGTGGCGCGCGACCTTGCGATCCGCGCCATCGGTCCGCAGCGCATGCTGGCGCGGCAGGACTGGATCTACGACTGGCGCGCCTGAGCTGTCCGGCTGAGCGCGCTGTGCCTGCGCGAACCGCAATCCGCTTTGCGCCAAGGCGCCGACTTAGTGGATGAGGCCTCGCGGTGCACGCGGGCCACTCGCCAGCGGCGTGGGCGCTGCGGGTGCGGCCGCCGGAGCGTCCGGCGGGCTTTCATGGCACTTGTTGCTGCGCCATGCCTGCTCCGCAAGCCGCTGCTGGGAGTGGATCGAGACCAGCTCGTTGCGATAGACCATCTCGGAGACCACGGTACCGCCGACGCCGGTCTCCGCCTTGGCCATCAGCTTTTCCTGAGCCTCTGCGCGGCTCGCGAGGCCCTTGCGCTCGGTCTCGAGCTGCTTGCAATCATACAGGTCGTATTTGGCGGGATCGGCGAACGCCGACGGCACGCTGTCGCCGATCTGTGCGCAGCCGGAAACGCCCGCGGCGGAGGTGAGCAGCACAACAACGGCTGCCGCGCGCAGCAGATTCGGGCGGCGTGGGAAACGAGCAGACATTCAGCTTACTTAATCCGACTGTGTTGAGATTGCCTAAAGCAGCCGCCGGTGTCCGGATTGAGGCCCAATCGCGGCGGCGCGCTGCTTATCCCAACGCTCGGCCGCCGACGCAAATGGAATTGCAGGCCGCAGCTTAAGCCTTTGAAAGCGCACTTGTTAGCACCGGATAATCGCAATTCCACTCTGCGCCCAAACGCGCTAGAAGTCGGCGCGCCTGGCGCAACGCGGACGTGGCGGAACTGGTAGACGCAAGGGACTTAAAATCCCTCGATGGCAACGTCGTGTGGGTTCGAGTCCCACCGCCCGCACCAGCCTTCGCTCGCTTCGCGAGCTACGGCTCGGCAAGCCCGGCAACGCTCTCGTGGCGAAGCGAGCGAAGGGCTGCCCAGCAGAAATCCAACGGGTGAAGGCGTCCCGGCGCCGACGGCGCCGCGCCTTACGAAAACCGCAGTCCGATCCGCCTGTCCTTCTTCCACGCCACCCGGCACGTGTGCCTCAGGCCGTCGACGGCGAGGACGAAGGCGTCCGGAAACCACAGCGGCGAGTTGACCTCGATGCACGCGCCGTGCGGCGAGAGATTCCGGACCGTGCAGGGTATCGCTTCGTTGCCGAATTCGATCGCCCCCGTCTTGAGGACGCGGCGACGCGGGCCGGCACGCCGCTCGTCGGTCGGAATTGGCGGTTGTGCGCTGGCTGATGCGGGCCTGCTATGGTCGTCGGCCATGGATCCGTCGGGGTGGTACAGGAGCCGTCAGGTTACGGCGCGATACTGCCGGGAACCTCAAGCGAAGCCAAGTCAAATTGGTATGCCAGGACGCGGCTCAGCCGAGCACGCATCACCACATCGTGTTTTCGGCTGTGGCGGGGTTCACACGCGGCGATCGCCACGTGATGTAGCCTCCTCCGCATTGGAAATTCCGGCCGCATATTTCTCGGCCACGACATTTCGAAATCAATTTTGGTCGGAGATGACGATGTCGATTGCAAGCGACAAGGCGCGCGATCATGGCGCCGCGAGTCTCGAGCACGGCGACGACGCGGCTCATTGCAGCAACGGTCTCAATGCACAGACATTCCGCGACGCCACGCCCAACGAGCGCGTAATCTATCGGCGATGGATTCGCGGCGCGATCATGTTGTGCTTCGTGCTGGCGCTTGCCGCAGGAGCGGCCGTCTGGATCAATGGCGGCGACGTCGGGCAGACACAAATCACCAGCCTGTCGAGCACGGTCAGTGCAAAATCAGGCCACGCGGATTAGTAGGCACGTTCCGGAACCAGTCCGTCGCATCATTGTTGTCATGCCGCAATTGGAGCATGACGATGCCGAACGACTGTCCATCCGCGAAGCGCACTACGAACGAAGACGAGCAGCGCAAGGAGCGCCCCTCCCTGCCGAGCGCACCACACAGCGGACCGCCGCTTCACGGCGGCCTCGAACAGCTCCGCGACAGTTACACCTGACAGGCGATCGCGAAACGAAAAATGGCCGGGACAAGTCCCGGCCATTTGTTTTGCGTCAAGTCGAGGCTTACTCAGACTTGTCGATATTCCAGAAGATCGGCGTCGCCGGGCCGTCAAGCACTCCGGACAGCGACTTCCGCCAGGCGCTCGGTCCCTGATACTGACCGAGCGGGATGTAAATCACCTGTTCGTAGGCTTCCTTCTGGATATCGGACGCGATTTTCTTCTGCTCGTCGAGCGACGGCGCGCGAACGAAAGCATCCTTCAGCTGTTCGATCTTCGGATCGTCGGCCCAGCCGAACCATCCGCCATTCTTGCCCTGGCCGCCAATCGAGAGATTGGCGATCGGGTTGGAGACGTCGGCGCTGACCCAGTTGGTGAAGAACATGTTCCAGCCGCCGTCCTTCGGTGCCTTCTGGCTGGCGCGGCGGGTCACCACGGTCTGCCAGTCGGTGGCCTGCAGATCGACCTTGAAGCCGGCGTCGCGCAGTTGCTGGGCGACGACAACCGGCTGCGCCTTGAGCGTGGTGACGTCGCCGGGCGCCATGATGACGACCGGCGTGCCGTCATAGCCCGACTCGGCAAGCGCCTTCTTGGCCGCCGCCATGTCGCCGCCCTTCAGCAGCATCTCGCCGCCGACCTCGGACGCGAACGGCGTGTCGCAGATGAAGAAGGCGACGCAGGTCTTGTAGTATTTGGGATTGCCAACCAGCGCGTCGAGCACCTGCTTCTGGTTGATCGCCATCAGCGCCGCCTGGCGGACCTTGATGTTGTCGAACGGCGGATAGAGGAAGTTCATCCGGCCGAGCGTCTGGAAGCCGAACTTGTTCAGCGTATCGACCTTCAGGTCCTTGTCGCCCTCGAGGATCGACAACGTATCGAACGAGGGGTTCTCCAGGAAATCGATATCGCCGGATTGCAGCGCGTTCATTGCGGTCTGCGCGTCAGCCATCGTGACCCACTCGACGCGGTCAACCTTCACGACCTTGCCGCCTGCGGTCCAGCTCGCCGGCTCCTTGCGCGGCACGTAGTCCTTGTTCTTGACGTAGACCGCCTTCACGCCCGGCTGGAATTCAGCCTGCACGAACTTGAACGGGCCCGAACCGATCTGTTCCGGGATCGGCTTGTCAGGCGGCGTTTCGGCCAACCGCTTCGGCATCATGAAGGCGACGCGCGACGACGGCTTGCCGATCGAGTCCAGCACCAGGCCGTAGGGCTCCTTCAGCTTCAGGGTGATCGTCTTCGCATCAGTGGCTTCGAGGCTCGCGGTGAAGTCCATCAGCTTCTGGCCCATGCCGTCGACCTTGGCCCAGCGCTTCAACGAAGCGACGCAGTCTTCGGCGGTCACCGGCGTTCCGTCGTGCCACTTCAGGCCGTCACGCAGCGTGAACGTGTAAGTGAGCTTGTCGTCGGACACCTTCCAGTCCGCCATCTGCGGCTGGATCTTGAAGTTGGAATCGGTCGCCACCAGCGTGTCGTAGACCATGTAGCCGTGGTCTCGCGTGATGTAGGCCGTGGTTAGGATCGGATCGATGACGCGCAGATCCGAATGCATCACCGCGGTGATGGTCTTGTCCGCGGCCATGGCCTGCGGCGCAAAGGACAATTCGTGCGGTGCGAGCGACAGCGCAAGCGCCGACAACGCAACCGCTAAGGTGTGGCGCTTCCAACGCGAGATAGGGAACATGCAATCTCTCCTGACGTGTAACTGGTCAAAGCCGGCTTATTCGTTATGCATGCGGTTCGTTATTTAGGCGAACTAACATGCTGTATGGCTTGTGAAATCGAGACTTGCATCAAGCGCAATGCGCGTCAATCGGTTTCGGGCGCGATCAAACGTATACGAACGAATGAGCGACGAGTTCAGCGCATTTGACTTTACAAAGTCCTCGCCCGAGCTTTTCGTACGTACGCGAACGCGTACCGGCGCAAACAAAACAACAAGAGAGAAAAGAGATGAACCCCGCCAATCTTCCTTTTGATTCCGAAGCGATGCTGCAGGGCCTGCGCAGCTGGGTGGAATGCGAGAGCCCGACCTGGGACGCTGCCGCGGTCGAGCGCATGCTCGATCTCGCCGCGCGCGAGATGGCGATCATGGGTGCGACGATCGAACGCATCGCCGGACGCCAGGGCTTCGCGGGCTGCGTCCGCGCCCGTTTTCCCCATCCGAAACAAGGCCAACCCGGCATCCTCATCGCCGGCCATCTGGACACGGTGCACCCCGTCGGCACCATCGAAAAGCTGAAGTGGCGGCGCGACGGCAACAAGTGCTTCGGGCCCGGCATCTTCGACATGAAGGGCGGCAACTATCTGTCGATCGAGGCTATCAGGCAATTGGCCCGCGCCTCCTTCACGACACCGCTGCCGATCACCATGCTGTTCACGCCCGATGAAGAAGTCGGCACGCCGTCGACGCGCGACATCATCGAGGCGGAGGCCGCGCGCAACAAATACGTGCTGGTGCCGGAGCCCGGCCGGCCGAACAACGGCGTCGTCACCGGTCGCTACGCGATCGCCCGCTTCAATCTGGAAGCAACCGGCAAGCCGAGCCATGCCGGCGCGACGCTGTCCTCGGGCCGTTCCGCGATCCGGGAAATGGCCCGGCAAATCATTGCCATCGACGGCATGACCACCGAGGACTGCACCTTCTCGGTCGGCATCGTGCATGGCGGCCAATGGGTCAATTGCGTCGCAACGACCTGCACCGGCGAAGCGCTCAGCATGGCCAAGCGCCAGGCCGATCTCGATCGCGGCGTCGAACGCATGATCGCGCTGTCCGGCACGGCCAACGACGTGACCTTCAAGGTGACACGCGGCGTCACCCGCCCGGTGTGGGAGCCTGATGCCGGCACCATGGCCTTGTATGAAAAAGCAAAAGGCCTCGCGGCGGCGATGGGCCTCGACCTGCCGCATGGCAGCGCCGGCGGCGGATCGGACGGCAACTTCACCGGCGCGATGGGCATTCCCACGCTCGACGGCCTCGGCGTTCGCGGCGCCGATGCACACACGCTGAACGAACATATCGAGGTCGACAGCCTCGCTGAGCGCGGCCGCCTGATGGCGGCACTGCTGGCGACCCTGGACTGACATCGATTGCACTGCACAACACGTTGGCACTGCCGGACCGAAATTTAGCCTTGTCCATTTTTGAGGCTTCGCCTACGGTCCGGCCGTCCAACACGACGATGCGGGAGAGATCGAAGCGACAACATTCTTGTTGTTGGCTTCGGCGCCGACGGAGCAACCGCCCCGGAAACTCTCAGGCAAAAGGACTGTATCGTCAGGACGATCTGGAGAGAGACGAGCATGGCCGCACAGCAAGGGTCATGACGTCCACCGAAGGGGATAGTCTGCTCCCGGGCCGAGGCCCGATGCGGATCAAGCTCTCAGGTACCGTGACAGATGGGGCGCTGAAGCAGCCGGTTTCACCGGCGGTTCGGCGACTCTAACAACACGGGAGCCTGAGACTACCATGCCACACATTGCGATCATTGGCGCCGGCATCACCGGCGTGACGACGGCCTATGCCCTGCTCGAACGCGGCTACAGCGTGACTGTCCTCGACAGGCATCGCTACGCTGCGATGGAAACCTCGTTCGCCAATGGCGGACAACTTTCCGCCAGCAACGCCGAAGTGTGGAACAGCGCCGCGACCATCCTCAAGGGACTGCGCTGGATGCTGCGCAGCGACGCGCCGCTGCTGATGAATCCGAAGCCGAGCTGGCACAAATATTCCTGGATCGGCGAGTTCATAGGCGGCATCACGCGCTATCGCAGCAACACCATCGAAACCACGCGGCTCGCAATCGAAGCGCGCAAGCATCTGTTCTCGATCGCGCAGCGCGAAAACATCGCCTTCGATCTCGAACGCCGCGGCATCCTGCACGTCTATCACGACAAGGCCGGCTTCGACGCTGGCCTGCGGGTCAACGCGCTGCTGCAACAAGGCGGGCTCGACCGCCGGCCGGTGACCCCTGACGAGATCCGCAGCATCGAACCCGCGCTGCAGACCGCCTGCTATGGCGGCTTCTTCACGCCGTCGGATGCGACCGGCGATATCCACAAGTTCACCCGCGGCCTCGCCGAGGCCTGCGCCCGCCGCGGCGCGATCTTTGTCCACGAGGCCGATGTCGACACGATCGCGCGCAGTGATGACGGCTTCAACATCGGCTGGAACGAAACCGCCTCCCATGAGGCTGATGTCGTGACGCGACGCGAGTTGCACGCGGACGGAATCGTCATTTGCGCCGGCGTCGCGAGCCGCCATTTCGCAAGCCTGCTCAACGACCGCGTCAACGTCTATCCGGTGAAGGGCTACTCGATCACCGTACAGCTCGATGCGCCGCAAAGCCGGGACGCGGCACCAACCGTCAGCCTGCTCGACGAAGCAGCGAAGATCGTGACCAGCAGGCTCGGCGCCGATCGCTTCCGTGTCGCCGGCACCGCAGAGTTCAACGGCTTCAACCGCGACATTCGCGCGGACCGCATCCAGCCGCTGGTGGACTGGGTGCGTCATCATTTCCCTGACATCGACACTTCGAAAGTCGTGCCGTGGGCGGGGCTGCGCCCGATGATGCCGAACATGATGCCGGTGGTTCGCGCCGGACGGATTCCGGGCGTGTTCTACAACACCGGCCACGGGCATCTCGGCTGGACGCTGTCAGCCGCGACGGCGCAGATGGTGGCGGGGGCGATCGACGATTGGCGCGACCTCGACACGCCCTCAATGGTGCCGTCGGAGGTCGAAGCGGCCGAGCCCAACCACGCAGCTTTCCTCTGAATATCCGGTCGGAGAGGAAGAATATGAGCGCATTTGCCTGTGGCCAAGTCGGAATTCGCCGAGAAACACCGCGTGATAGGAACTAGCGTCACAATGGGGAAAAACGTTTCATCGCGGGAGGGGACAATGCGCATAGGGGTAGCGGGCACGCATGACATTGCGGCCCGGCGCGGGATGCTGGACGGCAATTGTGCCGACGGCGCCTCCGTGCGTCGCCTTTCCGAACTTGTCGAAGCTCAGCTTCTGGCTCCACGAAAGGCCGGACATGACAACTGAGACGTTGACCAAACCGGATCAGATTGCCGCTGAGCTGTGCGCGGCCGTTGATCGAAACTTCGATGATCAGATCGCATTCCTGTCGCGCATGGTCCAGTTCCGCAGCCTGCGCGGACAGGAAGCACCGCAACAACATTGGCTGGCCGAGCAATTCGCAAAGCGCCGTTACGACGTCGACGCGTTCAGCCTTGCGGACGTCGATCTGATGAGCCATCCGAAAGCCGCGCCAATGGACGGCATCGATCTTGCCGGATCGCGGCAGGTCGTTGCCACGCTCAACAGCAAAGGCGGCGGCCGCAGCCTGATCTTGCAGGGTCATATCGACGTGGTGCCGGAGGGACCTGCTGACCTTTGGGACCAACCGCCGTTCTCGGCGGCGGTGCGCGACGGCTGGATGTTTGGGCGTGGCGCGCAAGACATGAAGGCCGGTGTCTCAGCGATGATCTTCGCGCTCGATGCGATCCGCGATGCCGGCTATGCGCCGGGCGGGCGCGTCCATCTGCAGACCGTCACCGAGGAGGAGAGCACCGGCAACGGCGCATTGTCGACCCTGATGCGCGGCTATCGCGCCGACGCCTGCCTGATTCCCGAACCAACCGGACATACGCTCACGCGCGCCCAGGTCGGCGCCATCTGGTTTCGCCTGCGCGTCCGCGGCACGCCGGTGCATGTCGCCTATTCCGAGGCCGGCACGAGCGCGATCCTGTCGGCGATGCATCTCGTGCGCGCGTTCCAGGATTACACCAAAACGCTCAACGCCAGGGCACTCGACAACAGCTGGTTCCGCGGCGTCAAGAATCCGATCAAGTTCAACGTCGGGATTATCAAGGGCGGCGATTGGGCGAGCTCGACCGCGGCCTGGTGTGAGCTGGATTGCCGGCTCGGTCTGCTGCCGGGCGAAACACCGCAGCAGGCGATGCGTGGCATCGAGGAATGCCTGGCCGAGGCGCACAAGGCCGACGACTTCCTGTCCGACAATCCGGCCGAGCTCGTGTGGAGCGGCTTTCAGGCCGACGCAGCGGTGTGCGAGCCTGGCAGCGAAGCGGAAGCTGCTCTGTCGGCAGCCCATCAAACCATCTTCCAGGCTCCAATGCAGGAGCGGCTGTCGACGGCCGTCAACGACACCCGCTACTATTGCGTCGATTACGGCATCCCTGCACTTTGCTATGGCCCTTACGGTGTCGGCCCGCACGCATTCAACGAACGTGTCGAGCTCGACAGCCTTCGCAAGACAACGCAGAGCATCGCGCTGTTCGTCGCCAACTGGTGCGGCGTGATGAGAGCATGAATGGACTTGTCGCTTCAGATCGGTGGCACGTCACGACGAGTGCAATTCGAAAGTGCAGCTTCAGACCAAGGGAGGCCTCCAACGGCCGGAACCGCGCCTTGATATCACGTCGCCATTGGCACAGTATTTGCCTGCAAATTCATCACGTTCGCGCTGGCTTTGAGACAACACGCAGAAGCGCATGAGACACATCACGGGGACACCATGAGTATGATGCGGCCCAGCCTTCGCTTCGCACGATCTGACGGCAGGAGATTGCAGCGATGATCGGCTATCTCATCCGCCGCATCCTCGCCGCCGTTCCCGTGATGGGCGTGGTGGCTCTGTTCGTGTTCCTGTTGCTGCGGCTGACGCCGGGCGATCCCGCCGCCATCCTCGCCGGCGACAATGCGACGCCTGAACAGCTCGATCGCATCAGGACCTCGCTTGGTCTCAACGAGCCGATCTACATCCAGTTCTACACCTGGGTCGCCAAGTTGCTGCACGGCGACCTCGGCGTATCCCTGATCTCGAACAAGCCGATCCTCGAAATGATCGGCCCGCGCCTCGAACCGTCGATCTCGGTCGCGCTGGCCACCATCATCCTCTCGATCCTGGTCGCGGTGCCGCTCGGCGTGATCGCGGCGTGGAAGCACGGAACCTGGATCGACCGCTGCGTGATGGGACTTTCGGTGCTCGGCTTCTCGGTGCCGGTGTTCGTGATCGGTTACGTGTTGATTCAGGTGTTTGCGATCGATCTGCGCTGGGTGCCGGTGCAGGGCTTCAAGAGCATCTCGGCCGGCTTCGGCCCGTTCTTCGAACGCATCATCCTGCCGACCTGCACCCTCTCCTTCATCTATGTCGCGCTGATCGCGCGCATGACGCGGGCCTCGATGCTCGATGTGCTCGGTGAGGATTACGTGCGCACGGCGCGTGCCAAGGGCATCGGCGAGACCGGCGTGCTCCTGCGCCATGCGCTGCGCAACGCCGCGGTGCCGGTCATCACCGTGATCGGTTCCGGTTTCGCGCTGCTGATCTCCGGCGTCGTCGTCACCGAGAGCGTGTTCAACCTGCCCGGCATCGGCCGCCTCACCGTCGATGCGGTGCTGGCGCGCGACTATCCGGTGATCCAGGCCATGATCCTTTTGACGTCGGGCATCTACGTCGCGGTCAATCTCTTGATCGACGTTGCCTACACCCTGCTCGATCCTCGTATCCGGTACTGAGCAATGGCGATCGAAACCCTTCCCGAGTCCACTATCCCCGTCACCCGGCCGTTCCGCGTCAAGTTCGGCTTCCTGACATCGACGCCGATCATCGCAGTTGCGACGATCTGCCTCGCCCTCATCATCCTGATGGCGATCTTCGCGCCGCTCCTTGCGCCTCATGATCCACTCTTGCTGACGCCGTCACAGCGGCTGAAGCCGTCGAGCGCGCAATATCTGCTCGGCACCGACGCCTATGGACGCGACCTGTTGTCGCGCATTATCTACGGCGCACGGATCTCGCTGGTGATCGGGCTCGGCGCCGCCGTCTGCTCGATCGGCATCGGGCTCCTGATCGGTCTCGTCGCCGGCTTCTTCCGCTGGGTCGACGCGGTGCTGATGCGGATCATGGACGGCTTGATGGCGATCCCCGCCGTCCTGCTCGCGATCGCCGTGGTGTCGCTGTCGGGCGCCAGCATCTGGACCGTGATGGTCGCGATCACCATCCCCGAGATCCCGCGCGTGGCACGCTTGGTGCGCTCGGTGGTGCTGACGGCACGCGAGGAACCCTATGTCGAGGCTGCGATCTCGCTCGGCTCCAGCCTGCCCAAGATCATGTGGCGGCATTTGATGCCGAACACGATCGCGCCGCTGATCGTGCAAGGTACCTATGTCTGCGCATCCGCGATCCTGACCGAGGCGATCCTGTCGTTCCTCGGCGCCGGCATCTCGCCGGAGACACCGACCTGGGGCAACATCATGGCCGAGGGCCGCGCCTTCTTCCAGGTCAAGCCGTCGCTGATCTTCTGGCCGGGGCTCTTGCTCTCGATCGCCATTCTCAGCATCAACCTGATCGGCGACGCCGCGCGCGACGCGCTCGATCCCCGCATGAAGCAGCGTGAGGGCAAGTGACCGCAACCAACTCCCCCAACGTCATCCTCGACATCAGCAATCTCGTCGTCGGCCTCGGCCGCAAGGCGGACGCACACCGCATCATCGACGACCTCTCGCTGCAGGTGCACGAAGGCGAGACGCTGTGCCTTGTCGGCGAAAGCGGCTCGGGCAAGTCGGTGACCTCGCTCACCGTGATGGGCCTGCAGCAGAAGGGCACGCTGGTGCCGTCCGGCGGCAGCGTCAAACTGGTCGGCGAGGAACTGCTCACCGCGAGCGACCGGCGGCTGCGCCAGCTTCGCGCCACGCGGATGGCGATGATCTTCCAGGAGCCGATGACCGCGCTCAACCCCGTGGTGCCGGTCGGCCGCCAGATCGACGAGGTGCTGCGCGCCCATACCGATCTCGACGCCCGCGCACGCCGTCAGAAGATCCTGGCGATGATGGAGCATGTGCGGCTGCCGGACGTGGAGCGCATCTTCTCCTCCTACCCGCACCGCCTCTCCGGCGGTCAGCGTCAGCGCATCATGATCGCGATGGCGCTGGTGCTCGAACCAAAACTGCTGATCGCGGACGAGCCGACCACCGCGCTCGACGTCACCACCCAGAAGCAGATCCTCACTTTGATCCGCGACCTGCAACGCGATCACGGCACGGCTGTTCTGTTCATCACCCACGACATGGGCGTGGTGGCCGAGATCGCCGACCGCGTCGCGGTGATGCGGCACGGAAGGCTGGTCGAAGCCGGCCCGCTGCAGGACGTGCTGCGCACACCGAAGATGGAGTACACCCGCAACCTGCTGTCCGCGGTGCCGAGCCTCGTGCCGCGCGCGCCGCGCCCGGAGACATCAGAGCCCGTGGTGCTGGAAGCCAACGAGCTCAGCAAGGTCTACCGGGAGCGGTCGCTGTACGGCAAAGCCCGCGAGGTCGCCGCCGCCAGCAACGTCACCCTCACGCTGCGCAAGGGCCGCACGCTCGGCATCGTCGGCGAAAGCGGTTCGGGCAAATCGACGGTGGCGCGTTGCATCGTCCGCCTGATCGATCCGACCTCCGGCGGGGTGCGCCTCGCCGGCCGCGAAATCTCCGACCTGTCGCGCCGGCTGTTGCAGCCGCATCGCCAGAAGATCCAGATCATCTTCCAGGACCCCTACCGCTCGCTCAATCCGCGCGTCACCGTCGGCGAGAGCATCGCGGAGGGCCCGATCAATTACGGCATGCCGCGGAAGGACGCGCTGGCGCGGGCCCGCGAGCTGCTCGAACTCGTCCATTTGCCGCCTGACGCGATCTCGCGCTATCCGCACCAGTTCTCCGGCGGCCAGCGCCAGCGCATCGCGATCGCGCGCGCGCTGGCACTCGATCCCGACGTGCTGGTAGCCGACGAGGCGGTGTCCGCGCTCGACGTCTCGGTTCAGGCGCAGGTTCTGGATTTGCTCGACGAGATCCAGCGACGGCTGGGCATCGCGCTGTTGTTCATCACGCATGATTTGCGCGTCGCCGCACAAATCTGCGACGACGTCGCCGTGATGCAGCATGGCCGTGTCGTGGAACAGGGACCAGCCGCCGAGGTGCTGACCAATCCGCAGCAGGCCTATACCCGCACGCTGCTCGATGCGGCGCCCGGCCGCGGCTGGGATTTTGCGAATTTCCGCCCGGTCTCGGAAGGCCTCGCGGCGACGGCCTAGGTCTTCAGCCTTAGTCTCACGGCGTCCCTTTGGGCCTTTCAATACGCCCATAGGGCATGCAAATCCGGAAGTGCTCCACGGCTTGCGCTCGGCGCGACGACACGCTTAACGTCGCGCGCTAGAGCATGGCCCGAACGGCGGACGCCGGTCCTCCCGAAAGACCACGCTCCAACCAGCGAGCTGCGATCATGACGCACGCCGTCCTGATCGCATCGTGATCGAAGAAACGTACGAGACCAACTTTATGACCCGCATTGCCGTTGGCGGCTTCCTGCACGAGACCAACACCTTCGCACCGACGAAGGCAACCTATGACGACTTCGTGCATGGCGGCGGCTGGCCGTCGATGACGCGTGGCGCCGACGTGCTCAAGGTCATGCGCAAGATCAATGCCGGCCTCGCCGGCTTCGTCGAGGCGGCGGAAGCCGATGGCTGGGAGCTGGCGCCGACGATTGCGGCCGGCGCGACCCCGTCGGCACATGTGACGAAGGATGCCTTCGAGCGGATCGTCAAGGACATGATCGATGGCATCGTCGCGGCCGGGCCGATCGATGCCGTCTATCTCGACCTACACGGCGCGATGGTCACCGAGCACTATGACGACGGCGAAGGCGAAATCCTCGCCCGCGTGCGCAAGGCGATCGGCAAGGACATTCCGCTGGTTGCAAGCCTCGATCTGCATGCGAACGTCTCACCCGAGATGGTCGAACATGCCGATGCGCTGATCGCCTACCGGACCTATCCGCATGTCGACATGGCCGACACCGGCCGCGCCTGCGCCAGGCATTTGGCGTTGTTGCTCAAATCCGAGCAACGTCTCGCAAAGGCATTCCGGCAGTTGCCGTTCCTGATCGCGATCAGTTGGCAATGCACCAACGACCAGCCGGCCAAGGCCATCTATCAGAGGCTTGCGGCGCTCGAGAGCGACGCCGTTCCGACGCTTTCGTTCGCGTTCGGCTTCCCGGCCGCCGATATCAGGGACTGCGGTCCGAGCGTATTCGCCTATGGCCGGACCCAGGCCGATGCCGACGCCGCAGCCGACAGCATCGCCGCACTGGTCGAAAGCCACGAGAACGATTTCGACGGTCCGATCTATACGCCCGACGAGGGCGTGCTGCTTGCGATGAAGCTCGCGGCATCGGCCTCGAAGCCGATCGTGATCGCCGACACCCAGGACAATCCCGGCGCCGGCGGCGATTCCAATACCACCGGCATGCTGCGCGCGCTGGTGCGCAACGGAGCCAGCGCCGCCACCGGCGTGATCTGCGATCCGCAATCGGCGCGGGCTGCGCATGCGGCCGGCGTCGGCGCGACGGTCACGCTCGATCTCGGCGGCAAGTCCGGTATTCCCGGCGATGCGCCTTACAGGGAAACCTTCGTCGTCGAGAAGCTCTCGGACGGCAGGTTCGTCGCGCCCGGGCCATTCTACGGCGGCCGGGACATGGACATGGGACTCTCGGCCTGCCTGCGGGTCGGCGACGTCCGCGTCGTCGTCGGCTCCTACAAGGCCCAGCTTGCCGACCAGGCGATGTACCGCTATGTCGGCATCGAGCCCACCGCGCAGAAGATCCTGGTCAACAAGAGCTCGGTGCATTTCCGCGCCGATTTCGAGCCGATCGCCGAGAAACTGCTGATCTGCGCCGCGCCCGGGCCGATGCCCGCCGATCCCGCCACGCTGCCGTGGAAACATTTGCGGCCGGGCATTCGTATCAAGCCGAACGGCCCGACTTTCACCCCCTCCTCCCCATCACGCACAAACGGATAGAGATCATGCCGACCATTGAGCGCATCGACAGTTTTGCCGACGAACTCACCGCCATCAGACGGGATCTGCATGCGCATCCCGAGATCGGCTTCGAGGAGGTCCGTACCTCCGGCATCGTCGCCGACAAGCTGACGAGCTGGGGCATCGAGGTGCATCGCGGCCTCGGCGGCACCGGCGTGGTCGGCGTGCTCAAGGGCAAGGGCAACAGCACGAGGAAGATCGGCCTGCGCGCCGACATGGACGCGCTGCCGATGGAAGAAAACACCAATCTGAAGTGGCGTTCGACCATTCCCGGCCGTTTCCATGGCTGCGGCCATGACGGCCACACCACGATGCTGCTCGGCACGGCGCGCTATCTCGCCGAGACCCGCAATTTCGACGGCACCGTGCATTTCATCTTCCAGCCGGCCGAGGAAGGCCTCGGCGGCGCCCGCGCCATGATCAAGGACGGCCTGTTCAAGCAGTTCCCCTGCGACGAGGTCTATGGCCTGCACAACGCGCCCGACCTGAACCATGGCGAGATCGCGATCCTGCCGGGCCCGGCAATGGCCGCCGCCGACTTCTTCGACATCAAGATCCAGGGCTACGGCGCCCATGGCGCGATGCCGGAACGCTCCAAGGACGCGGTGGTGATCGCGATGACGCTCGGACAGGCGCTGCAGTCGATCGTCAGCCGCAACGTCGATCCGCTGCAGGCAGCGGTGCTGTCGATCACCCAGATCCATTCCGGTTCGGCCTACAACGTCATTCCCGGGGACGCCTGGATGTGCGGCACGGTGCGCTGCTTCTCCGAGGAGATCCGCGCGCTGATCCGCAAGCGCATGCGCGAGATCTGCGCCGGCTTTGCCACCGCGTATGGCGCCGAGATCTCGGTCGAGATCCGCGACGGCTTCAGTGTGCTGGTCAACCAGGAAGAGCAGTCCCGCGTCGTCGAGGAAGTCGCACGCACGGTGGTCGATCCGGCCAAGGTGATCACCCGCTCGACGCCCAAGATGGGCAGCGAGGATTTCGCAGACATGATGCAGGCCGTACCTGGTGCGTATTTCTGGGTCGGCCATGACGGTTCAGTGCCCGTGCACAATCCCGGTTACGTTCTCGACGACAAGATCCTGCCGATCGGCGCCAGCATGTTCGCCCGCATCATCGAGAAACGCATGCCGGCAGGTGCGCATGCATAAGCCGAAAGGGGACGCCATCACGTCGCTGCACGATCTCTCGGCCGTCGACCTGCTCGCCGGCTATCGTGCAAAGCAGTTCTCGCCGTCCGAGGTGCTTGAGGAAATCATCTCCCAGGTCGCGACCTGGGAGCCGCACATCAAGGCGCTGTATCTGTACGACCCCGACGAGGCGCGGAAGGTCGCCAAGACTTCGACCGAGCGCTGGCAGCAGGCCGAGCCGGCCGGCACGCTCGATGGCGTGCCCGTCACCATCAAGGACAACGTCGCGACCAAGGGGCAGCCGGTGCCGCTTGGCGCGGCGAGCGTCAAGCTTGCGCCCGCGGAGAAGGACGCGCCGCCCGCGGCGCGGTTGCGCGAAGCCGGCTGTGTGATCTTCTCCAAGACCACGATGCCGGACTACGGCATGCTGTCGTCGGGGCTGTCGTCGTTCCATCCCCTCACCCGCAATCCCTGGGACGTCAGCAAGAACCCCGGCGGCTCGAGTTCCGGCGCGGGCGCGGCCGGTGCTGCCGGCTACGGCCCGCTGCATCTCGGCACCGATATCGGCGGCTCGGTGCGGCTGCCGGCCTCCTGGTGCGGCCTCGTCGCGCTGAAGCCGAGCCTCGGCCGGGTGCCGATCGACCCGCCCTATGTCGGCCGCGTCGCAGGGCCGATGACCCGCACCGTCGACGACGCCGCTCTCATGATGAGCGTGCTGTCACGGCCCGATCGCCGCGACGGCATGAGCCTGCCGGCGCTGGAAGTGAACTGGAAGGCGCTGGAGAAGTCGCCGCGCAAGCTGCGCATCGGGCTGATGCTGGATGCCGGATCCGGCCAGAAGGTCGAGAAGGAGGTTCGCGAGGTCGTCGTCAAGGCGGCGAAGGCGTTCGAGTCCGCCGGCGCCGTCATCACCGAGATCGACGGCATCCTGACGCCTGAGATGCTCGAGGGACTCGATAATTTCTGGCGGGCGCGGACCTGGGACGAGCTGTCGAAATTGTCGCAAGCCGATCGCGGCAAGACCCTGCCCTATATCCTCAACTGGGCCGAGGCCGGCGCAAAGCTCTCCGGCGTCGACGTGGTGCGCGGCTTCAACCAGACGATGGCGATCCGCGCGGCTGCCGCAAAGCTGTTCTGCGAGGTCGACTACGTGATCTCGCCGGTGTCGCCGGTCGTGAACTTTCCGGCGGAGTTCGCAGCACCGCTCAACGACCCGGCAAAGCCGTTCGAGCACATCTGCTTTACCGTGCCGTGGAATATGTCGGAGAATCCAGCGCTGTCGATCAACGGCGGCTACGACAAGAAGGGTTTTCCGATCGGCATCCAGATCATCGGCCGCCGCTTCGACGATATCGGCGTGCTCGGCATGGGCAAGGCGTTCGAAGGCCTGCGCGGCCCGCAGAAGCCTTGGCCGACACCGCCGAAGAAGTAGCGCCTCAACGCAAATGGGGATGCGCGGAACAACGCTGCGCATCCAACTTCTTCACAAGGGATGATTGCCGGGTTAACTGAATGGAGACGCGCGCCAGCGCCGTTCATTCAAGAAACCGAGAGGAAATCATCCCCATGGCGTATGAGACGATCAAGTACGAGGTCGCCGAGCAGATCCTGACCATCACGCTGAACCGGCCCGACAAGCTCAACGCCTTCAACGCCACGATGCAGCAGGAGCTGATCGACGCGTTCGACAAAGCCGACAAGGATGACGACGTCAGGGCCATCATCGTGACCGGCGAAGGCCGCGGCTTCTGCGCCGGCGCCGACCTCTCCTCCGGCGCCAACACCTTCGACCGCGATGCGCGGCGCGGCCCGGTCAAGCGCCATGCCGACGGCAGCGTCGACTACAGCGATCCGCAGGTCCGCGACGGCGGCGGCCAGGTGACGCTGCGCATCTTCAAGTGCCTGAAGCCCGTTATCGCGGCCGTGAACGGTCCGGCGGTCGGCATCGGCGTCACCATGCAGCTCGCAATGGATATCCGCATCGCCTCAGAGGCCGCGCGCTTCGGCTTCGTGTTCTCCCAGCGCGGCATCGTGCCGGAGGCCGCGTCGAGCTGGTTCCTGCCGCGCATCGTCGGCATCTCGCAGGCGCTGGAATGGTGCTACTCGGGCCGCGTCTTCCCGGCACAGGAAGCGCTCGCCGGCCGGCTCGTCAGCAAGGTGGTGCCGCCGGACGATTTGTTGCCGACCGCGCGTGCGCTCGCCAGGGAGTTCGCGGCCAAGACCGCGCCGGTGTCGGTGGCGCTGATCCGCCAGATGATGTGGCGCATGATGGGCGCCGACGATCCGATGGAGGCGCACAAGGTCGACAGCCGCGGCATCTATGCCCGCGGCCGTTCCGAGGACGTCAAGGAAGGCGTGGTGTCGTTCCTGGAAAAGCGCCCGGCGCAGTTCAAGAACAAGGTCTCGTCCGACATGCCCGACTATTTTCCGTGGTGGCAAGAGCGCGACTATAAGTGAGCGAACGGCGTCACCCGGCGTCGACATCTGACGGCGTCGTCCTGCTGCACGGCATCAGCAGGACGGCGCGCTCGTTTCGCAGGATGGAGCTGGCGCTCGGCGATGCCGGCTTTGCCACCCTCAATCTCGACTATGACAGCCGACGCAAGCCACTAGATGCGCTGGCAGAGGACATCCACTCCTCGCTCGATCCGTTCGCGCGCAGCCTTGACGGCTCCGTGCATTTCGTCTGCCATTCGATGGGCGGTCTGCTGGCACGCGTCTATCTGGCAAGATATCGCCCGGCGCGGCTCGGCCGCGTCGTGATGCTGGGCACGCCGAATGGCGGCAGCGAGATCGCCGATCGCCTGAAAAACCTCGCTGCCTATCGCGCCTTGTTCGGCCCAGCCGGCCAGCAGCTCGTCACCCGCCGCGATGCCGCGACCAGCGCGCTGCTGCCGGCGATCGATTATCCGGCCGGGATCATCGCCGGCAACCGCTCGGTCTATCCGATCACATCCATCGGCCTGCCGCGGCCGCATGACGGCCGGGTGTCGGTCGCCAACACCAGGCTCGACGGCATGGCCGACCACATCGTGATCCGCACCTCGCATCCCTGGCTGGTGCGCAACAGGGAGGCGATCGCGCAGACGATTGTGTTTTTGCGAGAGGGCAGGTTCGCATAATCGTAGGGCGGATTAGCGGAGCGTAATCCGCCGCTTCTCGGCAAAACGCGGCGGGTTACGCCTTGCGGCTAACCCGCCCTACGCATCTTCATCGGGTGATCAGCGCCACCCGCCCAATGGCCTTGCGCTCGATCAAGAGCCGCATCGCCTTCGCGTAGTCCTCCAGCGGCAGCCGGTGCGAGATATTCGGCCGCACCCGACCCGCCTCGGCCCATTCGCTCAGCGCCCTGATCCTGACCTCGCCGAGCGCGGGGTCCTTGCGCACCGCCTCGCCGGCGCGAACGCCGAGCACGCTCGCGCCCTTGATCATCAAGAGATTGGTGCGGGCGAGACCGATGCCGCCGGTGAAGCCGACCACGAGAATCCGCGCGCCCCAGTTGATGCAGCGCATCGAGTTCTCGAACACCTCGCCGCCTACGGGATCGAACACGACATCGGCGCCGCGACCGTCGGTGAGGCGCTTGACCGCATCGCGGAACGGCTCGCGCGCATAGAGCACGAGATGATCCGCGCCACGTTGCTTGGCAATCGCAAGCTTCTCCTCGGATGAGGCCGCCGCGATCACGGTGGCGCCGAGCAGCTTGCCGATCTCGACCGCGGCAAGCCCGACGCCGCCGCCGGCGCCATGCACCAGCAGCACCTCGCCCGGCTTGATCTGCCCACGATCGATCAGCGCGTGATACGCGGTGCCGTGCGCGGCAAGGAAAGTCGCCCCTTCGGCATAGTCGAAGGTCGACGGCACCGGCACGAGCTGCGACGGCACGGCGACCGTCTCGTCGCAATAGGCGCCGAAGCGCATCTTGACGATCACTCTGTCGCCGACGGCGACACCGGCTGCGTCATTGACCTCGACGACATCGCCGGCGGCTTCCGAGCCCGGCGTGAACGGCAGCGGCGGCTTGAGCTGGTACTCGCCAGCAGCCATCAGGATGTCGGGGAAATTGATCCCGGCGGCACGGATCGCAACGCGCACCTGCCCCGGCTGCAGAGCCACCGAAGCAAAATTCTCGAGCTGAAGGCGCTCGGGCGGGCCGAGCTCGCGGCAAACGACGGCTTTCGGCATCAGGCGGCTCGCGCCTTGAGACGCGCCAGCGCCTCGCGGATCAGCGGCAGGCGGTCATTGCCGAAATACATGTCGGTCTTGTCGAGATAGATCGTGGGCGAGCCGAAGCCGCCGCGCGCCATCACCTCCTCGGTGTTGGCCTTGAGCTGGTCCTTGATCGCCTGATCGCCGATACCGGCCAAGAACTGCGCCGGGTCGATCCCGAGCTTCGTGCAGATCTCGGTCAGCACCGCATCCTGCGAAATATCCTTGTCGTCGCCCCAATAGGCCTCGAACACCGCGCGGGCGAACGGCACCATCTTCTCGTTGCCGAGCCAGATGCAGCCGCGCATCGCCTTGACGCTGTTCACCGGGAATACGGTCGGCGGCATCTTGATCGCAAGGCCCGCCGAGCGCGCCCAGTCGGCGAGATCCTTCTTCATATAGCGCGCCTTCAGCGGCACCGGCTTCTCGCGCTGCGCGTAGACCGACGGATTGACGGTATTGAAGATGCCGCCGACCAGGATCGGCCGCCAGCTGATCGGCGTATCGAACTCCTTCGCGATCGGCTGGATGTTGTGCCAGGCGAGATAGGTCCACGGACTGGAACAGTCGAAGAAGAATTCGATCATTGGCGTTTCCTTATTTATCGTGTTTGCGGCGCTGCATTTTCCCGTCATCCTGAGGTGGCCGCTTCTTCAGCGGCCCTCTAAGGATGGTGGGCCTCCGGCTTCGCATCCTTCGAGGCTCGCAAGAGCTCGCACCTCAGGATGACGATACCTACTTCTTCTCGATCAGCTCCTTCGCACGCTGGCCGAACATGTTCTTGCGTGATTCCTCGTCGAACGGCTCCTTGACGAATTTTCCGATCGCAAGCCCCGCCTGCACTTGCGGGCGGGCACGCACAGTCGCGTACCAGCGCTTGATGTTCGGATAGTCGTCGAGGGTGAAGCCCTGCGCCTTGTGGGTCATGGTCCAGGGGAAGCAGGCGATGTCGGCGATCGAATAATCGTCGCCGGCGATATAGGCGCCGGTCTTACGGAGCTGGCGGTCAAGCACGCCATAGAGCCGCGCGGTCTCGTCGCGGTAGCGCTCGATCGCGTAGGGAATCTTCTCGGCCGCATAGAGCGCGAAATGGCCGTGCTGGCCGAGCATCGGCCCGAGCCCGCTCATCTGCCACATCACCCATTGGATGACGTTCGACCGCGCCCGCAACTCCCTGGACAGGAAGCGGCCGGACTTGTCGGCGAGATAGATCAGGATCGCGCCGGTCTCAAACACCGAGAACGGTCCGCCGCCGTCGGAAGGCTGATGGTCGACGATCGCGGGAATGCGGTTGTTCGGGCTGATCACCAGGAATTCCGGCCGAAACTGCTCGCCGGCACGGATGTTCACCGGGATCACCTGATAGGGCAGCCCCAGTTCCTCCAGCATGATCGAGATCTTCCAGCCGTTCGGCGTCGGCGCGTAGTGCAGGTCGATCATCGGCGTCCCAATCCCCATCACAAAGACTTTTGTTGTTCTGTACCTCCACTCTAGGACATGGCACACAGGCGCTCAATCAGAACCCATCGGGAGGCACCCATGCTGTTTCCAACCACGATCGCAGGCTCGCTGCCGAAGCCGGAATGGCTCGCCGAACCGAATATGCTGTGGGCACCCTGGAAATCGGAAGGCGCCGAGCTTGCCCGCGCCAAGCGCGACGCCACTGTGCTTGCGGTCAAGCTGCAGGAGGATGCCGGCGTCGACATCGTCACCGAGGGCGAGCAGGCGCGTCAGCACTTCGTGCACGGTTTTCTGGAGCGGATCGAGGGCATCGATTTCGCCCACAAGGTCGAGATGGGCATTCGCAAGGACCGCTACAAAGCGATGGTCCCGCAGGTGGTCGCGCCGTTGCAGCTCAAGGGGCGCGTCCATGAGGGCGAGGCGCGGGCCGCGCGCGCCCACACCAAAAACCGGCTGAAGTTCACCCTGCCCGGCCCGATGACGATCATCGACACCATCGCCGACAAATATTACGGCGACCGCGTGAAGATGGCGTTCGCTTTCGCGGAGCTGTTGAATCAGGAAGCGAGGGCGTTGCAGGCCGACGGCGTCGACATGATCCAGTTCGACGAGCCTGCGTTCAACGTCTACATGGACGAGGTGCGCGACTGGGGCATCAAGGCGCTGGAGCGCGCAGCCGAAGGCCTGACCTGCGCTACTGCCGTGCACATCTGCTACGGCTACGGCATCAAGGCCAACACCGACTGGAAGCAGACGCTCGGCGGCGAGTGGCGGCAGTATGAAGAAACCTTCCCCGTGATCGACAAGAGCACGATCCAGCAGGTCGCGATCGAATGCCGCAACTCGAAGGTGCCGATCGAGCTGCTCGCCGCACTGCCCGGCAAGATCGTGCAGGCCGGCGTGATCGACGTCGCCAGCGACGAAATCGAGACCGCTGAGGATGTCGTCAAGGTGATCGAGGCGGTGGCGAAGCACGTGCCGAAGGGCAACATCATCGCGACCACCAATTGCGGCATGGCGCCGATGCGGCGGGATATCGCCGAAGCCAAGCTGATCGCACTTGGCGCTGGCGCGAAGCTCGCGCGACAGCGGCTGGCGTAAGCGCAGCGCCGGCGGCTCAGCCCAAAGCAGCCGCCGCGCTCGGATGCAGTACCGGCCGATAGCCGGACTGGAATGCGCGGACGGTCGACGGCGGCGTCAGCAGCATGGCGGAAGCAGTCACGTCGGCGTGATCGTAACCGGCGAACGACCAGCGCAGTGTTCTGTCACCGGCGACGAGATAGCTTTGCTCGTTCGCCTGCACCATCGTCCCGTCGGGCAACTGATCGAGCGGCATCGGCAGCGGATGCAGCCGCTTCTTGCCGCGGTCGAGCCGTTCGGCATGCAGCACCGCATCCATCGCCTTGGCGCTGAGATCGCTGACGCCGTTGCCCTTCTCCCATGCGGCACGAAACCGGTGGGCGTCGTCGCGGCGGCAGTAGAAGCAGGGCCGGTGTCCGGCCGCGAACGCCGTCGCTTCATCGAGGAAGAACAGCTCGGTCCAGCTCCGCCGGCTCATCACCTCGCGTCGCCGTCCCCTGAACTCGCAGACGCAGGTGAGCCACGCCGGCGACGACCAGCGCCTATTGAGGAGCGCCCGCGTTGCGGGGTCGTGGATAATGCCGCGATTGCCGGTGAAGGTGCCGCGATGCTCGGTGGCGACGATCTCTCCGGTCGGAGTGATGCGGTTTTGCAGGGGCATGTGTCTTACTTCCCCCTCGCCCCGCTCTTGCGGGGAGAGGGTCGGGGTGAGGGGCCGCTTCCGCAAAGATAGTGAGAGATAGCCTCGCGGGGAGTCCCCCTCACCCCGATCGCATTCCGCTTCGCTGCATGCGATCCGACCTCTCCCCGCAAGCGGGGCGAGGTGGAAGTTTACGCCGCTCCATCCCTGATCGGCGGCTGGAACGACAGCGCGGTATCCCAGGGGAAGAAGATCCAGGTGTCCTGCGACACCTCGGTGATGTAGGTGTCGACCAGCGGCCGTCCCTTCGGCTTGGCATAGACCGTGGCGAAATGCGCGTCGGGCAGCATCTCGCGCACCAGCTTGCCGGTCTTGCCGGTGTCGACGAGGTCGTCGACGATCAGAAGCCCCTTGCCGGTGCCGCCGCCGAGTTTGGCGGTCTGCTCCGAAATGCCCTTGAGCACTTTCAGATCGCCCTGCTTGTCATGGTCGTAGCTCGCGATGCAGACGGTATCGATGATCCGCAAGCCCAGCTCGCGCGCCACGATCGCCGCCGGCACCAGCCCGCCGCGGGTGATCGCAATCACCGCGTGGAACGGGCCGACCTCGTTGAGCCGCCAGGTCAGCGCCCGGCAGTCCCGGTGGAATTGATCCCACGAGACCGGGAACGGCCTGCCGGCCCGGTCCTGCACACTCGGTTCAGAATTTCGTTCGACCATGTCGCCTCAACCCGCCGGCTTCTTCTGCGCGGCCTGTACCTGCTTCAACATCTCCTTCACCGCGGCCATCGCCGCGGCGAGCTTTTCCGGATCGCGCGAGCGCACCACCAGATTGGTGTTCGGCTTCTGGTTCTCGTCCTGGAACGGATAGCTGCCGATGATGGTGTCGGGATTGGCTTCGGCGATCGCCCGCAGCGGGCCGCCGATGTCGCCCTCGCGCGCGTCGGCGCGGACCGAGTCCGACAGCATCCGCACGCCGGACTTCAGGGTCGGCGCCACGATGTCCATCATCGCCTGCATGATGGTGGGGATGCCGGCCATCACGATCACATTGCCGAGCTTGAAGCCGGGCGCCAGGATGGTCGCGCTCTGGATCAGCTCGGCGCCGTCGGGCACCCGGGCCATCCGCAGCCGCGCCTCGTTGAGGTCCTGCTCGCTCCAGCGCTCCCTGAACCGCGCCACCACATCCGGATGATGGTGGATATCGACCCCGAACGCCTTCGCCACGCTGTCGGCGGTGATGTCGTCATGGGTCGGCCCGATGCCGCCGGTGGTGAACACGTAATTGTATCTATGCCGCAGCGCATCAAGGGCCGACACGATATCGGCCTCGTCGTCGGCGACGACGCGGACTTCCTTCAGGTCGATCCCGATATTGGTCAGGTATTCGGCGATGAAGCCGATGTTCTTGTCCTTGGTCCGGCCGGACAGGATCTCGTCGCCGATCACCAATATCCCCGCCGTGACGATCTCGCTCATGGTCTCATTCCCTAACTTGATCCCCTGACATTGCCGATCCAATGCCTTGATGTCACGGGGTTTTGCCGCCGAATTAAGCAGACCTCAGCCGGTTTTTCGGGCAGCCTTACGGATACCCCTTAGCAAATGCCAGAAGCCAATGCATATCGCGCTGGCCCGCCCCTTGCTACCATCCCATCAAGTCATGCACTGTGTCACATGGCTTGGGAGGGCAGTCGGGATATATGGCAGTCGCGTTCGATGAGATGAACGGCCTCGGCGAGGATCTTCGCCCGGCCTACCAGGAGCTCTCCCGCTGGCTCAAAGAGACGCCACCGGATGCGCTCGAATATCGACGCCAGGAAGCGGAGCTGCTGTTCCGCCGGATCGGCATTACCTTTGCGGTCTACGGCGATTCCGAGGCCCAGGAACGGCTGATCCCATTCGACGTCATCCCGCGCATCATATCCGCGAACGAGTGGACGCTGCTGGAGAAGGGCCTGAAGCAGCGCGTGCTCGCGCTCAACATGTTCCTCAAGGACATCTATCACGGCCGCGACATCCTGCGTGCAAACGTCATCCCCGAAGACCTGATCTTCCAGAACCCGGTCTTCCGCCCGGAGATGAACGGCCAGGACGTGCCGCACGACATCTACGTCCACATCGCCGGCATCGACATCATCCGCACCGACCCCGACAACTTCATCGTGCTGGAGGACAATGCGCGCACGCCGTCCGGTGTCTCCTACATGCTGGAAAACCGCGAGATCATGATGCGGCTGTTTCCGGACCTGTTCGCGCGGCACCGCGTCGCGCCCGTGGAGCGCTATCCGGACGAACTGCTGTCGGCGCTGCGCTCGGTCGCGCCGCACAGCGCCTCCGCCGAGCCGACGGTCGCGCTGATGACGCCCGGCGTCTACAACTCGGCCTATTACGAGCACTCGTTCCTGGCCGACAAGCTCGGCATCGAGCTGGTCGAGGGGCGCGACCTCATCGTCAAGAACGACGAGGTGTTCATGCGCACCACCGAGGGGCTGAAGCGGGTCGACGTAATCTACCGGCGCGTCGACGACGACTTCCTCGATCCCCTCACCTTCCGTCCGGATTCCGCGCTCGGCGTCCCCGGACTGATGTCGGCCTACGCGGCCGGCAACATCACGCTCGCCAATGCGGTCGGCACCGGCATCGCCGACGACAAGGCGATCTACTCCTACATGCCCGACATCGTGAAGTTCTACCTCAGCGAGGAGCCGATCCTGAAGAACGTGCAGACCTGGCGCTGCCGCGAACCACAGGATCTGTCCTACGTGCTCGACAACCTCGCCGACCTCGTCGTCAAGGAGGTGCACGGCTCGGGCGGCTACGGCATGCTGATCGGCCCCGCCGCCACCAAGGCGACCATCGAGGCGTTCCGCGACAAGCTCAAGCGCGAGCCGGAAGGTTTCATTGCGCAGCCGACGCTGGCGCTGTCGACCTGCCCGACCTGCACCGACAAGGGCCTGGCGCCGCGCCATGTCGACCTCCGCCCGTTCGTGCTGACCGGCTCCAGCCACACCACCATCGTGCCCGGCGGGCTGACCCGCGTCGCGCTGAAGGAAGGCTCGCTCGTGGTCAATTCGAGCCAGGGCGGCGGCACCAAGGACACCTGGATACTGAGCGAGTAGTTGAAAGCATGCTGTCGCGCACCGCTGAAAACCTGTTCTGGCTGGCCCGTTATGTCGAACGCGCCGAATATCTGGCCCGCACGATCGACGCCACGTTACGCGTCACCGCATTGCCCGCGGCCTATGTCGGCAAGACCAATGAGTGGGATTCCGCGCTGCTCACCGCCGGCGTCGGCGCCGCCTTCTACGACCACTACGAAGAGGCCAACGAGCGAAACGTCATCGAGTACCTCTCCTTCTCGGACGAAAACCCCGCCTCGATCAAGAACTGCATCGAGGCGGCGCGGCTCAATTCGCGCTCGGTACGAACAGCGCTGACGTCGGAGATGTGGGACACCATCAACTCGGCCTGGATCGAGCTGCAGGCGGTCTGGAACAAGGGTCCCGCCAACCGCGAGGAGCTGGCGAAATTCCTGCGCTTCGTGCAGGAGACCTCGCTGCGCTTCGATGGTTCGGCCTACCGGACCATGCTGCGCAACGACGCCTACTGGTTCTCACGACTGGGCGTGCATCTCGAGCGCGCCGACAACACCGCCCGCATTCTCGACGTGAAGTATCACATGCTGCTGCCTGAGGAGGAGCATGTCGGCGGCCCGCTGGATTACTACCAGTGGACCTCGATCCTGCGCTCGGTGTCGGCAACGACCGCCTATCACTGGGTCTACCGGGAAACCCTGAAACCCTGGCTGATCGCCGACCTGTTGATCCTCAACGACACGCTGCCGCGCTCGCTTGCAAGCTGCTACAGCAATCTGGTGCGCAATCTGGACCAGATCGGCGTCGCCTATGGCCGCCAGGGCGCCTCACAACGCCACGCCCGCGGCATCAGGAACCGGCTCGAGCACAGCCATATGGACGACATCTTCCAGCACGGCGTGCACGAATTCATCCAGGAATTCATCGCTGATAACTCACGGCTGGGTGAGATCATCACCAAGCAGTATCTGATCTGACCGATTTTGACGCAAAATCTCGTGATGGCCGGGCTTGACCCGGCCATCCACGTCTTGCTTTGAAGGGCGATTAGGAAGAAAGACGTGGATGCCCGGAACAAGTCCGGGCATGACGATCCCAACTGCAGTTGATCGACCATGCGCCTGCGGATAGCCCATACCACCACCTATCGCTACGAGCCGGCGGCATCGGGCGTGATCCAGATTCTGCGGATGACGCCGGGCAGCCATGACGGCCAGTATGTCGCGGATTGGCAGATCGACGTCTCGACCGATTCCCGGCTCGATACCCATGAGGACGCCTTCGGCAACGTCACCCATGTGCTGACACACGGTGCCATCAGCGACCTCACCATCCATTGCGAGGGCCTGGTCGAGACCCAGGACACCGGCGGCGTACTGAAAGGCAGCGACGAGCGGTTTCCGCCGAGCCTGTTCCTGCGCCCCACGTCCCTGACCGACCTCAACCCGGCGATGACGAGTTTGGTGCGCGAGCTGCGCGCAGAGGCCGGCGCCGACGTGCTCGGCTTCCTGCACGCGCTGATGGTGCAGATCTACGAACACATGACCTTCGACGAAGACCCGACCAACAGCGCCACCTCGGCTTCCGAGGCATTCGCGCTGAAGCGCGGGGTCTGCCAGGACTACGCCCACATCCTGATCGCCTGCGCGCGCGCCGGCGGCGTTCCGGCGCGGTTCGTCTCCGGTCACTTCCTGCGCTCCGACGGCATGGTCAACCAGCAGGCCGGCCACGCCTGGGCCGAGGCCTTCGTGCCCGACCTCGGCTGGATCGGCTTCGACGCCGCGAACGGCATCTGCACGACCGACGCCCATGCCCGCGTCGCAATCGGCCTCGACTATCTCGGTGCCGCCCCCGTGCGCGGCACCCGCTATGGCGGCGGCAACGAGACACTGACGGTCGCGGTCAAGGTCGATCAGGCCGGACGACCCGGGCAGTGGCAGAGCCAGACGCAGTCGTAGGCCCCACTCTTTCGCCGTCATTCCGGGGCGCGCCTCTTCGGCGCGAACCCGGAATCCATTCGTCCGCGCAATCGGCGGTGCGATGGATTCCGGGCTCTCGCTTCGCGAGCCCGGAATGACGATCGTAAGACGTGATCGTGCTATGATCGCTGCTGCATCAACCGACCCATCGGGACACGCCATGGCCACCGTGAAGCTGCTTTCCGACGACGAGCTCTCAGCCGAGGCACGCGCCGTCTTCGACGACATCCGCGCGACGCGAAAATCGGATTTCATCAACAATTTCTGGCGCGCGCTCGCGCATGATCCGAAAACCCTGCGGCGAACCTGGGAGAGCATCAAGGAGGTGATGGCGCCGGGTGCGCTCGATCCGAAAGTCAAGGAAATGCTCTATGTTGCGGTCTCCGTGGCCCATGGCTGCAGCTACTGCATCCACTCGCACACCGCGGCCGCCCGCGCCAAAGGCATGACCGACGCCGAGTATCAGGAAATGCTGGCGATCGTCGGCATGGCCGCCGAAACCAACCGGCTGGTCACCGGGCTCGGCGTGCCGGTGGACGAGGCGTTCCTCGTCGATGCACCGGCAGGACGACGGCAAGAGCCGTGACGTTGTTGCAGCCCCTCGCGACGTTGCGCAGCACGGGAACGATCAGGCCGCCGCCGCCGCGCTCCCGATCACAACGCGGGGAGCCCTCTTTCTCGAGCAAGGGACATGGCGTAATTTGCCGTGAGCTGTTCTTTGAGACGGGACGGGCCGACGTCGCCGTCTGACAGAACGGGCAGCGGTCAGGCCATCGGCAGGCATCTCAGTCTGAAACCAGCGCCTGCCTTATGTGGCGCTCCTTCAACTTCAACGTGAAGCAAGTTCGCCTGCCGCGCACGCGGCAGACAAGGGAATGCACAACCCTTGGAGGACGACATGGCAACATTCATATTGAGGATCGACTGGACCGACCAGGGAATTCGTAACGTCAAGGAAGCTCCCAAGCGCAGCCGAGCGGCGAGAGAACTCGCCCAGAAGCTCGGTATCGAAATCAAGGAGGTCTATCTCACCTCCGGCGAGCATGACATTCTTCTCCTCGCCGAAGCGCCCCTCGGCGACAACATTACAAAACTCGCGCTTGCCCTCAGCTCGATGGGAAACATTCGAACCTGCACCTCGCGGGCGTGGCCCGAAGCCGAGTGGACCAAGCTGATATCCGAGCTCCCGTAGCGGCTTCGGATATCCCGATGGATCTCTGCGCGGTCTGACCGGCGGGTGCCGCCGCAACCTTGGCACCCGGCGATCAGCCCCGGGGACCGCGCGTGTGCGCAGGAACAGCCGCTCCTGGTCGCGTGAACGACTGAAGACGCGAAACGCACGAGGACGACGGCGCATGTCATTGCCAGCGGGGCAGATGCGTCACTTGTCCAGCCAGACATCCTCGAAGCGCAGATTGTTGTACTGGCTGTTGTCGTGCGGATGGAAGTTCTTCACGTAGGGCTGCCAGCAATTGCCGGCCGATGAGTGCAGGATGACCGGACGTGCGGCATCGTCGACCAGGAGCCGCTCGATGTCGAACACGATCTTGCGACGCGTGTCCTTGTCGACCTCGCGCGACTGTGCCGCGAGCAATTTGTCGACCTCGGCATTGCAATACTGGGTGTAGTTGCGCTCCGAGTTGCAGGAATAGTTCTCGACCAGATTGCCGTCGGGATCGTCGACGCTGACGCCGGTGACGTTGAGGCCGATCGTGTAGTCCTTGCGCTGCAGCCGCGAGTACCAGCGCGGCGTATCCAGGATATCGAGTTCGGCGACGATGTAGATCTTCTTGAGCTGGTCGGCGAGGATCACGGCCGGATCGCGATAGGTCGGCAGATTGCGGGTCTGGATCTTGATCGACAGCGGCTTGGCGTCGCTGTAACCGAGCTTCTGCATGATCGCCTGCGCGTCGGCGAGGTTCTTCCCGGTGTCGGGACCGTAGCCCATCAGCGTCGACAGCACGTCGTCCGGCATGCCCCACTCGCCTTCGGGCCTGGCCTGCATCGCGCCGCCGAGCCGCCCGGTGCCCTCGAACAGGATCGAGTTGAAGGCCTTGCGATCGAGCGCCAGCGACATCGCCTTGCGGATATCGGGATTGTCGAACGGCGGATTGACGCGGTTGACCAGCAGATTGATCTGCAGATTGGTCGACGTCATCTCGCAGATCGCGCTCGGCGACCGCGCCTTGACATCCTTCATCAAGGGAATGCTGACATCGGACGGAAAGGTGATGTCGTAGTCGCCGGTCGCGAACGCCAGCATGCGCGTGGCACGGCTGTCGATCGAGCGCACCGCGATCTCGTCGAGATACGGCCGGTCCTTCTTGAAGTAATCGGGGTTGCGGACGAGACGGATCGAATCGCCGCGCCGGAACTCGACGAACTTGAACGGGCCGGTGCCGATGGGCTTGGTGCGCATGACCTGCTGCGTCACGTGGCAGGGATAGACCACCGAGAAGGCACTGGCGAGCAGCGCCAGCAGGCCGGGCTGCGGCTCGGTCAGCTCGAAGGTCGCTTCATCGTCGCCATTGACGCTGACATCCCTGAGCTTCGAGTACCAAACCTTGCGCGGATTGCGCTTGAAGTCCTGGGTTTTGGAGTCTTGGGTCTCGCCCTTGCCGATCAGCATCCGCCAGGTGCACTGCACGTCCCTGGCCGTGAACGGCTGGCCGTCATGCCATTTCACGCCATGGCGCAGCTTGAAGGTGAGCTTTGTGTTGGTCGGGTCCCACGACCAGCTCTCGGCGAGATCGGGGATCACGGTGTCGATGCTTTCGTGCACCTTGGCCGGATCGAACACCACGAGGTTGTTGAAGACGGCGGCGAACGGCATCACCGAAGCGATGGTGGATTCCTCGAGCAACGAGGTCGAGGGCGGATTGTCGTTGTGATAGAGCCGCAGCGTGCCGCCCTTCTTCTGCGCCGATGCCGGGCTCGCGGCCATCGCCGCGACACCTAGTGCCATGATGCATGCGGCCAGTTTGAACGACATTCTCGCCTCCCGGAATTCTTTTGTTGTCGGTTGCAGCCAGTCGAGCACAAGGCCCGGTGCCTCGCAATGACAGGGGGTGCGGATCATTGCCGGCTGCGCACAACGCAGAGCAAGGCCAACGCCCCGCAATTCCGATCAGCCGTCGGCGGGAACAAACGCCGACAGGCCGTCTCCGCGATCGGCCTCTGCCCTTTCTGACCAGCCACCGCATGTCCCGTCACGGGGAATTAGGGTTGGATGCGACCTCGAAATTGGCTACACGTTCAGCGCCGATAAACTCGGATCGTTGGGGACTGGAAATGACCTATTGCTGCGGAATTCTGGTGCGAGACGGTCTCGTCATGATCGCCGATACGCGCACCAATGCCGGTCTCGACAACGTCTCGACCTTCCGCAAGCTGCACATCTTCTCGACACCCGGCGAGCGCATCATGGCGATCGCCAGCGCCGGCAATCTGGCGATCAGCCAGTCGGTGCTGTCGACCCTGACCGAGGGCATGGAAAATCCGGACACGGGCGAGCTCGAGACGCTGATGAACGCCCCGACCATGTTCCAGGCGGCCCAGCGGATCGGCCGCGCCATCCGCTCGGTGCACGCCACCGAGGGCGACGCGCTGCGCTCCGAGGATATCTCATTCGACGTCTCGTTCCTGTTCGGCGGCCAGATCAAGGGGTCGCGGATGCGCCTGTTCATGGTCTACACTGCCGGCAATTTCATCGAATGCACCACTGACACACCGTATTTGCAGATCGGCGAGCACAAATACGGCAAGCCCGTGCTCGATCGCGCCATGCACTACGACGTCGAGCTCTACGAGGCGCTCAAAACGGGACTGATCTCGATGGATTCGACGATGCGCTCCAATCTCGGCGTCGGGCTGCCGATCGACGTGCTGGTGGTGCGCACCGACGCCTGCGAGGCCGATCTCAACCACCGCATCGAGGCCGGCGAGCCCTACTTCCACGACCTGCGCTCGCGCTGGTCGGCGGCGCTGCGCGCGGCGCATCAGAACATTCCACGGCCACCCTACAAGAACGAAACCGAAGCAAAAACAAAGTAAGAGGAAACTCGGAGATGACTGAGGCAACCAGCAAGATCGCACTTGTGACGGGCGCCGGCACCGGCGTCGGGCGCGCCGCGTCGCTCGCTTTGATGGACAAGGGCTACACCGTGGTGCTGGTCGGGCGCCGCCTGGAGATGCTGGAGGAGACCGCCAAGCTCGGCCCCGCCGGCAAGAGCCTGTGCGTCACCGCCGACATGGCCAACCCGGCCGCGATCGCCGCGCTGTTCGACAAGGTGAAGGCGACCTACGGCCGGCTCGACGTTCTCTTCAACAATGCCGGCATGGGCGCGCCGCCGGTGAATTTCGAGGACCTGCCGCTCGAGCAGTGGCAGGCCGTCGTCAACACCAACCTCACCGCGCCGTTCCTGTGCACCCAGCACGCCTTCCGCATCATGAAGGACCAGACGCCGCGCGCGGCCGCATCATCAACAACGGCTCGATCTCGGCGCATGCACCGCGGCCGTTCTCGGCGGCCTACACCTCGACCAAGCACGCCATCACCGGCCTGACCAAGGCCTCCAATCTCGACGGCCGCATGTACGACATCGCGGTCGGGCAGGTCGATATCGGCAATGCCGCGACCCCGATGACCGACCGCATGGTCAACGGCCCGGGCGTCCTGCAACCGGACGGCACCACCAAGCACGAGCCGCGCATGGACGCGAAGGCGGTCGGCGACGCCGTGGCCTACATGGCCGGCCTGCCGCTCGACGCCAACGTGTTGTTCATGACCGTCATGGCGACCAAGATGCCGTTCGTGGGCCGAGGCTGATCTTCCCTTTTTCGCTTGCGGCAGAGCTTCACGAGGGCATGGCCGGAATTGTCCCGGCCATGCCCTCGCAGGGGCGTACGGTCAAAATATCGAAAACAACCCCATGCAAAGTAGCCCGCGGCTGCCGGCGCCCCGACACGGCGGCTTGACACGTCGGGCAACTCAGCAGTATTTTTCCATTATTCCGAAATCGTGCGCGAGGGAAGAAGGTCAGCGCGAGCCTTCACGACGACGGTGAGAGCCGAACTCGCGGAGAGTCCCCCTCACCCGCCGCTTCGCGTCGACCTCTCCCCGCAAGCGGGGCGAGGTAAGAAGCCCTACTCCAGCTTCTCCACGTCGCGCAGCGTCGGAAACAGCTTCATCCAGAGCAGCGCCACCGCAACCGTCGCGACGCCACCGAGCACGGCCGACGGCACGGCGCCGAGCAGCGCCGCGGTGACGCCGCTTTCGAACTGGCCGAGCTGGTTCGACGCGTTGATGAACAGGAAATTCACCGCGCCGACGCGGCCGCGCATCTCGTCGGGGGTGGCGAGTTGCACCAGCGAGAAGCGGATCACGACACTGATCGTGTCGGCGGCGCCGAGCACCGCGAGCGCCAGCGCCGACAGCCACATCCAGTGCGACAGCGCGAACACCACGGTGGCGACGCCGAACACGATCACCGCCTGGAACATCCGCATGCCGACGCGGCGATTGATGGTGTGCCGCGCCAGCACCATCGTCATCAAGAGTGCGCCGACGGCGGGCGCAGCGCGCAGGACGCCGAGGCCGAGCGGACCGGTCATCAGGATGTCTCGCGCATAGATCGGCAGCAGCGCGGTGACGCCGCCGAACAGCACCGCGAACAGATCGAGCGAGATGGTGCCGAGGATCGCCGGATTGCTGCGCACGAAGGTGACGCCGGCAAACAGATCGTCCGACACCTCCCCGTTCTTCGCCGCCGCCTGCTGCAGCCGGCCGATGCCGCCGGTCAGCAGCGCACCGAACAGCCAGAACACCATCATCACGGCATAGGGCGCGCTCGGCATCATCGCATAGGCGAAGCCACCGAGCGCGGGACCGGTGATGGTCGCGACCTGCGCCGCGCCGCTCGAGATCGCGGTGGCCCGCTGCAGCGAGCCCTGCGGCGCGATCAGCGGCAGCAGCGCCGCGGTTGCCGGGCTTTCGAATGCACCGGCGATCCCGAGCACGAAGGTCGCTGCGAAGATCTGGATTTCGGAGATGGTGCCGGCAAACGTGCTTCCGGCGAGAAACAATGCGGTCAGCGCCTCCGCGACCTGGCAGGCCTGCACCACGCGCTTGCGCTCGAAGCGGTCGGCAGCGTGACCCGCGACGAACACCAAGAGCGCCGTCGGCAGGAACTGCACCAGTCCGACCATGCCGAGGTCGAATGCGCTGCCGGTCAGATCATAGATCTGCCAGCCGATCGCCACCGCGCCGATCTGGCTGGAGAAGCGCGACAGGCTGCGCGACGACAGAAAAAACAGGAACGGTCTGTGGCCGAGCAGATCGCGGGCGCCGGCCGATGTGACGGAGGACATGGATGATGGCGTGACCGAGCACCTGCAACTTGTCAATGGCGGGAAAGAGAACGCGCAACAGCATTGCGCTGCGCGAGGCCCCTGCCCATAATCGCACGAGGGTTCTTGGGGGCGTGATGCTGCAGTTGCAATCGGCGTTTGGCGTGGTGGCGTTGCTCGTGATCGCCTGGGCGTTGAGCGAGAATCACCTGAAGGTGTCGCTGCGGCAGGCGGCGATCGGGCTCATCGTCACGATCATCACCGCGCTGGTGCTGATCAAGGTGCCGCTGGTGACGCAGGCGTTCGGCGCGATCAACGATGCCGTCGGCACCATCGCCGCCGCGACGCGCGCCGGCACCGCCTTCGTGTTCGGTTATGTCGGCGGCGGCCCGGCGCCGTTCGATCCCAAGGCGCCGGGCTCGGATTTCATCCTCGCTTTCCAGGCGCTGCCGATCGTGCTGGTCATGAGCGTGCTGACGACGCTGCTGTTCTATTGGCGCGTGCTGCCGCCCGTCGTGCGCGGCATGGCCTGGATCCTGGAGCGCACGCTCGGCGTCGGCGGCGCGGTCGGGCTCTCGACCGCGGCCAACATCTTCCTCGGCATGGTGGAAGCTCCGCTGTTCATCCGCCCCTATCTGGCGCAGCTCACCCGCAGCGAATTGTTTCTGGTGATGACCGGCGGCATGGCCGGGATCGCCGGCACCGTGCTGGTGCTCTATGCCACGCTGCTGGCGCCGCTGATCCCCGATGCGGCCGCGCATTTCGTTATCGCCTCGGTGCTCGGCGCGCCGGCCGCCATTCTGGTCAGCCTGATCATGGTGCCGGAGACAACAGACAAGCGCACCGGCGGATCGCTCGACGATCCGGACGTGCAGGTGTCGTCGACGATGGACGCCATCGTGAAGGGCACCACCGCGGGGCTCGAGCTCCTGATGAACATCATCGCGATGCTGCTCGTGCTGGTCGCGCTGGTCTATCTCGGCAACAAGATCATCGGCCTGCTGCCGGAGATCGGCGGCGCGAAGATTTCGCTGCAACGGTTGCTCGGCTACGTGATGGCGCCGGTGTGCTGGCTGATGGGCCTGCCGTGGCCGCAGGCGATCACGGCGGGAAGTCTGATGGGCACCAAGACCGTGCTGAACGAGCTGATCGCCTATGTCGATTTGTCGAAGCTCGGCCCCGACGCACTCGATCCGCGCTCGCGCCTGATCATGCTGTACGCGATGTGCGGTTTCGCCAACTTCGCGAGCCTCGGCATCATGATCGGCGGCCTCGGCATCATGGCGCCCGAGCGGCGCGACGAGATCAATGCGCTCGGGCTGAAGTCGGTCGTCTCGGGCACGCTGACGACATGCCTGATGGGCGCAATCGTGGGGGCGATGACGTCGCCGTAGCCCGAAGGCGCCGTAGCCCGGATTTCGCTTCGCTCAATCCGGGGTACGAAACCGACGTGCCTGCGAGGTACCGTGGGTTCGAATCCCACCCCTTCCGCCAGTCAAGGCAAAAACCTCAATATTTTCAGTATTTGGCAGTTTCCATTCACCAACGGCGACTAACCATTTACATCCTATACAGAACAAACCAAGAACACTATATTGCAGATGGAACCACGGCGTGGAGGAAGGTGTATGCTGGCAACGAATCTACTCGAAGCTGTGCAAGGAAATATACCTTTGACCAACAACAAATTTTTCGATGAACAACTTGATCAGTCCGACACGAAAGCGCGGATCATCCAAAAGTATTTCTATGCGTGGGCGAAGGTGATCACGCCTACTGCTAAACAAATGGTCGACAACAAGATTGCTTATATCGACCTGTACGCAGGACCCGGGCGTTACAAGGATGGAGCCGCATCTACACCTTTGTTGATACTAGAGCATGCCATCGATGATCCTAACCTGAGTGCAATGCTTGTCACTCTGTTCAACGATAGCGATCCGAACCATAGTTCCAGTTTACAAAAGGAAATCGACGCGCTGCCCGGTATTGAAAAACTGAAATTCAAACCCACCGTCCAATGTAACGCAGTCGGTGAAGACGCAGAAAAGTTCTTCGCCGAAACAAGTCTCATCCCGTCGTTCACCTTCGTCGATCCTTGGGGATACAAGGGTCTGTCGCTTAAAATCGTGAACGGAGTTATCAAGGATTGGGGCTGCGACTGTGTTTTCTTCTTCAATTATGGTCGCATCAATGCCGGGCTTTCGAACGACCTCGTAAAAAAACATATGGACGCGCTATTTGGGACTGAGCGTGTCGATGATCTACGCAAGAGGCTGGATGGCAAAACGCCAGAGCAGCGTGTGGGGCTGATCCTCGAAGAGTTATCGCAAGCTATCAAAGATATGGGCGGAAAATTTGTTCTTCCGTTCCGCTTCAAACGCGGTGCGCGGATTTCACATTGCTTAATTTTCGTCTCGAAGGCCTTCAAAGGCTATGAGATCATGAAAGGGATCATGGCAAGCGAAAGTTCAACCGATGATCAAGGCGTCGCGTCCTTTACATATTCGCCAGCCGACGCTTCAACGCCCCTACTATTTTCGCTGTTGCAACCGTTCGACAAGCTACTAGCGGATTTGCCCGCGGTGTTTGCAGGCGAGACTTTAACGATGCGCCAGATTTACGAAAATCACTCCGTTGATACTCCGTACACCGACAAGAATTACAAAGAGGCTCTCAGACAACTGGAGGCAGCAGGAGTAATCACAGCTGATCCGCCGGCATCGCAGCGACCCAAGCGAAAAGGCATCGCTACTTTCGCCGAACACGTCAAAGTAACGTTTAAATAGGAATTTCACGATGGCCACCAATTCACCAATCGAATGGACTGAGGCGACTTGGAATCCTGTTGGCGGTTGCACGATCTTATCACCGGGTTGTACGAACTGCTATGCTATGCGACTTGCTCGTCGATTAGAGGCGATGGGACAGAAAAAGTACGCGGGGACGACTCGCGTCACGGGTGGCAGAGCGAAGTGGAATGGCAAAATCGTTCTAGACGATGCCGCCTTAAAGATACCGCTGAAGTGGAAAACCCCAAAAATTATCTTCGTCAATTCGATGTCGGACTTGTTCCACGAGAACGTGCCGCTGGAATTCATCGGCAAGGTTTTTGATGTGATGCAACGTGCTCGACACCACACGTTTCAAATTTTGACCAAACGTGCAGAACGGCTCGCTAGCGTTGCGAACCGGCTCCCTTGGCCGAATAACGTTTGGATGGGAGTAAGCGTCGAAAACGACGAATATACCGATCGAATTGACCATCTGCGTTCGACACCGGCATTCATTAAGTTCTTGAGCCTCGAACCGTTGCTTGGTCCACTTGAGAACCTTGATCTTGAGGGCATCGACTGGGCTATTGCGGGCGGCGAAAGCGGTCCCGCTGCGCGGCCGATGGACCCTGATTGGGTACGATCTATTCGGGATCAATGCGTAGACGCGGGCGTTGCCTTCCACTTTAAGCAGTGGGGTGGAGTGCAAAAGAAGCAAACCGGTCGGGTGTTGGACGGGCGAACGTGGGATCAACTTCCGACTGCGAAGGCCTCCGCGATTTTGGCTTAAGCTGAGTTTTCACGCCAAACGGTCAGTAGTGCTGGTGAGCGGTGAAAATTGTCGAACAGTTTCAACGCAGATCGCGGATGATGTTTCCGCCTATCTAAGCGAGAAACCCGCTATGCCCGTCCCTTGCTCTATCGAGCCGAGGAACGAATGTATTGTGTGATCGTGTTAGCGACCGGAATGACCCAGTGCATGAGAGGCCTGCACGAACGCGCCAACTCGGATGATCCGACCATGGTGATCGAGCGGCTCTACACGGACTGTGCGAACAAGCTCGGAGACCGGAACGCCTGCGAGCGAGAGCGGCAGCGCCAACTTAGGGCGGCCCCACAATGAACTACGCGTGACGGCTTGTCGCGTCTCAGTAATCCTCTAGACGGCGCTGCGGCGGCCCGCTGCCGTGCTACATCTCAGCCCGGGTACGTTTGCATGGGACGGCCGCCAAGGCTTTCTCCACGCCGCTAATGTCGAATTCGAAAAATAGGTTGGGCGATCTCGCGGGTTCTAATTGAACGCGAAGACGTTTTTTGCCGGGAAACTCTTCTGGCTGCATCCACAGAGACATTCCACGCCCATTCGCGTCAACCTGCATGTAGCGAGGCGTCGGCTCATCGTTATCGAGGCGATAGGTCAAGCCCATCCGCCCGAGCGTGAACACAGCGTCAGTTTCGATCGAAACGATGAGCCCTCCAACTACCTTATCTCGCAAGCAACTCACTCGAATTGTTGCAGACACGGCGTGATCCGGCGCTTTCGCCGCCACTGTCGCAGTCTTGATAGTGCTATCAGTCATGCGATCGTTGAACGAACTGATTTTCCATTCCGCATGGCATGGGGTGATTAGACTCATCACGACGACAATTGCTTTAAACTTCATACTATCTACCCACAATCCTGCGTTTTGCTCAGCGATAGTTCCGCTTGCTGAGTTGACGGTTTGCTTGCGCGACATTTGCGACAAAGCCGCGCTGTTGATCGTTGATCGCCTTCTTGAGTTCTTGAATATCGCGTTTGCTGACATCGAACGCGATGTTGAAATGATTGACTTGGCTAATCGAACCACTGTTGTCATTGGCGCCGTACATTTGGACGCCAAACGAACCGTTCGGCCCGCGCTTCAACGGCAAGATGCCTTCCGGCCCAGCTTCGCCCATCAATCGCGCGCCTGATGCAAACTTGAACAGCGTCGGCGACGATACGATTTGACCGGAATAAGCGCTGAGGCTTGGCGAGTTGTAGACACCACCCGCTACGTTCTTCACTGGCGATACCCCGAACAAGCTCCCGATGCCACCGGCGATTGCGAATCGTGCCCTTTCCGGAAGGGCTAGGCATCTCCGCATCTTCCCGGAAGCGTCGATCTCCGCGTCATTCCGGGGCGCGCGCAGCGCGAGCCCGGAATCTATTGTGCCGCGGGTTATGCCGATAGATGGATTCCGGGCTCGATGCTTCGCATCGCCCCGGAATGACGGCGGAGGGTGGTGAACCCTACGCCTTCAACTCCACCGTCTTGAACTCGGCCGGCAGGATCACTTCCAGCAGCTCGACGTCGTCGGAATAGTCCAGGATCATGTGCCGGATGCGCGGCGGCTGGGTCCAGGCGCTGCCTTGCTGCATCAGCGTCTCGCCCTCGCCTTCCATGTAGGTCTTCACCCAGCCCTTGAGCACGTAGACCATCTGAAAGTCGACGTCGTGGAAGTGCAGCTTCGACACTTCATCGGGATTGCACGGTCCCTGCAGCCGGATGACATGCGCCTGCGCGAGGCCGTGCGAGGCGGCGGCGATGCCGAGGTCGCGATATTTGGCGTAGGCCCGCAGGCCGTCGGCCTTGAAATCCTCTTCGCGGTGATGGCTGATCGCGATGCGCTGCTTCGGCGGCGCCTTGGCGGCAGCCTTGGTTGCAGTCTTGGCTGCTGCTTTCGGCGCGCTCTTCTTCGCGGCCGAGACGCGGCCCTTGGACTTGATGGTCTTGCGCGCAGAGGATTTCGCGGTGGATTTCCTGGTGCCGGCGCCGAGCCCGGTCCACTTCTTCCTCACCGCGGTCTTGGCTGCGGATCTTGATGCCGTCTTCTTGGCCATTGTTCGCCTCCCGTCTTTTTCTGGCGGGCGAAGGCTAACACAAGTCACGCATCCAGGGTGGGCAAAGGCGCGGGCCGCGCCTGCCCCCTTTGCCGATCAATGCAACCGGAACACGCCGTCGACGGCGCGCAGCTCGGCCGGCTTGACCAGCTTGGAATGCGCCACCGTCACCGAGAACAGCGGGCCCTCGAGCTTCTGCTGCCAGAAAGCGAGGAAATCCTGCAGCGCCGGAAATTTCGGAAACAGGTCGTAGTTCTGCCAGACATAGGTCTGCAGCAACGAGGGGTGATCCGGCATCCGATAGAGGATCTGCGCCGTCGTCAGCCCGTACCCCAGCAACTGCTTCCGGAAATCGTCGGAAACAACCCCACCAACTCGCGAGACCATGCCAACCTCCTGTGACGGAGCGCATTCACATGGTGGCCGACCTTCCCCGCCGGACCACCGGCAATGGATGCGCTCACATGAGAGAAATGTGACGCACGCGACTAACCCATCTCAAGCCTAAATGTTTAATAGGTTGTTGAAATTTCTTGCGTTGGCAGCAGCTTACCGCATCTGCTAATAGCCCCGGCACGGCCTGCGGCGCGGCATTAAGGATGCCGAAATGATCTCGGCGTCCTTCTGGCAGCTGTCATTCGCGAGTGCCAATTTTTCTGCTACAGGCTCTTGCCCGCCGCCAAGGCTTGGCCTATCTCCTGCCCAACCAGTCTGGCACTCGCTAGGCTGGACTGCTAACACTCCAAAAATCTACAGCATCCGCAAATATTTAGGAGGACTGCATGAAATTCCGTCCGCTTCACGACCGCGTCGTGGTCAAGCGCATCGACGCCGAAGAGAAGACCGCTGGCGGCATCATCATTCCGGACAGTGCCAAGGAAAAGCCCTCGCAGGGCGAAGTCATCGCCGTTGGCCCCGGTGGCCGCGATGAGACTGGCAAGCTGACCCCCATCGACGTCAAGGTCGGCGACCGTGTCCTGTTCGGCAAGTGGTCGGGCACCGAGGTCAAGATCGATGGCGAAGACCTGCTGATCATGAAGGAAAGCGACATCATGGGCGTGCTCGACGTCCCCGCTTCCAAGAAGAAGGCGGCCTAAGCGCCTCTTTCCCTCCCAGGTAAACCTCTCAAGGAAAAACTCAGATGGCAGCTAAAGAAGTCAAATTCTCCGTCGAGGCGCGCGACAAGATGCTGCGCGGCGTCGACGTTCTCGCCAACGCGGTCAAGGTCACCCTCGGTCCGAAGGGCCGCAACGTGGTGCTCGAGAAGTCGTTCGGCGCTCCCCGCATCACCAAGGACGGCGTCACCGTCGCCAAGGAGA
>NZ_JACMYK010000045.1 GCF_020889785.1 Bradyrhizobium acaciae
CTGCTGGCCAAGGCCAAGGCGCCGGACGGCCGGCCGGGCTTCGTCTTCAGCCTGACGCCGGAAGGCGGCGTGCATGACCCGCTGCGCGACACCTACGGCCACGCCTTCGTACTGCTCGCGCTGGCGACCGTCTACAGCCTCGACCGGGACGCCCAAGTCCGCGCCGAGATCGACGCGCTGCTGTCGTTCCTCGACAGCCAGTTGCGTTCCCCCCATGGCGGCTTCCAGGAGGGCCTGCCGCCGTCGATGCCGCGCAGGCAGAACCCGCAAATGCATCTGTTCGAGGCGATGATCGCCTGCTTCGACGCGACCCACGATTTGTCGTTCCAGAACCGCGCCGGCGATTTCTTCGCGCTGTTCCTGGCCAATCTCTACGACAAGCAGACGCGAGTGCTCGGCGAATATTTCGAGGAGGACTGGTCGAGGATCCCGCCGGTCAGCGTCGAGCCTGGACACCTTGCGGAATGGGTCTGGCTGTTGAAGGGATTTGAGCGGATCACCGGCTGTCCCACCGGGCGCCCGCGCGGCGAGCTGCTGGCCTCCGCGCTGCGCTATCGCGACGCCACCGGCTGCCTGATCGACGAGGGCGATGCCGAGGGCAACATCCGCCGCCACTCCAGGCGGCTGTGGCCGCAGAGCGAGCTGGCGAAGGCCTGGATCGCGCAGGCCGAGTCGGGCGAAGCCGGTGCTGCGGACGAGGCGCGCGCGGCGCTGGTGCTGCTCGAACGGCACTATCTTAGCCATCCCGTGGCCGGCGGCTGGTACGACCAGTTCGACCGCGAGGGCAGGTCGCTGGTCGCCACGATCCCGGCGTCGTCGTTCTACCATGTGCTCTGCGCGGTCACCGAAGCCGAGCAGGTGCTCGCCTAGAACCGTCTGTATGGCTGGAAGCGCTTTCTGCACGCGAACTGGTCCTCAACTCCGCGCTAAATCGCGCCACGGCCTCACAGCCAGCGCTTGCGCCGCTTGAAGCTCTTCAAATTCTTGAAGCTCTTGCGCTGGTCGCCGGCGCCGCCGAGGTAGAATTCCTTGACGTCCTCGTTGTCGCGCAATTCGTCGGCGGAGCCGTCGAGAACCACCTTGCCCTGTTCCATAATGTAGCCGTGGCTCGCGACGGAAAGCGCGGCACGGGCGTTCTGCTCGACCAGCAGGATCGTGACGCCGAGATCGCGGTTGATCTCCTTGATGATCGCGAACACTTCCTTGACCAGCAGGGGCGACAACCCCATCGACGGCTCGTCCATCAGGATCATCTTCGGGCGCGCCATCAGCGCCCGGCCGATCGCGAGCATCTGCTGCTCGCCACCGGAGAGATAGCCGGCGAGGCCGGTGCGCTCCTTCAGGCGTGGGAAATACTTGTACACCATGTCGATATCGGCTGAGACCTCGCCGTCGCGCCGGGTGAAGGCGCCAAGCCGCAAATTCTCCAGCGACGTCATGTCGGCGACGATGCGGCGGCCCTCCATCACCTGGAAGATGCCGCGGCGGACGATCTTGTCCGGATCGATGCCGTTGATGCGCTGGCCCTCGAACAGGATCTCGCCGCGGGTGACTTCGCCGTCCTCGGTCTTGAGCAGGCCGGAGATCGCCTTCAGCGTCGTCGACTTGCCGGCGCCGTTGGCGCCGAGCAGCGCCACGATCGCGCCCTTCGGCACCTCGAGGCTGAGGCCGCGCAGCACCAGGATGACGTCGTCATAGACGACCTCGATGTTGTTGACGCTTAGCAGCGGCGGCGGCGGGACTGCCGTCGGCACCGGGCGGGTGGCTTCGAGGGTTTCGTTCATGGCTCTGGTTCACCCTTCGATGTCATTGCCGGGCCTGACCCGGCAATCCATCGATCGGAAGACGCTTGTCTTGATGGATGCGCGGGTCGAGCCCGCGCATGACGACTCGTGTGCGAGGTCTGTTACGACCTCACCAGCCAAACCATTCCGGCTTGCGCGGCAGTTCGACGGTCTTCACCTTCTCGAGCTTGATCGTGCCCTTGCCCATCAGGTCGTTGATGTCGCCATCGGTCGCACCGGAAACCTTGGCGCGATAGAGATCGACCTTCGTCGTCGGGCGATGATCCTTCTCGGTCCAGGACGAGGGATTGCAGACGCCCTCCATGCCTGCCGGCACCCAGTCCTTCTTCTGGTAGAAGCCCTTGGCGACGTTCTCGCCGGTGGCGCCGCCGTTCTTGGCGGCCCAGTCCAGCGCTTCCTTCATGTAGAGTGCGCTGCAGACCGCGGCGATGTAATGCACCGGGCGATAGACCTTGCCCGACGGATCGGACATCTTCGAAATCTCCATCACCGTCTTCATGCCGGGCGCGTTGCCGCCCCAGCCGACTGCCGTGCGCAGTGGGAAGATCACGCCGTCGGCGGCATCGCCCGCGGTCTTGGCGGCGTTCTCATCCATGCCCCAGACGTTGCTGAGGAACTGGACGTCGACGCCGGCGGTCTTGCAGGCCTTCATGACCGAGATGTTCGAGGCCGCAGTGTTGCCGAGATAGGCGTAGTTGGCGCCGGAACTCTTCAGGCTCAGGCACTGCGCCGAGTAGTCGCCGGGCGATAGCGCGAACACCAGCGGCGGCAGCACCTCGAAGCCGAGCTCGGTCGCGAGCGCTTCGCCGGCAGCCTTCGGCGCATTCGGATAGGGATGGTTGGCGCCCATGTGGACGAATTTGGGCTTGCCAGGCTTGCCCTTGGCCTTCCAGTCCTCGGCGGCCCAGGTCAGCTCCGCGCGCAGCGCGTCCGAGTAGCTCGGGCCGTAGAAGAAGTTGTACGGCGCGGGCTTGGCCTTGCCGCTGGTGCCTTCGGGATCGGTCAGCGCGGCAGCATACGAGCCCGACATGTCGGGGATCTTGTCCTGCGCGAGGAAGCCGGTCAGCGCCTCGGTGTCCGCGGTGCCCCAGCCCATGATCGCGGCGACCTTGGCGTCGGGCGCCGACCACTTCTTGTACAGCGCGATCGCGCGCGGCACCTGGTAGCCATAATCGTTGCTGTCGACGCTGAGCTGCTTGCCGCCGACGCCGCCGTTCTTGTTGACCCAGGCGAAGGTGTCGGCGACGCCCTGGCCATAGGGGGTGCCGACGTCCGAGGTGCCGCCCGAGAGGTCCTGCAGATGGCCGATGGCGATCTGCGCCTGCGCGGTGCCGGCGGCGCTGCTGATCAGCAGCGCGAGGGAGACCGAGCTCAAAAGGGATCTAATCGTCATTGTTGTTTCCTCCTGCTTATTCGTTGAACCGAATTTGAGTTGCGTTTCGTGCCCTGCGTCAATGCGAGAATGGATAGAGCTTCCAGTAGGCCTTGATCTGCCGCCAGCGATGCGCGAGGCCATCAGGCTCGAACATCAAAAAGCCGATGATGATCAGGCCGATCGCGATCTCGCGCAGGAAGGTGATGTTGTTGTTGAGCTGCAGCGCCTTGTCGATGGCGCCGCCCTTCAGCCAGGCGCTCAGCCATTCCATCGATTCCGGCAGCAGCACCACGAAGGCCGTACCCATCAGCGTGCCCATCACCGAGCCGGTGCCGCCGATGATGACCATCGCGAGGAACAGCACCGAGCGCTCGATGCCGAAGCCTTCCTGGGACACCACGAGCTGGTAATGCGCATAGAGCGCGCCCGCGATGCCTGCAAAGAAGGCAGCCAGTCCGAACGACAGCGTCCGGTACTTGGTCAGGTTGATGCCCATGATCTCGGCGGAGAGATAGTGGTCGCGGATCGCGACCAGCGCGCGGCCGTCGCGGGTGCGCATCAGGTTGGTGACGAGCAGATAGCTGATCACCATGTAGGCGAGCACGACGTAGAAATACTGCCGGTCGCCGCGCAGGGTGTAGCCGAAGATCGAGAACGGGTTGGCGCTGGCCGGCACCGAGCCGCCCGAGAACCATTCGGCGCGCGAGAAGAAATCGAGCAGGATGTACTGCGCGGCGAGCGTCGCGATGACGAGATAGAGCCCCTTCAGCCGCGCCGCCGGCACACCGAAGATCAGGCCGACCAGCGCCGTGATCACGCCGGCGAGAGGAATGGCGAAGAACACCGGGATCGGCGCGTTGTTGGAGATGTAGGCCGAGGTAAACGCGCCGAACAGGAAGAACGCGGCGTGGCCGATCGAGATCTGGCCGGTGAAGCCGACCAGGACGTTGAGGCCCAGCGCCGCGATCGCGAAGATGCCGATCTGGATCGCGATCGAGAGCAGGTAGTTGGACAGCAGCAGCGGCGCGCAGCAGGCGAGCGCGATGCCGAGAATCGCGAAATTGCGGCTGGTCGCGGTCGGGAAGATCGTGGTGTCGGCCGCGTAGCTGGTGCGGAAATCGCCGGAGGGAATGAGTGTGCTTGTCGCCATTGATCAGACCCGCTCAATGTCCTTGGTGCCGAACAGGCCGTACGGCTTGATCATCAGGATGATGATCAAGACGTAGAACGGCGCGATTTCGTAGAGATTGCCCCAGTGCAGGTACTCGCTGTCGACATACTGGGCGACGTTTTCCAGTAGCCCGATGATGATGCCGCCGAGCACGGCGCCGCCGACCGAGTCGAGGCCGCCGAGGATCGCGGCCGGGAACACCTTGATGCCGTAGGCAGAGAGGCCGGACGAGACGCCGTTGACGACCGCAACCACGACGCCGGCAACCGCCGAGACCGTGGCCGAGATCGCCCAGGCCATCGCGAACACGCTCTTCACGGAGATGCCGAGCGACTGCGCGACCTGCTGGTTGAAGGCGGTGGCGCGCATTGCGAGGCCGTATTTGGAAGCGCGGAAGAACCAGGCCATGCCGACCATCATGGCGAGCGAGACCACGAGGCTCATCACATAGACGGTCTGGATTTGCAGCCCGAACAGGCTGACCGCCTGGCTCTGGAACACGCGCGGGAACGGCTGCGGGTTGACGCCGAAGATCCACTTCAGTGCGGCCTGAAACACGGTCGAGAGGCCGATCGTCACCATGATCACCGAGATGATCGGTTCGCCGATCATCGGCCGCAGGATCACGACCTGGATCGCGATGCCGAAGATGAACATGAAGACCAGCGTGATCGGCATGCCGATCCAGAACGGCACCTGGTACTTCGTCAGCAGCGCCCAGCACACCCAGGCGCCGACCAGCAGCAATTCGCCCTGCGCGAAGTTCACGACCTGCGTCGCCTTGTAGATCAGCACGAACGACATCGCGACCACGCCATAGAGCGTGCCGACGACGAGGCCGTTGACGATCAGCTGGATCAGGAACTGGATGTTCATGTGTTATGCTGAGCTGTTCGCCTCGCCCCGCTTGCGGGGAGAGGCCGGCGCGCGCCGAGCGATGCGAAGCATCGTCCGAAGCGCGACGGGTGAGGGGGAGCCTCCGCATGCGCGGTGCTGATGAGTCCAAAATCAAACGGGCGAGAAATTTGCGAAGCGCCTCGACGGATGCTGAAGGAACGCTCTGGTATCGCCTTCGTGCTCGCAGGCTGAAAGGCTGCAAGTTCGTGAGGCAGGAGCCGATTGGGCCTTATACCGTCGATTTCATCTGTCGCGAGCAGCGTCTCGTGATCGAAGTGGACGGCGGGCAACACGTCGACAGTCAACGCGATGCTATTCGCGACAAATGGCTTGTCGACCACAATTACCGTGTTCTGCGGTTTTGGAACAACGAGGTCTCCGGCAATTTGGCGGGTGTTCTCGAGTCCATTCTCACCGCGCTCGCGGAGGCTCCCCCTCACCCGGATCGCTAACGCGATCCGACCTCTCCCCGCAAGCGGGGCGAGGTGAAGGTCAGTGCCCGTCAAGGAGAACGTCATTCCGCGGCCTCCGCGATCGCGGCGCGGCCGAGATCGACGACCTCGAGCGTGGTGCGGACGCGCTGCGTCGTGCCGTCCTGGAAGCGGATCACGGTGTCGACGGGGATGCTGGCCTTGCCGCGGTAGATCGCCTCGATGATATCGGCGTATTTCTCGTTGATGACGCTGCGACGGACCTTTCGGGTCCGCGTCAGCTCGCCGTCGTCGGCATCGAGTTCCTTGTAGAGCAGCAGGAAGCGCGAGATGCGCTGTGCCGGCGGCAAGGTGGCGTTGACCGTCTCGACCTCTTTCTTCAAGAGCGCATAGACCTCGGGACGCGAGGACAGGTCGGTATAGGTGGTGAACGAGATCCGGTTCTTCTCGGCCCATTTCGAGATGATCGAGTAGCGGATGCAGATCATCGCGGCCAGTGCGTCGCGGCCAGCACCGAGCACGACCGCCTCGGCGACATAGGGCGAGAATTTCAGCTTGTTCTCGATATATTGCGGCGAGAAGCGTTCGCCGCGCGAGGTCTCGGCGAGATCCTTGATGCGGTCGATCACCACGAGCTGGCGGTTATCGTTGTAGTAGCCGGCGTCGCCCGAATGCATCCAGCCGTCCTTGATATCGGCGACCGAGGCTTCCGGGTTCTTGTAGTAGCCGTGAAACATGTTGGGATGCCGCACCACGATCTCGCCGACACCGTTGACGTCGGCATTGTCGATGCGGATCTCGATGTTGTCGGCCATCGGCACGCCTGTCGTGTCGGGATCGACCTTGCCTTCGGGGTGCAGCGTGTAGGCGCCGAGCAGCTCGGTCTGGCCGTACAGTGTGCGCAGCGGGACGCCCATCGCCTGGAAGAACTTGAACGTATCCGGTCCGAGCGCCGCGCCGCCGGTCGCCGCCGAACGCAGCCGCGTGAAGCCCAGCCGGTCGCGTAGCGCGCGGAACAGGAGCTGGTCGGCCAAGACAGAGCGCTTGCCCTCGGCGAGCGCCGCAAGCCCGGTCTTCATGCCGAGATCGTAGAGCCGTTGCTTGAACGGCGAGGCGTCCATCACGCCGGCGCGGACGTCGGCCGCAATCGATTCCCAGACCCGTGGCGCGAACAGCACGAAGGTCGGTGCGATCTCGCGGAAGTCGTGCATCATCGTGTCGGGCTCTTCGACGAAGTTGACCTTCATCCGGGAGAGCAGCGCTTTGCCCAGCGCGTAGATTTGTTCCATGATCCAGGGCAGCGGCAGCACCGAGACGTATTCGTCGTCCGGTCCCTTCGGATCGAAGGTGAGATAGGTCGCGCAGTGCCGCAGCACGCGTCCGGCCGAGAGCATCGCGAGCTTCGGATTGGCCGTCGTGCCCGAGGTCGTGCAGAGGATCGCGACGTCTTCGCCGCGTGTGGCATCGACCAGCTGATCGTACAGGCCGGGCTCGCGCGCGGCACGGTCGCGCCCCAGTGCGACGAGCTTGCTCGCCTCCATCAGCCGCGGATCGTCGTATTTCCGCATGCCGCGTGGGTCGGAATAGACGACGTGCTTGAGATTGGGCACGCGATCGGCAAGGCCGAGCAGCTTGTCGACCTGTTCCTCGTCCTCGGCAAAGACCAGCCTGGCCTCACCGTAGGTCAGGAGATAGAAAGCCTCCTCGTCCAGCACGTCGCGGTAGAGGCCGAGGCTCATCGCGCCGATCGCGTGGCTGGCGATCTCGGCAGCGACCCAGTCCGGCCGGTTGTCGCCGATGATGCCGACCACGTCGCCGCGCCCGAGGCCGAGCTCGATCATGCCGAGCGCGAAATCATGGGTTCGGGCCTGGTAGTCGTTCCAGGTGAATTCGCGCCACAGCCCGAAATCCTTCTCGCGCAGCGCGATCTCCTTGCCGTGCTCCCTGGCGTTGAGGCGCAGTATCTTGGGAAAGGTGTCGGCCTGCGCGGCGCGACCGGCATAGTCGATCATGCCGCGCTCTCCCGCACCGCCGGCTTGTCGTCGGGATCGACCAGCACCTCGTCTTCTTCGCCGAGATAGGCTCGCTTGACGTGGGGATCGGCGAGCACGGTCGCCGGATCGCCCTCGGCGATCTTGCGGCCGAAGTCGAGCACCATGACGCGGTGCGAGATGTCCATCACGACGCCCATGTCGTGCTCGATCATCATGACCGTCATGCCGAACTCTTCGTTGAGATCGACGATATAGCGCGCCATGTCCTCCTTCTCTTCGAAGTTCATGCCGGCCATCGGCTCGTCGAGCAGGATCAGTTGCGGCTCCAGCGCCATCGCGCGGGCGAGCTCGACGCGCTTGCGCAGCCCGTAGGGCAGGGTGCCGGCGGTTGCCTTGCGCACCGACTGCAGATCGAGGAAGTCGATGATCTCCTCGACCTTGCGGCGGTGCTCCAGCTCCTCGCGGCGCGCGCCGGTTAGCCAGTACAGCGATCCCGTGATGAAGTTGTTCTTCAGGAGGTGATGGCGGCCGACCATGATGTTGTCGAGCACGCTCATATGGTGGAACAGCGCGAGGTTCTGGAAGGTGCGGCCGATGCCGAGGCGGGGCCGCGCGTTCGGGGTGAGCCCGGTGATGTCCTGGCCGCGATAGAACAGCTGGCCTTCGGTAGGCCGGTAGCGGCCGGAGATGCAGTTGACGATCGAGGTCTTGCCGGCGCCGTTAGGGCCGATGATGGAGAACAGCTCGCCCTCGTTGACGCCGAAGCTCACTTCGGTCAGCGCGCGGACGCCGCCAAAGCGCAATGAGACTCCGCGCACCTCGAGACTGTTAGCCACCCTGTTCCCTCCAGATATGGGCGCTTTGGCGCGCTCTTTATCTTCGCTTCGATCTTGTTTCGATCTTATACGGGCTGCCGAAGGGAGACCATCCGACTATTGGTGCCGACGTTCCGGAGCATCGCTCGCCCCCGATCGCCTGCATCATGCGCGGTAACGCCGCACCCCGTCTGCATGCCCGGCCTCGCGTCATCCGCCTCAGCGCTCCATGAAGGCGCAGCGCGGCGTTTCGCGAGGTGGCTCTGAATACGAGAAAGCGATAGGTTGAATTGTCATGTGCCCGACAATTGGTCAGGAATTTTCGCTGGCATTCCAGGAGGCGGGCTCCTGGCTTTGCGCACGGCATTGCTGCGGTGCAATATCGTGTCCGTGTCTTTGGGGTGGGATGCCGTCGCCAGAATGATCGCTGCTGATTACCTCAAGCGCATCGCGGCCTGGTCGCGCGAACTGAGCGAGCAAGAAATCGAAATCGCGCGCGCCGGCATTTCCGAGAAATCTTATCGCGCCAACGAATTCATCTTCATGCGCGGCGACAATTTCCAGTACTGGACCGGCATCGTCACCGGGCTGGCGCGGATGGGTATCGTGTCGCGCGGCGGCAAGGCGGCGAGCTTCGCGGGCCTCACTGCCGGCGCGTGGTTCGGCGAGGGGACCGTGCTCAAGAACGAACTGCGGCGTTACGACGTGGTCGCGCTGCGCGACACGCGGCTGGCGATGATGGATCGCCGGACGTTCGTGTGGCTGTTCGAGAACAGCGTCGGCTTCAACCGCTTCCTGGTGGGACAGCTCAACGAGCGGCTCGGCCAGTTCATCGCGCTGCTCGAATATGGCCGGACGCTGGATGCGACGGCGCGGCTGGCGCGCTCGATCGCCTCGCTGTTCAATCCGATTCTCTACCCCGAGCTCACCTTGCACCTTGAAATCACCCAGGAGGAGATCGGGGCGCTGTCGGGAATCTCCCGGCAGAACGCCAATCAATGCCTGAAGCGGCTCGAGCGCGAGGGGCTGCTGCGGCTCGAATATGGCGGGGTGACGATCATCGAGCTCGACCGGCTGCGCCACTACGGGGAGTAACCGGCCCCTGGGCTGGATTTGCCATTTTCGGACGCTCTAAAGTCCTGATTTCAAACGATTATGCCATTAGACTTGGGGGAGGCCGGATGCTACAGACCGGCCTCGTCGGGATCGCGCGGTCTCGCGCTCTCTGGAGATGATATGACGGTTCAGGACTCAAAGCGGCGCGTTGCGCTGATCACCGGCGTCACCGGGCAGGATGGCGCGTATCTCGCCGAATATCTGCTTGGGCTCGGCTATACCGTGCACGGGATCAAGCGCCGGTCGTCCTCGTTCAACACCGCGCGTGTCGACCATCTCTACCAGGACCCGCATGCCGGCAACGTGCCGTTCCTGATGCACTACGGAGACATGACGGATTCGACCAATCTGATCCGGCTGGTGCAGCAGATCCGGCCGACCGAGATCTACAATCTGGCCGCCCAGAGCCACGTCCAGGTCAGTTTCGAGAGCCCGGAATACACCGCCAATGCCGATGCCATCGGCGTGCTGCGCCTTCTGGAGGCGATCCGCATCCTCGGCATGGAAAAGGAGACCCGGTTCTACCAGGCCTCGACCTCGGAGCTGTACGGGCTCGTGCAGGAGGTGCCGCAGAAGGAGACGACGCCGTTCTATCCGCGCTCGCCCTACGGCGTCGCCAAGCTCTACGGCTACTGGATCACGGTGAACTACCGCGAAGCCTATGGCATGTTCGCCAGCAACGGCATCCTGTTCAACCATGAGAGCCCGATCCGCGGCGAGACCTTCGTCACGCGCAAGATCACGCGCGCCGTCGCCCGCATCGAGGCCGGCCTGGAGAACAAGCTCTATCTCGGCAATCTCGATGCCAAGCGCGACTGGGGCCACGCTCGCGACTATGTCGAGGGTATGTACAGGATACTGCAGGCGGACGAGCCTGGCGACTTCGTGCTCGCGACCGGCGAGACGCGGTCGGTCCGCGAATTCGTCGAGCTGGCATTTGCCGAGGTCGGCCGCAGCATCGAATGGCGCGGCAAGGGCGTCGAGGAGGTCGGCATCGACAAGACGTCCGGCAGCACCCTGGTGCAGATCGACCCGACCTATTTCCGGCCGACCGAGGTCGATCTTCTGATCGGTGATGCCAGCAAGGCACGCGCCAAGCTCGGCTGGGCGCCGAAGACGCCGTTCGCGCAACTGGTGAAGGAAATGGTCGCCAGCGATCTCGTCGAGGCCAGGCAGGATGCAGCCAATGGCAAGCACGGCGTTTGAACTGAAGGACAGGACGGTTTTCGTTGCCGGCCATCGCGGCATGGTCGGCTCGGCGCTGATGCGCCGGTTGGCGCGCGAACAGGCTAATCTGCTGACGGTGTCGCGCAGCGAGGTCGACCTGCGCGACCAGGCCGCGGTCAACGCCTGGTTTGCCGCGAAGCGGCCGCAGGCCGTGTTCCTCGCTGCGGCCAAGGTCGGCGGCATCATCGCCAACAACACGCTGCGGGCGGAATTCCTCTACGACAATCTGGCGATCTCGACCAATGTGATCCAGGCGGCGCACGCCAATGGTTGCGAGAAGCTGATGTTCTTCGGCTCGTCCTGCATCTATCCGCGCCTGGCGCCGCAGCCGCTGCGCGAGGATTCGATGCTGACCGGCCCGCTGGAGCCGACCAACGAGCCCTATGCCCTCGCCAAGATCGCCGGCATCAAGATGGCCGAGGCCTATCGCAGCCAGTACGGCGCCGATTTCATCAGCGTGATGCCGACCAATCTTTATGGTCCCGGCGACAATTATCACCCTGAGTACAGCCACGTCGTCGCCGCGTTGATCCGCCGCTTCCACGAGGCCAAGCTCTCGGGGGCAGGCAACGTGGTGGTGTGGGGCACCGGCACGCCGCGCCGCGAATTCCTCTATGTCGACGATCTCGCCGACGCCTGCATTCATCTGATGAAGACCTATTCGTCGTCCGAATTGGTCAACATCGGTACCGGTGAGGATATCACCATCGCCGAATTCGCCCGCGTCGTTGCGGCCACGGTCGGTTATCGCGGTGAGATCAGCTTCGACCCCTCGCGCCCGGACGGCACGCCGCGCAAGCTGCTCGACGTCGGCCGGCTGGCCAAGCTCGGCTGGCGCGCAACCACCTCGCTCGAGGATGGCATCAAGCTCGCATACCAAGCCTATCTGAGCGAGACCAAGCAGGCGGCAGAGTAGGGCGTAGCTCTTTCCATCGTCATTGCGAGCGAAGCGAAGCAATCCATCGCACCGCGTGTGGAGACGTGGATTGCTTCGTCGCTTTGCTCCTCGCAATGACGGCTATCGCGGCTACTTGGCCGCGCGCGGCGGCGCCTTCGACAGTGCTGTCGCCATCGCCGAGATCAGCGGCTTCATGAAGAACGCGTCATTCGCCGGATAAATGTCGGTGGGCAGGCCATAGGTTTTCAACTCGTCCGACACCACGGGCCCGACGGAAGCGATCGGCGTCTGCTTCAGGCCCTCGCGCAATTGCGCCTCGCACCGATGCGCCTGTGCCACCTCGAGCAGACGACGAACCTGACCCGAACTGGTGAGCGCGACCGCGTCGATGCGGCCTTGCGCCATCTCCTCGATCGCGGTGACGATGTTGGTGTCGGCGGCCTGCGCGTCATAGACATAGGGCAGCACCGTATCGACCTCGGCGCCCTGCGCCTCGATCGCGCCGATCAGCGCGGCGTGATCCTTGTCCGGATAGAGCTGCAGCCCGAGCCGATGGCCCTTCAGGTCGAGCTTCGACAGCATCTCGGCGACGCCTTCCGAGGTCGGCTTTTCGGTCGTCATTTGCGGCTCGAGGCCGATCTCGCGCAGCGCACGGCCGGGCTTGGGACCGCGGGCGAATTTACGCGCCTTGCCGACGCTGCCGACAAACTCCGCCTCGACCCCGATCCGCCGCGCCACCTTCATCAGCCGGCGCAGGCCTTCACCCGTCATCAGCACGAGGTCGTCGAGCGGCCGTTCGATGGCGCGGTGAATCCAGGCCTCGATCGGCGCCGGATCCGGCGCATCATGGATGGTGAACATCGGGCATTGCAGCACCTCGGCGCCCTGCTCGGCGAGCAGACGGGAAAACTGCGCTTCCTCGCGCGTTTCGAGGATCAGGATGCGATAGCCGTTCAACCGGTCAGCCATGGTGGTCCTTAATTCATATTGCCGTCATTTGTTCGATTTGAACCCTCCGGCGGGATTGGCGCAAGGCCGCCTGCGGTGTAGACGAGGGCCGAAAATGACAGTTCCACGCATCTGCTCAAGCTTTGGTCAATTGGCATGCCCGACCATCAATTCGTTCTGACCCTGTCCTGTCCCGATCGGCCGGGAATCGTCTCCGCCGTCTCGACCTTCCTCGCGCATAACGGCCAGAACATTCTGGACGCCCAGCAATTCAATGATGTCGAGACCGGCAAGTTCTTCATGCGCGTGGTGTTCACCGCGGCCGACCTCGCGGTCGGGCTGCCCGCGCTGCAGACCGGGTTTGCCGCGATCGCCGAGCGCTTCGGCATGGAATGGCAGATGCGCGATCGCGCCAGCCTCCGCCGGGTGATGCTGCTGGTGTCGAAGTCCGATCACTGCCTGGTCGACATCCTCTATCGCTGGCGCACCGGCGAGCTCGAGATGATCCCGACCGCGATCGTTTCCAACCATCCGCGCGAGACCTATAGCTCGCTCGATTTCGGTGACATCCCGTTCCATCATCTGCCGGTCACGAAGGAGACCAAGCGGCAGCAGGAAGACGCGGTGTGGAAGCTGGCACAGGACACAAAGACCGACCTCGTCGTGCTGGCCCGCTACATGCAGATCCTGTCGGACGAGATGTCGGTGCGGCTGTCCGGCCGCTGCATCAACATCCATCATTCCTTCCTGCCGGGCTTCAAGGGCGCCAAGCCCTATCACCAGGCGCACGAGCGCGGCGTCAAGCTGATCGGCGCCACCGCGCATTACGTCACCAGCGATCTCGATGAAGGACCGATCATCGACCAGGACGTCGAGCGCATCAGCCATCGCGATACGCCCGACGATCTCGTGCGCAAGGGCCGCGATATCGAGCGTCGCGTATTGGCGCGCGCGATCCGCTACCATCTCGCCGACCGTGTCATCCTCAACGGGCGCAAGACCGTGGTGTTCGTGGACTGATCCGCAGGTATTTGCGTCCGGCACAACACGACGCGAACTCTGCGCGCGGGTCCAACGCTCAGTGGGCAGCGTTCTGCGCCGGTGTCGCCGGCTTGCCGTCGTCACCACGCTCCGCCGCAGGCATCAAACGCTTGCGTTCCCGCTCCTGCATGAACTTGTCGTATTCGGGAGTACCCGCCCGCGGCGGCGCGTCTGCGGGCAGGCCGCCGGCCCAGGCTGGAATGGTGTCGGCCATCCCGGCCGAGAGCTTCTGGTTCACGGAACTGCATCCCCCGAGCGCGCAGGCTGCGAGCGCGAGGGCAGTCAGGACAGGGATGGGGCGCGGGAAGATCGGCATGGGAAACAGGATACAGCCCTGGTCTTTATGGATGATGATCGCGGGCGCGACCGTTCGGCTGCAATTGTGCTTGTTTGTTGACATCGCAGCTTCATTTGTACGGTCGTACAAATGAATCGAGCGCCGCCGAGGCCAGAGCGTACGGCTGGGGACGTTGAGTTTCGGGGGACAAATCTGGTATCGTGATACTGGTTGCCGTTGCAACGATCCGACGGCGGCGCGCGACACACGTCCATCGTCCGATTGACAGAGGGTTCGGGGAGACGCCTTGTCGCGTTGCGGCTTCGCCGAGACATGCTTGGGTTAAGGAAGGCAAGAGCCGGGGGACTCGGCTCGATGTAAAGGTTGGAAGGGGAGGGATGTCGATGTTCAATCGTCGCAAAATGTTGCTCTGGGGCGCCGCTTCGGCCGTGCTTCCGGGATTGTGCGCCAGCGTGCCGGCGCGGGCGGAAGACGCCGTCAAGATCGGCTTGATCCTGCCGATGACCGGCGGCCAGGCGTCGACCGGCAAGCAGATCGATAATGCCATCAAGCTCTATATGCAGCAGAAGGGCGACACCGTCGCCGGCAAGAAGATCGAGATCATCCTCAAGGACGACGCCGCGGTGCCCGACAACACCAAGCGGCTCGCGCAGGAACTGATCGTCAACGACAAGGTCAACTTCATCGCCGGATTCGGCGTGACGCCCGCAGCGCTTGCCGCGGCGCCGCTGGCAACCCAGGCCAAGATCCCGGAAGTCGTGATGGCGGCCGGCACCTCGATCATCACCGAGCGCTCGCCCTATATCGTGCGCACCAGCTTCACGCTGGCGCAGTCCTCGACCATCATCGGCGATTGGGCGGTCAAGAACGGCATCAAGAAGGTCGCGACGCTGACCTCGGACTACGCGCCGGGCAACGATGCGCTGACCTTCTTCAAGCAGCACTTCACCGCCGGCGGCGGCGAGATCGTCGAAGAGGTCAAGGTCCCGCTCGCCAATCCCGACTTCGCGCCGTTCCTGCAGCGCATGAAGGATGCCAAGCCCGATGCAATGTTCGTGTTCGTGCCGGCGGGGCAGGGCGGTAACTTCATGAAGCAGTATGCCGAGCGCGGGCTCGACAAGAGCGGCATCAAGGTGATCGGGCCCGGCGACGTGATGGACGACGATCTGCTCAACAACATGGGCGATGCCGCGCTCGGCGCGGTGACGGCACATCTCTATTCGGCGGCGCATCCGTCACAGATGAACAAGGATTTCGTCGCCGCCTACAAGAAGGCGTTCGGCAACCGCCCCGGCTTCATGGCGGTCAGCGGCTATGACGGCATCCATCTGATCTACGAGGCGCTGAAGAAGACGGGCGGCGCGACCGATGGCGACAAGCTGATCGAGGCGATGAAGGGCATGAAGTGGGAGAGCCCGCGCGGCCCGATCTCGATCGATCCGGAAACCCGTGACATCGTCCAGAACATCTACATCCGCAAGGTCGAGAAGGTCGATGGCGAGCTCTACAATGTCGAGTTCGCGACCTTCGAGGCCGTCAAGGATTCCGGCAAGACCAAGAAGTGACGCGCAAAAGCGCGTCGTCCCGGGGCGTGCGCTCCGGCCTCACCACGTCATGCCCGGCCTTGTGCCGGGCATCCACGTCTTTATTTCCGGCGAGCAGGAAGACGTGGATGGCCGGGACAAGCCCGGCCATGACGATGAATTGATCGAGATGTAGTTCTTGTTGCGTCCTCAAGGCTGAGCTGACCCGATGGCCTCTATCCTCACCAACCTGTTCGACGGCGTCGCCTACGGCATGCTGCTGTTCGTGCTCGCCTGCGGGCTTGCGGTGACGCTCGGGCTGATGAACTTCGTCAATCTCGCGCACGGCGCCTTCGCGATGGCCGGCGGCTATATCTGCGCCGTGCTGGTCAACAACTCCGGCTGGCCGTTCTTCGCCGCGCTGCCGCTCGCCTTTGTCGGCAGCGCCCTGATCGGTATTGCGCTGGAGCGCACGCTGTATCGCCACCTCTATAGCCGCAGCCATCTCGATCAGGTGCTGTTCTCGATAGGGTTGGTGTTCATGTCGGTGGCGGCGGTCGACTACATCATGGGATCGTCTCGGGTCTTCATCAAGCTGCCGGCAGCGCTGGAGGGGCAGATCGACCTGTTCGGCGTCGGCATCGGGCGTTACCGGCTGATGATCGTCGTGATCTGCGGCCTGCTGACGCTGGCGCTGCAACTGATCCTGGCGAAGACGCGGTTCGGCAGCCGCCTGCGCGCCGCCGTGGACGATCCGCGCGCGGCGAGCGGGCTCGGCATCAACGTGCCGCAGGTGTTCGCCTTCACCTTTGCCTTCGGCTGCGGTCTCGCCGGTCTCGGCGGTGCGCTGAGTGCAGAGATCCTCGGGCTCGATCCGTATTTTCCGCTGAAGTTCATGATCTACTTCCTGATCGTGGTCACCGTCGGCGGCTCGTCCTCGATCACCGGCCCGTTCCTCGCATCGCTGCTGCTCGGCATCGCCGACGTCGCCGGTAAATATTACGTACCGAAGGTCGGCCCCTTCGTGATCTACACAGTCATGATCGTGATCCTGCTCTGGCGCCCGAACGGCCTGTTCGGCCGCACCGCGGCACGGTGAGGCCGCTATGACCGCGCCGTCCGACGTCTCCTCGCATGCGATGGCCAGCGCGCGCTGGCGGATCAGCGAGGTCGCGTTCTGGGTGCTGGCGCTCGGCTGCGCCTTCCTGTTCCCGTCGCGCTATCTGATCATGACCGACATCGTGCGGCTCGGTCTGTTCGCGCTGTCGCTCGACCTGATCCTCGGCTATGCCGGCATCGTCTCGCTCGGACACGCGGCGTTCTTCGGCGTCGGCGCCTATGCGGCCGGCTTGCTGGCGCTGCACGGCATCATCAACGAGCCCGTCATCGCGCTGGTCGCGGCCGGTCTCGTCGCGGCCGTGCTCGGCTTCCTGACCAGCTTCCTGGTCATCCGCGGCGTCGACCTGACGCGGCTGATGGTGACGCTCGGCATCGCGCTGCTGCTGGAAGCGCTCGCCGAACGTTTCTCGGACATCACCGGCGGCACCGACGGCCTGCAGGGCATCGAGATGCAGCCGATCCTCGGGCTGTTCGCCTTCGACATGTTCGGCAGGACCGGGTTGTTTTACTCGCTGGTCGTGCTGTTCATTCTGTTTCTGCTTGCGCGACGCGTGGTGCATTCGCCGTTCGGCCTGTCGCTGCGCGCAATCAAGAACAATCCGCTGCGCGCGGCCGCGATCGGCGTGCCGGTCAACCGCCGGCTGATCGCGATCTATACGCTTGCTGCATTCTATGCCGGGATCGCCGGCGCGCTGTTCACCCAGACCACGGCACTGGCCTCGCTCGACGTGTTCTCATTCGAGCGCTCCGCCGACCTGATGCTGGTGCTCGTGATCGGCGGTACCGGCTATCTCTATGGCGGCCTGATCGGCGCGGTCGTGTTCAAGATGCTGCAGGAGCTGTTTCAGAGCATCACCCCGCAATACTGGCTGTTCTGGATCGGCCTCGTGCTGGTCGTGATCGTGATGGTCGGCCGTGCGCGCATCCATCGCTTTGTGTTGTTCGTGCCGAACCTGATCATCCGCCAGCTCGCCGGCCGCAAGGCTGCTGTCGCCGTACCGGAGAGCGACGCGTCATGACGATTGCGCTGGAAACCCGCAATCTCGAAAAATCCTTCGGCGGCCTTCGCGTCACCCGCGATCTCTCGCTGAAGGTGATGCAGGGCGCCCGCCATGCGCTGATCGGACCGAACGGCGCGGGCAAGACCACCGTCATCAACCAGCTCACCGGCGTGCTGACGCCGAACAGCGGGCGCATCCTGCTCGAGGACCACGACATCACCGGCCTCTCCGTGCACAGACGTGTGCTGCGCGGGCTGTCGCGTACTTTCCAGATCAACCAGCTCTATGCCGATTTGACCCCGCTCGAAACCATCGGGCTTGCGGTCTCCGAACGGATGGGGCGCGGCGGTGATTGGTGGCGGCGGATGGGAACGCGTGCTGACGTCAATGCCGAGATCGCCGAGCTGCTGTCGCGTTTCCATCTGCTCGACGTGATGACAGAGCTGACCTCGACACTGCCCTACGGCAAGCAGCGGCTGCTCGAGATCGCGGTGGCGATCGCCGCCAAGCCGCGCGTGCTGTTGCTCGACGAGCCCGCCGCCGGCGTACCCGAGAGCGAGCGCCACGATATCCTGGCGGCGGTCGCGGCATTGCCGCGCGACGTCACCGTGCTCTTGATCGAGCACGACATGGACCTCGTGTTCTCGTTTGCCGACCGCATCTCGGTGCTCGTCAATGGCGGCCTGCTAACCGAGGGCGCGCCCGACGAGGTCGCGCGCGATCCGCAGGTGAGGGCGGTCTATCTTGGCGAGGCAGCCGATGCCTGATCTCCTCTCCATCAAGGGTCTGCGGGCGGGCTACGGTGAGGCGGTGGTGCTGCCGGATATGTCGCTGGCGCTTGCCGAGGGCCAGGTGCTCGCGCTGCTCGGCCGCAACGGCACCGGCAAGACCACGCTGATCAACTCGATCGTCGGCATCGTCAGATGGTTCGGCGGCAGCGTCGCACTCGCCGGCCGCGACATCACGGCGATGCGGCCGGATCAGCGCGCCCGCGCCGGGATCGGCTGGGTGCCGCAGGAGCGCAACATCTTCCGCTCGTTGACCGTGGAGGAGAACATGACCGCGGTGGCGCAGCCCGGGCCGTGGACGGTCGAGCGGGTATACGAGATGTTTCCGCGGCTGAAGGAGCGGCGCGGCAATTTCGGCAACCAGCTGTCCGGCGGCGAGCAGCAGATGCTGGCGATCGGCCGCGCGCTGACCTTGAACCCGAAAGTGCTGCTGCTCGACGAGCCGACCGAAGGCCTCGCGCCGATCATCGTTGAGGAATTGTTAAAGGCGATCGGAACCATCACGCGCTCGGGCGGCATCTGCTCGATCATCGTTGAGCAGAATGCACAAAAGATTCTCGGGCTCGCCGACCGCGTTGTGATATTGGAACGCGGTACGATCGTGCACGATGCCGCGAGCAGCGCGTTGAAGGCCGATCCCTCCGTCCTCGAGCGCCATCTCGGCGTCTCCGGGGCCAAAGCACATTAGAAACGTTCGGGAGTTGACCATGCAGCGAACCAAGCCTCCGTTCCGCGCCGACGAGGTCGGCAGCCTGTTGCGGCCGCCGAAGATCAAGGAGGCGCGCGCCAGGCTGGAGAAGGGCGAGATCTCGGCCGACGAGCTGCGCAAGGTCGAGGACATGGAGATCGAGAAGGTCGTGCACAAGCAGGCCTCGGTCGGCCTGAAGCTTGCGACCGATGGTGAGTTCCGCCGCTCCTGGTGGCACTTCGATTTCCTCAGCCATCTGACCGGCTGCGAGCTGTTCCACCCCGACATGGGCATCCAGTTCGCGGGCGTGCAGACCCGGCACGACGCCATCAGGGTGATCGGCAAGCTCGACTTCTCCGATCAGCACCCGATGCTCGATCACTTCAGGTTCCTGAAGAAATATGCCGACCAGGCCCATGTCACGCCGAAGATGACGATTCCGTCGCCGGCCGTGCTGCATTTCCGTGGCGGCCGCAAGCTGATCTCGAAGGAGGTCTATCCCGACCTCGAGGAGTTCTTCCAGGATCTCGGCAAGACCTATCGCAAGGCGGTGAAGGCGTTCTACGACGCCGGCTGCCGCTATTTGCAATTCGACGACACGGTGTGGGCCTATCTGTGCTCGCAGGAGGAGTTGCAGAAAGCGCGCGAGCGCGGCGACAACCCCGATGGCCTGCAGGAGATCTATGCCCGCGTCATCAATTACGCGATCGCCGATCGTCCGGCCGACATGGTGATCACGACGCATGTCTGCCGGGGCAATTTCCGCTCGACCTGGATTTCCTCGGGCGGTTACGAGCCGGTCGCCGAGACCATGCTGGCCGGCACGAATTACGACGGCTACTTCCTCGAATATGATTCCGACCGCGCCGGCGGCTTCGAGCCGCTGCGCTTCCTGCCCAAGGGCAACAAGGTCGTGGTGGTCGGCGTCATCACCTCGAAGTTCGGCGAGCTCGAGAAGAAGGACGACATCAAGCGGCGGTTGGAGGAAGCATCCAAGTTCGCCCCGATCGAGCAGCTTGCCGTGTCCCCGCAATGCGGCTTTGCATCCACCGAGGAGGGCAACATCCTCTCCGAGGAAGAGCAGTGGGCCAAGCTGCGGCTCGCCGTCGAAGTCGCGAACGAGGTGTGGGGGAAGTAAGACCGCCTCCGTCGTCATTGCGAGCGAGAGCGAAGCAATCCATCTGCCCAGAGGGACAGAATGGATTGCTTCGTCGCTTCGCTCCTCGCAATGACGTATGTCTTATCACTGCTCCGCGAGATAGACCTCGCCGAGCAGCGAGGAATTCGACCACGGCACCTGCTTGCCCTTGGTCGTGGCAACGACCTCGGCGCGGACCCGCGTCAGCATCTGCTGCACCTCTAGCCCGGGCGTACCGACATGACGCGACAGTGCCGCGGAGAACGGGCTGTTGGCGCCTTCGCCATCGAGCGCGACTTGGCCCGGCGCGGTCGCAAACGCGATCAGCGTGCCGGCGCCGAGCGTCGAGCCTGATCCGAGCGAGGTGGGCGCGGCGAGGCCGGAGCCCGCTTCGATGCCGCGGCTCGGGCCTGCGGAGGCCACCTGCGGCGCCATCGGATTGTTGCGGCAGGCATCGAGGATGAGGATGTTGGTGCGGATCTGGTCGTCGAGGCCGGCCATGATCGTATCCATATCGACCATCGCGTCGGTCATGCGCTCGCCCGCCTTGAACTCGATATCAACAGGCACGAGGTAGTTGCGGCCGTCGATCTGCACGCCATGGCCGGCGTAATAGACCACCGCAATCTGCGACCGCGCCGCCTCGCGCAGGAAATCGTGAATGGTCGTCTGCATCGCGCCGCGATCGAGATCGAGACCCTCCGAGACGGTGAAGCCGATGTCGCGCAGGCTCCTGGCGATGGCGCGGGCGTCGTTCGGCGGATTGGGCAGCGCCTTCACATGCGCATAGGCGCCGTTGCCGATTACCAGCGCGACGCGCCGGCCGGTTGCTGCGGCCTGCACGCGTGCCGCGGGGGCGGCCGGTGTTGCTGCGGCGGGCGCCGGTGGTGCAGGAGCAGGGCTGCTCTCGGCAGCGGGCGCCGCCGCGGTTTTGCGCGGTGTGGCGTCGGCCTCCTCGAGCAGCGCGAGCCGCACCCTCGCGGTAGCCTGGTTGGCCTTGCTGCCGGCGTCGGAGGCGACGCCCTCGAGCACCGAGGCGTAATCTTCCTTGGCGTGCGCAGCATCGCCTTTCGCTTCATAGGCGAGGCCGCGCTGGGTATAGGCCGAGATCAGCACGCTGCCCGGCGGCGTCATGATGTTGGCGGGCGCTTTCGCCTTCGCGAGCCGGATCGCTTCCGTCGTGTCCGCGATCGCGCGCGCGATGTCGCCCTTGGCGCGCCAGATCACGGCGCGGCTGATCAGCGGCTGCGGCAGCGACGGGTCGATCCTGACGACCTCGTTGATGTCGGCGAGCGCGCCGTCGAGATCGCCGAGCGCCTGCTTCGACGCACCGCGGTTCTGATAGGAGAAGGCCGACTTCGGACCGGCCTTGATCGCGGCGTCGTAATCGGAGATCGCCTTGGCGTAGTCGCCCTTGCCGCGATAGGCGTTGCCGCGGTTGTGAAAGATGATGCCGCTCGGCGGCCCCATGCGCAGCGCGTCGTTGAAGTCGGCGATCGCGATGTCGTACTCGCCTTTGTCGTAATAGGCCGAGCCGCGCAAATTGTAGACGGCGGTGCTGGGCTTCAGACGCAGCGCCTCGGTGGCGTCAGCGATCACCTGCGCGTAGTTGCCTTTCTTGTTCCAGCCGACCGCGCGCCAGAAATGGATCGTCGCGAGCTTCTCGCCGGAAAACACCTTCAGCGCGATGATCTTGGTGCAGGCGTCGATCATCTGATCGGCGGGTGTGGTGTCGGTCGTGCAGAGCGGGCCGAGCTGCGAACGCGTCTGGGCGAGGCAGGGCGCCGACCACAGGATGGCGGCAAGCAGGCAGGGGATCAGGAGCAGGCGGCGCATCGGTCATCCAGGGGGTGCGGGGCGGTCCAAGAGCGGGGCCAGGGGGAAATCCATGACTGTTTGGTGATCGGGCCGCAGAGGGGGTTCAACCGGTGGGAAAATGATGGTAAGACGCCGCTGCACACAACTTCTGCCCACTTTTGTCCCACTCGCCGCCGCCCACCTTGGCACCATGAAGAACGACGAAATCCTCAGCCAGATCACGGATTTCTGCCGCCGCTCCGACATGGCGGAGACGACGTTCGGCCGCCGGGCCGTCAACGACGGCAAGCTGGTGCACCGGCTGCGTGAAGGCAAGCGCATCACCATCGACACGCTCGATCGTATCAACGGCTTCATCGCGACCTCGACGCCAGGCGGGGTGGCGCCGCCCCGCGGCCTTGTGGTTCCGCCGGAAAAGCGCGATCCGAGGGGTAATTTCCGCTTTTTCGAGAATCGCCAGCGCTATCTGCTGTTCGTGCACACCTGCAGCGAGAAGCGGGTGATTGCCGACCGGGTGGCGCTGGAACTGGCCGCCATCCACCCGCGGCCGCCGGCGCTGCGGGTGTTCGATGCCGGGATGGGCGACGGCACCGTGCTGGCGCGGGTCCTGCGCGCAATGCATGGCCGCTTCCCACATATGCCGTTCTACGTCGCCGGCAAGGAACTGAGCCTGGAGGACGTCCGCCTCACCCTCGACAAGGTCCCCGACCGCCTGTTCGAGCACCCAGCCAGCGTCTTCGTGTTCACCAACATGTATTACGCCGAGGCGCCCTGGCTGACGCCGAAGAACTCCGCGGCGGCTGCCAGCATGATCTGGCATGAAGTGGCGCTGCGCGGAGCCTCCTCGGGTGACTTCGAGGCCCAGATCGCCGAGCTCGGTCCATTCCTGGAGCAGAACTGGCGAGCGAACCTCAGCCCCGGCAATGCGATGCCGATCTATGAGCGGCCGGTGGCGCTGGTGCTCTACCGCGACGATCACCGCTTCCTGCTCGATTCCATCATTCCGCGGGCGGGCCGGACGGAAGCCAATTTCGATCTCGTGATCGCCTCGCAGCCTTACCGCGCCAAATCCTCGGTGAACTTCCGCGCCAAGCGGATCATCGCGCCGCTGGCCCGCGCGCTGCGCGGCGGTGGACGGCTGATAGGAATCCACTCCCACGGAAGCGATCCCGGGCTTGAAATCATTCAAGCCGTCTGGCCTGGAGAAAATCCTTTCGCCGTCAGCCGTCATGAGATACTGCGCGCGGTGAAATACGAGTTGGGGTCGGCCGGGCGTGAGTTGAACTTCAACGCCTACGCCGATAACCGCTCGATCTTCCGATATGATATGGAAGCGCTGCCCAATGAGGTGACCGGTGCGATCGGAACCTCGACGGCCTTTGCAGCGTGGAATGCGGCGGTGTATGTCGCGCAGATCGAAGATGAGCGGTTGATCGAAACGACCGAAAACGGACGAGCTCTCGAGGCCACGCGCGAAGTTCTCCGCAAACACAACGGGCTGTGGTTCTACGACGAATCCTACGTCATCTCGCGGCGACGAGACTGACATTCCGGGGACATATTCACCAACCAACGTCGGAATTCGACGAAACAAGGGGTTTGCTTGATGCGCGCGTCTTATCTCTTCACCAGCGAGTCGGTCTCGGAAGGCCATCCGGACAAGGTCTGCGACCGTATCTCGGATGAGATCGTCGATCTGTTCTACCGCGAGGGACCGAAAGCGGGCATCGACCCGTGGCAGATCCGTGCGGCGTGCGAAACGCTCGCGACCACCAACAAGGTGGTGATCGCCGGCGAAACGCGCGGGCCCAGCTCGGTCACCAACGACCAAATCGAGAGCGTGGTTCGCGGTGCGATCAAGGACATCGGCTACGAGCAGGACGGCTTCCACTGGAAGACCTGCGACATCGAGATCCTGCTGCATCCGCAGTCGGCCGACATCGCGCAGGGCGTCGATGCGCTGCAGCCGGGCGAGGTCAAGGAAGAGGGGGCCGGCGACCAGGGCATCATGTTCGGTTACGCCACCAACGAGACGCCGGACCTGATGCCGGCGCCGATCTTCTACGCCCACAAGATCCTGCGGCTGATCTCCGAGGCGCGCCACTCCGGCAAGGAAAAGGTGCTCGGTCCGGACTCCAAGAGCCAGGTCACCGTGCAGTATGAGAACGGCAAGCCGGTCGGCGTCCGCGAGATCGTGGTGTCGCACCAGCACCTGGTCGAGGACCTCACCTCGAGCCAGATCCGCGACATCGTCGAGCCCTATGTGCGCGAGGCGCTGCCGAAGGAATGGATCAACGGCAAGACGATCTGGCACATCAATCCGACCGGCAAGTTCTTCATCGGCGGTCCCGATGGTGACTCCGGCCTGACCGGCCGCAAGATCATCGTCGACACATACGGTGGTGCGGCTCCGCATGGCGGCGGCGCATTCTCCGGCAAGGATCCGACCAAGGTCGACCGCTCGGCGGCCTATGCCGCGCGCTACGTCGCCAAGAACATCGTCGCGGCCGGTCTCGCCGATCGCTGCACGCTGCAGCTCGCCTACGCGATCGGCGTGGCGCGTCCGCTGTCGATCTATATCGACACCCACGGCACCGGTAAGGTGTCGGAGGATCAGCTCGAGAAGGCGGCAGCGAAGGCGATGGATCTGACGCCGCGCGGCATCCGCACCCATCTCGATCTCAACCGCCCGATCTACGCGCGCACCTCGGCCTACGGTCATTTCGGCCGCACGCCCGACAATGAGGGCGGCTTCTCCTGGGAGAAGACCGATCTCGTCGAGCAGCTCAAGCGCGCGCTCTGACACTTGCGTCATTCCGGGGCGCTCGCCTGAGCGAGCGAACCCGGAATCTCCTTCCATCAATTCCAGATTCCGGGTTCGCCTCTTCGAGGCGCCCGGAATGACCAGTTCAACAACAGGACGCTCAAATGAACGCCCCCACGAAGCCCGGCTTCACCGACTACATCGTCAAGGACATTGCGCTCGCCGATTTCGGCCGCAAGGAAATCTCGCTCGCCGAGACCGAGATGCCGGGCCTGATGGCCACCCGCGAGGAGTATGGCCCCAAGCAGCCGTTGAAGGGCGCACGCATCGCGGGCTCCCTGCACATGACGATCCAGACCGCGGTGCTGATCGAGACGCTGGCTGCGCTCGGCGCCGACATCCGCTGGGTCTCCTGCAACATCTACTCGACGCAGGATCACGCCGCCGCCGCGATCGCCGCCGCCGGCATTCCGGTGTTCGCCGTGAAGGGCGAGACGCTGACCGAGTACTGGGACTACACCGCAAAGCTGTTCGACTGGCACGGCGGCGGCACGCCGAACATGATCCTCGATGACGGCGGCGACGCCACCATGCTGGTGCATGCTGGCTATCGCGCCGAGCAGGGCGACACCGCGTTCCTCGACAAGCCGGGGTCCGAGGAAGAGGAGATCTTCTACGCGCTGGTCAAGCGCCTCCTGAAGGAGAAGCCGAAGGGCTGGTTCGCCGAGATCGCCAAGAACATCAGGGGCGTCTCGGAAGAGACCACCACGGGCGTGCATCGCCTGTACGAGATGGCCAACAAGGGCACGCTGCTGTTCCCGGCGATCAACGTCAACGACAGCGTCACCAAGTCGAAGTTCGACAACCTCTATGGCTGCCGCGAGTCGCTGGTCGACGGCATCCGCCGCGGCACCGACGTGATGCTGTCGGGCAAGGTCGCGATGGTCGCGGGCTTCGGCGACGTCGGCAAGGGCTCGGCCGCTTCGCTGCGCCAGGCCGGCTGCCGCGTCATGGTCTCCGAGGTCGATCCGATCTGCGCGTTGCAGGCGGCGATGGAAGGCTATGAGGTCGTGACGATGGAAGACGCGGCGCCGCGCGCCGACATCTTCGTCACCGCCACCGGCAACAAGGACATCATCACCATCGAGCACATGCGCGCGATGAAGGATCGCGCCATCGTCTGCAACATCGGCCACTTCGACAACGAGATCCAGATCGCGAGCCTCCGCAATCTGAAGTGGACCAACATCAAGCCGCAGGTCGACGAGATCGAATTTCCCGACAAGCACCGCATCATCATGCTGTCGGAAGGCCGCCTCGTGAACCTCGGCAACGCGATGGGCCACCCGTCCTTCGTGATGTCGGCCTCGTTCACCAACCAGACGCTGGCGCAGATCGAGTTGTTCGCCAACAACAAGGACGGCAAGTACGCCAAGAAGGTCTACGTGCTGCCGAAGACGCTCGACGAGAAGGTCGCCCGCTTGCACCTCGCCAAGATCGGCGTCAAGCTGACCGAGCTGCGCAAGGACCAGGCCGATTACATCGGCGTGAAGCAGGAAGGTCCGTACAAGTCGGATCACTACCGCTACTGATCCGCGGTCTCTGCGCTCGATCAAGCGAGAAGCCCCGGCATTGTCCGGGGCTTTTTGCTGTAGCGTCGCACCGCGGATTCACCGCTCCCTGCCGGCTTCCTTCGCGGCCTGCAGCACCGGCGATAGCAGGTATTCGATCACGCGGCGGTCGCCGGTCTTGATCTCGGCCGAGACGCGCATGCCGGAGCGGATTGCTTCGTGGTGGCCGTCGACCAGGATCCAGTCCCGCAGCAGCGTCACCCGGGCGGGATAGGCAAGCTCGGCCGGCTGGGCGCCTGCGATCCCGGCCATCGGATTCTGCGCTGCCGCCGCGGTGCTGGCGCCGGCATTGGATGCGGTGGCGGCGTCACGGCCGAGTTTGCGCACCCGGCCGGGTACCAGACCATAGCGTGAGAAGGGGAAGGCTTCGAGCTTGATCTCGACATCCTGTCCCTCGCTGACAAAGCCGATATCCTTGTTCAGCACCAGGCAATCGATCTCAATGCCGGCACCGTCGGGAACGATGGTCATCAACGTATCCGCGGTGGTGACCACCGCACCTGACGTGTGGATCTTCAGCCCCTGGACGGTGCCGTCGACCGGTGCCACCAAATGCCGATAGCTCTCCTTCTGCCGCGCCTTGGTGATGTCCTGGTCGAATTGCGAAATCTTCGTCAGGGCCTTGGTAAGGCGGTCGGTGCTGTCGGCCATGTAGCCGGCTTCGCTCTCGGCGAGCTTGGCCTGGATTGAGCTGCGTTCGGCCCGAATCTGATCGATGTTGCGTTCGGCAATCTTGAGATCGGCGTGCTTCTCGACGATCTGCTGCTCGCTGTCGAGCACCGGCGGCCGGGTGCCGTTGCCCTTTTCGTAGAGAGCCTTCGCTGTCTTGTTCTTTTCCTCCAGCAACGGAAGGATCAGCTTGGCACGCTCGATCTGCGCGTCGTTGGATTCAAGCGCCACGTCCTTCTGCGCGATCTCAGCCGTGAAACCTGCAACGATCGCGCGATGCTTTTCGATTTCCCGCCGGGCCTGGCTGTGGCTCTGCTCAACCAGCGCGGGGGCGGCGCCAGCGGGGCCGTGAAACGATCCTTCGGGATCGCGACCGAGCAGCGCGCGTGCCACTTCGGCATCGAGCTCCGCTTGGGTGCGATTGTAGATCAGCGCTTCCAGATCTGCATGCACCTCGGTCGGATCCAGATCGACCAGCGCCTGGCCGGCTTTGACATGATCGCCCTCATCGACGTGAATGGCGCGGATCATCGCGGTTTCGAGCGGCTGCACCACCTTGACCTGTCCAAGCGGCACGACCTTGCCGTCGGCCACCGCAACCATGTCGATGCGTGCCAGCGCGGCCCAGATCAACGCTGCGGCGAGCAGGCCGCACAGCGCCGTCGCCGTGAAGCGCAGCGTCGGCGACAACGGCGTTTCGATCAGCTCGATCGTGGCGGGAAGAAACTGACGCTCCACGGCATTGAGCCGCGGGGCGGCCGGGACCAGGCGCGGCGGCGCCGGACGAGGCGGCGTCGGCTTCGGCGAGGCATCGACGGGACGAAGCGGCATCGGCTGTACCATGACGTTCACCCCGCTGCCTGACGGACGAGATTGGCGTAAAGGCCGTTGTGATGCACCAGCACATCGTGGGTGCCTGCTTCGGCGAGTTGCCCGCGCTCTATCACCAGGATGCGGTCAGCCGCGCGCACGGTGGAAAGCCGGTGCGCCACGATCAGCACGGTGCGGCCCCGGCAGATCGCACGCATGTTGTTCTGGATGATCCGCTCGCTCTCATAATCGAGCGCCGAGGTGGCCTCGTCGAGAATCAGGATGCGTGGATTGGTGACCAGCGCGCGGGCGATCGCAATGCGCTGGCGCTGGCCGCCGGAGAGATTGGCGCCGCGCTCTTCGACGATGGTGTCGTAGCCGTGCGGCAGTTCGCAAATGAACTCGTGCGCGCCCGCCAGCAGCGCAGCTTGCATGACACGCTCAAGCGGCATCGAGGGCTCGACGAGCGCGATATTGTCGCGGATCGAACGGTTGAACAGCACGTTCTCCTGCAACACCACGCCGATCTGGCGTCGCAGCCAGGCCGGATCGAGCAGCGCGGTGTCGAAGCCGTCGACGATGACGCGGCCGCGCTCGGGCGTGTAGAGCCGCTGCAGCAGTTTCGTCAGTGTCGACTTGCCGGATCCGGAGCGGCCGACAATGCCGACCACCTCGCCAGCGCCGATCTCGAACGAGAGGTCGCGCAGCACCTCCGGGTTGTCCGCCTGATAGCGGAACGCGATGTTCTCGAACCGCAAATGTCCCTTGATGGCCGGCAGGTTCTGCCTGGAGCTGACGTTCGGCTCGGTCGGCGTATCGATGATGTCGGCGAGCCGTTCGATCGACAGACGGAACTGTTGGAAGTCCTGCCACAGCTGCGCGAGCCGCAACACCGGCGCGCTGATCTGGCCTGCCAGCATGTTGAAGGCGACGAACTCGCCGATGGTGAGCTGATTGCCGATCACGGCCTGAGCGCCGAACCACAGGATCGCGGCGCTCGTCACCTTGTTCACAAGGCCGACCAGCTGCGAGCCGGCAGCGCCCATCGTCACCACCCGGAGCGAGGATCCGATGTAGGCGGCAAGCTGCTCGTCCCATCGCCGCCGCATTTGCGGTTCGACTGCGCAGGCCTTCAGCGTCTGAATGCCGGCGAGGCTCTCAACCAGCAGCGACTGATTTGCGGCGCCGCGCTGGAATTTCTCCTGCACCCGTGCCTTCAGAACCGGCGTGATGACCAGCGATATCAAGACGTAGAACGGGATCGATGTCACGACCACGAGCGTCAGGGAGACGCTGTACCAGAACATCACCGCCAGAAACAGCAGGCTGAACGCGACGTCGACCACCAGGGTGAGCGCGGAGGAGGTGACGAACTGCCGGACGTTCTCCAGTTCCCGCACCCGCGCCACGGTCTGGCCGGTGGCTCTGCTTTCGAAATAACTGATCGGCAGCGCAACGAGATGGCGGAACAGCTGCGAGCCGAGAATGGCATCCATGCGGCTCGTGGTGTGGGCAAAGGCGTAGGTGCGCAGCCAGTTCAACAGCGCGTCGGCGACGTTGATGACCAGCAGGCCGATGATCAGCACGTTGAGCGTGGTGAGTCCACGGTGCACCAGGACCTTGTCGATCACGACCTGGAAGAACAGCGGCGAGGCCAGCGCGACGAGCTGGATGAACACCGAAATCACCAGCACCTCGGTGAGAATCCTGGAAAAGCGTTTGATCACCGGAATGAACCAGCGCAGCCCAAAGCGCGTGACTTCGCCGGGAAGCTGGTCGCGTTTGGCGAACAGCACGATCTCGCCGGTCCATTTCTGCTCCAGTTCGTCCATGGTCCAGCGGACAGGCGGCCCGCCACCTAGCCCGACCATGATGTCGGCCTCGGCCCATCGTCCGATCACAAAGAAGGTGCCGTCCTGGCAACGTGCGATCACCGGCAGCGACAGCGCCTTGAGGCGCTCGACGGAAGCGGGGACGGCCTGCGCCTTCAGCCCGACGCCGCGCGCGATACGCACGAGATCGTCACACTCAGCGGTACGGCCATCGGATATGTACTCACGCCGCGCCCGATCGATGTCGAACGCTTCGCCCAACATGGCCAGCACCAGCCCAAGACTGCCGAGACCTGTATCAGCCGGCGTCGCTGGCACGGCTGCAATTTGCTGGCTACCGATCATGTGGGTGCCCTCTGCAATAATTGTCGCGGCTCAATATTTCGGCCGCATAACTTCCATGGATGTCCGCTGCGATCGCGGTCGCGCCGGACTTCAATATTGAAATATTCAATTGGTACGCAGGTTTCGCGCGAGGTTCAACGGAACCGTGCAGGTAACGAGAAATTCCAGAGTATGATCATCATATTCTGCCGAAGCGACAGCGTTCCAGCGCTTGAAGGCGTCTGGCGGCGCCGTGCCTTTTCCGCATCTACGCTACTGCTTTGCTACGCCAACTTATGTGATCGAGAACACAATTGCGGCCTCGACTGCGTTGCTCTCAAAACACGGACCGATGCGGTGGATTGCAGCCGGACGGCGTCCGGCTGCAATCCGCTCCGTTCAAATGGCTCGAACTCGTGCCGCAAAACCTACGACACGGGGAACACGTGCCCACTCTCGATCGAGCCGCCTTCGACGACGCTCCAGCCGGCGTAGCTGCCGGTGAGCATATTGCTGGCATAGAGCACGCCGGCGTTGGCCGTATCGGGCGTGCCGACATCCCAGTAGAGCAGGTCGATCTGCCCGCCCGCCGTCATCGCCGTTGCTTCCAAACCTTGCGGATTGCCGGTGCCGTTCTGGTAGTTGTACCCCGTACTTGCGGAGTCCGAATTGACGTCTCCGATCGCCGGACTACCAACGCCGCCAGCGGCCAGGAAGCTCGTCTGGACGTTGAGGCCGCCAATGAAGGTACCGCCCAACCCGATAACATCGAGCTGGCCGCTCGCCGTTTGGGTATCGATGACGTCGGCATTCAGGCCAGGGCTGCTGATTCCAGCCCATGCCGGCGTGTTCAGATTCCAGGTTGAAATACCGACGGCGGTCGGCAGTCCAGCGCTTCCGGCGACCAGGCTGCTGCCCGTCAGGGCTCCGGTCGTGGTATCGAACTTCAACATGTCGATCTCGCCGTCGGCGAGCTGCGAGCCAAACTCGCCGGTGTCCGACGAATAGCCGAAGAGGCGCGGCAGGGCTGTCGTGCTCATCGCGGAGGACATCAGCGCGCCGTTGGCTCCGATCCCGAGAAAGTCGACGAAGCCCGTCTTGTCGTTTTGTATGACCAGCGTGCTCGTGTTGTTGGCGACGACCTTCCAATCCGCGCCGATTCCGTAGTCCTGCGCAACGGACGCCACCAGCGTCGAGCCTTCGTATTTCAGGTAATCGACGACACCGGTGGTGTTGTTCTGGATGACAACATTGTTTTGCAAAGGTGTTGGCATAAATGGCATCACACTTCTCCTTGTTGGCCCGAAAAGGACCATTTCGAAAACGAACAATGATTGTTGCGGCCGGGCCCGATCACAATGACCAAGCTTCAACGAAAAATACGTCACGAGATTCGACCGTAAGGTTCATTCATTGAGATCGGGAACTCGCGGGGCCATATGGAACCTGTGCGAATGCGTCATCGACAATCGTTACATCTGGCGCCGGCTTTGCGAACTACGTCACATATCGCGGATCTCGTTCTTCGACCATTGTCGCGCGGACACCATGTTGCCAAGGCAGATGGCGGCGCGAATGCGCTGGATGCAATTGTCAGTTTGCGATGGGGATGCGCGCCAGCGATCTCGCGACGCGGACTGTCCGAGCTCTGCGCTTCGTTCCGCCCTCTCACTTCATAGAGGGAGCAGGGAAAGCCGGGTGCCGATCGCACCCATGGGCCCCGTGCAAAGGTAGAAAGCACGGGGGTAGGACCACAGGTGTAACCGGAGCAATCCGGCTTTCCCTGCGCAATGGGTTACGGCTTATACATGCTCTCCCCGGCGAGACTTGGCTTTGTTGTCACCGCCTTCGCAAAAACGCTTACTCGTTTTGCGAGAGGACACCTGCCACTAGGGCGTCAGGCCTGCACGATTTCGCCGTCCGCGTCACGCGCATTCGTCGACTGCGCGTTTCGCGTCCACCGCATCTCACGCCGCGTTCGTGACGATCGCGAAGCGCCCCTCGATCGGGTGAGACGGATTATTTATACACCGAGCTATAGTTCTGATAAAGCGAAATATCTTTGTCGCGGGGGCTTGCGCCGTCGGGCAACTCAGATGTAAGGGCCGGCGCGTTTCCATCCTTCGTCATTCCCCGCTGAGCAATTGCGCACCGGGGAATGACGGAGAGAAAACACATCACTCCGCCTTCCGCGCCGTCCCGTGCCCAAGCTGCCGTGAGATGTCGTTCGCACAATCGCGCAGCGCGTCCGCGATGGCGCTGTCCCAGCCGGCGTCGAAAGTGCCCTCCGGTCCCATCGCGGTGATGACCAGAGCGACATGACCGGCGTGATCGAACACCGGCGCGGCGAAGGCGTTGACGCCGGGCAGGGGATCGCCGATCGCCCGTGCGAGCCCGTGGCTGCGCACCTCGGCCAGCATCTCGGTGGTCTTCGAATTGATTGCCTCACGCTTGGGATTGTAGCCGACGCCGAGGCGATCGAGGCCGCTGTCGAGCGCGGTCTTGACGGCGTTCGGCGGCATGAAGGCGGCGAAGGCGCGACCGGTCGCAGTCTCGAGCAGCGCCACCACCGATCCGACGCGCATCGCGATATGCACGGGATGGCTCGGCTCCTCGAGCCGCACCACGGTCGCGCCGTGGGTGCCCCAGACCGACAGCGACACCGCGTGATTGATGCTGTCGGCGAGCGTAGCGATCCGCGGCGTCGCGATCCGCACGGCAGAGAGCCGGCGCAGGCTGATCAGGCCGAGCTCGAGCGCCAGCGCGCCGATCTCGTAGCGGCCGGTGGTCTCGTCCTGCTCGATGAGGCCGATGCGGGAAAAGCTGACGAGATAGGGATGCGCCTTGGCCGGCGGCATGCCGGCTTCGCGCGCGAGATCGCGCAGCATCATCGGTTCGCCGCTGCGGGCGAGCGCGCGGAGCAATTCACCGCCGACCTCGATCGACTGTATGCCGCGGCTTTCTCTCGTCATCTGCTCGCCATGTGATCTTGCCAGCTCTTTCGACAACGTCCTTATACGGCGAGAAAGCCTCCGTCGACGGGCATGGTCACGCCGTTCACATAAGACGCCAGCTCCGACGCCAGGAACACCACCGGACCGACCAGCTCCTCCGGCTGCCCGACGCGGCCGAGCGGCGTGCGGCCCAGAAATCCGGCGAGCCGGGCAGGGTCGTTGCGGGTCTCCTCGGTCATCGCCGTTTCGATTACGCCGGGCGCGATTGCATTGACGCGAATGCCGTCGGCGGCAAGCTCGCGGGCAAGCGCCTGGGTGAAGAGCTTCACGCCGCCCTTGGACGGCGCATAGCCGAGCGTATCGGCGACGCCGAGAAAGGAGGCGATCGAGCCGAGATTGATGATCGCGCCGCGGGTCTCGCGCAGCGCCGGCAGGAAAGCGTGGGTGACGTTGAACGTCCCGGTCAAATTGACATCGAGCACCCGCCGCCAATTGTCGTGGGCGCGCGGCGAAGTGATGCCTTCACGGATGATGATGCCGGCATTGTTGACCAGGATCGCGATCGGCCCGACCTCGCGCGCCATCTGTTGCGCCAGCGCGGAGCATGCCTCCGCATCGGTGACGTCGAGTGCGAACGGCCAGGCGGCGCGCCCGCGCAGGCGAATGTCGGCCGCGGTCTGCTCGGCGCCGGCGAGATCGATGTCTGCGACCGCGACATCGGCGCCATGTGCCGCGAGGCCGAGCGCGATGGCGCGTCCGTTGCCATGTGCGGCGCCGGTGACGAGCGCGCGCTTGCCCGCAAGCAGGTGCGCCGTTGTGCTCATGCCGCGCTTCTCTCGGCCGCGGCGCCGGCGATGTGCTTGCCCGCGATATAGCCGAAGGTCAGCGCGGGGCCGAGCGTGATGCCGGCGCCGGGATAGTTGCCGCCCATGATGCTCGTCATGTCGTTGCCGGCGGCGTAGAGGCCGGCAATCGGCTGGCCGTCGGCATCGAGCGCGCGGGCGTTGGCATCGGTCCGGATGCCGGCATAGGTGCCGAGATCGCCGATCACCATCTTGATGGCGTAGAACGGCCCGTGCTGGATCGGTGCGATGCAGGGGTTGGGCCCGTGCAGCGCGTCGCCCTGGTAGCGGTTGTAGGCGCGCGAGCCCTTCCCAAAGGCAGGATCGCGTCCCTCGGCCGCGGTCGTGTTGAACGCCGCGACAGTTGCCTCGAGCGCTCCGGCGTCGATGCCGGCCTGGGCGGCAAGCTCCGACAGTGTCGCGCCGCGCTTGAGATAGCCGGTCTTCAGATGATGGCCGAGCGGCATCGGACGCGGCGGCACGCAGCCGAGGCCGTATTTGCGCAGCGTCTCGTGATCGCAGACGAGGTGCGCCGCGATCTCTTCGCCGGGCTTCGCCGCCTTGATCATCGCCTGCACGAAGTCGTGGTAGGAATTGCCTTCATTGGCGAAACGCTTGCCGTCGCGCATGACAGCGATCACGCCGGGTTTGGCGCGATCGATGAAGTGCGGCATCACGCCCTTTGAGCCGTCCTTGCGCGTGGTGACGGAGACCGGCACCCAGGCCGCCGCATTCGGCAGCGAGTCGTCGACGCGGCCGCCGGCGGATTCCGCAAGCCGCAGGCCGTCACCGGTGTTGCCCGTCGGGCCCGGCGAGTAATGCTCTTTTCCAGTGGGCGCATGCGGAAACATCTTCTGCCGCCGCGCGACGTCATGCGGAAAGCCGCCGCAGGCGAGCACTACGCCGCGTTTGGCGTTGACCCGGATAGTACGGCCCTCGCGCATCACGATTGCGCCGCGCACCACGCCGTTCTCGACGATCAATTCGCGCACCGGCGAATTGAGCCAGAGCGGGATCTTGAGGTCGAAGGCGGATTTCGCCAGCCGTCCGGCCAGCGCATTGCCGTTGGTCAGCGTCATGCCGCGGCCGTTGCGCATCACGTCTAGCGCGTGTTTCGACAGCCGCTTGGCGACATAGGCCGCCGACGCCAGCGACCGCGTCGCGCGCATGAAATGCACGATCTCCTTGCCGGAACCGAGCATCATTCCGAACACGGTGAGTTCGGGCAGGGGGCTGCCGAGATCCTTGAGGGCATCGCCGAGCTCATGGGCGTCGAACGGCCGCGTCACCATCGAACGGCCGCCTTGCGCGCCGCCGGGCGCTTCCGCGTGGTAGTCCGGGAAGGTCAGCGGCATGTCGAAACGAACAGCGGTGCTGGTCGTGAAGAAGTCGACCGCCTTTGGCCCTTCGGTCAGGAACGCATCGACGCGGGCCGCGTCGAAGCTGTTGCCGGCTTCATGGCGCAGATAGGTTTTTGCCTGATCAGGACTCTCCTCGATGCCCCAGGCCTTGGCCAGCGAGGTACCGGGAATCCACAGCCAGCCACCGGAGCGCGCGGTGGTGCCGCCGAAGCGCGGCTCCTTCTCGACCACCAGGACCTTCAGGCCGTGATGGCCGGCGGTGACCGCTGCCGACAGCCCGGCGCAGCCGGAGCCGACGACAAGCGCATCGCATTCATACGTTTCTTGGTTGGCCACGCGATCGATCCTATTTCTTGAGCAGCGGGCACTTCGACTCGGAGACCGGACGATAGGCGTCCTCGCCCTTCACCGTCTTGATGATGTCGAGATAGTCCCACGGCTCCTTGGATTCCGAGGGCTTCTTCACCTTCGCCAGATACATGTCGCGGATGACGCGGCCGTCCTCGCGCAGTTTGCCGCCATGCACGAAGGTGTCCTCGATGGGCAGCTCGCGCATCTTGGCCATCACCGCCTTGGGATCGTCGGTGCCGGCGGCCTTGATCGCCTTCAGATAATGCAGCACCGAGCCGTAGACGCCGGTCTGGATCATGGTCGGCATCACGTTGGTGCGGGCGAAGAACTTCTTCGACCAGGCGCGCGTCTTGTCGTCCATATTCCAGTACGACGCCGTGGTCATGTAGGTGCCCTGCGCGGCATTGAGGCCGATCGCATGCACGTCGGTGTCGAACATCAACAGGCCGACCAGCTTCTGGCCGCCCTGCACGAGGCCGAACTCACCGGACTGTTTGATCGAATTGTCGGTGTCCTGGCCGGCATTGGCGAACGCCACCACGTCGGCCTTCGAGCTTTGCGCCTGCAGTGCAAAGGACGAGAAGTCGGCGGTGTTGGTCGGATGCTTGACGCCGCCGAGCACCTTGCCGCCCATCTCGTTGATGAAGCGCGTCGCGTCCTTCTCGAGCTGCTGGCCGAAGGCGTAATCCGCGGTGATGAAGTACCAGGACTTGCCGCCTTCCGCGATCACCGCCGACGCCGTGACCTTCGACAGTGCGTAGGTGTCGTAGGTGAAGTGCACGGTGTTGGGGCTGCACAGCTCGTCGGTCAGCGAGCTTGCGCCGGGGCCGGACAGCAGCGCGATCTTGTTGCGCTCGCGCACCATGTTGTGCACGGCGATCGCGATGCCGGAGTTGGGAATGTCGACGACGGCGTCGACCTTGTTGTTGTCGAACCAGCCCCGCACGATCTGCACGCCGACATCGGTCTTCATCTGGTGGTCGGCTGAAATGATCTCGATCGGTTTGCCGAGCACGGTGGGGCCGAATTCCTCAACCGCCATCTTGGCCGCCTCGACCGAGCCCGGGCCGGAATTGTCGCGGCCCCAGCTCGACAGGTCTGTCAGCACCCCGATGCGCACGACGTCATCGGAAATCTGGGCGTGCGCGGCCGTCGTCATTGCCGCGAGAATGGCTGCCGCCAAGAAATGTCTCATCGTTCCTCCTCCTGGATGTCCGCATTCTTCGGCGGGTTATCTTATGATTAGGAATTATCTAATCAGTTTGTCAATGGCGAATTAAGTGTGTGAATGATGTCACAAAGCTGGCCATCGAATGGCCCACTGCTTCACATTTGGTGAGTAGGCGCTTACATGGCTCATCCGGGACGGCGCCGCGGCGATCTCGCGGCAGTGCCAGGTTGCTATGAAACAGGGGAGTTTCGCGGACGGCGACGCACTTCGCCGCCCGGGCTGAGCCACCCGTCTCGGGTATTGGCTCCTGCGGGGCGGTGCATCAAGAGCGTCGGCGGGCTGCGATCATAGACGGATCATGTTGAGACAGCTCTTCGCGCCGCAGCTCGTCATTCTCTACGTGCTGGCGGCTTCTACACTTTACGTGCACTTCCGCGGCAAGCAGCGGCTGCGCTTCGCCCGCCAGCTCGGCGATCATTCGACCTACCTCGCGCCTTACAACGTGCTGATGTATGCGGGCTCCGCGGTATCAAACACGCCGGTGATCCCGCTCGAGCAATTCCCCGAGCTGAAGAAGCTTTCCGACAATTGGGAGATGATCCGCGACGAAGCCACGAGGCTGTTCGACGAGGGCTTCATCCGCGCCGCGGCCAAGAACAATGATTGGGGCTTCTACTCGTTCTTCAAGAGCGGCTGGAAGCGGTTCTATCTGAAATGGTACGACGATTTCCTGCCGTCGGCGCGCACGCTGTGCCCGAAGACGGTGGAGCTGTTGAATTCGATTCCCAGCGTGCATGGCGCGATGTTCGCGATGCTGCCGCCCGGCGGCAAGCTCGGTGCCCATCGCGATCCCTTCGCCGGCTCGCTGCGCTATCACCTCGGCCTCGTGACGCCGAATTCGAATGAGTGCCGCATTCTCGTCGACGGCGTCGAATGCGTCTGGCGCGACGGCGAGGCCTTCATGTTCGACGAGACCTTCATCCACAGCGCCGAGAACAAGACCGACGTCAACCGCATCATCCTGTTCTGCGACGTCGAGCGCCCGATGAAGTACGGCTTCATGACGGCGATGAACCGCTGGGTCAGCCACAACATCGTCAAGGCGTCGGCGACCCAGAACGTCGACGGCGAGCATGTCGGCGCGCTGAACAAGGTGTTCGGCAAGCTCTACGAGGTCCATCTCGCCAGCCGCAAGGTCAAGGAGTGGAATCGGAACGTGTATTACACGCTCAAATATTCCGCGACCGCGCTGCTTCTCGGCCTGATCGTGATGTCGGCGCTGCGCTAAGCGCGCGCGGTCTTGCCGCGCTGAAAGCAGAAGCCCCGGAGCGCGTTCCGGGGCTTTTTTTGGAGGCGTGAGCGGTGAGCCGTCACGGCGTCAGTCGCGCTCGAAAACCCTGGCGCCCGGGTAGACCCGCCTGGCGTACGCGACGACCCACTCCCGGTTCTGGCTCTCCAGGAATGGAGTTCGGATCTTGCACGACCCGACGATGAGGTGCCACAGGCCATCCAGCTTCTGAATGTTGACGATCATTTGAGTGTTCCTCGAAGAACCCGGGTTCCAGTAGCCATTGGTCTCGTGACAGTCTTGCGATTCACGCCTCGGAGCAGTGATCCTGATCACAGATTTCGGAACGCGGCTCGCGCCCGAGAGTTGCTATGGTTGGCCGTGCTCCGCAGAGAGATTGTGGCCGTGCACCCGTCGGAATAGCCGCGAGTTTAGAAATCTCCGTCCATCGCTCAACCGTGCGAGCGTAAGCACAGGGCATCACAAGGAATGAGAGAAGCATACCAAGGTATGTTGATTCTTGTCCGGCGGCGTAGCGGGACTGCGTTGTCGGGACGATCGCTCATGGCCCCTTAGCCGGAATTCCGCCGGCCGGCCCACTCTTCCACGAGAGGCATCTCGCCGGCCGCAACGTCGGGCGCCGTTCAACTTTGCGCGGCGCGGTAGCTTCGCGCTCCGATCCGTTACACGGGCGTGATAAAGTCCCCTCAGGCATTTCGCGTTGAAGGGGACCTTGTCATGTCGGAGATTACCGGAGCTTTCGCGACCACGGCGTTGAGCGGCTACGAGCTATTGGCCGATCCGCAGTTGAACAAGGGCACCGCGTTCTCCGAGGCCGAGCGCGAGGCGTTCGACCTGCATGGCCTGCTGCCGCCCAATATCCTGACGCTGGACGAGCAGGTCTCGCGCCGTCTGGAGGCGCTGCGCGGCTACGAGACCGACATCGAGCGCTATGCCTTCCTGCGCGAATTGCAGGACACCAACGAGACGCTGTTCTACGCGCTGCTGGTCGGCAACCTGGAAGAGCTGCTGCCGATCGTCTACACGCCGACCGTCGGCGAGGGTTGCCAAAAATTCAGTCGGCTGTTTCGCAAGCCGCGCGGGCTGTTCCTCAGCATTCCGCACCAGCACCGGATCGACCGCATTTTTGCCCATCCGCGCTTCGATCACGTCGAGGCGATCGTCGTGACCGACGGCGAGCGCATCCTCGGCCTCGGCGACCAGGGCGCCGGCGGCATGGGCATCCCGATCGGCAAGCTCGCACTCTATACCGGCTGCGGCGGCCTGCATCCGGCGACGACGCTGCCGATCATGCTCGACGTCGGCACCGACAATCCGGACTGCCTGGCCGATCCGCTCTATATCGGCTGGCGCAACGAGCGCGTCCGCGGTCAGCAATATGACGACTTCATCGAGGCTTTCGTCTCCGCGGTGGTGAAGCGCTGGCCGCGCGTCCTGCTGCAGTGGGAGGATTTTGCCAAGAACAACGCGACGCGGATGCTCGAGCGCTATCGCGACCGGCTCCTGACCTTCAACGACGACATTCAGGGTACCGCGGCGGTCGCAACCGGCGCCTTGCTCTCGGCGATCAACGTCACCGGCGTGCCGCTCACCGAACAGCGTGTCGCCGTGTTCGGGGCAGGCTCCGCCGGCTGCGGCATCGCGAGCCTGATCCGCGCTGCAATGGTCGATGCCGGCGTGTCGGAGAGCGAGGCGGCGAAACGCTTCTTCATGGTCGACCGCGACGGGCTGCTGCTCGAGGGCATGAGCGGGCTCGCCCCGTTCCAGCTTCCGTTCGTGCAGAGCAAGCAGGCAATCGCGGGCTGGCAGCTCAACCATCCCGACAAGATCGCGCTGCTCGACGTCGTGCGCAACGCCGAGCCGACCGTGCTGATCGGCGTCTCTGGCCAAGCAGGCGCATTCTCCGAGCCGATCGTCCGCGCGATGGCCGAGTGCAACAAGCGGCCGGTGATCTTCCCGCTGTCCAACCCGACCTCGCGCGAAGAGGCGACGCCCGGCGATATCGAGGCGTGGACCGAAGGGCGGGCGCTGATCGGCGTCGGCAGCCCGTTCCCGCCGATCACGCGCGACGGCGCGCGCTTCAAGGTGGACCAGACCAACAACTCCTACATCTTCCCGGGCGTCGGCGTCGGCGCGCTCGCGGTGGGCGCGAGCCGCGTCAGCGACGGGATGTTCATGGCCGCCGCCAAGGCGCTGGCCAGCGTCTCGCCGGCGCGCAACAACCCGAAGCACAATCTGCTGCCGCCGGTCAGCGCGCTGCGCGACGTCGCGCTGACGGTTGCGCTGGCGGTGGCGCTCCAGGCGCACAAGGAAGGATTGGCCAAGGATATTCCGATCGACCAGGTCGAGACGCGTATCCAGGCCAAGATCTGGACCCCGAGCTACGTGCCGTATCGGCGCAGCGACCGGCCCTAGAGCCGGACGCCTGCGTCCTGTCGAGTCCGTGCGCCTTGGCCTGACGTGATCCGGCCAAGGATGATCGCGCCAACGCCGAAGCAAACACAGAGCGCGCAGACCGACGCCCATCCGCCGAGCGCCCAGGCGACGCCGGCAAGCGCGGATCCTGCGGCTCCGCCGATGAAGAATAATCCCGTATAGAGCCCGTTGAGGCGGCCGCGGATGTCGGGGCGCAAGGAATTGACGGCGTGCCGCCCCAACGTCTGATCGCCGATCACACCGAGGTCGATGACGATCGCGGCCAGAACCAGCAGTAGCAAGGCGATGCCGCGGTGCGTTGCCGGATCGAAACCCAGTCGATCCGCACCGAAAACGAGCGCAAGACCGGATCCGGCGACCACGCAGCCATGTGCAAGGCGCGTCGCCGTTTCGTCGAGACCACGGTCGGCGGCCCATCCGGCAACTGGCGCCACCAGCACCCCACCGATACCCGCAAGGGCAAACGCGCCGATTCCGACCTGTCCCAGTCCGAATGGAGGCGCCGCAAGCAGAAGCGGGACGCCGGTCCAGAACGCACCGAAACTGCCCATGCATAACGCCTGGCACGCAGCACGCCGTTGCAGCGCCGGCTCGCTGCGGAAGACCTTCCATAGCGACGAGAGCAGCCCGGGAAAGCTCAAACGGCTGGCTTGCGAACCGGCCGGCACGATCATCGCACTGCCGATGCAGACGACCGCAAGCGCGGCGGCGTCGACGAGATAGGCCCCACGCCAGCCGAAGAGGCTGGCCGACAGATTGGCGCTCGGTCGCGACAGCAGAACGCCGATCATCAGCCCGCTCATGATCCTGCCGATCACGCGGCCGCGCGCCGATTGCTCGGCCAGACTGGCCGCCAGGGGAACCACCATTTGCGTGGCGCTTGTGGTCAGTCCCACGGCAAAGATGCTGAGCAGGAAGAGCGTCGCCGAGGGCGACCAGGCCGCGGCCGCCAGCGCGATGGTCCCGGTCAGGAGCGTCGTCAACATGACGGAGCGCATCGGGAAGATATCGATCAGGGGGACGAGCAGCACCAGTCCGGCGGTGTAGCCGAGCATCGGCATCATGGCGATCAGGCCGGCGGCGCCTGCCGTCAGCTCGAATGACGCGGCGATTGGAGCCGAGAGCGATTGCGCGGCGAACAGCGGCAGCACGATCACCGCGATCGCCGCGCTCAGTGCTGCTGTGAGAGCACTCTGCATGGTCGAGGAGTCCAAAGCGCTCAATGTCTATAGCGGCTTCATGAGATCTGCGGAGGTCGCATCTCGTGGCGCGATATAGATCGCGAGCAGGGTCGCCGGCTCGGTCGAACTCGGGTTGCGCGAGACGCGATGAATGGCTCCGGCCGGCTCCCACCAGGCTTCGCCGGCGCTGTAGGTGCGTTCGGGACCATCGCCGACCTGCGAGGCCACCAGGCCCGAGACGACGTAGGCCATCACTCCGTTGGCATGGACATGCGCCGGCGATCCCGTTCCCGGAGGGTAGGTCACCTCCACGAGCGTGATGACGCGCGCGGGATTGCCCGGCAGGTCCTGCTTGATCACGTCACGTCTGGAGGACTGCCTGGTCCCCGATGCGGCATGTTGCTGCTGCGCATCGGCGTTAGAACTTCGCCCGGCGGCAACGACCGCAAGCAGCGCTGCGATCGAGGCGCGATTGAAGTCCCGTCGAGGCATGGTGGATTTCATATCGAAAGCTCCTGATGTTGTTCGAGGCCACCGATCTAGCGATGGAATGGTCTATCCATAAGGGCCAAGAAGCTGCATATTGACTGGGCCATGACCAAGCGACTGAACAGACCGGCGACCGATCTGGTGCGAAGCGGCGGCACCCCGCTTTCGCGCCAGCTTTACGAGCGCTTCCGCAGCGCGATCGCGACCGGGCAGCTTCGGCCGGGCGACCGGCTGCCTTCCATTCGCGGTCTTGCCGACGAGCTAGCAATGGCGCGCGGCACGGTCGACGCCGCCTATGCCATGCTGGCCGGCGAGGGCTACATCGTCACACGCGGTCAGGCCGGCACGATCGTCTCGCCGGAGTTGCGCGACGCCGTGACGCTCGATGACGTCGCGAAATTTCCCGCCCGGTCCACCGGCCGGCCGGGCGCGCGCGGCGAACCTCTGCTGCTGCAGATGGGATTGCCAGCCGTCGATCTTTTTCCGCGCAAGCTTTGGACGCACCTGATTGCGCGAGAGGCTCGCCGGAGTTCCGCGGCAGACATGATGTATCCCGATCCGGCCGGCTACGAGCCGTTGCGGCAGGCGATCGCGGCCTATCTCGGCTCTTCCCGCGGTATCGCCTGCGATTGGCGCCAGGTGCTGGTGACGAACGGGTTTCAAGGCGGCCTCGATCTGTCGCTGCGTATCCTGCTTCGGCGCGGCGATCGCGTGTGGATTGAAGATCCCTGCTTTCCGCCGGTGCGATCCGCGCTCGAGATGGCTCGCGCGAAGCTGGTCGCCGTGCCTGTCGATGCCGAGGGAATGCGCGTCACCGAAGGAGTGAAGCAGGCGCGGCGAGCAAGAATCGCGGTCGTAACGCCCTCGCATCAAAGCCCATTGGGAGTGTCGCTTTCATTGCCGCGCCGCATGGCGTTACTCCGGTGGGCGGACCACGCGGACGCCTATGTCATCGAGGATGACTACGACAGCGAGTTCCGGTTCGTTGGTCGACCGCTGCCGGCGTTGAAGAGTCTCGATCGCGGACAGCGCGTGATCTATTCGGGCACGTTCAGCAAGACGCTCTTTCCTGGATTGCGGCTCGGCTATCTGGTCTTGCCGGACCGGCTGCTCGACACCTTCATTGCGATGGGTGCCGGCCAAAGCAGTGGCCTCAGCACGTTCTCGCAGCGGGTCGCTGCGGGCTTCATGGCGGACGGCCACTTCGCGCGACATCTGAAGCGAATGCGGAAGCTGTATGCCGCGCGCCGCGCTGCCCTGGCGGCCGCGCTGAATACCGAATTCGGCGGGCGCATCAGGGTTGAGCTGCAGCCGGGCGGTATGCATTTGTTGCTTCGGTTTGTAGGCCGCGTGCGCGATGTGCGGCTCGCGCAGCTTGCCCGGGCCGATGGATTTGGCGCCGAGCCGCTGTCCAACCGCAGCGTTCATCATGACTGCGGGCAGGGTCTGCTGGTTGGTTTCACCAATGTGGCCGAGGCAGACGCGCCTGCGATCGCGAAGCGGCTCAGGCGTGCGATCGAGCCCGTGACCGCGCGGCGAGCGCGGACCGACTAAAGTTACCGACTAAAGTTCTAGGCTTCGCGTTCCATTCTGTTGGAACCTTCGGCGCCGCGATGTCGTTCGTACTCAAACGACCCGAACAGTCAAAATCCATCCGGGGGCTTCAAGGGAGACGCTCCCATGACGACACTCGGTCCAACGCTTGGTCTAACCTCCGGCCTCGACGCCGACCAACTCACCCCAGCCGAGCATCAGCTCCAGCTGCGCCGCGCAGTCATCGCCTCCACGGTCGGGACCGCGATCGAATGGTATGACTTCTTCCTGTACAGCACCGTCACGGGCCTGGTTTTCGCAAAGCTGTTCTTCCCGCATTCCGACCCCTGGGTCGGCACGCTGGAAGCCTTCGCCATCTATGCGGTCGGCTTCATCGCGCGGCCGATCGGCGCGGCGATCTTCGGGCACTATGGCGACCGCATCGGTCGCAAGTCGACGCTGATCGCGACCCTGCTTCTGATGGGCCTCGCGACCGCGGCGGTCGCATTGGTGCCGACCTATTCCAGCATCGGGATCTGAGGCGCGGTGATCCTCACCGTGCTGCGCTTCATCCAGGGTGTCGGCGTCGGCGGCGAATGGGGCGGCTCGGTGCTGATGTCGATGGAATGGGCCCGCAACGATCGCTCGCGCGGGTTGATCGCGTCATGGCCGCAATTCGGCGTGCCCTGCGGGCTGTTCCTCGCCAATTTTGCGGTGCTGGCCTTCAGCCAGATGTCGGGCGACCAATTCCTGGCATGGGGCTGGCGCGTCCCGTTCGCGCTCAGCATCATCCTGGTCGGCGTCGGCCTCTACATCCGGCTCGGCATTCTGGAAACGCCGGTGTTCACCAGGCTGATGGCCGAGCGTCGGCTCGATCCCACGCCGATGCTGACCGTGATCCGCGACCATCCGAAGGAGATCCTGCTGTCCGCCTTCGCGCGGATGTCCGAGCAGGCGCCGTTCTACATCTTCACCGCCTTCGTGTTCTCCTACGGCGTCGGTACGCTGCAGATGTCGCGCGACTTCCTGTTGACCGCGGTGCTCGCGGCCTCGGTGCTGTCGTTCGTCTCGATCCCGCTGTGCGGGCATATCTCCGATCAGATCGGACGCAAGAACATGTACATGATCGGCGCTGCCGTGACCGGCGTGTTCGGCTTCATCTACTTCGCGATGCTCAACACCGGATCGGAAGCGATCATCTTCCTCGCGATCTTCCTGTCGCTGATTCCGCACGACATGCAGTACGGCCCGCAGGCGGCCCTGATCGCCGAAAGCTTCACCGGACGGCTGCGCTACAGCGGGGCCTCGCTCGGCTACCAGCTCGCATCTGTCATCGCCGGCGGTCCTGCACCGCTGATCGCAGCGTGGCTGTTCGGGACCTATCATTCGTCGACCGCGATCGCGGTCTATATCGCGCTCTGCGCCGTCATCACGCTGGTCGCAACCGCGCTGATGACCGACTACACCGGCAAGGACATCAATGCTGCGGCTGCGCATCAGCGATGAGAGAAAGCAAGGGAGGAAACGATGGTGAAATGGCGAAAGGAATCCGCACTTGATCTCTACAGCCTCGCCGCAGCGATCTTCCTGGTTGCCGCGCCGTGGCTGTTCGCGCATGCCAACCCGGCGGCGGCGATCGATCTGAGGATCAGCGGCGCAGCGATCGCGATCATGTCGCTCGCGGCGATCGTTGCGTTTTCGATCTGGGAGGAATGGATCAATCTGCTCATCGGATGCTGGCTGATCGTCTCACCATGGCTGCTCGGCTTCACGCACACCCGCGCGATGCATTTCAGCATCGCCGCGGGTGCCGTGGTCGCATTCATGGCGCTGCTCGAGCTATGGCTCGAGTACGAGAAGGCGCATCTCGGGCAGGCTGCATCGCAGGCAGCCGAAAGGCATTAGGACCTGCCCACCGCGAGGAGGATGCTAGCAGCCGCGGCAGATGCCCCTGATCTTGCGATCGACGATCGCATCTTCCTGATCGATGATCTGTTGCGACGTCGATGTCGCGGCGGGAATGTCGGCGGCGCGCGGTTGGCGATGGCCGACCGGCGCCAGCCACGGCCGCGTCGCGGTTTCGTTTGATGCATAGGCGTTGGGCTCCTGGACTGTCGGCTGTGCGAAGCAAGAGCTCGCCGTTGCCGCCGACAGGATTGCAGCCAGGCTCAGTCCTTTGCCGAGTCGTCGCCTCATTCGTCGAAGATCGATCATGAGAATCTCCATGCCGTCATCGCCGCGTTTGCACGCGGCCTTGATGAAATGGAGTGCCTCGGTCGTCCCGGTATTCCCCGATCCAGCTGATGTGATGCGGCGCTCGCGGTTCGGTGATCGTGCGTGATGAAATAATTTTGCAGCGTTGACGCTCCTTGATCACAGGAGCCGAGATTGGTCGGCTTCACCCATCGTGCGGAGAAATCCTATGACCAAATTGACCTTCGCTGCGCTCGCGCTGGTTGCGGCAGCTGCGTATTCGGCTCAGGCGTCTGCCGCCGGCAGCAATGCTGCGGCGCGGCGCGCTCATGCTTCGATGACGACGACGACACCGGTCAGCAGCAAGACGACCGATTGCGTGCGCGCGCCGAACGTCGGATCGTTCGCAACCGCACCCTTCACCGAACCGCCCTGCATGCCCGGCACGATGCGCTGACCATCCGCAGCGGAAAGCCCCGGGCCCTGGGGGCCGGGGTTTCCCGGGCATGTGGGTCGTCGGGATGCGACCGGAATTGAGCGTGACCTACCTCACAGGCAGGCAGCTGCGATCATGCGAAGGGTGCGGCGTCGGAGCCGGCGCATGGTGCCCGGCCCGAGTTCAAGGAGACGTCGCATGACACGCAAATCGCTTGTTGCTTTCGCTGCCGTTGTCGCGTTCGGCGTGACCGCACTGGGCTCCGCACAGGCGGGCGGACTTCACATGGCGCCGCCGAAGAATGTCGGCGCGAAACTGCCCCCGGGCGGTTCGGGCGGCCCGCATCGCCAGCCGGTCGATCCGCCGCCCTATCTCGGAACTGACTACAGTGGTGACAGTGCGGGCGGCAGCGGCGGCGGCGGGTATTTGGGCGACCCCAATCATCCCGGCCACGAGCAATTCTGAAAAAGCAAACGGCCCCGAACCAGGTTCGGGGCCGCGGTCTGCTGATGGATCGGATCCGGAGACTACTCCGGCTTGCCGATCGTCACCGCGAGCTTGCCGACGCCGTCGACACCGCATTCGATCTTGTCGCCAGGCTGCAGCTGCGAGACGCCGGCGGGCGTGCCGGTCATGATGATGTCGCCGGCGGCGAGCTTCACCTGCTGCGACAGCTGCCAGATGATTTCGGGCACGTTCCAGATCAGCTCGGTGAGGTCGCCCTTCTGCGCTTCCTTGCCGTTGACGGTGAGCCAGATCTTGCCTGCGGTCGGGTGACCGATCTTCGAGGCCGGCTGGATCGCGGAGCAGGGCGCGGAATAGTCGAACGACTTGCCGACCTCCCAGGGCCGCTCCTTCTTGCGCGAGGCGATCTGCAGGTCGCGGCGGGTCAGGTCGATGCCGACGGCATAGCCGTAGACATGTTCCAGCGCCTTGTCGGCGGGAATGTTGAGCCCGCCGCTCTTCATCGCCACCACCAGCTCGACCTCGTGATGCAGGTCCTTGGTCAGCGGCGGATAGGGGATCGTCGCACCGTCGGGCACCAGCATGTCGGCATGCTTGCCGAAGAAGAACGGCGGCGCGCGCTCGTCATTGCCCATCTCCCTGATATGCTCGAGATAGTTGCGGCCGACGCACCAGATGCGGCGGACCGGATAGGTGCCGGATTCGCCGATGACGGGAAGCGAGGGCTGCGGGGGAAGCGGAATGACGGTGGAGGCGGCGTTCATATGGGTCTCGCTGCTCTTGGGGTGAATCGGATCTAGCCGGTGGCGCTGATCGGCGCCAGTGCCAGCGGTGACGGGTCGTGGTGATGCTGCAGCCGGAAGAACGAGGCGTAGCGGCCGCCGCGGCGCAGCAGCTCCTCGTGACGCCCGCGCTCGACGATGGCGCCGCCCTCGACCACCAGGATCGCATCGGCATGCATGATGGTGTGCAGGCGGTGCGCGATCACGATCGTGGTGCGGCCCTGGCAGAGATGCTCGATCGCTTCCTGCACCTGCTTCTCGGACTCCGAGTCGAGCGCGGCAGTGGCCTCGTCGAGCAGGATGATCGGCGCGTTCTTGATCAGCGCGCGGGCCACCGCGATGCGCTGCCGCTGCCCGCCGGACAGTTGCGTGCCGTGCTCGCCGACCGGCGTGTCATAGCCGAGCGGGAAGCTCATGATGAAGTCGTGCGCGCAGGCAGCCTTGGCGGCGTCGATGATCTCGGCCTCGGTGGCGCCCGGCTTGCCGAAGGCGATGTTGGCGCGGATGGTATCGCGGAACAGATAGACGTCCTGGCCGACATAGGCGGTCTGCCGGCGCAGCGACTTGCGCGACACCTGGGAGATCGACTGTCCGTCGATCAGGATCTCGCCCTCGCGCGTCTCGTAGAAGCGCAGCAGCAGCGCGAGCACGGTCGATTTGCCGCCGCCGGAGGGGCCGACCAGCGCGGTGACCTTGCCTGGCTCGGCTGTGAAGCTCATGCGGTTCAGCACCGGCTCGCCGGGCCGATAGCCGAAGCTGACGTCGCGCAGTTCGATCCGCGCGTCGGTGAGCTTGAGTGCCGGCTTGTCGTCGTCGGCCTGTTCGCTCGCCGGGCTGTCGACGACCTCGAGCAGCATCCGCGCGCCGACCAGCTGGCTGTTGAGGTCGATGTTGAGCCGCGCCAGGCGCTTGGCCGGCTCGGTCGCCATCAGGAAGGCGGTCAGGAACGTGAAGAACTGGCCCGGCGTGGAACCGAGCGCCACCACGCTGTAGCCGCCATAGAGCAGGCAGCCGGCGACCGCGAAGCCGCCGAGCATCTCCATCAGCGGGTTGGAGCGGTTGGCGACATGCGCCATCTTGTTGGCGTTGCGCTCGACGATCGCGATGTTCTCGTCGATCCGCTGCTGCATGGTATCTTCCAGCGTGAACGCCTTCACGGTGCGGATGCCCTGCAGCGATTCCTGCATCGTCTCCATGATGTCGGCGGTGCCGGTGAACTGGTTGTAGGCGAGGCCCTTGATCCGCTTCACCAGCTTGCGCAGCACCAGCATCGCCGGCGGCACCGCCACGAGCCCGATGAACGACATCAGCGGGTCCTGCCAGACCATCACGGCGACCATGCTGATCAGCATCAGGAAGTCGCGGCCGATCGCATTGACCAGCATGTTGAGCACGTCGGTGATCGACTTGGCGCCGGCCGTGAGCCGCGCCAGGAATTCCGATGAGTGCCGCTGCGAGAAGAAGCCGATGCTTTCACTCATCAGCTTGGCGAACAATTGCCGCTGGTTCCGCGCCAGGATGGCGTTGCTGATCTTCGACAGGATCACCATGTGGCCGTAGGTCGCCACGCCCTTGATGAACAGCAGCAGGACCGTGATCCCGGCGAACATCGCGATGCCGGGGATGTTCTTGTCGACATAGGCCTGGTTGATCACCTGGCCGAGCACGTAGGTGGCGCTGGCCGTCGAGCCGGCCGCAACGGCCATCAGGGCGAACGCCGTCAGATAGCGCCGCCAGTAGGTGATCCCCTGTTCCGTGACCAGGCGGCGAATCAGGATCGCCGCGCCATAGGGATCGTCGGTAATTTTCTTTGGAAACTGAGCCATCCGCGTTCCATTGACGGCGGGCAGCGCCGGCCATCAGGGTTGCGGACCTCCTTGCCCGCTTGGCGGGGCTTTTTCAAGTATAATAACAGCGTGATAACGGCTTGATTTTTAGGCCGATTCTGCCTGTCGCGCCGGAGTCTCGCGCTCCCTGAACAGCTTCTCCTCCCAGGCCAGCGCGTGGCTCGCGATGGTCTCGAGATCATCGTAACGCGGGGTCCAGTCGAGCAGCGAGCGGATCCGTCTGGTATCGGCCACCATGGTCATGATGTCGCCGGGCCGGCGCGCGGCGTAGGCGACCGCGAAATTGCGCATCGAGACCCGGCGGACCGCTTCGATGGTCTCGAGCACGGAATAGCCGCGGCCGTAACCGCAATTCATCGTCACCGACTGCCCA
>NZ_JACMYK010000046.1 GCF_020889785.1 Bradyrhizobium acaciae
CTTACATGGTGGCGGTCGCGACCGCCCTGCGCGTCGGCAGCGGCCCGGCCGACATGGCGCCGGTCGATGCGGCGCTGCATGCCTACAGCGAGGAGGTTGCCGCCGTGCGCAGCGAGGGTCTGACCCGGGGCCTTCCGGTCGATGCGATGGAGCGGTTCTTCGCGCTCGGCTTTTCGCTCGACCAGATGCGGCAGAACCTGAACGACCTCAAGCGCTGTCACGGCAATTGGTGCACCAACGAGGATGCCTCGGGGAAGATCGTCACTGAGACACCGGAGAAGAGCGCGGCGTGATCCCGCGCTACGCCGTCCGGCGCGTCAGGCCCTTGCTCTGCATGCGCCAGATCAGGAGATCAATCCGGTCCTGACCGAAGAACGGCTCGTCCTCGAAGACGAAGGTCGGCACGCCCCAATGGCCGGAGGAAACGTGCGCGTCCTCGTTGCCCTTGATGACCTGCTCAAAGCGATCGGGATCGGTAGCGATCGCCGCATCCATCGCAGCGAGATCGAAGCCGGCGGCATCAGCCGCTTGTGCCAGATGATCGCCCTCGTTCCAGCCCTTGACCGAGCCGTCCCACAGCACGCGGCTGATGGCGGAAGTGAAGGCGAGCGCTCGTCCCTCGAGCTGGGCGGCGGCGCCGAGCCGGGTCAGGCGATGAATGTAGGGCTGATGCGTGGCGACGTCGAGCGTCGTCATGTCCTGCACGATCGGGTCCGGGCGCGGAAAGCGGAACGGGATGTTCTCGTGCTTGGCGACGCGGCTGGAGTCGAGCACGACATAGCGAGCGAAACGCGGATCGGTCTTCTTGAAGAAGCCGGGCACGCGCACCGCGAGCGGATAAACCGGCCGCAGAGTAACCGCCACATCGTAGTCGGCGACCATCTGCAGCGTCTTCGGCAGCGCTAGATAACTGTAGGGGCTGCGGAACGAGAAGAACAGGTCGACCGACAGGGTCATGCGCTAGCCGCCAGCCTTGCGCAGCATCACGGGCACGATCAGGCGGTGGAACGGCATGATCACTGCAAGATAGGTGCGCCCGAGCCAGTTGTGGGTGAGCACCAGCGTGGTCGCGGTGATGCTGCGCGCGGCTCCTGCGGGCGCGATGTCGACTGGCGCGACGTCGACGACAAGCCGAAAGTCGAGATGCTTGTCGTTGAAGCCCGCGACCAGCCGCTCCGGAGTTTCGCTGACCACCGGAAATATCCCGATCATGTCGCACGCCACACCTTCAGTCGCGCCCGAGGTCTTCAGGCCGAACGGTGCGACCAGGAGATTGCGCAAGGCAACCAGCCATTCGAACCAGCGCGGCTGCCCTGCCACCATCGCCTCCGTCGCGTGCCGCGCATCGAGGTCGGGGCGCGTGGTCGCAATCCGGAACGCATCGGCAAACTGCGCGCCGGCGAGCAGCGCAGCGGAATCCACGTTCGGCGTGACCTCGTCGACCCTCATCCAACCAGTCTGCGTGCCAGCTGGCGGAAACGCAAGATCAGGAGGGTGGCATAAACCGCGGTCCCGAGCGACAGCCCGATCCAGACGCCGGGGGCGTTGAGCCTGCCCCAGAACGCAAGCGCGGAGGCCGAGGCGAACCCGATCAGCCAATAGCTGATGACGGCGAACAGCAGCGGCACCTGGGTGTCGTTCATGCCGCGCAACGCGCCGGCGCAGGTGGTCTGGACACCGTCGGCGATGAAGAAGGTCGCGCCGATCAAGAGCAGCGCCGCGGTGAGCTGCGCGGTGGCGTCAGAGGCCTCACCGAGGAACAGCGCGGCGATCTCGAAGCGGGCCAGGATCACCGCAAGCGTCATGATGCTCATAAAGACGCCGCTGAGCCCGACGGCGACGAAGCCTGCGCGCTGCACTCCGTCGGTGTCGCGCCGGCCGACGGCCTGGCCGACCCGCACGGTCGCAGCCATGCTGACGCCGAACGGCACCATGAATAGGATCGCCGCGATCTGCAGCGCGATCTGGTGCGCAGCCAGCGCCGTGGTGCTGATCAGCCCCATCAAGAGGCCGGCCGCGCCGAACAGGCCGTATTCGAGCAGAAAGGCAATCGAGATCGGCGCGCCGACGGCGACAAGCTTGCCCATCAGCGGCCAGTCGATGCGCCAGACGCGGCTGAACACATGGTATTTGCGGAACGGGCGGCGCCGCGCCGCGAACCACACGCCGGCGAGGAAGGTGCCGAGGTTGACGATCGTGGTCGCAAGCCCGGCGCCGAACATGCCGAGCTCGGGCATGCCCCATTTGCCGTAGAGCAACAGGTAGACCATCAGCGCGTTGGCCGGGATCGCCGCGAGCGTGATCCACAGCACCGGCTCCGGCCGATTCACCGCACTCATGAAGCCGCGGAGCGCAATGAACCACAGCGCCGGCAGGATGCCCCAGCCGAGCCCGAACAGATATTGCTGCGCCAGATGCGCGGTAGCCTTGGTCTGGCCGAGCGCGAGCAGGATGCGCTCACCTTGGAACGGCAGCGCCATCAGCGGCAGCACCATGAAGAAGCCGGCCCACAGCCCGACGCGCAGCGCGCGCCGCATCACGCGCGGGTCGCGGGCGCCGAACGCCTGCGCGGCCAGTGGCGAGACCGCCGACATCATGCCCATGCCGATCGTGAAGCTGACGAAATAAACGGTATGCGCCAGCGCCGCCGCGGCGATGCTTTCGCTGCCGAGTCGGCCGATGAAGGCGAGATCTGTCGTCATCATCGCGATCTGCCCGAGCTGCGTCAGCGCAAGCGGCACCGCGAGCTTCAGCGTCTCCGCGAGCTCCGCCGTGAGCAGCTTGCGGGGTACGGCAAACGCCGCCCCGGAGGGGGCGACGGTCGCGCGCGCCGCGGCCGGGTCGATCTTGTCGATGCAGGTCATGATGGCACGTCTAGCACGGCAAACCGGCCGGAAGGATGGCCAAGCTGCCGCAGGAAGTTAGGTTCGCGCGGGGATCCGCTTGATCTTGGCGCCGAGCGCGTTGAGACGCTCGTCGATCCGCTCATAGCCGCGCTCGATCTGGTCGGCGTTGTTGATGGTGGAGGTGCCGTTGGCGCACACCGCGGCAAGCAGCATCGCCATACCGGCGCGAATGTCGGGCGAATTCATCGGCGCGCCGCGCAGCCGGCTCGGACCGGCCACGATCGCGCGATGCGGATCGCACAGCACGATGCGGCCGCCCATCGCGATCAGATTGTCGACGAAGAACATCCGCGACTCGAACATCTTCTCGTGCATCAGGATGACGCCGTCGCACTGCGTCGCAGTTACGATCGCGATCGACATCAGATCCGCCGGGAAGGCCGGCCAGGGTTGGTCCTCGAGCTTCGGCACGTGGCCGCCGAAATCGTCGTGGATCTTCATGGTCTGGTTCGACGGCACGACGAGGTCGTCGCCCTCGACGCCGCAGACGATGCCGAGCCGCTCAAAACCCATCCGGATCGAGCGCAGATGCTCGACGCCGGCGCGCGCGATGCGCAGCGGCGAGCGGGTCACCGCGGCAAGCCCGATCAGCGAACCGACCTCGATATGATCGGGCTGGATCGCGAAACTCGCGCTGCCGAGCGTCGCCGGCCCGTGCACGGTGATGGTGTTGGTGCCGACGCCTTCGATCCTGGCGCCGAGCGCAATCAAAAAATTGGCGAGATCCTGCACATGCGGTTCGGAGGCCGCGTTGCGCAGATAGGTGGTGCCGCGGGCGGCGACGGCGGCGACCAGCGCGTTCTCGGTCGCGGTGACGCTGGGCTCGTCGAGGAATACGTCGGCGCCCTTCAGCTTCGAGGCGCGGAATTCGAGCCGGTGCGTCGCAGTGACCGTGGCGCCGAGCTGTTCGAACGCCAAAAAGTGCGTGTCGAGCCGGCGGCGGCCGATCACGTCGCCGCCGGGCGGCGGCAGTGCGACCTCGCCGCAGCGGGCAAGCAGCGGCCCCGCGAGCAGGATCGAGGCGCGGATGCGCGCGCACAGAACCGGGTCCAGATCGGCGGCGCGGATCTCCTTGGCATGAATCTGCAGCGTGTTGCGCTCGGTCCATTCGGCGCTGGCGCCGACCGAGCGGCACAGCTCGACGAGCGTCTCGGTGTCGCGGATGCGCGGCACATTGGTCAGCGTGACCGGGTGCTCGGTGAGCAGGGCAGCGGCGATGATCGGCAGCGCGGAGTTCTTGTTGCCCGACGGCTCGATGGTGCCGGAAAGGCGGCGGCCGCCTTCGACGATGTATTGGATCGGCGGCACGCGGAATGTCCCCTAACGCATCATGCAGACTTGAATTCAAACTCGGCCATTCAAAATTCCGTAACGGAATCAATGGCTGTCCGGCACCGTAACACAGTTTCCGATGCAGCTTCCAGACGAAAGGTAGCGGTGCGATGGCGCCGGCCGCGCTGTCACGGAGGCGTCACTCTCGCCGCGCCATCGTGCGGGAAAGCGCGTGTCTGCCTCTGAGGACGACGGTCTGAGATATTGTAGCGAGCGGCCTCCCTACGCCGTCGTCCTGGCGAAAGCCAGGACCCATAACCACCGAGTTCGATTGGGAGTGAGATCGTGGCCCCAGCGTCGCGCAACAGCAAGCGGTTGGGGTAATGGGTCCTGGCTTTCGCCAGGACGACACTGAATACATTCACACTCTCTCAGGTGCAGGCCGTTAGATATCGATGGTGGCGCTGAGCGAGTTTTCCTGGATGAAGTCGCGGCGCGGTTCGACCACGTCACCCATCAGCTTGGTGAAGATATCGTCGGCCTCGTCGACCTCCTTGACCTTCACCTGGAGCAGCGAGCGCGCTTCAGTGTCCAGCGTGGTCTCCCACAGCTGCTCCGGGTTCATTTCGCCGAGACCTTTGTAGCGCTGCAGCGAGATGCCCTTGCGGGCGGCGTCGGTCACGGCCTCGAACAGGTCGACCGGACCGTGGATGATCTGCTCGGCATCCTTGCGCCGGAGCTTGCCCGCGCGCACGTAGATCTCCTGAAGCTCGGTGGCGTATTCATCAAGCTTGCGTGCATCGGCCGAGCCGAGAAAGGCGTCGTCGATCACGGCCGCTTCCTTGACGCCGCGCACGGTGCGCTCGAACTGGAAGCCCTGGCCTTCCGTGAACGTGCCGATCCATCCGCGCTCGACCTCGTCGGCCACGGCGTCCAGCCGCTTGGCGATGTACTCGGCGGCCGAACTGGCGGTCGCGATATCGCCGGTGATCCTGGGGTTCAGCACGCCCGCGATCGCGGCCTGCTCGATGACCGCGCGATTGTAGCGGCTGTGCAGGTTGCGCAGCACGGAGCGGATGATCCTTGCGTCTTCGACCAGCGCCAGCAAGTCGCGGCCCGAGCGGTCGTCGCCGGAGGCCGGTTTGAACACGCATTCGTCGAGTCCGGTCGAGATCAGATAATCCTCCAGCGCGCGCTCGTCCTTCAGGTACTGCTCGGACTTGCCGCGCGAGACCTTATAGAGCGGCGGCTGGGCGATATAGAGGAAGCCGCCATCGATGATCGAGCGCATCTGGCGATAGAAGAAGGTCAGCAGCAGCGTACGGATATGGGCGCCGTCGACGTCGGCGTCGGTCATCACGATGATCTTGTGGTAGCGCAGCTTGTCGACCGAGAAGTCGTCGCTGATGCCGGTGCCGAGCGCGGTGATCAGCGTGCCGATCTGCTCGGACGACAGCATCTTGTCGGGGCGCACGCGCTCGACATTGAGGATCTTGCCGCGCAGCGGCAGCACCGCCTGGAATTCGCGGTTGCGGCCCTGCTTGGCGCTGCCGCCTGCCGAGTCACCCTCGACGATGAACAGTTCGGACTTCGCCGGATCCTTCTCCTGGCAGTCGGCGAGCTTGCCGGGCAACGAGGAGACGCTGAGCGGGTTCTTGCGCGTCAGCTCGCGGGCCTTGCGCGCAGCCTCGCGGGCCGCGGCGGCCTGGATCACCTTGCCGACGATTTCCTTGGCTTCCTTCGGATTCTCCTCGAACCAGGCGGCAAGCGCCTCGTTCAGCACGTTCTCGACCACCGGTCGAACCTCCGAGGACACCAGCTTGTCCTTGGTCTGCGACGAGAATTTCGGATCGGGCACCTTCACCGACAGCACCGCGGTGAGGCCTTCACGGCAGTCGTCGCCGGTCAGCGCGATCTTTTCCTTCTTCGCATTGGCCTCGGCATAGCCGTTGACCTGGCGCGTCAGCGCGCCGCGGAAGCCGGCCAAATGGGTACCGCCGTCACGCTGCGGGATGTTGTTGGTGAAGCACAGCACGTTCTCGTGGTAGCTGTCGTTCCACCACAGCGCGGCTTCGACGCCGATGCCGTTGGCTTCCGAGCGCACCATGATCGGCGCCGGCACGATCGCCTTCTTGTTGCGGTCGAGATATTTGACGAACTCCTCGACGCCGCCGGAATAGTGCATCTCCTCGCGCTTCTCGACCGCGTGGCGCATGTCTGAGAGCACGATGTGGACGCCGGAATTGAGGAAGGCGAGCTCGCGCAGCCGGTGCTCGAGCGTGGCGAAATCATATTCGACGTTCTTGAAGGTCTCGGTCGAGGCGAGGAAAGTGACCTCGGTGCCGCGCTTGCCCGGGGCGTCGCCGACCACCTTGAGCGGCGCCACGGCATCGCCGTGCGCGAACTCGATGTAGTGTTCCTTGTCGTCGCGCCAGATCCGCAAGCCGAGCTTGCTGGAAAGCGCGTTGACGACGGAGACGCCGACGCCGTGCAGGCCGCCGGAAACCTTGTAGGAGTTCTGGTCGAACTTTCCGCCGGCGTGCAGCTGGGTCATGATGACCTCGGCCGCCGAGACGCCCTCGCCCTTGTGGATGTCGACCGGAATGCCGCGCCCGTCGTCATACACAGTAACGGAATTGTCGGCGTTGAGGGTGACGAGGACGCGGCTCGCATGGCCCGCCAGCGCCTCGTCGATCGCGTTGTCGACGACCTCGTAGACCATGTGATGCAGACCGGAACCGTCGTCGGTGTCGCCGATATACATGCCGGGCCGCTTGCGAACGGCGTCGAGGCCCTTCAGCACCCGGATCGATTCCGCACCATATTCAGCCGGAATGGGATGCTCAGATTCGGCAGGGGTCTGCCGGGCAGGTTCAGTCATGTGAGGCCTTCGAGGATGTCCCGAATCAGCTGCACAAAATGAGGCGCTGATTCCGCTATTTGTGCCACGAAAGAGATGTTGCGCCTAGCGCAAAGTCTCTCTCTACAAACTATTGAATAGATAGGATTTTTTAGGCCTCTTTCAAGACTTTCAAGGGCCGATTCCGAGGGCTCTGAAAAGCCCGATTCGGTGGCGGATTCGGAGCCCTTGTCGAGGCCGATTCTGCGACGCCGGAAACATGATGAGATCAGGCCGAATTGGAGCGGCTTCGGAGGTTCGCTTCTCACCGCTGGGCATCGGCAAACCGGCGGCGAGGGGACGCTGGCGCAATTTCGGAATATTAGAATAATGTTCCTGAGTTGCCCGACGTGTCAAGCTGCTTGGTCGAACGCCGGCCGCCGCCGGTTACTTTGCATGGGGTTGTTTTCGATATTTTGGCAATGCGCCCTGCGGCGGCGCCATCGCTTCAGATTGCCCTAGACTAGCCAATCAGCCGCGCCTTGTGGCGCGGCCGGACTCAACGTCGAAAATCTCGCCTCGCGGACCGATATCGACGAAGGCCGCGGGGTCGGCGCCGGTCATCCAGACCTGGGCGCCGAGCTTGCCGAGCTCTTCGAACAGCGCCTTGCGCCTGTTGGGGTCGAGGTGAGCGACGACCTCGTCGAGCAACAGCAGCGGCACGATGCCGGTCATCTCCGCAACCATCGTGGCGTGCGCCAGCACCAGCCCGATCAACAGCGCCTTCTGCTCGCCGGTCGAGGCGTCGCGCGCCGGCATGTTCTTCGGTGCGTAGACCACCTGCAGATCGGTGAGATGCGGGCCGTCCAGCGTGCGCCCGGCGGCCGCGTCGCGGGGGCGGCTCGCGCGCAGGATCTCGCGGTAGCGATCTTCTACCGCCGTCGCAGGTTCCTGCAGCAGCGCATTCTCCATCCAGCCATCGAGCATGATCTCGGCGGAGGGAAAGGCCGAGGCCGCACCGCGCTCGCGCAGCATCACCGCGAGCTTGGCGGCGGTCTGGCCGCGCGATGCGGCGACCGCGACCGCAAGCTCCGCGGTCTCGCGCTCGATCGCATCACACCAATGGTCGTCATAGTTGCGCACCTCGAGCAGCCGGTTGCGCGAGCGCAGCGATCGCTCCAGTGCGGAGACGCGGCCGGAATGCTCGGAATCGATGGCCAGCACCAGGCGGTCGAAGAAGCGCCGCCGTTCCGACGCCGCGCCCATGAACAGGCCGTCCATCGCGGGCGTCAGCCACACCATGCGCAGATGGTCGCCGAACGCGGTCGCGGAACCCACCGGTTCGCGATCGATGCGGCAGCGCCTGGTGTTGCTCGCCTCGCCGGTCGGCGGATCGATGCCGGTACCGAGCGTGGCGAGGCCGAGCGCGCCCTCGACTTCGGCCGACACCGCCCAGGAGCCGTCGCCCTGATTGTCGGCGATGTCCTCCAGGGTCGCGCGGCGCAGCCCGCGGCCCGGCGACAGGAACGAGACCGCCTCCATGCAATTGGTCTTGCCGGCGCCGTTCGGCCCGACCAGCACCACCATGTCGCCCGCGACCTGCAGCGTCGCCGCTCGGTAATTGCGGAAATGCGTCAGCGACAGGCGATGAATACGGGACGGGGTCATGGTTCCTTGTCATTGCCGGGCTTGACCCGGCAATCCATCGTCCGCGTCAGCGGACAATTTCATCATATAGATCGCGCCACTCGGGATTGCCTGCGACGATCAGGTCGATTTTCCACTCGCGCGACCAATGCTTGATATTCTTCTCGCGCTGCAGGGCGGCAGCGATCATCTCGTGGGGCTCGAAATAGACCAATGTCTTCACGCCATAACGCTTGGTGAAGCTCTCTGCCAGCTCCTCACGATGCTCGTAGATTCGTCGAACGAGATCGTTGGTAACGCCGATATACAGCGTTCCACCGGGCTTGCTCGCGAGGATGTGCACCCAATAGGTCATTTCTTGTTTGATGGATGGCCGGGTCAAGCCCGGCCATGACAAGGGGTCACACCCGCATCGGCATCAGCACGTAGAGTGCGCCCTTGCTGTCCTTGTCCTGCACGAGCGTTGGCGAGCCGGGATCGGCGAGCTTCAGCACTGCGACTTCGCCCTCGATCTGGGCGGCGATGTCGAGCAGATAGCGCGAGTTGAAGCCGATATCGAGCGCGTCGGAGGCGTACTCGACCTCGAGCTCTTCGGTGGCGCTGCCGGAATCCGGGTTGGTGACCGAGAGCACCAACTTGCCCGCGGACAACGCCAGCTTCACGGCGCGGCCGCGTTCGCTGGAAATGGTCGAGACCCGGTCGACGGCGGCCTCGAAATCCTTCTTGTCGACGACCAGTTCCTTGTCGTTGTTCTGCGGAATGACGCGGCCATAGTCGGGGAAGGTGCCGTCGATCAGTTTCGAGGTCAGCACCACATTGCCGAGCGTGAAGCGGATCTTGCCATCCGACAGCTCGATCGAAATCTCGGCGTCGTCGCCCTCGATCAGCCGCTGCACCTCGCCGACCGTCTTGCGCGGGACGATCACGCCGGGCATGCCGGTCGCGCCCTTGGGCAGCGCGAGGTCAATCTGGGCCAGGCGGTGGCCGTCGGTCGCGACGCCGCGCAGGGTCGCCGCCTTGGCGTTGCCGGCCGCGTGCAGATAGATGCCGTTGAGATAGTAGCGGGTCTCTTCGGTCGAGATCGCAAACTGGGTGCGGTCGATCAGGCGCTTGATGTCGGACGCCGGCAGCGAGAACGAATGCGTCATGTCGCCGGCGGCAAGGCCCGGGAAATCACTCTCGGGCAGGGTCTGCAGCGTGAAGCGCGAGCGGCCGGCACGCACGGCGAGCACCGAGCGGTCGCCGTCGGCCTCCAGCACGATCTGCGAGCCGTCGGGCAGCTTGCGGACGATATCGTAGAACATGTGCGCGGGCACCGTGGTCGAGCCGGCGGTTCCGGTCTCGGCGGCCAAGGTCTCCGTCACCTCGAGATCGAGGTCGGTCGCCTTCAGCGACAATTTGGCGCCCTCGGCGCGGATCAACACGTTGCCGAGGATCGGGATGGTGTTGCGGCGCTCGACCACGCGATGAACGTGACCCAGCGATTTCAGGAGTTGCGCGCGCTCGACGGTGACCTTCATTGCAATACCCGCCAGATCCCTCAGATGGAAAAGCCGGGCGGCCGTTCAGGGCAGCACCGCGGCGTTGGAAACCCGAAAAGCCGGATCAATACCGGATTTGATCAAACCCACGGGGGGACCGCAAGGTGGCTCGGATGAGCGGCCGGTGCAAGGGATACGGGCGCGAAACGGGCCCCGTTCCCCACGTTTTGGGTCGGAAAAAAGTTTAGCCCTCCCCTTTGGTTAAGGGGAGGGCCATGGAACGAGCCAGCCGGATGCGGCGACCCTATTCCTGGAGCTGGCGCTTCAGCGATTCGACTTCTTCCGACAGCGTCGTGTCCTTGGCGACCAGTGCCTCAATCTTGCGCACGGCATGCAGCACCGTGGTGTGGTCGCGGCCGCCGAAGCGCCGGCCGATCTCCGGCAGCGAGCGCAAGGTCAGCGTCTTCGCCAGATACATCGCAACCTGGCGCGGGCGCACCACATTGGCGGTGCGGCGGGACGACAAGAGATCGGAGCGGCTGACATTGTACTGCCGGGCGACCACGCGCTGGATGTCCTCGATCTTGATCCGCTTGGGCTCCTGCGGGCGGATCAGGTCGCGCACCTCGCGCTCGGCCATCTCCAGCGTCACCGGCTGGTTGTTGAGCTTGGAGTGCGCCAGCAGGCGGTTGATCGCGCCTTCGAGGTCGCGGCCATTATGGGTGATGGTCCGTGCCAGATAGTCGAGCACTTCCTCCGGCACGTCGAAGCTTGCGTGGTGGACACGGGCCGCGGCGACGCGCGACTTCAGGATGCCGAGCCGCAGTTCCTCGCCGAGCGAAGCCATCTCGACCACGAGGCCGCCGGCCAGTCGCGAGCGGACACGGTCGTCGAGGCTTTCGAGGTCGGACGGCGGACGGTCGGCCGCGATCACGACCTGGCGGCCGGCATCGATCAGCGCGTTCAGCGTGTGGCAGAACTCGGCCTGCGTCGACTTGCCCTGCAGGAACTGCAGATCGTCGATCACCAGCACGTCGATGCCGCGCAGCGCTTCCTTGAACGCCAGCGCCGTCTGCGTCTTCAGCGCCGCGACGAAGCCGTACATGAACTTCTCGGCGGTGAGATACAGCACCTTGCGCTCGCCGCCGGAATTGCCGGCCCAGGTCACCGCCTGCAGCAGATGGGTCTTGCCGAGGCCGACGCCGGCATGGATGTAGAGCGGGTTGAACATCACGGGATCGCCGCGGCGTCCTTCCGCAACCTGGCGCGCAGCCGCATGGGCCAGCGTGTTGGAGCGGCCGACGACGAAGCTTGCAAAGGTCAGGCGCGGATCGAGCGGCGAGCCGCCGAGCGCATCATGGCTCGCGGACACCGGCGCGGTCGCGAATGCCCGCAGTTCCGGCGCGGGACGGCCGTCGTTGCGCTCGACACGGCGCACTTCGACCGGTGCAACCGCTTCCTTCGCCGGAACCGCCGCACGGATCGCCGAACGCACCGTGAGGTCGATGCGATGCACTTCGGGCATCTCGGCCTGCCAGCAGGAGAGCACGCGCTCGGCATAATGCGCCTGAATCCAGCTCTTGAGGAACCGGGTCGGAACCGACAGGTGCACGCTCTCGTCGTGCACGCTCTCGAGATCCATCCGCGCGAACCAGCTCGTGTAAACGTCCTCGCCAACACTCGTCCGCAAACGTCCCTTCACCCGCGACCAGCGATCCTGTTCCGTGTTCGTCATTGCCTTCGTACTTCCAAGTCTGAGAGATAATTGTTGCGAAAGCGCCGCGCAGGTTTGCTGCCACGACGCGACCTCCAGCGGGCGCGGTCTGCTCCGGACAAAGCTCTCCCGTGCGGCGGCCATGTGCCACGCGACAGATCAGCTGTTTGGAGAAGATGCGTCCCGCGAGGTCAGCGCGTACTCGACGGCCTCTGGGGGGAAGAGCCAACGTCCGAGGAGTTGATTACGGCACCACTGGAAATCTGCACTTCAGTTGTCGTCGGTTCGACTGCAGTGATGATACCGTAAGGCATAAGTCCTCCCCCTCCCGCCGCGACGTATCGCGGCAAGTTGTCAGCTTGCTCGTGTCTTTCAATTCGAACTGCCGCTACCGAACACCGAGATGCCCGGTGCTTCGCCGCCGCGTGTCGTCGTCAACCCGTTCGCTCGCGCCGCGTTCCCGTTGCTGGATTCCGACTGACGCCTGGTCTCTCTTGTTCGATCCCCCAAATTGCCGGGGACATCGCCGGAGAAATTTTGACACAGGTCGACCGTCCTCATATCGCTATGAGCCGTCAATCCAGCTTCGCTTGGAAAGCGTCGCTAACGCACACACCGCCGCCGATTTGTGCGTCCGCCCTTGGGTCTCAAACCGCGCTGATCTGGAGAACCGTGGGCGTCGCGAACAAGAAATAAATACACCAAGCGCATTTTCTGACAATCCGTGGATTCGACGGGGATCGCGACTCTTCGCAACTGTTGCGGCGTTGCCGATGCGGAGCTGCGAAAGCAAGTTTTTGAATCAGCGCACAGATTCACGCGTGTCACAAACGACGGTGCAATACCAAAAATTTTTCATAGAAAATTTACAATTGGTCTCGCGTCGGTCATTTTTCCAATCGCTGTCCGACGCTATGTGCATAAGTAACTCGCGAGACGTCATTTTTCTCGATTACTTTTGCAGGGTAACCCCACGTCGCAAATTTCAACGCGAGATATTCGCTCGCTATTCCATCCATCTAGCTTAGCGAAGAACAATCTGTGCGCGAGTGCGCTGCGTTAAGCATATTGTCCGGTAGAACTACGGACGCGACGAAACATGACACGCAGTTCGTTGCGCGGCAACGCGCATTGTTCTCGCGCTATGAAACTTCCACGACAAAAGTCGGGACAAAAACAAAAAGCCCGGCGCGAGCCGGGCTTCGTGACAGATCTGTTTTTCAGTCAGCTGAGTTGCAGCTCACTTGGCGAGCTTGGCGATGCTCTGCGTGAGGCGCGACACCTTCCGACTCGCGAGGTTCTTGTGAATGATGTTGCGCTGCGCCGCCTTCATCAGCTCGGGCTCGGCCTTGGTCATCGCCTTGAGTGCCGCCTCGCGGTCGCCGCTCTTGATCGCTTCCTCGACGGTACGCACCGCGCCACGCATCTGGGTGCGGCGCGACTTGTTGATGATGGTGCGGCGGGCAATCTTGCGGGTCGCCTTCTTGGCGGAGGTGGTGTTGGCCATGGTTCTCTAACTTGTCCTTCGGCGGTGATCGCTCAGTGGTCGGGCTTGCGCGCACCGGCCGGTTCAAATCTCGACTCTGATGTATTTGTCCAAGGTATTGACTTGGGTGTCCTTGAGGCGGCCATGCGAAGAGCGCAAATAGCTGCCCCCGCATGCGGCACTGTCCAAAGAACAGCGGCGGCAGGATTGCGCCCGCCGCCATCGGCCGGTCTTATAGATGGCGCAGGCGTAAGCGTCAACGCTTTCGGGGCTCAAAAAGGGGCCGAAATCGGGCCTGGGAGGGCCGGATAAGCCGCTGAAGAGGTTGAATTTCCGGGAGGCGCCCGGTAAGGCCTGACGACGCGTGGGGCGTGACAGGGAGTTTGGGTGACGCATGATCCGCGGCTTTTTCCGTCTGATCGGCCTTTTGCTGCTGGCTGGCAGCTTCATCTTCATGGTCTATGACGGAGCCCGTTACGTCGCCGACCAGAGCCTGCGGTTCACCCAATTCGGCCAGTTCTGGAACGACATCCATCAGTCGAGCCAGCAGGCGTTCCACGCGTGGCTGGATCACCTCGCGCCCTGGCTCTGGAACAGTGTGGTCCGCCTGATCCTCGAGCAGCCGGTGTTCGCGGTGCTCGGTATCCTGGGCATCCTGCTGATGATCCTGTTCCGGCCGCGCAAGCCCCTGATCGGCTATTCACGCGACTGACTTTGGTCTCCGCAGTCTCCTTGGCTGCAGCCTCCTCGGCCGCAGCCATCGGTAACGGGGCTGCCATCATCTGCGTAAGGACATATATAGGTGACAGCCGGCCCGCAGGCCGCAGCCCGCGTCGGCCGATGTCCCGCCTGGAGGTATCCATGTTGTTCATGCGCAAGACTACCGCGTTGCCAAGCGCCGCCGAGGCGCTGCCGGGCCGCGCGACGCCGATCCCGACCGCGACCACCCATTTCGTCAACGGCAGCAAGTTGACGCCGCCTTATCCGCAAGGCCTCGAGCAGGCAGTGTTCGGGCTCGGCTGCTTCTGGGGCGCGGAGCGCAAGTTCTGGGAACTCGGCGACGGAATCTACACCACCGCGGTCGGCTATGCCGGCGGCCACACGCCGAACCCGACCTATGAGGAGGTGTGCTCGGGACGCACCGGCCACACCGAAGTTGTGCTGGTCGTGTTCGACCCGAAGAAGATCTCCTACGAGAAGCTCCTGAAGACGTTCTGGGAGAACCACAACCCGACGCAGGGCATGCGCCAGGGCAATGACATCGGCACGCAGTATCGCTCCGCGATCTACACCTTCAGCGACGCGCAGCGCAAAGCCGCGGATGCGTCGCAGGCGATGTATCAGAAGGCGCTTGCCGCCAAGGGCCTCGGCGCGATCACGACTGATGTCGCCGCGGCCGGCGAGTTCTACTTCGCCGAGGACTATCACCAGCAGTACCTCGCCAAGAATCCGGCGGGCTATTGCGGGCTCGGCGGCACCGGCGTGTCCTGCCCGATCGGCGTCGGCGTCACCGCCTGATCGTCCTGCTTGAGAAACGGTCGCTCCGGAAACGCGCTCCCCGCTTTTCCGGAGGCCGGCCCTGGATCGAGGGGGAGGCGGGCTTTCCGGCTCTCTACTCGATCTCCGAAAACCCTTTATTAACCATAAGTGGTGCAAGACTGGGCCTGTCTCGCCGTTGAGGGATAAGTCCGGTGCCGGTTGCACGCGCGTTACGATTGCCGATCACTGCCGTTGTGGCTGCGCTCGCGCTGTCTGGCTGCATGAGCACGTCCGGTCCGGTTGCCGTCGGTCCGCAAGGTGTCGATGCCGTCACGTATGGCCCGGCCTACGCACCGCCCCCGGTTGCCGATGCAGGCGGTGGTGGTGCGATCAGCGCCTTGCGATCGGCCTTCGCCAGCACGTCTCCTGGTTATGGCTATGCCGCCCCGGTCGTTTATGCCGCTGCACCGGGTGGTCCCGCCGGTTACGACAATTCCTATCATCTCGGCCCGGGCGACAAGCTCCGCGTCGTGGTCTATGGCCAGGAAGGCCTGACCAACTCCTACGCGATCGACGCCGCCGGCGCGATCACCATGCCGCTGATCGGCTCGGTGCCGGCACGCGGCCGCACGCCGGCCGGACTCGCCGGCGAAATCTCGGCGCGGCTGCGCAACGGCTTCATCCGCGAGCCGTCGGTGGCGGTCGAGATCGAGTCCTACCGGCCGTTCTTCATCCTCGGCGAGGTCCAGGCTCCCGGCCAGTATCCCTACGTGCCGAACATGACCGTCGAAAGCGCAGTCGCGATCGCCGGCGGCTTCTCGCCGCGCGCCCGCCGCGACAGCGTGACACTGACCCACACCGACGCGTCCGGCGCCGGCCGTTTCGTGGTGCCGCTGGGCACGCCGATGAGCCCGGGCGATACAGTGTTCGTCGGCGAGCGCTGGTTTTAGGGGAAATTTCCATCCACCCGTCATTCCCCGGTGCGCAATTGCGCCCCTGAGGATGCGCTGTAAGGCGCAGGCCCCGAATCCATTCCACCACGAATGATGCGCCGAAATGGATTCCGGCTCGCGCTTCGCGCGCCCCGGAATGACGAGATGGAAAAAGCTGCGGCTTATTTCCGCAAATGCTTCGCGAAAAATTCCATGCTGCGCGGCCAAGCGGTGTCGGCGCTGGCCTTGTCGTAGCTTGCGCGCTCGTCGCAATGGAAGCCGTGCTGCGCTCCGGGATAGATGAAGACCTCGACCTCGGGCCGCTTCGACTTGATGGTCTCGACATCGCTCAAGGGAATGCCGGCATCCTTCTCGCCGAAATGCAGCTGCGTCGGCACGGCCGGCTTGTCGTCGGCGAAGCGTATAACGGCGCCGCCGTAATAGCCGATCGCAGCCGACAGCCCTGACAGCTTGGTCGCGGCCGCATAGGCGATGCTGCCGCCGAGGCAGAAGCCGATGATGCCGACCGGTCCGACCGACTTCACCGCATCGATCGCCGCCTGGCTGTCGCGCAGCATCGCCGCGAAGTCCGGATTGGCAACGAATTTGCGCGCCTCGGCGATTTCCTCGGGAGAATAGCCGCTCTGGAAGTTCGGTGTGATGCGGTCGAAGATCGAGGGCGCGATCGCGACATAGCCTTCGCTCGCCAGCCGGTCGCAGACCGAGCGGATGTGGTGATTGACGCCGAAGATCTCCTGGATCACGACGACGGCGCCCTTCGGTGCGCCGGCAGGGTCGGCGCGATAGGCCCCGAGTTCAAATCCGTCCGAAGCCTTGAGCCTGATATCTTGTCCCATGGTCCATCCTTGTCATGTTGGGGGTTGCATGAAGTTCGTTGACGAGGGTTAGCGCCACATCCAGTTCTCGCCCCAGTCGGCTTTCCAGCCGGTCAGCCGTTGCTTGCGGAACTGGAGAAAGAGGCGGTCGTGGTGCGGGAACAGCCCGCTGCCGCCGATATCGCGGAAGGTCAGGAATATCTCGTTGCCGGGCCGCCCACTGACATAGGTGAAGGGTGTGCCGAGTGCGCGCTGCGCGTCCGCGACGCCCATCCCGAACGCCAGCGGCGTGCTGTTCGACAGCGTCGCAGTGAAGGTGGACGGGGCCGTGACGAACGGCAGCTTTTGCGCGCTCGCTTCTGTTGCGGCGGCAGTCAGCAGCAGCGCGACGGCGATCGTCTTCATAATGTGTCCTTCACTTGATCGTTTACTTGCACTTGATCCCTTACTTGGCCTCAAGGCCGTCCAGGAATGGCCGCACCACGGCGATGAAGGCTTGCGGCTGGTCGATGTTGACCGCATGGCCGGCGTTCGGGATCACCGCCTTCTGCGCGCCCGGGATCTTTGCCGCCATGTAATCGGACGCAGCCAGGAACGGCGTGTCATCGGCGCCGACAACAACCAGTGCTGGCACCTTGATTCCGGGCAGCGATTCGATCACCCGCGCGTCGCGCTGCGCCAGCATCCCGCGCGCGGCGAGCGCCAGGCCCCGGGCGTTGCGATGCGCGACCGTCGCGCGCTCGGCGCTCGCCGACTTCAGCACCTCTAGCCCTTCGCGATCGAAGCGATCACCGGTGTCGCGGGCGCGCTTGTTCCAGACCTCGCGGGCGTCGTCCTTCTTGAATCCCGGGCCGGTGTCGATGATCAGCAGCGCGCGCACCCGCTCCGGATGGGCGCGATGAAAGGCGAGCGACATGTAGCCGCCGAGCGACAGGCCTCCGACGATCGCCTGGTCGGCGCCGGCGGCGTCGAGCAGGGCGGCGATGTCGCCGACGGTCAGGGCTTCGCTGTAGGCATCCGGATTGTCGGGATAGTCGGACTGGCCGTGCCCGCGCATGTCCCACAGGATCAGCTTGTGCCGCTTCGACAGCGCCTCGATCTGGCCCTGCCACATCGCCGAGGTCGACGAATAGCCGTGGGTGAGGATCAAAGGCGGGCCGCTGCCGTGAATCTCATAATAGATATCGACGCCGCTGCGGTTGAGCTTGGCCATTGACGGGCTCCTTCTGTTGTCGACGTCAGGTCCGGCGGCGCTACCGACCTTGGTAGGAGCCATCGATACGGCATCAATACTGGCATTTCAAAAGCTTCATGCCGTTGCCGCATCGCACAACCGGCAGTTTCCGAAATTTATTCCTTTCGAGCAATTCCAAATTGGATTGCCTCCAGCCGGGAACCGGATCATTGTTTCGGCAACTGTCGCTTACCCGGTGGGCGCCAGCCATGACCCAACAGTGAGTTGCCGCCGTAAGCGGCTTCCGCCACCGGAAGGGGAGAGAGATGCCAAATCTCAATATCAACGGACGGAATATGTCCGTCGAGGCGGCCGGTGACACGCCGCTGCTTTGGGTCATCCGCGAGCAATTGCAGATGACGGGCACCAAATTCGGTTGCGGCGCCGGTCTCTGTGGCGCCTGCACGGTTCACGTCAACGGCGAAGCAGTGCGGTCCTGCCAGACCTCGCTCGCCGACGCCGTCGGCAAGAAGATCACCACCATCGAAGGTCTCTCCGCCAAGGGCGAACATCCCTTGCAGAAGGCCTGGGTCGCCGAGCAGGTGCCGCAATGCGGCTACTGTCAGTCCGGCCAGATCATGCAGGCCGCAGCGCTGCTGTCGAAGAACACCAACCCGACGAAGGAAGAAGTGGTCGCGCATATGGACGGCAATCTCTGCCGTTGCATGACCTATTCACGAATCCAGAAGGCGATCATGCGCGCTGCGTCCGACATGCGCACCGCATCGGCCACCGGATCCGAGCGGAGGGCCACATGAACAAGCACGTGAAGAGTCTCGCCCCTGAGGCGACCGATCTCAGCCGTCGTTCCTTCCTGGTCGGCACCGCTGCAACCGGCCTCGTGCTCGGCTACGCCGCATCCGGCGTCGATCACGCGCTCGCAGCGCCGGCACCCGCCAACTTCGAACCGAGCGTCTGGTATTCGATCTCGCCCGATGGCCTCGTCACCGTGACCTGCGGCAAGGCCGACATGGGCCAGCACGTCGCCTCGACCATGGCGCAGATCGTGGCCGAAGAGCTCGGCGCGAACTGGAAGGACATGCGGGTCCAGCTCGCCTCCAACGACCCGAAGTACAACGATCCCGTGCTGGGCGCGCAGATCACCGGCGGCAGCTGGTCGACGATGATGAACTTCGACGCCATGAGCCGCGCCGGCGCCGCTGGCCGTATCGCATTGACCGAGGCGGCTGCCGCTTCGATGGGCGTGCCGGCCGGTGAGCTGGTGGTGCGCGCGTCGACGATCAGCCATCCGAAGTCGAAGAAGTCGATGTCGTTCGCCGACGTCGTGAAGAGCGGCAAGGCGACCAAGACCTTCACGGCGGATGATCTGAAGGCGATCAAGCTGAAGACGCCCGACCAGTACACCATGATCGGCGTCTCGGTGCCGCAGCTCGACATTCCGTTGAAGGTCAACGGCACGGCCAAGTACGGCATCGACACGATGTTGCCGGGCATGGTCTACGGCGCGCTGGTCACTCCGCCGGTCCGCTACGGTGCCACCGTGAAGTCGGTCGACGATAGCGCGGCCAAGAAGCTGCCGGGCTTCATCAAGGCCGTCACCCTGGACGACAAGACCACAACCACGACCGGTTGGGTCGTCGCGGTCGCCAGCACCTATGCGCAGGCGAAGAAAGCCGCCGAGGCGCTGAAGATCAGCTACGATGCTGGTCCGAACGCAAAAGCGTCGAGCGAATCGCTGCTGACTGAAGCCAAGCGGCTTCAGGGGCTGAGCGATTCCGGCCAGTTCTTCGTCAAGGACGGCGATCCGGATGCGGCCTTCGGCTCGGCGGCCAAGGTGTTGGAGGCGGAATACACCACCAACATCAACATCCACGCGCCGATGGAGCCGATGAACGCCACCGCGGAGTTCAAGGGCGACATCCTGCACATCTATTCCGGCAACCAGTTTGCGACGCGCTCCGGTGCGATCGCGGCCGGCGCCGCCGGGATCGATCCGAAGTTCGTGGTGATGCACCAGACGTGGCTGGGCGGCGGCTTCGGCCGGCGTCTCGACGCCGACATGATGGTGCCCGCGGTGCAGGCGGCGAAGGCCGTCGGCAAGCCGGTCAAGGTCATCTACACGCGCGAGAACGACATGACGATGGATTTCTCGCGTCCATTGACCTTCCAGAAGGTGAAGGCCGGCGTGGACGGCGACGGCAAGCTCGTCGCATTGAGCCACGATGTCGTCTCGGCCTGGCCGACCCAGCGTTGGGGCATCCCCGACTTCCTGTCGCCCTCGGTCGACAAGAAGGGGCCGCTCGATGCTTTCACGGTGAACGGAGCGGACTTCTTCTACACCGTGCCTAACCACTATGTGCGGGCGATCAAGAACGAGATGGCGCACAACGCCACCCCGTCGGGTCAGCTCCGTTCGGTGGCGCCGGGCTGGACCTTCTGGGCGATCGAAAGCATGGTCGACGAGATCGCGCATGCGACCGGCAAGGACCCGGCGCAGCTCCGCATCTCGTTGCTCGACGGTAAGGGCAAGAATGACGGCGGCGCGCAGCGTCTCCGCAACACCTTGCTCGCTGCGATGGGTCTCGCCGGCTACGGCACCAAGCAGCTGCCCAAGGGCGAAGGCATGGGCGTGGCCTGCGTGTCGTCGCAGGAGCGCGCCACGGCGAGCTGGACCGCCTGCGTCGCCCACGTCGCCGTCGCCCCCTCGGGCGAGGTGACGGTGAAGAAGCTGACGGTTGCGACCGACGTTGGTACGCAGGTGAATCCCGATGGCATCCGGGCCCAGGTCGAGGGCGCGGCGTTGTGGGGCATGTCACTGGCGCTGTTCGAGAAGGCGACGTTGAAGGACGGCGGCATCGAGCAGACCAATTTCGACAGCTACACGCCGCTTCGGATGAGCCAGCTGCCGGAAGTCGCGGTCAACGTCATCGCCAATGGCGAGAAGGCGACCGGCGTCGGCGAGCCCGCCGTGACGGTGGTGGCGCCGGCGATCGGCAACGCCGTCTTCAACGCAGTCGGCGCCCGCGTCCGCGGCCTGCCGATCACCGCGGAAGCGGTAAAGGCTGCGATGAAGGCGTAACGGCCTGAACGAATGAGGACGCCGGAGAGCGTAATGCTCTCCGGCGTTTTTCTTTGCGCCGCGCTGGAGCCGGAAATAATTCATGATTCGCCGCCGACGCGTCCGGCCGCTTTTATTTCGGGCCGGCCTGATTTCGCTGGCGGATTCGACGATCCCTCAAATTGTATCTATTGCGCTTAACCGTCGTTCAGCATCCCCATTAAGCCGGAGGGAACGCATCGTCCGGTAGCGTCCAGCGTCGGTCGTTACCGCGACGGGGATGTCATGACTGCCTTGGCCAACAACCAGACTTCGAAGCGCCGTCTCCTGCTGGCGTCAGATCGAAGCGATCAAAGCAACGAACTCGCCAGCATCCTGCGCTCGGTGGGCGAGGTCGATACCGTTCCGACGTCCGACATTCCCGAGCAGCCGGCGCGCGATCTCTCCGGCATCGTCGTCGACATCAACCTGCGCTCGCCCGAGGCCGTGCAAATGGTCCGCGCCAAGTTGCAGACCGATGCCTATCGCGAGATGCCGCGGCTGTTCGTGCTGGCGGATGCGCTGCATCACGCCTCGATGCAGGCCTGGGCGCTCGGCGCCACCGACACGATCTCGCGGCCGTTCGATGCACGTGGCATCCTGCAGCGCATCCGCGCCGCATTTCCCGACAACAGCGGTTACGACGAGACCGACCGCGGCAAGGCGCTCAACCGCGGCGTCGAAGCCGCGCATGGCGTGATGGTCAAGATGTTCGAGCGGATGCGCGCCGGCGAGCCGCTCAAGTTCGAGGACATCGTTGCCGCCGAAAACAAGATCCTCAAGGCGATCAAGCACAACTCGCTGCGCGAATGGCTGACGACCGTGGGCTGCCATCACCAGGAGACCTATCGCCACTGCCTGTTCGTGACCGGCTTTGCGGTCGCATTCGCGCAGCATCTTGGCATGCGCGAGGACGACCAGCGCCGGCTCGCCCGCGCCGCGCTGCTGCACGATGTCGGCAAGGCTTTCGTTCCGGTCGCGCTGCTCGACAAGCCCGGCGCATTCACGGTCGAGGAAATGGCCGAGATGCGCGAGCATCCGCGTCGGGGCTACGAGGCGCTGTCAGCGCAGGGCGGCTTCCCGCCTGAAATGCTCGACGTGATCCTGCATCATCACGAATTCCTGGACGGCACCGGCTACCCGAATGGCCTCAGCGGCAACCAGATCAGCGACATCGTTCGCGTCACCACGATCGTCGATGTCTATGCCGCGCTCGTCGAGAAGCGCGCCTATCGGCTGCAGTTCACCCACGCCAAGGCGTTCTCCATGATGGAGGAGATGGGTGGCAAGCTCGACCAGCAATTGCTGCAGGCGTTCCGCCCGGTGGCATTCGGGCATTATTGAGCCCCCAACTCCCCGTCATTGCGAGCCAACGGGTCGCGCGAATGCGCGCCCGATGACAGGCTCCACGAAGCAATCCATCCCTCCGCGTGCGCGGGGCCATGGATTGCTTCGTCGCTTCGCTCCTCGCAATGACGGGTGCGGTGACGAGTTTAGCCAATCAACGCAAGTCCGCGTCCTTACCTCCGCCTAGATTTCGGCGATCATCGGCATGACCGATGCTTGGGTGAGGACGATCATGGACACGGCAACGACCGGGGAACTCGACATCCCCGCCAACATCGCGGCAACCCTCGTCGATCCGGTCGCCTATGCCGACGACCGCATCCACGACAGCTACCGCTGGCTGCGCGCCAACAATCCGCTCGGGATTGCGCGGCCGGATAAGTTCGATCCGTTCTGGGTGGTGACCAAGCACGCCCATATCCAGGCGATCAGTCGCCAGAACGACCTGTTCCACAACGCCGATCGGCCGACCACGCTGACCAACCAGGCGCTCGAGGAGCGCGTGCGCAAGATCACCGGTGGGCCCAATCTGGTGCGCTCGCTGGTGCAGATGGATGCACCCGACCATCCGAAATATCGCGCGTTGACGCAGGGCTGGTTCATGCCGGCCAATCTCGGCAAGTTCGAGGGCCGCGTTCGCGAGATCGCGCGGGCCACGGTGCAGCGCATGCTCGACCGTGGCGGCGCCTGCGATTTCGTCGAGGACGTTGCGCTCGGCTATCCCCTGCACGTCATCATGGAGATTCTCGGCGTGCCCGAGGCGGACGAGCCGCGCATGCTCAAGCTGACGCAGGAGCTGTTCGGTCCGCAGGATCCGGATACGGCGCGCGTCCGCGAGGCGCTGAGCGCGGAACAGGTCTCGGCGATGTTGCAGGCGATCATCGCCGATTTCTCCGCTTACTTCCGCAAGATCACCGAGGAGCGCCGCCAAAATCCACGCGACGATCTCGCAACCGTCATCGCCAACGCGAAGATCGGCGGCGACTACATGCCCGAGCACGATCAGACCAGCTACTACATGATCGTCGCGACCGCGGGCCACGACACCACCTCATCCTCGACCGCGGGCGCGATCTGGGCGCTGGCCAGGGATCCCGCGGAATTCGCCAAGGTGAAGGCCAATCCGGAATTGATCCCGGGCCTGGTCGACGAGTCGATCCGCTGGATGACGCCGGTCAAGCATTTCATGCGCTCGGCCACCGCCGATACCGAGCTCGGCGGCCGCAAGATCGCCAAGGGCGACTGGCTGATGCTGTGCTACGCCTCGGGCAATCGCGACGAGGAGGTGTTCGAGGAGCCCGACCGCTTCCGCAGCGACCGCAAGCCCAACCGCCATGTCGCATTCGGCTACGGCGCGCATCTCTGCCTCGGCCAGTATCTCGCCAAGCTCGAAATGCGCATCCTGTTCGAGGAGCTGCTGCCGCACCTGAAATCGCTGTCGCTCGACGGCGAGGTGAAGATGACGCAGGCCTATTTCGTCAGCGGCCCGAAGAAGCTGCCGATCCGGTTCGAGGTGAATTGAGGTCTATCCGTCATTGTGAGCCAACGGGTCGCGCGAATGCGCGCCCGATGACAGGCTCCGCGAAGCAATCCATAGCCCCGCACATGCGGAACGATGGATTGCTTCGTCGCTCCAGCGCAAAATTGCTTAGCAATTTTGTCGCGAGCTCCTCGCAATGACGAGGCGAGACCTTACTCCAGCATCTTCCGCAATTCCGCCTTCGCGACCTTCTCCAGTGTCGAGCGCGGCATCTCGTCGACGAAGCGGATTTCCCGCGGCACCTTGAAGTCGGCGAGCGCGGCGCGGCACGCGGTCATGACCTTGTCGTGCAGGTCGGCCGGCAAAGCCGCGACGCCGGTTTGCGGGATGATGAAGACGACCGGCACCTCGTCCAGCATCGGATGCTTCTTCGCCACCACCGCGGCCTCTCGGACGCCCGGCACCACCGCGATCACCTGCTCGATTTCGGAGGCTGCGACATTCTCGCCGCCGACCTTCAGCATGTCCTTGGAGCGGTCGCCGAACTTGAGATAGCCGCGCTCCAGCATCGTGACACGGTCGCCGGTGATGAAGTAACCGTGCTCGTCGAAGCTCTCGCGCGTGGCCTTCTCGTTGTGCAGATATTCCGCGAACAGCGACAGGCCGGGAATACCCTTGATCAGGAGATTGCCGGTCTCGCCGACGCCGGTCGGCGTGCCGTCATCGTTGGTAAGGCGGATTTGGTATTCCGGCGCGGCGCGGCCGATCGACATCGGCGGGTTCGGTTGATCGACCTCGCCGATGATGCCGTGGGTGATGGTCTCGGTCATGCCCCACCAGCCGATGATCTTGATGCCGAACACGCCGAATGCCGGCGGCGCGTTCACGGCGGTGCCCCAGAGCCGGAACTTGTGATGCTTCGGCACCTCGTGCTCCAGCAGCGCCTTCATGCAGAACGGGATCGTCGAGGTCCAGGTCGAGCCGTGCTCGAGCGCCACCGGCCAGAAGCGACTGGCCGAGAAGCGCGGCTGGATCACGCAGGTGCCGCCGACCCACAGGATCGCCAGCATCGAATAGGCCAGCGCGTTGGTGTGAAACAGCGGCAGATAGGTCTGGTGCACATCAAAGGCGTGCAGGTCCTGATGCGCGGCGTTGATCTTGGCGCCCCACAGCGCATTGGCATGCGTCCACAGCACCGCCTTCGGCCGCGACGTGGTGCCGGAGGTGTATTGCACGCTGCAGGGTGCGAGCGGATCGGTCGGGCGCTGCGGCCGATCGGCGCTGTCGGCAAACAGCGCTTCAAAGCTGTCGCCGCGCGCGGGCGCCTGCGCCGATGCCTGGCCCGCATCGTGCGAGGTCACCGCGATCCAGCGCAGCCCCTTGCAGTTGGCTGATATCAATTCGGCATAGGCCGGCTGGGTAATCGCGGCGACCGCGCCGCAATGGCCGGCAAAATATTCGATCTCGGCTGCCGCCGAGCGGGTGTTGGTGGTGACGGCGATGGCGCCGAGCTCGACACAGGCGAACCATGACATGATCGCCTCGATGCAATTATCGAGATGGATCAGGACATAGTCGCCTTGCCGGATGCCGCGTTTGGCGAGGCCCGCGGCGAGCGCGCCGACCCGCTCATGGAATTCGCCGTAGCTCCAGTGCCGCGCCGGCGCGTCGAACGGCGCCCAGATCAGGAATGGATGATCGCGGCGCACCTCGGCGCGCATTTTCAGCAGCCATGGCACGTCGAGCCCGGCAAACGGTCCGACGATTCCCGGCACTGCTCTCGAATTGGTCATATGTCCTCCCGCAGCCTTGGTGGCCGCCCTTGATCTTGGTTGGGAGCAGTTCTGCCATCGGCGTGCGCCGAGCGCAAATCGGGATTTGCAGGACAATGTTGCGCTGAAGCTATCGGTTCCGCCGCGCGGAAGAGGTGGATCCGTCGGCAGTGCTTGTGATCCGGCGCGCATCCACGCACGCGCTCGCGCGCAATGACGAACGATCGCTAGGTCGGGTCTCGTTCATACGACGAGATCTCGATCAGGCTGCCGTCGGGGTCGCGGCAATATACCGAGCGCAGCGTGCCGCGCGCGCCCTGCTTGGCGACCGGACCCTCCTCGATCTTGACGCCATTGGCCTTCAGATGCGCGACCACTTCGTCCGGCGTGCTCGCGGTGAGGAAGCAGAGATCGTCGCTGCCGGCCGCTTCGTGATCTGCGGTGAACCATTCCACCTTGTCGGCATCGCGCGGCCGCACGTTGATCTTCTGGTTGCCGAACACCAGCGAGGTGCGCGGCGTCTTGCCCTTGCCGGGGTCGAACACCTTCACCTCCATGCCGAGGATCCTGCTGTACCAGGCAACCGAGCGCACGACATCGGTGACGTTGATCACGAGATGGTCGAGCCCATTCACCTTGACGGACATGATCGATCCTTTTCGGTCCAGAACGCGTTCGGTTCTGATGCAATCAGAGCCGCGGCTTAGTCTTTCGTCGCGGTCGGTGCGCACGTGTTGCACTGGCCGCATCACATATTGTTTGTTAGAACCGCGCCGCGCGCAACGCAACAGAAACGGGCAGGGGGCCGAACCCTGCTGGATTGGGAGAGACTTCATGATTTCACGCCGCACCGCGCTGGGCCTGATCGGGTCGGGAATTTCGACCTTCGCGATCGGCCGTGCTTCCGCAGCCGACTATCCGGCGCGGCCGGTGCGCTGGATCGTGGGCTATCCGCCGGGCGGCGCCACCGACATCATCGCGCGCCTGATCGGGCAGCGGCTGTCGGAGAAGCTCGGGCAGCAATTCGTGATCGAGAACAAGCCGGGCGCCGGCAACAATATCGGCACCGAGGCTGCGATCAACGCCGAGCCGGACGGCTACACCGTGCTGCTGGTCAATCCGGCGAACTATATCAACGCCTCGCTCTACGCCAATCTGAAGTTCAACTTCGTGCGCGACGTCGCGCCGGTTGCATCGTTCAACCGCGTGCCGAACGTGATGACCGTCAATAAGGACGTGCCGGCGAAGAACGTCGCCGAGTTCATCGAATATGTGAAGGCCAATCCCGGCAAGGTGAACATGGCCTCGTCCGGCAACGGCACCTCGGTGCATCTCTCCGGCGAGATGTTCATGTCGATGACCGGCTGCAAGATGCAGCACGTGCCGTATCGCGGCGCCGCGCCTGCGATCACCGACATGCTCGGCGGTCAGGTGCAGGTGATCTTCGACAACATGCCCTCGATCATCCAGCACATCCGTTCCGGCTCGCTGCGCGCGCTCGGCGTGACGACGGCCGAGCGCTCCTCGCAATTGTCCGACGTGCCGGCGATCGCCGAGACCGTGAAGGGCTATGAAGCGAGCGCGCTGTTCGGTATGGGCGCGCCGAAGAACACGCCGAAGGAATTGATCACCAAGCTCAACACCGAGATCAATGCCGTTCTCGCCGAGCCCGACATGCGGAAGCGTCTGGTCGAGCTCGGCGGCGATTCGCTGATCCAGACGCCGGACGCCTTCGGCAACGACATCAAGGCCGAGACCGACAAGTGGAAGAAGGTGGTCGAGTTCGCCGGCCTCAAGGTCGAGTAGGCCTCAAGCGTCAGGAGATGCCTGGCCTTCTGCCGGGTCTTGACGCGGAATAAAATGACCTTCAGGAACCTTACCCGAGATGCCGCGCTTTGCTCACTGCGGCATCGGAGGAATAGGATCATGCGCACATCGCGATTGGCACTGCTTGCTTTGGGAACGATGGCGCTTGCCGGTGCCGCGAGCATCGAGCCTGCTTCCGCCGACCCCTATGACTATCCCTGGTGTGCGCAGGGACCGAGTCTTGGCTATCCCGGCGAATGCGCCTACCAAACCTACGATCAGTGCCTTGCGAGCGTGTCGGGGCGTTATCTCGCCTGCGGGGAGAACCCGCGCTTCCTGTTTCGCGCACAGCTGCAGCCGGAGCCGCGACGCTATCGTCATAAGCACCGGCATCACAAAACACACCCGCAATAGCCGCCCGCTGCGAACGCGTTCGGCCGCAGGGCGTTCGCGACGCCAGGTCGTCCCGGCCATTTTTCGTGACCGAGCATCGGCCTTGACGCGATCGTGAAGGACCGCACTTGACGCCGCACCGTTTGCCTCTATACTAAACCGTATGGTTAAGTATAAAGACGAAGCACTGGACCGCACCTTCGCGGCGCTTTCCGATCCCACCCGCCGCGCGCTTGTGGCGCGGCTCGGTGAGCAGGAAAGCCTGTCGGTGAGCGAGCTGGCGCAGCCATTCGCGATGTCGTTGCCGGCGATCATGAAGCATCTCGACGTGCTCACCGATGCGGGGCTGGTCGCGCGCGAAAAGACCGGCCGCACCGTGGCGTGCCGGCTCACCGCGAGGCCGATGGAGCAGGCGATGAACTGGCTCAATCGCTACGCGCAATTCTGGTCCGACAATCTCGACCGCCTTGCAGCCTTTGTGGAGGAAGATCCATGGCAATCCAATCGGCAAACCAATCCGCAGTTGCCGCCGACGCCGGCCTTGCCGCGCGTCCAAGCCTTACCCTCACGCGGCGCCTCCGCGCCCGGCCGGAAAAAGTCTACGCCGCGTGGACCGAGCCGGAAAACCTAGTGCAATGGTTCGGGCCGGGGCAGATCAAGCCCGGCACGACCCAGGCCGAGCTCGATGTTCGTGTCGGCGGACGCTACCGGATCAAGTTCACCGGCAAGAACGGCGAATATCACGAGGTCGGCGGCACCTATCGTGAGGTGGTGCCGAACGAGAAGCTGGTGTTCAGCTGGGCCTGGCATTCGACGCCGGAACGCGAGTCCGAAGTGACGGTGTCGATCAAGCCCGACGCCGGCGGCACCTTGCTCACCTTCCATCACGCGCAGTTCGTCGATGAGACCGCTCGCGACAACCATCAGCGCGGCTGGACCGAATTCCTCGGCAATCTGGAACAGTATGTCGACGCCTGACCCGCAAAGGAGCATGCCATGTCTCAGCACACGATCGTCTCGCGCGAACAATGGATCGCCGCCCGCAAGGCGCTGATGATCAGCGAGAAGGAGCTCACCCAGGCCCGCGAAGCGGTGAGCCGGCAGCGCCGCGAGCTGCCCTGGGTCAAGGTCGACCAGGACTATGTGTTCGACGGGCCCGATGGCAAGGTGACGCTCGGCGAGCTCTTCAAGGGCCGGCCGCAGCTCGTCGTGCAGCACGTGATGTTCGCGCCGGAATGGGATGCCGCCTGCAAGAGCTGCTCGTTCTGGGTCGACGGCTTCGAGCGCATGGTTCCGCATCTCGCCGCGCGCGACACGACGATGATCGCGATCTCGCGGGCGCCGCTGGCCAAGCTCGAGGCGTTCAAGAAGCGGATGGGCTGGACCTTCGACTGGGTGTCGTCGGGAACCAGCGATTTCAACTACGATTACGGTGTGTCGTTCACGCAAGGTCAGATCGATGCGGGGGACGCGAAATACAATTATGGAACGACACCGCTCTATGGTCCCGAGTTGCCCGGCATCAGCGTGTTCTTTCGCGACGAGGAAGGGAGCGTGTTCCACACCTACTCGACCTTCGCGCGCGGCCTCGACATGATGAATGCCGCCTATCACTATCTCGATCTGACGCCGCTCGGCCGCCACGAGGAAGGCTTGCCCTATCCGATGGATTGGGTGCGGCTACGTGACCAGTACCAACCGGCGCCGGCTCAGGCATCCTGCTGTCACTCCTGACGCTTGGCGCGTCACACGCCGTCATTGTTTCGCGAAGCCTGTGATGGGCTGCGCGCTCGTATGCGCTGCTGCCTGCAACGACGGTCCAGTACAGAAGGAAATGCCCATGCCTTACGTCGATGGTTTCGTCGTCGCCGTGCCGAAGAAAAAACTCAAGGCCTACGCCCAGCTCTCGAAGAAGGCCGGCAAGGTCTGGCGCGAGCACGGCGCGCTGGATTATCGCGAATGGGTCGCCGACGACGTCAAGCCGGGCAAGCTGACCTCGTTTCCGCAAAGCGTGAAGCTGAAGGCCGGCGAAACCGTCGTGTTCGCCTGGATCACCTACAAGTCGCGCGCCCAGCGCGACAAGATCAACGCCAAGGTGATGGCGGATCCCCGCTCTGACTCGATAGGCAAAGGCGACATGCCGTTCGACGTCAAGCGGATGATCTATGGCGGCTTTACCAGCCTGGTGAAGGTCTGAGGCGGCGCGCTTTTGCCGCAATCCTTGCAGTAACCGGCCGTTAAACATCACGCGCGGCAGGCGGCGCGGTGCCGCTTGCGTTTACTTGGCGATCCCGTATACTTTGCAATACAAAGTTCGGACGAATCATGCGCGACCTCGACAAGGCGTTGGCCGATATTCTCGCGATCCGCAGCCAGATCGCGGCGGGAACCGCGTTCCGCGGCTACGGTCCGGCAACCGTTGCCGCCACCAGCGGCATCGCGCTGGTCACCGCGTTCGCCCAATATCTCTGGCTTGACGATCCCACCGGCCATCCGATCGCGTTTCTTGCCGGCTGGGCGACGGCTGCGCTGCTGTCAGCCGTGCTGATCTGGATCGAGATGCAGGCGCGCTCGCGGCGGCATCATTCAGGCCTTGCGGACGCGATGGTCCAGCAGGCGATCGGGCAGTTCGTTCCCGCCGTCATCGCCGGCGTGCTGCTCGCGATCCTGCAATGGAAATTCGCGCCCGAGACGCTGTGGATGCTGCCCGGCCTGTGGCAGGTGCTGGTCAGCCTCGGTGTGTTCGCCTCGGTCCGCCTGCTGCCGCGCACGATCGCGCTCGGCGGCGCCTGGTACTTCCTGTCGGGCTTCACGGTGCTCCTGGTCGCAAGCCAGAATCACGCGCTGTCGCCCTGGACCATGGGACTGCCATTCGCGATCGGCCAGTTGCTGCTCGCAGCACTGTTGTATTTCGCTTCCGGAGGCCATGATGCCGAAGACTGACGTGACCACCGCGCCGTTCGCCTATGACGGCCTCGACCGCGTCATCCACGAGAAGGCGCGGCTCGGCCTGCTGACCTCGCTGATGGCGCATCCGAAGGGGCTCGCCTTTGCCGATCTCAAGCAGCTGTGCGGCCTGACCGACGGCAATCTCAGCCGGCATCTGCAGGTACTGCAGGAGGCCGGCCTCGTCGACGTCATCAAGGGCTATGAAGGCAATCGCCCGCACACCACCTGCCGTCTGACCAAGAGCGGCCGCCGCCGTTTCCTCGATTATCTCGCCGTGCTCGAGCAGCTGGTGCGCGACGCGGCCAAGGCTGCCGGCAAGGACGAAGGCGCGTCCGGCCGCCTTGGTATCCAGCCGGTTTGATCTTCCCATTTTTTGCCCGGAGACTTTGTGATGCAAAGCAACGTCGCGCTCAAGCCGGAAGCCGCCATGCGGCTGCATGTCGGCATCATCATGGACGGCAACGGCCGCTGGGCGACGCGGCGAGGCCTGTCGCGGCTGCGCGGACATGAGGCAGGCGTCGAGGCGATCCGCCGTATCGTCGAGGCCGCGCCGGACCAGGGCGTCGGCACACTGACGCTTTATGCGTTCTCCAGCGACAACTGGCGTCGCCCGAAAGCCGAAGTCGCCGCGCTGATGGGACTGCTGCGATTCTATCTGGCCAACGAGATCGCAGCCCTCGTGCGCAACGGCGTTCGCCTCAGCGTGATCGGGCGCCGCGATAGGCTGCCCGACGGCATCGCCACGGCGATCACGCGCGCCGAGGCTGCGACCGCCGACGGCACCACGCTGCATCTGCGCATCGCGATCGACTATTCGGCGCGCGACGCGATCCTGAACGCTGCGGCGCGCGTTGCCGGCATCGGGGAACTGAGCCGCGAGTCCTTCGCCGATCTCGTCACCGGCGAGGCCGGCCTGCGCGACGTCGATTTGATCATCCGCACCTCGGGCGAGAAGCGGCTGTCTGACTTCCTGCTCTGGGAGGGCGCCTATGCCGAACTGCATTTCACCGAGCGGATGTGGCCTGAATTCGATGCCGACGATCTTGCTGACGCGCTTACCTCCTTCCATCGCCGCGAGCGCCGCTTCGGCGGGCTGACCGCGATCGCGCCGGCTGAGGTGCCGAACCTCTAGAGTGTAGTCCGGAAAAGTGTGAAGCGGTTTTCCGAAACGATCATGCTCAAATAGAGAGCTTGCGCTAGTTGCTCGAAAAGCCCGGCCGGGGGGTTGGGCTCTCTCTCACAAGATGCGGGGACGAACGATCACGCCCATGAAAGCGGGAGCGATCATCCATGCGCATACTTCTCATCAACGTGCCGCATCCAGCGATCGGCAGCCGGATTCCCGACGACCATTTGCCGCCGCTCGGGCTGCTGTCGATCGGCGGTCCCCTGATCGACGACGGCCACCAGGTTCGTCTCCTCGATGCCGAGTTCGGGCCGATGCCGCTCGCCGCCATCCTGGCGGAGGCGTCGCGATTTTCGCCGGACGCGGTGTTGTTCGGCCATTCCGGTTCGACCTCGGGCCACCCTGTCATTGCTGAAGTGGCACAGGCGATCGTGAAGGCCTTGCCCCGGGCATTGATCGTCTATGGCGGCGTCTTCCCGACCTATCACTGGCGTGAAGTGTTGCGCGAGGAGGCCTACGTCACCGCGATCGTGCGCGGCGAGGGCGAGGAGACTGCGCGCCGCCTGATGCGGGCGCTGGAATATGGCGGCGATCTCGCCGGCATCGACGGTATCGCGTTTCGCGACCAGAACGGGCCGCGCGTCACCCGGCCTGCGCCGGTGATCCGCGATCTCGATGCCTATCGCGTCGGCTGGGAGTTGATCGATCACGCGCGCTACAGCTATTGGGGAGGCCTGCGCGCCGTCGTGGTGCAGTTCTCGCGCGGCTGTCCGCATCTCTGCAACTATTGCGGCCAGCGCGGCTTCTGGACGCGATGGCGGCACCGCGACCCCGTGCGCTTCGCCAAGGAGCTGGCGCGGCTCCATCGCGAGCACGGCGTCAAGGTGATCAATTTCGCCGACGAGAATCCGACCGTCTCGAAGAAAGCCTGGCGGACCTTCCTTGAGGCCCTGATCGCCGAGAATGTCGACCTGATCCTGGTCGGCTCGACCCGGGCCGACGACATCGTGCGCGATGCCGACATCCTGCATCTCTACAAGAAGGCGGGCTGGCAGCGCTTCCTGCTCGGCATGGAGAACACCGACGAGAAGACGCTGGAGCTGATCCGCAAGGGTGCGACCACCACGACCGACCGCGAGGCCATCCGCTTGATGCGCCGGCACGGCATCCTGTCGATGGCGACCTGGGTGGTCGGCTTCGAGGAGGAGACCGACCGCGATCATTGGCGCGGTTTGCGGCAGCTGCTGTCCTACGATCCCGACCAGATCCAGATGCTCTACGTCACGCCACATCGCTGGACGCCGTATTTCCGCCTCGCCGCAGGACGGCGCGTGATTCAGACCGATCGCCGCCGTTGGGACTACAAGCATCAGGTGCTCGCGACACGGCACATGGCGCCGTGGCGGGTGCTGCTCTGGTTCAAGTTCACCGAGATGGTGCTGCAATGCCGCCCGAAGGCGATATTGCGCGTGCTGTTTCATCGTGACGCCGGGCTTCGTCATGCGATGCGCTGGTACACGCAGATGGGACGCCGGGTCTGGCCGCACGAGATTCTCGGCTTCCTGCGCGACAAGCGGCTGAAGCATGGGCCGACGGTGCAGGAATTTTGGGGTGCCCCGCAGGATATGGAGGAGGAATCGATGTCGTCGTCAAGGCCAGAGCGCCGCGTCGGTCCGTCGCGCGCGGCGTAAGTTCATACCGTCACGCCGGGTTCTGGATAACTGGCGCTGATGACTGGACGTTGGAGTCATCAGCGCGATAATTTCCGGATCGGCTGCGCAGAATAAAAAGAACCGTGGCGGTCGAGGCGTCGAGTTGAGCATACAGGTTGCGATTCTAAAAATATTGGCCAGTCACGTCAGCGGCAGAGCCACACTCGATTCCCTCAAGCACGACCTCGCTATCCTCTCGTCGAGCGGCGACGATTGGCATGCGCGGGTCAAGCGCCTGGCGTCGCGGGTTCCCGAACTCGACATCTTTAGCAATGGCTATGTGCTGCGTGACGTCGACGGCTGGGAGATCACATCGGCCGGCCGCGAGTTCCTGCGCGCACTGGAGGCCATCACGCAAGACAATCTGCCGCCCGTGCCGTCGGTCGAGACTGTGCTTCGCACAGAGGGAACGCTGATCGTGATCGGTCATCGCTTCAGGAATCGGGCGCGGGCGCAACGTGACCCCGAGCTGAGCGCATCAGTGCGCCGCCGGCCGTTCGGCGAGCCGCGTTGAACCTCGTGGCGTTGCGCGCGACCTACCTTCGGGACGTCGCTCTGGAGGTCGCAAATGACTGCTTTGGCTCAATCGATTGCACGTGTGTTTCCGGCCAATTCGCTTCGGAGCAGCATCGCCCGGCATGTTCTGCTGTTCGCGTCCGCGGCATTGTTCGTCGCGGCGCTCAGGGCAAGCTACGGCCTCGATCTCAGCGCGGGGTTCTTCTAAATTTCCGGCTTCAAGTCATACTGGGTTAACCGGACCGGGCTAGCTAAGCGCACGCTTTCCTTGCATCTCGAACCGGGGCCAATCTTCCATGGACAAGCCGATGCGCTGCCAGTGCGGCAGGACGCGAACCATCGTGCTAGACAAGCATTTCCGCACCGCGCTGGTATGCCTCAAATGCGATGAGATCCAGCCGGCGGTGCCCGCCAAGCCGGCGCAAGTGGTGACGTCCGCGCGATAGCACGGTCGTTTTCGGCGCCGAAACCCGCTAGGGTCCGTCTGACGAAACGGACCTGAGCGATACCGATGCCGCAGCCTTCCAATATACCCGCCGTGACCCTTGCCGACGTGCGCCGTGCCGCCGATGTCATCAGGGACGCGGTCATGGTCACGGCGTGCAACGAGAGCCGCACGCTGGGCGAGATCTGCGGCTGCCGCCTGTTCCTCAAATTCGAGAACCTGCAGTTCACCTCGACCTTCAAGGAACGCGGCGCACTGAACAGGCTGCAAGCCCTGTCCCCCGACGAGCGCAAGCGCGGGGTGATCGCGATGTCGGCTGGCAACCACGCCCAGGGCGTGGCCTATCATGCCAAGCGGCTCGGCATTCCCGCCACCATCGTGATGCCGATCGGCACCCCGATGGTGAAGATCGAGAATACCAGGCGACACGGCGCCGAGGTCATCATCACCGGGCAGACACTGGAGGAATGCTTCGCGTTCGTCGGCTCACATGCGGCGCAGAAGGGCCTGATCCTGGTCCATCCCTATGACGATCCGCTGATCATCGCCGGCCAGGGCACGATCGGGATCGAAATGCTCGAGGCGGTGCCCGAGCTCGATATCCTGGTGGTGCCGATCGGCGGCGGCGGGCTGATCTCGGGCATCGCCACGGCCGCAAAGGCGCTGAAGCCGTCGGTGCAGATCATCGGCGTGCAGGCGCAGCTCTATCCGTCGATGTACAATGCCGTCAAAGGCCAGCAGCTGCCGATGCGCGGCGATACGCTCGCCGAGGGCATTGCGGTCAAGGCGCCCGGGGAGATCACCACAAGGATCGTTCGCGACCTCGTCGACGATATCCTGCTGGTCAGCGAGGACCAGATCGAGCGCGCGGTCGCGACCCTGATCTCGATCGAGAAGACGGTGGTCGAGGGTGCCGGCGCCGCCGGCCTTGCGGCGGTGCTTGCGGCGCCGGAGCGCTTCGCCGGCCGCAATGTCGGGCTCGTGCTGACCGGCGGCAACATCGACACCAGGCTGATCGCCTCGGTGCTGACCCGCGAACTCGCGCGCGAGGGACGGCTGACGCAGCTGGCGCTCGACATCGTCGACCGGCCCGGCCAGCTCGCGGCGGTGTCGATCCTGCTCGCCGATGCCGGCGCCAACATCATCGAGGTCTCGCATCAGCGCACCTTCTCCGATCTGCCGGCGAAGGCGACGCTGCTGGAGCTCGTGATCGAAACCCGCGACCGCGCGCATCTGGAGGACGTGCTGTCCAGGCTCGGTGCAGAAGGATTTGTTGTGCGGGAGAGCTAGCAACGCAGTACCCATCCGCGAGTCGAACCATTTGACCCGTCATCCTGAGGTGCGAGCGGAGCGAGCCTCGAAGGATGAATCGGCCACCAGCCGGGCCGTGCATCCTTCGAGGCTCGCAAGCGCTCGCACCTCAGGATGACGGATGGTCGGGCTGCGAGCTCGGCTCACTCGTCGTCGCCCGCGGCAAGCTTCGCCAGCTTCGCGATCGTGTTGATGTTGCGCGCGGTGCCGTTGGCGGCGGCGGGAATCTTCAGCTTGGAGCGGCCCATGCCGCTGCCGTAGGCGACATAGATTTCGCGCCTGCCGAGCCGGATTTGCTCGTCCTGCTGGCCCTTGACGTCCTTCAGGGCGTCCTTGGGTGGCGGCTCGTCGAGGAAGATCGCGACGGTGAAATTCGGCGGCGCTTTCGGAAACGGATTTGCCTTCAGCACCGCGGCGATCTCGTCCGCGCTCCTGATCGCAACGCCGACCGGCTTGCCGGCATAGGCCTGCAGCCGCTTCTCCAGCACGGCCTTGACCTTGGCCGCGCCGAGCTTCGAGGAGAACACGACATTGCCGCTCGCGATATAGGTCTGCACGTCGGCAAATCCCTCGTCGACGCACATCGCCTTCAGTTCGGTCATCGGCAGCTTGCCGGTGCCGCCGACATTGACCGCGCGCAGCAGGGCGACGTAACGCATCACGATCTCACGTCAGCAGCAGCGCCATGCCGGGATCGCCCTTCTGCATCGCGCGCTGATAGGCCGAGCGCGCGGCGATGCGGCCGAGATAGTTCCTGATATTGGGGCAGCGGCCGAGGTCGTAGGGCAGGAAATAGCGCATGGTCGTCAGCGAGAAGCCGATCATGATATCGGCCGTCGTGAATGCATCGCCCGCCAGATATTCGGCATCGCGCACGCGTGCGTCGATCAGGTCGAACGAACGATCGACTCGCGTCTTGGTCGCGACCAGTATCGGATTGTCGGGAGCGAGGTTGAGCCGGTGCAGGATCATGCTGCGGCCCATCTGCGCCTGCAGGGTGCCGTTGGCGAAGTGAAACCAGTACAGGAACTGGGCGAAGTCGGGATGGTCGGGCTTCAGCGCCAGCCGTCCGTTGCCGTATCTGGCTACGATGTATTCGACGACAGCGCCGGATTCGGCCAGCACCAGCTCGCCGTCGGTGATGACGGGCGCGGCGCCGATCGGGTGCAGAGCCTTGTAGTCGGCCGGCGCCAGGATCGTGACGGGATCTCGCGCGGTGCACTTCAGCTCGTAGGGGATCGCAAGCTCCTCGCACAGCCAGACGATCCGCTCCGATTGCGACTTGCCGAGATGGTGAACGGTGAGCATGCGGGGCTGCCCCTCAGGCGTTCTTTTTCTTCTTCGCCGGCTTCGTCTCGAATTGCCTGTCGGGTTTCTTCTCAGATTTTTTCTGAGATTCCTTGGCCGGCGGCGGCTCTTCCATTGCCTTCTTCATGGCGCGGGCATAGGCGTCGGCGGCGTTCTCTGCCGAATTCTGCAACCGCTTGGCGGTCGCGGTCGCGTTCAGGATCGTGCTCTTGGCAAGGTGGCGGAAGCGCGCCTTGGTGTCCTTGTCCTTGGCTTTGGCCGAGCGCGCGACCCAGACGGCCTGGCGCTTCTTGGCAGCCGCCATCACGGCTTTGGTCTGCGCTCTTGCGGTTTGCCGGATCACGGCGTCGAGGTCGGCTTCGGCCATTCAGATGCACTCATTGGACTGGACATGCGCCGGATGGCGCAGGAAGGGGAGCTATCACTAGCGCAACCGGCGCGGTTTGAACATGCGATCCTTGGCGACGCGTCCAAGGATGCCGGCATCGACGACCCGGCCGGCAGAGGGGCCGACGGGTGCTTACGCGCCCTATCGGGCGTGCAGTTCGGCATGATCGTCCGATATCCCGGCAAGGCGCGCGGCATCGACTTTGCGGACAATGATCCAATGACGGCCGACGCAGTTAACCGTGTTGCCGGTTTCTTTCAGGCTCGTCTGAACATGGCTTGAGTGTCAGTCCGCGGACGAGCCCGGCGGCACCTTGGCGCCGGCGAGCAGGCCGGCCAGCTCCACCTGTCGGCCGAGCCCGGTCTTCGCCAGCACGGCCTTGAGCTGGTTGCGTACCGTTTCGCGGGAGATGCCGAATGCACCGGCGATTGCCTCGACGGTGCGTCCTTCGCCAATACCGCGCGCGACGCGGGCTTCCGCCGGCGTCAGGTCGAACAGGCCTTGCAGCACTTCCGCGGTCGGCACCTCCGCCGGCACCACCGGCGTCACGATCACGATCGCCGACGCGCGGTCGAACAGATCGCGCGCGGTACCGTGGATCGGGATCAGATGCACGATCAGCGGCGGACGATCGTCCTGTGCCGCGATCGGCACCGAGCGGACCTCCGTGCTGATGAGGCCTTGTTCGAGCGCCGCCACCGCCTGCGCGAACAGCGCGTCGGCGGAGGGCGTCGTCAGTGCCAGCCGCTCGGCGCGATCCTGCATCACGTCCGGCACCAGGCGATCGAACAGCGTGTTGGCCGCCATCAGACGGCCGCCGCGCCGCAGCACCGCTGCGGGCAGGCCGAGCATCGCCAGCGATTCGGTTGCCGCTTTGGCGCGCTCCATCCCGAGCCGCGCGGACAGCAGCGCCGCGCGCGCCAGATGCGGGCGCAGCGCATCGAGTTGCTCGATGGCTTCCCGCTCGATCGGCCCATGCTGATATTCGCGCTCGACGCTGTAGATCAGCACGTCGCCGCTCGGCACCGGGATCGCAGTACCGGCACCCCATCCGAGCCCGCGCGGGCGGAAGAACTCGCGGATCTGGTAATCCTGCTGCACCTCCTCGGGCGTCGCGAACACGTCGATGTCGCGCAGGAAGCCGGCATGGTTGGCCGCGAGCAGGCGCGGCAACCGCCCGTTGCGCTCGTGCCAGCCGCCTTCGACATAAGCCACCGTGTCGTCGTGCATGTCGGGGGATGCGACCCAGCGGACATCGTGCGGGGCGGCCGTCAGCAGCACGATACCGCGCGCTTTCGCGATCTCGCCGACCTGATGCAGCACATTCGGCCAAAGCTCGGGGACGACCGCGGCCTCATAGGCCAGCTCAATCAGATGCTCGTGCAGGTCGTTTGCCATCGGCCATTCCAGGAACGTCGTTGTTCAACAGTAAACCCATCGATCCCGAAAATATTGCGTAGTGCAATTCAGTCCGAGCCACGAGTCCGGGTTATTCCGGTGCGCGGTTACGCGCATCACGGGAATTTACGGCGTTTCGCCGGCCTTGTTCGCGATTTTCGCGCGGGCGCGTCAGTCGCACGGAAATGCAGTCGGTCTATGCGTCGTCGGGCCACCCGCATTTGATCGACATGGATGTCTTCGACGGTGTGCACGAGGTGAATGGCCAGCGTGCGCGGCTATGGCTGTGTGATCATTTGGCGTCGCCCGTCTATCAGCAGACGTCCCGCTTGAAGAACGCCATCGCGTTGTGAGCTTGCAGCCTTGCGATGCTTCCTGAAGCTGCCGATTGCCGGGATCGCTGAAGCCGGGGCGATCGGGTTAAAGGATTGTCGTATCGGCCGCGTTATGATCTCCTGCAACCACCTTGCCCATCCTGATGTTCCCGATCTGAGGGAACTCGACGTCATATCCGTCTCGTAGAGCTTGTTGGTAGCCGAAGGGTTGGAGAGCATGAGTGGTACGGAACGAATGCTCGGTGGATTGGCAGGGCTTCTGGTATCGGCGGGATTGGCGGTGATCGGGATTGCGGCGGTCCATGCCCAGGCGGGGCCGCCCGGGCCTCCCGCCGTCGGCGTGTTCGAGGCGGTGAAGCGGCCGATCACCGAAACCCATGAATTTCTCGGACGCATCGAGGCCCCCAACCGCGTCAACGTGGTGGCGCGCGTCACCGCGTTCCTGGAGAAGCGGAACTTCGTCGAAGGCGCCGAGGTCAAGGCCGGCGACCTCTTGTATCAACTCGAGCGTGGCCCGTTCGAGGCCGATCTTGCCTCGAAGAAGGCGCAGGTCGCCCAGTTGCAGGCGACGTTGGTCAACGCCAAGCTGACCACCGACCGCGCCAAGGCGCTGATGGGCGGGCCGGCGGCCAGCAATCGAACGTCGACGCGGCCGTCGCCAACCAGCAGAGCCTCGAGGCACAGGTGCAGGCGGCGCAGGCGCAGGTCGACCTGTCCCAGATCAATCTCGACTACACCGAGATCCACTCGCCGATCGACGGCCGGATCGGGCGCACCGCGGTCACCGAGGGTAACGTCGTGACGCCGAGTTCGGGTACCCTGACGACCATCGTCAGCCAGGACCCGATGTATGTCACGTTTCCCGTGTCGGTCCGCGAGGCGCTCGATCTGCGCGACCGTTACGCGACGCGCGGCGGCTTCAAGGCCGTGGTGATCCGCGTGCGGTTGCCGGACGGCCGGCTCTACGATCAGACCGGTGAGCTGAATTTCGTCAATAACACGATCGCACAGAACACCGACACCATCTCCTTGCGCGGCACCATCCCCAACCCGTCGACCTACACCTCGGTCGCGGTCGGCGGCTCGGTCCGCGAGTTGACCGACAATCAGTTCGTGACGGTCCTGCTCGAAGGCGTGCAGCCGGTCGAGGTGCTGGCGATCCCGCGCTCGGCGGTGCTGTCGGACCAGCAGGGCGAGTATGTCTACATCGTCGGCGCCGACAACAAGGCCGAGCAGAAACGGATCCAGCTTGGGCAATCGACCTCGACGATTGCCGCGGTGACGAGCGGCATCGCGCTCGGCGACAAGGTCGTGGTCGAGGGGTTGCAGAAGGTCAGGCCGGGCGAGGTGGTCGCCCCGGGGCCGGCCAGCGCCCTGATCCAGTCCAGCATGAAGGTCTCGGCCGATAGCGGTGCCAGCACCACGCCGAAATCGACGGGCAACAACCCATGATTTCCGCCGTCTTCGTCGACCGTCCGCGGCTTGCGATCGTCATCGCCTTCGTAATCACGATCGCGGGCGCGCTGGCGCTGATGCAAATTCCGGTCGCCCAGTTCCCGGACATCGTGCCGCCGCAGGTCACGGTCTCGGCCGTGTTCCCCGGCGCGTCGGCTGAGGTCGTCGAATCGAGCGTCGCCCAGCCGCTGGAGGCCCAGGTCGTCGGCGTCGACAAGATGCTCTACATGAAGTCGACCAGCGGCAATGACGGCAGCTATACGCTGACGGTCTCGTTCGCGCTCGGCACCGACCCTGACATCAACACCGTCAACGTCAACAACCGGGTGCAGAGCGCGCTCGCGCAATTGCCGACCGAGGTGCAGGCGCAGGGCCTGACGGTGCAGAAGAAATCCTCGGCCGTGCTGCAATTCATCGTGCTGTACAGCAAGAGTGCCGAGCAGGATCCGCTGTTCATCACCAACTACGCCATCATCAACGTGCTGGACGCGATCTCGCGGACACCTGGTGTCGGGCAGGCCTCGCTGTTCGCCAAGCTGAACTATTCGATGCGGATCTGGTTCGACACCCAGCGCCTGACCAGCCTCAATCTGGCGCCGTCGGACGTGATCGCGGCGATCCGTGCCCAGAGCGTGCAGGCGCCGGTCGGCCGCATCGGTGCGCGGCCGATCAGCAACGACCAGCAATTCCAGTTCAACGTGCAGACCCAGGGTCGCCTGACGACATCCAAGCAGTTCGGCGACATCGTGCTGCGCGCCAATCCGGATGGATCGGTGCTGCGGATCAGGGATGTCGCCCGCGTCGAGATCGGCGCGCAGAACATGGATTCGGAGTCCCGGATCGACGGCAATCCCGGCGTGCCGATGGGCATCTATCTGGCGCCCGGCGCCAATGCCGTGACCACGGCCAAGGCCGTGCAGGCCACGCTTGCGCGGCTGTCGGAGCGGTTTCCGCCCGGGCTGACCTACCTCGTGCAATACGACTCCACGACCTTCGTCTCCGATACGATCAAGGAAGTGATGAAGACGCTCGGCGAGGCCTTCGTGCTCGTCGTGATCGTGGTGTTCCTGTTCCTCGGCAATCTGCGCGCCACGGTGATTCCGGCGGTCGCGGTCCCGGTCAGCCTGATCGGCGCCTTCGCGGTGCTGCTCGCGATGGGTTATTCCGCCAACACGGTATCGCTGCTGGCGATGGTGCTTGCGATCGGTATCGTGGTCGACGATGCCATCGTCGTGGTCGAGAACGTCGAGCGCGTCATGGAGGAGGAGCCGGAGCTGTCGCCGGCCGATGCCACCAAGAAGGCGATGGCGCAGATCACCGCGCCGATCATCGCGATCTCGCTGGTGCTGCTGTCGGTGTTCGTGCCGATCGCGTTCATCCCCGGCATTTCCGGCACGCTGTTCCGCCAGTTCGCGGTGACGATCAGCGCTGCGATGGTGATCTCGGCGCTGAATGCTTTGACGCTGTCGCCGGCATTGTGCGCCGTGTTCCTGCGTCACGGCGGACCGCGCCGCGGCATCATGGGGCGGGTGCTCGGCGGCATCGACTGGGTCCGCGACCGCTACGCCGGCGTGGTGCAGCGGCTGGTTCGCGTCGCAATGTTGTCGCTGGTCGCGGTGCTGGTGTTCGCCGGCGCAGTGTTCGGCGTGTCGAAGATCACGCCGACCGGCTTCCTGCCCGAGGAAGACCAGGGCGCCTTCTTCATCGCGGTGCAATTGCCCGACGGCGCGTCGGTGGCGCGCACCAGCGAGGTCACCAAGCAGGTCGAGGCGCTGTTGAAGAAGAACCCGGCGGTCGACCACGTGCTGTCGATCATCGGTTTCTCGCTGCTCGACGGCGCCAGCGAGCCGAATTCGGCCTTCATGGTGGCGCGCATGAAGGCGTTCGCCGACCGTAAGGCCACGACCGAATCGGTGCAGGCCGCGATCGCGCAGACCTTCGTCGGCGGATCGCAGATCCGTCAGGCCTCGGTGCTGCCGTTCAATTTGCCGCCGATCATCGGGCTGTCGACATCAGGCGGTTTCGAATATCAGCTCGAGGCGCTCGAAGGCCAGGATCCGGCTTCGCTCAGCAGCGTGATGGCTGGGTTGATCGGCGCTGCGAACCGCAATCCGAACCTGACCCGCGTGTTCTCGACCTTCACCGCCACCAACCCGTCAGTCTACCTCGACATCGATCGCGCCAAGGCGCAGGCGCTCGGCCTCAACATGGCTGACGTCTTCACCGCGTTGCAGGCCACGCTCGGCGGCATCTACGTCAACAATTTCAACCTGTTTGGCCGCACCTGGCAGGTCAACGTGCAGGGCGATGCGGCCAACCGCGCCGACATCCCCGACATCTGGCAGATCTATGTGCGCAACACCGGCGGCGAGATGGTGCCGATCCGCTCGATCGCGAGCTTGCGCATCGTGACCGGACCGCAGGTGATCACGCGCTACAACAATTATCGCTCGGTCACCATCAACGGCAGCCCGGCGGCGGGCGTGTCGTCGGGCACCGCGATCGCGACGATGGCCGAGCTCTCGAAGTCGACGCTGCCGGCCGGCTACTCGTTTGAATGGACCGGCACCGCCTATCAGGAGCAGGCGGCCTCCGGCCAGACCGGCATCATCCTCGCGCTTGCGGTGCTGTTTGCCTACCTGTTCCTGGCGGCGCTTTATGAGAGCTGGACGATCCCGATTCCCGTGCTGCTGTCGGTCACGGTCGGCGTGTTCGGCTCCTATCTCGCGATCAAGCTGGCAGGCCTCAACCTCGATCTCTACGGCCAGATCGGCCTCGTGGTGCTGATCGCGCTTGCCGCCAAGAACGGCATTCTGATCGTCGAGTTCGCCAAGGAGCAGCGCGAGGCCGGCAGGCCGATCGTGGAAGCCGCGACGACGGGCGCGCAAATGCGCTTCCGTGCCGTCATGATGACCTCGATCGCGTTCATCCTCGGCCTGGTGCCGCTGGTGGTCGCGACCGGGGCTGCGGAAATCAGCCGCCGTGCGGTCGGTACCGCGGTGTTCGGCGGCATGCTCGCCGCCAGCTCGATCGGCATCTTCCTGGTGCCGATGCTCTTTGTCACCTTCCAGGGCTGGCGCGAGGGCGTCAAGAACCGCTTCGGCAGGCGGAGCAAAGCGGAACAGCCGGCGCCGCACTAGCTCCGGCCTAATCCCATCGCGCATTAGCAAGGTGAGTGAGGCGGGGCTATACTGCCCGGCTCATCGATGGAGTTCTGGATTGAGCGTTGCCTTCACCAAGGAAGAAAGTGCCGAGACTGCGTCGGAAACACTGTTGCCGGACCGCCCCATATCGCCGCATGCCAATCTGGTGACGGAAGCAGGACGGAAGGCGCTGGAGCGTCAGCTCCAGGAGGCGCGCGAGGCCTACGAGGCCGCGCAGCAACTGGACGACGTCAACGAACGGCGGCGGCAGTCGGCGGTTCCGCTGCGCGACGCGCGCTATCTGACCGAGCGGCTTCGCACCGCACAGGTCGTCGCTGATCCCGCCTCGGCTGAAACCGTCGCCTTCGGCAGCACCGTGACTTTCAGCCGCGCCGACGGGCGGGTGCAGACCTATCGCATCGTCGGTGAGGACGAAGCCGATCCGAAGGCCGGCTCGATCTCCTTCGTCTCGCCGGTGGCGCGGTCGTTGATGGGCAAAGCCGTGGGCGACGTCGCGGGCTCAGGCGAGCAGGAGCTGGAGATCGTCGCGATCGCGTAGCGCGAAGACGGCGCGCTCCCTCGCCCCGTTCTTACGGGTAGAGGGTTGGGGTGAGGGGCTGTCTCCGCGCATTCGCTATTGGCTGTGCTTGCGGAGACTCCCCCTCACCCGGAACGCATCTCACGATGCGTTCCGACCTCTCCCCACACGCAGGGCAAGGTGAACCGGAGCACGTCGGAACAACGCGATCACGCCGCCGGCAGCGCGAGCCGTTCGATGGTCTGAATATGCCGCGCGAGCAGGCTGCAGGCCTGCTCGATGTTGCGTGCGCGCAGCGCCTGCAGGATGACGCGATGGTCCTGGCTCGGCCGCGGCCGCCAGCCGGCGTTGCGGGCCATCGCGAACACCAATCGCGAATTGGCGAGCTGCAGGCCGTCGAGGCTGGCGAGCAGGCGCGGCATCGCGCAAGGCGCCACCAGCGCGTGATGGAAGGCGCGATTGGCCAGCTCGAAATCCTGCACCGTCTCGGCATTGTCGCCTTCGATCATGGCGACCTCGATCCGTGCCAGATGCGTCGATGTGTATCTCGGCGCAGCGTTGCGCAACGCGACCACCTCGAGCGCGGCGCGCATCTCGGCGATTTCCTTCACTGCATTGGTGTCGAGCGGCGCGACCCGCACCCCGCGACGGGGCACGCCAACGACGAGATGCTGCGCCTCCAATTGCCGGAAGGCCTCGCGCACCGGGACGTGGCTGGAATGGAATTCCCGCGCGACATGGTCCTGCCGGAGCGGGGCATCCGGCGGCAAGGCGCCGCTGATGATGCCTTCAGCGAGCACCTCGGTAATGCGTCCGGCGGTCGTCGTGTTCTCGCTTTCGCCCATCATAGATTATCTATCATAAAAACGGGTGCACTGCCGCGCGCCCTCAGCTAGCATCGTTCTAAGTCCAAGATCATAGATAATATATTAGATTATCTATGATCTATCACAAACGAGAAGGCAAGCCCGATGGTTGATGTCGTTGAGATCGAACGGACCGACAGCCGCAGCAGCGCACCGCCCCGCAAGACCTGGGAACGGGCCGAGGCCGAGGCACTCTATAACCTGCCGTTCGCGGACCTGATGTTCCAGGCGCAGGGCATCCACCGCGCCAACTTCAATCCGAACCATGTCGAAACCGCGAGCCTGCTCAGCATCAAGACCGGCGGCTGCCCGGAAGACTGCGGCTACTGCTCCCAGAGCGCGCATTACGACACCGGTCTGAAGGCCACCCGCCTGATGCCGCGGGACGAAGTGGTCGCGGTCGCGCAGCGCGCCAAGGATGCCGGCGCAACCCGCTTCTGCATGGCGGCGGCCTGGCGCAGTCCCAAGGACCGAGATCTCGACCAGGTCTGCGACATGGTCAGCGCGGTGAAGGGGCTCGGCATGGAGACCTGCGTCACGCTCGGCATGCTGACGCCAAAGCAGGCCGAACGTCTCTCCGACGCCGGGCTCGACTTCTACAACCACAACGTCGACACCTCGCCCGAGTTCTACGACAAGATCATCACCACCCGCACCTTGCAGGACCGCATCGATACGCTGGCGCATGTGCGCGATGCCGGCATCAAGGTCTGCTGCGGCGGCATTATCGGCATGGGCGAGATGGTCGAGGACCGGCTCGGCATGCTGGTGTTGCTCGCCAATCTCCCGAGCCCTCCGGAGAGCGTGCCGATCAACCTGTGGAACGAGGTCAAGGGCGTGCCGGTCAACGAGACCGCGGAGCGTCCCGATCCGATCGCGCTGGCGCGGCTGGTCGCGACCGCGCGCATCCTGATGCCGAACAGCGTGGTGCGGTTGTCGGCCGGACGGCAGTACATGACCGACGAACTGCAGGCGTTGTGCTTCCTCGCCGGCGCCAATTCGATCTTCATCGGCGATGTGCTGCTGACCACCAAGAACCCGCAGCGCGATCGCGACGCCGATCTGCTGGATCGGCTCGGCATCACATCCCGTCTCGCCTGATCGCAGCGTGCGGCACGCGCGGCGTCATTCGCCGCGCGACCAACCATAAATCTGAGAGCGAACATGAGCGCAATCCATGCGGCCGAGGCCGCTGATTACGTCGCGGCCTTGCATGCCCTGAGCAAGGACGATCGGCTGCGTAGCCTGAAGCCGCGCGCGGGCATCGATTTCGTCTCGAACGATTATCTGGCGCTCGCGAGCGCACCGCGCATCAAGCAAGCGGTTGCGGCCGCGCTCGAGGCCGGCACGCCGATCGGCGCCGGCGGGTCGCGGCTATTGCGCGGCAATTGCGCGGAGCACGAAAGGCTGGAGGCCGAAGCCGCCGCGTTCTTCCGCGCCGAGACCGCGCTGTTCTTCGGCGGCGGCTACGTCGCCAATTTCGCCGTGCTGACCACACTGCCGCAGCGCGGCGACCTGCTGGTTCTGGATTCGCTGGTGCACGCCAGCATCCATGAGGGAGCGCGCGCGGGCCGGGCCGAGTTCCGGTTCAGCGAACATAATGATCCTCAATCTGTTGAAGACACCATTCGCGGCTGGCGCGCCGAGGGCGGAACGGGCCGGGTCTGGATCGTGGTCGAAAGCGTCTACAGCATGGACGGCGACGTCGCGCCGCTCGACGAGCTCGTCGCTCTCGCCGAGCGCCACGACGCGTTCCTGATGGTGGACGAGGCGCACGGCACCGGCGTCTATGGCGAACAGGGGCGCGGGCTGACCGCGCCCTATGAGGGACGCGAGAATCTCGTGATCGTTCATACCTGCGGCAAGGCGCTCGGCGCCGCCGGCGCGCTGGTCACGGCTTCGACCGTGCTGCGCGACTTCATGGTCAATCGCTGCCGCCCGTTCATCTTCGCCACCGCGCCGTCGCCGCTTGTGGCCGTCGCGGTGCGTGAGGCCCTGCTGATCCTGCAGGAGGAGCCCGAGCATCAGCAGCGCCTCGCCAGGCTGGTCGCGTTCACGCATCGGGAGTTCGCTCAGCGCGGCTGGCACAGTCCGTCGCGCTCGCAGATCGTGCCCTATATCGTCGGCGACAATGCGCGCGCGATGCAGCTTGCGTCGGCGTTGCAGATGCGCGGCTTCGACGTCAGAGGCATCAGGCCGCCGACCGTGCCAGCGGGGACGGCGCGGCTACGAATTGCGCTGACCCTCAATGTCAGCGAGGCCGACGTCCGCACGCTGCTCGATGCGCTGGTCGAGGAGACGAAGGGCTGGTCGCGATGAGCCGCCGGATCGTGGTGACCGGCACCGATACCGGGATTGGCAAGACGATCTTCTCCGCAGGCCTCACCGGCTTCCTCGGCGCGAGTTACTGGAAGCCGGTTCAGGCCGGACTTGACGAGGAGACCGATGCGGAATTGGTGGCGCGGCTTGCGGGTCTCTCGCCCGATCGCATCGTGCCGGAGCGCTACCGGCTGCGAACGCCGGCTTCGCCGCATCAGGCTGCCGCAATCGACGGCGTTCGCATCGATCCCGCGGCGTTCGCCGTGCCCGACATTGGCGACCGGCCGCTGGTGATCGAGGGCGCTGGCGGGCTGATGGTTCCGCTGCACGACAACATGCTCTACATCGACGTCTTCGAGCGATGGCGGCTTCCGGTCGTGCTCTGTGCCCGCACTGCGCTCGGCACCATCAATCACTCGCTGCTGTCGGTCGAGGCGCTGCGCAGGCGCCAAATCGACATTCTCGGGATCGCATTCATCGGCGAGAGCAATCCCGTGAGCGAACGCGCTATCTGCGAGATCGGGCAGGTGCGCCGGTTGGGGCGATTGCCTCTGCTTGCACCGCTCACGGCAGACGCGCTGCGCACGGCGTTCAAGGCATCGTTCCGGAGCGAAGATTTCAACGCATGACGTCGCCCAGGAAATCGCCGATCTGGCACCCGTTCACCCAGCACGCGCTGCACGGCGAGATGACAAGGATCGTGCGCGGCGAGGGCGCCTATCTCTACACCGCAGATGACCGTCGCATCATCGACGCGATCGCGTCCTGGTGGGTCGTGACCCACGGTCATTGCCATCCGCATATCGTGCGCGCGATCCAGGAGCAGGCCGAACAGCTCAACCAGATCATCTTTGCCGGCCATACCCACGATCCGGCCGAAGCGGTTGCCGCTCAGCTTTTGAAGCTCGCGCCTGAGGGACTCGACTACGTGTTCTTCTCTGACTCCGGCTCGACCAGCGTCGAAGTGGCGCTGAAGATGGCGCTCGGCTATTGGCATAATATCGGCGTGCCGCGCACGCGGATCATCGTCATGGAGCACTCCTACCATGGCGACACCGTGGGGACGATGTCGGTCGGTGCGCGCGGCGTCTTCAACAAGGCATACGAGCCGCTGCTGTTCGACGTCGCGTCAATCCCGTTTCCCGCTGCCGGCCACGAGCAGGCGACGCTCGACGCGCTCGAAGCCGCGTGCAGGGAGCAAACCGCAGCGGCGTTCATCGTCGAGCCACTGATCCTCGGCGCCGGCGGCATGCTGATGTATCCGCCCTGGGTGCTGGCGGAAATGAAGCGCATCTGTGAAGCCGCAAACGTGCTGTTCATCGCCGACGAGGTGATGACCGGCTGGGGCCGCACCGGCACCCTGTTCGCGTGCGAACAGGCCGGCGTCACGCCTGATATCGCGTGCTATTCGAAGGGCCTGACCGGCGGATCGCTGCCGCTCGCGGTGTCGCTGTGCCGTGCCGACATCTACGATGCGCATTATTCCAGCGATCGTGCGCGGATGTTCTTCCACTCCAGTTCCTACACGGCAAACCCGGTCGCCTGCGCCGCGGCGAAAGCGAACCTCGAGCTCTGGCAACACGGCGCGGGCGAGCGCGTCACGTCGCTCGCCGCGATGCAGGAGCGTATGCTTGCGCCGTTCCGCACTGATACGCGTTTCGAAAACGTCCGCCGCACCGGGACCATCACCGCACTCGATCTGAAGGCCAGCGATGCCGGCTATCTCGCCGGCATCGGCCCCAAGCTTCAGGCCTTCTTCCAACGGCGAAATCTGCTGCTGCGCCCGCTCGGCAACACGATCTACGTCATGCCGCCCTACTGCGTCACCGCGGCCGATCTCGTGGAGGTTTACGCCGCGATCAGCGATGCGGCCGACGAACTGGCCTGACGGTGCGGCTTTGCGCGCCGGAAATTCCATGACTGACGATTTGCATCGCGCGCCGTTTTGCACGCGATGGGCGCTCATGTGAAATCGGCGTGCCCTTGCGGGCACGCCGATTTGCTCGATCATGCGTGCCTGTGTGGCGCCGGCCTCGCAGCGGGATGCTGCGGCCGTGGCGCAGGATGGGGGCGCGGTGCCGGCCGTG
>NZ_JACMYK010000047.1 GCF_020889785.1 Bradyrhizobium acaciae
AGAAGTGGACCTTCGACGCCGCTCCAACTCAACCTAATCTCATCACGCTCTAGCGCGCCGCCTCGCAGCCGGGAATATCGAACACGGCAGTCAGGCCGCAGGGCGAGTTGAGCATCTTGCCGCCCTCGTGGCCGACGCCGGGCACATCCCACACGCTGTGGTTCGGCGTGCCGCCGTCGCGGGCCTGCATCGCGGCAACATAAGAGTGCCCGCGCGCGTAGCGATACGGCCCTTCGGCTTCCGCCATGCAGGATTTGTCGAGCGCGGGATGATCGGGATTGGTGTCGAGCGTGCCGAGCAGATAGATCACGCGGCGCGCGACATAGGCCTGCTCCAGTACAGCCGGTGTCGGCGCGGCGAGATAGGGCGGACGGTCGTCCATGCCGAACTTCCAGCTGTTATAGCCTTCACACGCCGTCGCGATCGCAGGCGCCGGCCGCTCCTTGGTGAAATAGGCATAGGAGGAGGGATTGGCGACAACGTAGCGCACGCCGATGCCCTCGTGCAGCAGCACCTGATCGCCCTTCACCGCGATCGCATAGCGCTGCACCACCTGGCCGCCGCCGGAATGGCCGAACACCACGACCTGCTTCAGGTTCGGAAACAGCTTGCGGTCGCCGAGCTTGGCCAGGATGGCGTCGAGTGCCTCGAATGAGCTCGCCGGATTGGGCGCGATCGCGGGCTCGCCCCCCTGCCAGTCATAGAGGCTCCAGCGCAGCGTCTCCGCCGGCAGCTTGAACGCCTCGACGTCAGGCTCGATCAGGAATTGCGGTGCGATCATCAGCGTGCTCTTGCCGACATCGCCGGCCGCGGCCTGCGCGCTCAGCGCCGCGCGGAAATAATCGTCGGCGTTGCGCAGCACCCCGTGCAGCACCAGCACCGCGCGGGTGATATCGGGCATCGGATTGGACCAGTCCGCCGACAGATAAAGCGGAAACACCGCGCTGCCGACGGCGATCCGCCCGCCGGCGATTTCCTTGACCGGCTTCTTGTCGCGCTCGATCTGCGCCTGCGTTGCAGACGCGACCGGTGCGTGAGCGGCCGTCACGGTAAACAGCGCCAAAGCCGCGAGCCAGGCTCGGTGATGCATGGTTCAATCTCCATTGTGCCGCGAGGTTGCGATCCCCGCCGGATCATGCCGCGTCAGGTGCCGATTGCCCCATGAATTTTCGGAAAGCTTCCGCGCATCACGCGCCGAGCCGCCCGCGATTGTTTGCGGCAAGGATCGGGCGGACCAGGCGGCCGAACCGCTCGGCCTCCTCGTCGTGCAGATAGCCGGACAGGCAGAAGGAGTGGCAGCCGGCGTCGATGAACTGCTGCAAGGTCGCGGCGCATTGCTCCGGATTGCCGACCACGGCGATCCCGGCGCCGGGCCGGACCTTGGTGATCCCGGTCCACAGATGCGGCATCAGGAGATCACCGTAATCGCGCGCCAGTTGCTGCACGCGCTGGTTGGCCTCCGACCTGACGTAGAGCGTCTTCATCTCCTGCTTCTGCCGGTCGGTGGCGTGGCGCACCAGCTGGTCGGCCGCCTCCCAGGCATCCGCCTCGTTCTCGCGGCAGATCACCTGCAGCCGCATGCCGAACCCGATCGCATCCTCGCGGTCATGCGCCCGCGCCATCCGCCGGATCTCGGCGATATTGTCAGCGATGCGCTCCGGCAGATCGCCCCAGAACAGATGGACGTCGGAATGCTTTGCCGACACCTCCCAGGCCTGCCGCGAGCCGCCGCCGAGATAGAATTTCGGGAACGGCTGCTGCAACGGACGCGGTCTGATATGCGCGCCCGAGATCGCGTGAAACTTGCCTTCGAAATGCACCGGGCCACGTGTGGTCCACAGCGCCTTCAGGATCGAGACCTCCTCCTCCATCAGCGCGTAGCGCTCCTCCTTGGCATAACGCACGCCTTCGGCCTCGACCTCGCTCTCGTTCTGCCCGGCGATCAGGTTGATGCAGATCCGCCCGCCCGACATCTGGTCGAAGGTCGAGATCATCTTGGCCATCAGCACCGGGTTGATGTAGCCGGGCCTTGCCGCGATCAGCGGCTTGATCCGGCTGGAGCGCGCCGCCATGAAGGCGCCGGCGATCCAGGCCTCCCAGCACACCGAGCCGACCGGAATCAGGAGATACTCAAAGGAGGCGTCCTCGGCCGCCTTGACCACGCGCTCGCAGAGTTCCGGCGAGCCGGCGATTTGCGCCTCCATCAGCCCATAGGCCGTGGTGTCGCCATGCGTGGGCAGATACCAGCCGAATTCCAGCGGACGCATGGGCAAACTCCCTCGAAAGACGGCCTTTTTCGGTGGCCTGTCATATTGGCGCAGGCAGTTTACAGCCCTTGACCGGCCGGACAACGCCGTTGCCGACCCGGAGCCAATCAGCTAAATGGTGGCTGCACGCACCCGTAGCTCAGCTGGATAGAGCGTTGCCCTCCGAAGGCAAAGGTCACACGTTCGAATCGTGTCGGGTGCGCCAGCGTTTCTCTCGATCTGCCAACACCTTAAAGCGTTGGTGGTAGCTCCTCGAAAGCTCCTCAGACCGGCTGGTCACAGCACTGGTCACAACATGAGGAGCTTTCGGTATGGCAAGCCTACGGTACAGAAACGGCAAGTGGCAGGTCCAAGTCAGACGCTACGGACACACTCCACGAGCCAAATCATTCCAACTTAAATCCGACGCACAACGTTGGGCACGGCAGATCGAAGCCGAATTAGACCGCACGTTGATCCCGAACGATGTACGGGCGCTCAATACGATCACTGTCGCACAAATCCTTACGCGCTACCGAGACACCATCACCAACGAGAAGCGTGGGCGCATTCCGGAGCGCAAGCGGATCGAAGCCTTTCTTCGCCAACGATGGAGCACGCTGCCCTTGGTGAAGGTCGATGCTACGATCTTTAGCAAATACCGCGATACACGACTGAAGCAGGTTGGCCCCGGCACGGTTATCCGGGAACTGGGTTTATTGCGATCCATCTTCGAGATAGCTCGCCAGGAATGGGGGTATGCCGCATTCCCGAATCCGCTGACCGGACTTAGAAAGCCGAAGGCACCGGAAGGCCGCGAGCGTAGACTGAAGTCCGGTGAGCTACAGGCCCTGACTCAGGCGTGCAGTAACGTCGTCGGCTCATGGCTCTTGCATGGCTTTCAGCTCGCCATTGAAACAGGTTTGCGGCGCGGAGAGTTGCTTGGCATCCGATGGCAAGACGTGAAGTTCGATACAGCGGTCCTGCACGTACCCTTCACCAAGACAGATAAGGCCCGCACCATCCCGCTTACTGATCGAGCTGTGGAGATTCTCAAGGAGCGCAAAGCAGCATCGGCTACAGATGCCGAATACGCATTTCCCGTCAGCGCGAACACTTTCCGCCTAGCATGGGAACGCTGCAAGCGGCGTGCAGAGCGAGCCGGGTGCGTCGGCGTGCAAGAGCTACGTTTCCATGACTTGCGGCACGAGGCTGTGAGTCGGTTCTTTGAAAGGGGATTAAACACAGCAGAGGTTGCGTCCATCAGCGGGCACAGGGACCTACGGACGCTGTTTCGTTACACGCATCTGAAGCCGGAAGACCTTGTTGTGAAGTTGCGCAACGGGAAGGCACTCGCAGCATGACAAACCGAGCACTGACAATGCCCGACTACGTAGCGCAGTTGATCGCAATGCCCCTCGAACGGATGGGCTTACAGCCATCTGACGTGCAAGATGACCTCGTTAGCTGCCTGCTTCAATATGAAGATGGTACCGCCCTGTCTCTTGTAGTGATGTGCATAGCTAAGCGCACGTGGTTCAGGGAAAAAGCCATGCTCGTCGTTTCGATTGTCCAGCTCGATGATAGTACGAGGGCCGTCCAGGTTCATTCCAGAGAGACCATGGGCATTCCTACTGGTCCCGACGATCTGCCATTCGTACTTCGCTTTTCATCAGCGGTCAGAGCAATGGCTTGGACAATAGCGGCGACAGGCAAAATGGGCGAATGCGTCAGCTTACCGGGAAGGCCACCCGCGCCGCGCCCAGCACGCATATAAGGCCAGTCCCTCCCTAATTGGAGAATATAGCGCGCGACTACCCGCACGCTCCAAACCCTGCAAGGACAAGAAAATCATGACGACAAGTGAGCTTCGCACCTTTCTTCTAGAATACGTCGAGGGATCAGCTGATCATCCGCCGTCAACCCGCTACCAGCAAGGCCATTTGGCCGCTATGAGGGAACTGTTGGTGGATCACTACCTGACCACAGAAGAGCGCGAGCAGTATCGTTCAAGCCGTATATTGCCTCTATCGCCTAAGAAACGTCGAACACTCCATTGATGAGACCCGAACCCAGCTAATCCACATCATTTATCTTCTGCTCTCTCTTATAGAGCTAAGTGACGAATTAATCGCAACGGGCCTGCCGACACACTTCGGCAGGTCCTTTTCTTTTGAGGAGTAGGAATGACGCATGTCGATGCTGACATCGCAGTCAAAGAGATGACAACGCTGTGGCGCAGCTTCGGTCTGGAAGTTAGTAGCCCACTTCAAGATACATGGCGGCGCATGTGCATGGCGCTTAACGAAGCTGGCAATAGCTCCGTAGGCTGGACCACGCTAGCAATGCCGACGGGCATCGGCAAAACGCAATTCACCGCCCTGTATTGCGCTCTGCTAGAAGCCCCCTCACTCAGCTTAGACAATATCCGGTCGAACAATCTGCATCCCGGCGTTCTCTTCGTTACTCGATTGGTGTCAGAAGCAAAAACATTCACAGACCATGTCAACAAGCTGGCGGGCCGCACTATTGCTGCTGCATATTACGGTGGCTCAGATACGAAGCTATCCGACGCAGCCAATTTTCCCGTCCTGTCCATCACGCACGCAGCCTGCGAGCGTCATCAATCGTGCGGCAAGAACGACAGCATCGGAGGGAATACTTGGGAGCAGCTTACAACGTGGCAGCTTGGAAGCAGGGGTAAGCTAATCATTGATGAGACGCCCAACTTCATATCATCCACACGGATCGACACCAAGGAGTTGGCACAGACGATAGGCGCGCTCGCTTGGCTACGCGGCGCGAACAGAGAACTCTACGCAAACATGAAACGTCTCTTAGTCGCGAGCACAGATACGACGGTCGGGAGCAGAAACAGGCGCATTACGGACGCTGAGTTCGAGCACATTCATTCGATAGACACCGCCCTAATACTTGATCACCTAAAGTCAATTGATGATGACGCGATTACACTAGGCCCGAACACCGGAAGAACGTCGCTACGGAAGACATGTACAGACACGATCGAAGCAATCAGCGGCATGCAAAGGAACGGTTGGGGCTGGATCAGCCATAACGGACTGACAGCACAGATACACTCTGCGGCGCTACATCCATCGCTCCTTACCGGTTCCGGCTTGATACTTGATGCGACTGCGGGTCTTTATCCGGGTTACGGTTTGCTCAGCCCGCCCGCAAAGATTATCCCCGCTGCGGAAAACACGCGACGCTACGACAATGTCACACTGCATCTAGCGTGGGGCCAAGTCGGCGGGAAGGACAACTTGGTGAGGGCTGCGGATTATCTTTGGCCTGAATATAGAGCGGCTATACAGAGCATCTTGCCGGTCAGCAGTCGCATCTTAGTCTGCTGCCACGAGGAGTTCGAGCAGAAGGTCTGCAATGATCCTAGCAATCCTGCCCGAATGACGTTTGCTCACTACGGAAACATAGACGGCAGAAATGATTGGAACGACTACGAGGCTGTTGCGCTGGTCGGCCTATTCTATCTACCCGTCGCTGCACATATCAACACAGCGCAAGCGTTGCTTGGGCCTCAAACCAACGACTGGCTGCAAGATTCACAGTTCCGTGCGGTCGGAACAAACGAAGACGTAGTGATCGGGATGCAGAGAGCCCACTTGGCAGCAACAGTCATTCAGACCGTCAATCGCGTTCGTTGTCGGCGGGTGATTGATGAAGAGGGGCATTGTCTCCCTACGAAGGTGTTCTTGGCGCTTCCTGCGGATGCAGTTGGTCGAGCAATTCGCGACGCAATTCTGCGCTACTTGCCAGGGATACAGATCACTGCATGGCCGTTGAATGCACGCAAGAAACGGGCGCGGCACGATCGAGGTATCAAGAAGCTGCTGGACTTCTTCGCATGTTCGCCCAAGGGCAACTATACCAAGGCTCAGATTCGCAAACTGACGCCGATCGGAGCGGCATCGCTGGATCGTGCGATCAGGAGACTTAACGATCCTTCGTCGAGCGAGTATGCCCAGCTTTCTGAGCTGAGCGTCACGTACCATCTTAGAAACGGCAGAGGAGCGGAATCATTCTTTGTGAAGGCGTGACCTCGCCGAGCAGCCGCATAGTGGAAGCAATCACGAGAGAGCAGGCCGCGATGAGCGGCCTTTCGCGTTTCTATACCGGGCGACCGTGCAAGGCTGGACACTGCTCCGATCGGTTTGTAAGCAACCGGCAATGCGTTGCCTGCAATGCAGTCAAGGCACGGCAGAGGGAGGCCTTGAGAGGCACCAAAGACCCGTCTTTCAGGATGTACCGAAACACCCTGAGGCGCACTGGTATGGCTCTCAAGGGTCGCGCGAGCCCTGCTAGCGCGGTCGGTTGCGACCATCCCGAATTGCGAGATCACATCGCCGCTCAGTTTCGCCTTGGGATGTGCTGGGAGAAATACCGGCAGTGGGAGGTAGATCATGTCAGGCCACTATCGGCGGCACGAACGCTGAGCGAGCTGCTCGCGCAATGCCACTACAGCAACCTTCAACCGCTGTGGAGAAGCGAGAACCTAAGAAAGGGCGGGGCCTAGTGCCCCGTCCTAGCCGTTACGCCCACACCCGGCTTGTATCTGTCTTATTCGATTGTCGCTGGTTTCGCGGTTTGCGCAGCCCCCCGTCCGGCCGTTCTCCCAGAGGTCTGCTTGATGCCGGCCTGGCTCGGTCGGACGCTTCGCCTCTCTCTCAAAATATCCTTGAATTGCCGACGCGGATGAAGTCTATGAACAGTGACCCTCTTAGGGAGGAGCGCGGTGGTAGGCCGCAATGAGTTCGGGAGAATGATTTTCGACAACGAAGCTTGCCCATGTCCGGAGCGGCGGGGGGGCATATGAACGCCGTTGAGATCGAGGAAGCCGTTTCGGCGCTTGCTGAACAAGCATTCGATACGCGCGAATTTCCCTTCGCCTTTCTCCAAGCCTTCGGGAACAAAGAAACTACGCTCAAGCGGCTACGCAAGGGCGAATCAAACAAGTCCGATATGGGTGGCGTCCTTCAGACCAACAACATCCATATTGCCGTCGTCGCGCCCGGCGAGGTAACGAAGACCCTTGCCGCCCTAAAGGCGAGCCCGGCGACGGCGCGAGCCAAAGCGAAATTCGTTCTGGCGACGGATGGTGAATGGTTCGAGGCCGAGGACTTGGTGTCGGACGCCGCGCCCATCGCCTGTCCCTTTGCAGAGTTCCCTAACCATTTCGGTTTCTTCCTGCCACTCGCCGGCATCTCGACGGTCCGTCAGATCAGCGAAAACGCTTTCGATATTCGGGCCACGGGACGCCTGAATCGCCTTTACTTGTCCCTGCGCCAAGAGAATCCTAACTGGGATACGAATGCGCGGCGACCGGACATGAACCACTTCATGGCTCGGCTGATTTTTTGCTTCTTCGCTGAAGACACCGATATCTTCCTCGGCGGTCGGCTGTTCACCGACACCATCGCGCAGATGAGCGCGCGCGACGGGTCCGATACGGATTTCGTGATCGGTGAGATTTTCCGAGCCATGAACACGAAGATCGTCGATCGCAGCGCAGCCAAGCTGCGTCCTTGGGCGGATGCCTTTCCCTATGTGAACGGCGGGCTGTTCTCCGGCAGCCTCGACGTGCCGCGCTTCAATCGGACGGCGCGCTCCTATCTCATCAACATTGGTAGTCTCGATTGGAAGCAGATCAACCCCGACATCTTCGGCTCGATGATCCAGGCTGTCGCAGAGGACGAGGAGCGCGGCGCGCTCGGCATGCACTACACGAGCGTCCCGAACATCCTGAAGGTGCTGAACCCGCTTTTCCTCGACGACATCCGTGCGCGTCTGGAAGAAGCAGGCGACAATCCTCGGACTCTTCTGAACCTGCGTAAGCGCCTGGCGCGGATTAGGGTATTCGATCCGGCTTGCGGCTCCGGCAATTTCCTTGTCATTGCCTATAAGGAGATGCGGGCGATCGAGGCCGAGATCAACAATCGACGCAAGGAACCGGGACGCAAGAGCGACATTCCGCTCACCAACTTCCGGGGAATCGAGCTGCGGGACTTTCCCGCCGAGATCGCTCGGCTCGCACTCATTATCGCTGAGTATCAGTGCGACGTCCTCTATCGCGGCCAGAAGGAAGCACTGCAAGATTTCCTACCGCTCGACGCTGAGAACTGGATCACCTGTGGCAACGCCCTACGGCTCGACTGGTTGAGTATCTGCCCACCAACCGGAACCGGCGTGAAGAACCAATCTGACGACCTGTTGCATACACCACTCGATCAGGCGCAAATCGACTTCGAGAATGAAGGCGGAGAAACCTACCTTTGCGGCAACCCGCCGTATGTCGGCGACAAATATCAGACAAAGGACCAGAAGGGCGATCTAAAGACCCTAGCCGCAAAAGACGTCCGCGCGGTCGATTACATCGCAGGCTGGTTTTGGAAGGCTTCTGCTTACATTAAGTACGGAGGTCGTTTTGCCTTCGTCTCTACCAATTCAATCTGCCAAGGAGTTCAGGTTCCGCTGATATGGCCGAAAATCGTTGCTGCCGAGCAGGCAATTTTTTTTGGCCACAAGGACTTCCTGTGGGGCAACAACGCCGCCAAGAACGCGCAAGTTACGTGCATTATCGTCGGCGTGGCGAGAGCGGACGTCAAACCGAAGTACATATTCGATGGAGAAGAGCGCAAAGAGGTTGAAAACATCAACTTCTATCTGGCGTCCGGCAATAACGTCATCGTTGAGAGGGCGAATGAGCCGATCTCGGATGTCGCGATCATGTTTGGCGGTAATATCCCACGAGACCAAGGAAATCTTCTGCTCTCACCCGATGAGGCGAGGGATTTGACGGCCTCGTACCCAGCGGCTGCGGCTTTGATAAAGCCCATCTTGGGTTCAAACGAATTCATCAATGGCTTGGAACGATATTGCCTTTGGATCACTGACGCACAGGCGCAACTCGCTCGTTCTATCTCGCCGATCAAGGCGCGACTTGATCGCATTCGTGAATACCGATTGCACGGCAGCGAGCGTGGGCGCGCAGGACTGGACACGCCGCACAAGTTTGAGCGAACGATCATCGGGCACGATCATACGATCATTATTCCCAGCGTTTCATCGGAACGCCGCGCCTACCTTCCATGCGGACTGTTACCGGCCGACGTGCGCGTCTCCAATCTCGCGCTCGCACTCTACGACGCGCCACTGTGGAATCTCGCACTGATCGCATCGCGCCTGCATCTTGTTTGGATCGCCACTGTATGCGGAAAGCTAAAAACCGACTTCCGTTACTCCAATACAGTTGGCTGGAACACCTTCCCGGTCCCCACACTCACCGAGAAGAACAAGGCCGACCTGACCCGATGCGCCGAGGATATTCTTCTGGCGCGCGAGGAGCATTTCCCGAAGACTATCGCCGAACTTTATGACCCCGAGAAGATGCCTGCCAATCTGCGCGAGGCGCATGAGCGCGACGACGAGGTACTGGAACGCATCTATATCGGGCGACGGTTCCGCAACGACACCGAACGGTTGGAAAAGCTGTTCGAGCTTTATACCAAGATGGCCGCCTCACCCGGCGTGGCAAAGAAACGGAAGGCGGAGGCGCGCGCATGACCGACGAGAAGAAAGCAGTCCCTTCGGTCTCCGTCACCTACGCTCGAAATGGCAGCTCGACCAAGGCCAATGCACTCGGCATGAGACCGATGCAGGAGCGCGCCTATGAGAAGAGGGGTGAGCAATATCTCCTCATCAAGTCGCCGCCCGCATCGGGCAAGAGCCGCGCGCTGATGTTCATCGCCCTCGACAAGCTACATAATCAGGGGCTCAAGCAGTCGATCATCGTAGTGCCGGAAAAGTCGATCGGGGCGAGCTTCAACGACGAGCCGCTGACCCGGTTCGGCTTTTGGGCTGACTGGACCGTTGCACCGAAATGGAATCTCTGCAATGCGCCCGGCTCGGATAACGGTGGCAAGGTCAACTCGGTCGAGGCGTTCCTCAAGGGCGACGACAAGGTGCTCGTCTGCACCCATGCCACCTTCCGCTTCGCTGTGGACAGGTTTGGAGTGGAAGCCTTCGACGACCGATTGATCGCGGTTGACGAGTTCCATCATGTCTCGGCCAACCCTGACAACAAGCTCGGCCTACATCTCGGCCAGTTCATCACCCGCGATCGCGTGCATATCGTGGCGATGACAGGCTCCTACTTCCGAGGCGACGCCGAGGCCGTGCTGACCCCGCAGGACGAGGTGAAGTTCGATACGGTTACCTACACTTACTATGAGCAGCTCAACGGCTACGAATATTTGAAGCAGCTCGACATCGGTTATTTCTTCTATAACGGACCTTACACCGACGACATCCTGAAGGTGCTCGACCCGGCAGAGAAGACCATTGTCCACATCCCGAACGTCAATTCCCGCGAAAGCATGGGAGACAAAATCAAGGAGGTTGAACACGTCCTCCACGAGTTGGGCGAATGGCAGGGCCGCGACCCGGCGACTGGCTTCCAACTGGTCAAGACGCCGGACGGACGCGTTCTTCGCATCGCCGACCTGGTTGACGATGATGCCGCCAAGCGCGATCGCGTGTCGGCGGCGCTAAAAGATCCAACGCAGAAGAACAATCGCGACCATGTGGACATCATCATCGCGCTCGGCATGGCGAAGGAGGGGTTCGACTGGATTTGGTGCGAGCACGCCCTGACAGTCGGCTATCGGTCGAGCCTCACGGAGATCGTGCAGATCATCGGTCGCGCCACTCGCGATGCGCCGGGCAAGTTGCGCGCCCGCTTTACCAATCTTATCGCTGAGCCGGATGCATCGGAAGAGGCCGTCTCCGAAGCCGTGAACGACACGCTGAAGGCCATCGCGGCCAGTCTTCTCATGGAACAAGTGCTCGCCCCGCGTTTTGAGTTCAAGCCGAAGACCCCGCACAGCGGACCGACTCCTGGCTTCGACTATGGCGAAGGCGGTTACGATCCAAGCAAGACCAATGTCGGCTTCAACGAAGAAACCGGCCAATTCCAAATCGAGATCAAAGGGCTTGCTGAGCCGAAGAGCGAGGAAGCACAGCGCATCTGCCAGCAGGACTTGAACGAGGTCATCGCTGCCTTCGTGCAAGACAAGACCGCGATCGAGCGCGGGCTGTTCGATCCCGATCTGGTGCCGGAAGAACTGACTCAGCTTCGCATGGGCAAGATCATCAAAGACAAATATCCCGAGCTTGATGAGGAGGATCAGGAGGCCGTGCGCCAGCACGTCGTCGCCGCACTGAACCTCACGCAGAAGGCCAAGGAGGCTGCGCTTGGCGAAACCGAGGGCGACGGTGAAAAGAGCCTCAACACTGCCTTCATCGAGGGCGTCCGCAAATACGCAATGGATGTGCGCGAGCTAGATATCGACCTAATCGACCGCATCAATCCTTTCGGCGAAGCCTATGCCATTCTCGCCAAGACCATGAGTGAGGAGAGCCTGAAGCAGGTCGCTGCCGTTATAGGGGCTAAGCGCGTCAACCTCACCATCGAGGAGGCACGGGAGCTTGCCAAGCGGGCCTTGAAGTTCAAACAGGAGCGCGGTCGATTGCCCTCGATCACTTCGCCTGACGCCTGGGAAAAGCGCATGGCTGAGGGTATCGCCTTCCTTCAACGCATGAGGGCGGAGGCTGCGCGTGGCTAGTGGCTTCACCGAGGAGGACGATGCGCTTCTCACTGAGCTTGGCGTCGAGGCTGACGCGAGGAAGGAGGCTAGCCGGGCGCCTAATGAGGAGCGGGTCATCGCCGGCTTTGAGGAGATTCAGCGTTTCGTCGCCCAGCATGGCCGTGCTCCTCAGCACGGCGAGGACCGCGACATCTTTGAGCGGCTATATGCCGCTCGGCTTGATCGCCTGCGCGAGCTAGCGGATTGTCGCGCCTTGATCGAACCCCTCGACCACCAAGGACTTCTTGCCGGTGTACAAGCCGCCCCAATCACCACCGCCGACGAACTCGACGATGACGAACTCCTGGCGCAGCTCGGGGTGGACGATGCCGCGCCTGGCGGCATCACGGAATTACGGCATGTTCGTTCGGCGGCCGACAAGCGCGCTGCCGAGGAAATCGCCAATCGCCAGAAGTGCGAGGATTTCGAGACTTTCAAGCCGATGTTTGAACAGGTTCAAAAGGAAATTAGCTCCGGCCTGCGGCAGACCCGGCGCTTCGAGCGCAAGTCCGAGATCGCACCCGGTCGCTTCTACATTCTAGGCGGCCAGAAAGCCTATGTGGCTACCATGGAGCAGCCTACGGTCAACGAGCATGGCAATATAGATGCCCGACTTCGCGTGATTTTCGATAACGGAACCGAGAGCAACCTGCTCCTGCGATCGTTTCAAAAAGCGCTCCAACAAGACCCTGCCGGGCGGCGGATCATTGAGCCTTCGGCTGGCCCCCTGTTCTCAGATCAGAATGAAGAGGGAGACGAAGCCAGCGGGATCGTCTACGTGCTGCGCAGCAAGTCCGACCATCCAAGCATCGCAGCGCATCGCGACGTGTTGCACAAGATTGGCGTCACGGGCGGCGACATTGCGCGCCGCATAGCGGCAGCGAAGCATGACCCGACCTTTCTTATGGCCGATGTCGAAGTGGTGGCTACTTACGAGCTGTTCAACATCAACCGGACCCGGCTTGAAAACCTAATCCATCGCGTTTTCGACGCGGCGCGACTTGATATCGAGATCAAAGACCGCTTTGGACAGCCGGTGATCCCACGGGAATGGTTTCTTGTACCGCTGTTCGTAATCAACGAAGCCGTCGATCGGATCAGAGATGGAACGATTACCAACTACACATACAATCCAAAGAAGGCGGCGTTGGTACGCGCCGACCAAGGGCATTCAAGCGTCCGGCGCATCTAAGGATCGTGGTTCAGAAGATGAGGCCACTGTGAAAAGGAAGGGGTAGTCATCCTCCGACGCGCAGTCGAACAGGGCGGCAAAGGGGTTAACAACTGTTAAGGAGGCCACGACCCCGCCACCGAAGCGCGATCCGCAGGTCCTACACAAAATTATTTCAAGGCCCCTCAGGCCCACAGGGAGCGTCGTGGAGAGGCTTTTCGCCAAGGGCAGCGTGGTCGCGTACCATGACTTTTATCGCATCCTAGAGTCTTAGAAGCGAAATGGCGCAGCAACTAGCCGAGGTCATTCAATCGATCTCAACCTCGTGTAGTTGAAGCCCTGCTCCCACTGCGTCGATTTGACAGCCGCTCACGATAGGCACATCTTGCGGCGTAATTGGTTGTTCTGGTTGAAATTTTCCCGCATCAACCCCGAGACACTCTCATGTTGGCGCTGAATTATCTTGGACTAGCTGGCGGCCTGACGCTCGCTGCCGTCCTGTTTTCGATCGCCTATAAGTTGTTTCGCCTGGACCGCTTTGAGGCAAAGAAAGGTTCGTCTCGCGTCAAGAGCGTGTCGGATGCCGTGATGGGCCGCGCCCGCACGCGTGACGACTGGATGCCCGATGGCCGCATCAAAGGTGGCATGATTTATAATCGCAGAGAAAACCGCATTGAAGTCAGCGGACGACTGTCAGACGAAGCTTTCGACCGCATCTTCCGTTGAAAGCAATCCAGTAGACTTTGCTTCTCGCCCGTACGTCGGTTGGATTCCGACGGTCAACGGGCGACTATCGTTTCGTCATGTAGGCGATACACGTCGCCCGACAGAATCCATTTTCGCAAATCTGGACACCGGGGCTGAGCGGCTCATCGTCGCTTACCAACATCGGCCTCTTAGTGACATTCTTTTTCCTCGGATAATCCACTGGTTGCAGAACATCAGTGGCGACTTCTGGTTTGTGCTCACCGCGAAATCCAACAACAGCCCTCTAGTTGCCGACAGAATCAGCGGCAAGATTCATGTTTTCAAAAGCCGAGAGGATTGGCGCCTTCACGCGGATCAGCCCATGCGACGGCTAATCCGCGGCATCAGCCAACTGCGGTTTTCTAACGCGCCCGATATGCCTGCCCGAGCGAACCTCGAATACGATCGCGCAAGGAATCTGGTGGAACAGCATGCTGATATTGAGATCGAATTTGATCTCGAGCGCAACGGCGAGGTTTATTTCAGTCAGCCGGCATTCAGAGAAGAGGCCTTGCAGCGAGCGTCTGAGCAACTTGCTGCAAGCGACGGGCACAACATAAGGAAGTGGGTAGCGGACCAATGCTACTTTTTCCTTCGTGATGCAACGCATGCCCACCAACATCATGAAGTGACATCTGACACGATCTTGATATTGCAGGATAGAAAGGGTGATGACGTCCAGTGGCGCAAAAATATCATCTATTCACTGCATTACGCGATCATCAGATTTAAGCGAGACCCTGACGCCCGATCCGCACTGAGAGCAATGGGCATCCTCGCCTACTGCAAAAGTTTTGTTGATTGCTGCAAGCTAAAGCTCAAGGCTGACTACAAGGACTTTCCGGAGTTCAACGATGATGCGCTGCGACTTTCGCTTCAGGCGAAGGCTGACGAAATCAGTGCTGCCGAACAGATAGTATCAAACCGCCAAAGCGTGTCGCTTGCGAAGGCTGGCACGTCGAGGACCATTGTGTTGGCATTCGTTGCGATTGTGATTGCGACAATAGCCATTCTCATTCAGCCAAGAATCTCGACTCAAGAGAAGGATGACTTCCCCCTCCTCTTTCAGGTCAGCACTTTCGCCGCAGAAAACTTTTTCAGCTTTATGGGTGCGTCGGTCGTAGTCGTTGTGGTGACGTGGCTCACGACCGCCTTCAACGTGGCGATGGATAACCGGCGCCTCGCACGCTCTTTGTTGGAAGCGAGTTATGTTCGTAAGCGAAGCGCAATCGCAGTCTTCTTCGTTGGCGCCGTCATTACCATAGGCGTAACGCTATGGATTTTTCGGCCAGCGGTTCTCAGCTTAATTGAAACGGGCAAAGAGTTCTTCAAACTATTCGGCTCAACCTAAATCAAGCTGCGATCGCGATCTTAGGTCAAGTCAGCGTCGCGAATGTCTCGTGATACAGTTCCGAATGGCGCCAGGTACCTTCATCATTTCAAGGTGGAGAGGCCGGCAGAAGCCCGATTGCGACGAGACTGGGAACAACAGAAGGCAGGGCACCGCCACACGGATGAGTACAATAAGACGCACGGTGTGTTCCCTGCGCGAAAACGACAGATTTTTTCGCGAGGGCATCAAATAGGTCGGCGTGCGCAAAACTCCCCCATGCCGGCAGTAAGACGGCGCGTTGAGGTCAGGGCGCGGTCACAGCCGTCACACTGATAGCCTCTGCTCTGACTTGACCTTAGGGGGGTATCCCTCCTAGCTTATAGCTCGATTGGCTGTGTTTTTAGGGATTTAGAGACGAGCACGTCAGCGAAGCGAAAGCCGTAAGCCCGGCCACGTTGCCCTCCGAAGGCAAAGGTCACACGTTCGAATCGTGTCGGGTGCGCCAGTTTTTGTTCATTTACAAAGCGATAAGCGGGCCTAAACCGAACTCCAGTTTCCGTCTTATTCGAGCGAGTAAGCGATCTGGAGAAAATCGTGGTCCAGTTCAGACAACTTGGCACCTGACGTGTCAGAAAGTACCCCGAGACAATCCATGGCGATTGCGGCTCGGCTGACTAAAAACGATCCAGTCGCGACGATTTCGGTGTTGCCGTGCTGGAGCGAAAGGCCTGCAGCGATGGGGTCAGCGCGTCTTTTGATCCGTCAAGCGTGACCGAGGATTGCTGCGCCATTCCGTAATGCTGCAGCCAAATCGCTCTCGGAACCAACGTGCAAGCGCGCTTTGCGCGGAGAAGCCCAGAAGTGCGGCGACGGCGCTGAGTGAACGATCCTTTTCTTTGATAAGGCGAACCACCGCTTCGGCTCTCTCCCTATCGACGATCTCGGAAAAGCTCTTGCCGCTCTCGGCGAGCCTGCGTTGCACGGTGCGACCGTCGCAGCCCAGATGCTGGGCCACGCGCTCCACCGAGCAGTGCCCCTTTGGCAGCAGCGCCGCGATCAACTCCCGGACCTTGCCATCAAATGTGGATGAGCGTGCAGCAACTGTCTCGATGTATCTCTGCGCGTATCTCGCGATCGATGGGTCTGCGGCAGCCATCGGACGATCCATGTCGGTGCTGTGGCAGATGATCCCATCGAATTCGGCCCCGAACACGACATTACACTTGAAGAAGCGCCGATACGTCTGGCGATTGCGTGGTGCCGGATACGTGAAGTGTACGTCCATTGGCTGCCACCCCGATCCAAGAAAAGCGCTGAGAATGCGATAGGACACCCCTACCGCCAATTCCACCGCCTGCCGTGCCGGTACGGGGCGGCCAAGCAATATCTCGGGTATGATCACCACGACGTCGCCGTGCCGCTCGATGCGCTGACGCAGCGATTCATTGTGGATGTGCATATAACGTCCGATCGCCTCCATCGCCGCTCCGACGGTTGGCTGGTCGCGCGCAATGAGTGCCACTGGCCCTAGATTTGAAAACCCGCCGCGCTCGGCCAGCCGAAGGCCGAAATCGTCGATCCCCGCGGCGGCCGCGGAGGCCTCCAACAGGCGACGTACGCCACCTCCCGGAATCCGGATATCCGGATCGGTCACGCCAGGTGGCAGACCCACACTTTTCAGCATCCTCGCCGGATCGAGCCCGACGCTGCGCGCGGTCTCCGCATAGTGCATCAGGCAGGCCGCGCGGATCAGGTCGACCATCGCAAAATCCCTCCCTGTCGCGAAATGTAAAGTCGATGTCGTGAATCGTCAAATGCGATGTCGCAGCCCGACGTATTGATTGGGCAAGAAGCGGCCGCATAGCGGCGGCACGACAGGGCGGAAACGGTGGAACGATGATGCGTGCAAGCGAAGCAGCGCAGTATCGGCGCGGATCGACTGAGCGGCAGTGGCACCGGCGCGACGATCTCGGTCGCCCCACCGACGATCACCGCCGATGCTCTGCCACCGTCTCGGCTGATCGGTCGTCAGAGCTGCCCGAACAGCACCGTCGTGATGGCGGTCTGAGGCCGTGCGACGCCTGCCGAAGCCTGTGCAATGCACGCGCGATGATCGGTCTCCGTGAGCAGCCGCGGACGCCATCGTGACGGCCATGCCTCCGCCCCGCATGAGCACCACCACCATTCCCAGAGCCACCCAACCTCACCCAAGCAAACTGGAGCCGGATATGGCTTACGAAACCATCGAAGTACGCAAAACCACTCCAACGATCGGTGCAGAGATTTTTGGCGTCGATCTCTCGCAGCAATTGAGTAACCGGCAATTCGACGAAATCCATCGGGCGCTGATGGAAAATCTCGTCATCTTCTTTCGAGACCAGCAACTGACGGTCGAACAGCAAAAGGCGTTCGGCGCCCGCTTCGGCAAGCTGCACGTCCATCCGAACGCGCCGAAGGGCCTGCCGAACCACCCCGAAATCCTCGTGATCAAGGCCGACGAGAACAGCAAGCGCGTCGCCGGCGAATCCTGGCATTCCGACGTCTCCTGCGACGAGGAGCCGCCGATGGGCTCGATCCTCTATATCCAGGAGATCCCGCCGGATGGTGGCGGCGACACGATGTTCGCCAACATGTACGAGGCCTATGAGAGCCTGTCCGAGCCGCTGCGCAAGATGCTCGACGGGTTGACCGCCATTCATGATTCCTGGAAGGCGCATTCGGACCGCAAGCCCGGCGAGGGGAGCGACATGCAGTTCCCGCGCTTCGAGCATCCCGTGGTGCGCGTCCACCCGGAGACCGGCCGCAAGCTGCTGTTCGTCGATCGCGGCTTCACCACGAACATTGTGCAGCTTCGCCGGGCCGAGAGCGACGCGCTGCTCTCCTTCCTGTTCCAGCACATCGAGACGCCAAAGCTGTCCTGTCGCTTCAAATGGCAGAAGAACTCGATCGCGTTCTGGGACAATCGCTCCGCACAGCACCAGGCAATCTTCGATTACTGGCCGCATCGGCGTTACGGGCACCGGGTCACGATCTGTGGCGACAAGCCATTCGGCGTCGCCGGGCGGACGTCGAATGCGAGCCTTGCGGCAAGCTAGGCGTGCCTCGACAACCCGGGTCACCGCTCCGCGAAGCGTCGATAGCGCCGACCCAGCGCGGTGATCCGAGACCGATCAACAGCCTCCTGACGAATTGAAGGTATGAAATGACGGATCGTATCGACAAGAACTTCCTCGCCCGCTGCTTCGGCTTGGCGGGCCGCACGGCGGTTGTCACCGGCGCCGGATCGGGCCTTGGTCGACAGGCGGCGAAAACCCTCGCCGCGGCAGGCGCCGACGTGGCGCTGCTGGGACGCCGCGAGCAACAATTGAAAGAGACCGAGGCCGAAATCCTCGGTGCGGGTGGGTGTGCACGCAGCTTTCCAGTTGATGTGACCGACCAGAACGCGCTGGCACGGGTCCTGGACCAGATTGAGCGCGAAATGGCTCCGCTTTGGGCGTTGGTCAACAACGCCGGCGTAGGCGGACGCAGTCCGCTTGCTGAAGTCAGCGAAGCTGCGGTTGACCGTATCCTGGGCGTCAACACCAAGGCGGCGCTGTTCGTCGCAACGGCCATCGCTCGACGCCTCACCGCAGCGCGGATACCAGGGCGAATTATCAATATTTGCTCGCTCGCCGCACAATCGAATCCGGCGGGCCTGGGCATCTACGGGGCGAGCAAGGCGGCTCTCGAGTACCTGACGCGCACCATGGCTCACGAATGGGCGGCGCATGGCATCAACGTGAACGCCGTCAGTCCCGGCTTCATCGAGACCGACATCAACCGGACCATGCTGCAGACCTCAGCCGGGAAAGCGATGATCGAACGCCTACCGCGCAAGCGCGTAGGCACTCCTGACGCGTTGGATGGGGCGATCCTGCTGCTGGCGTCGCCCGCGAGCGCCTTCATCACCGGTTCGACGCTGCTGGTCGATGACGCACAGCGTTTCGGGGCTGCCTAAGGCCTTCGCCACCCAACATGCTACTGGAGACGGGAATGCTCTGGAAGAAGTCCCCCGCCACGGTGCTGGCCGGCTTGCTGGTCATTCACGTACTGGCTCACATCGACCGCAACATGCTGCTGGGCTTCTCGCCGCAGATCATCGCAGACCTCAAGATCAGCAACACCCAGTATGGCTTTCTCGTGGGAGTGGTGTGGGTCCTGAGCTTCGGCTTCATGGCCCTTTTTCTCGGGTCGCTGGCCGACCGATTTAGCCGCACGCGCATCATCGCCGTCGGCGTGTTCATCTGGAGCCTCTGCACCTGGGCTTCTGGTCACGCCCAGAGCTTCGAGCAGATGGCGTTGGCGCGCTTCTTCGTCGCCAGCGGCGAAGCGGCCCTGGTGCCTGCTGCCGTTTCAATCCTGACGGAACTGTTCTCTGAGCAGAAGCGCAGCACGATCATGGGCATCTTCTTCATGGGCATTCCCATGGGGATCGGCGCCAGCTTCCTGCTCGCCGGCACGTTCGGAGCGTCGCTTGGTTGGCGCTCAACGTTCTATGCCTTGGGAGGTCTGGGGATCGTCATCGCCGTGCTGCTGGCCTTCCTGAAGGAGCATCGCAGCCAGACCATGACTCACGAGCGCGGCGCACCGTTCGTTCAGCAAGTCCGCGCGGTGCTGGGCTTGATGCGGAGCCATCCGCCGCTGTTGTTCCTGATCATCGGGTTCGTCTTGCTTCACATCCTCTTCGCCGGTCTGTCGTTCACGCAGCTATGGATGGTGAAGGAGAGAGGCATGGACGCGTCGTCTGTCGCGGCGCACATCGGCACATTCCAGTTGCTGTTTGGCGGAATGGGGTCTGTCATCGGCGGCGTCGTCGGCGATCGCCTGGCGCGTCGACTTCCTGGGGGCCATCCGGCTGTCATCGTGCTGCTTATTGCGATGTGCGCTGTCCCAATGGTCGCCTATCGCTTCGTCGCTCCGGGTTCCTGGACGTTCTATGTCGGCATGTGCGCTGGATTTTTTCTGCCACTGGCCTGCTATGGGTCGGCAAATGCTGCGATCATGGCCATGGCGCCGGCCCAGACGCGTTCCACGGTGGCCGGGTTCACGATGCTGTGCATCAATGTCTTTGCGATCGCCATCGGAAACCTGGCGGCTGGCCGAGCGGTCGACGTGCTCGTGGCGCAGGGCGTTTCCGCGCCGCTGACGCACGTCGTTCTGGCAACCGATTTCATCGGCATCGGCTCGGGAGCTTTCTTTGCGCTCGCCGCATTCTTCTCAGCGCAGCAGCTTGCTTCGGCAATCCGCGTGCCTGCCCGTGCATAATGGCGACTGAAAGCGCTGAGCGAGATTTGATGCGCAGGAGCCAATCAATACCGAACACCCGGTGACGCTGGCAATATTTGTCGACGACAAATCCTGGGGACGATATTGAGTATGGCAAGCATCGTGCCCGCACCACGACGCATCGCATCTACACGAGATCCGTTAAAGGCCGCGCGTTCGACTGGGGCTGGCGAGTGAATCATGCCGATCAACCAGGCTATTGCTTTTCCAGGATCGTGATCGCGCACGCAGCCTCGTCGAAGCCGACGACGCCCCCACCGTTCTCGGCAAGCGCAATTCGCGCCTTTGCTGCCTGCCGTTCGCCAGCCTCTCCGCGCAGTTGCAAGACCAGTTCATGGATCATCGACAAGCCGGTCGCGCCGATGGGATGCCCTTTGGAGACGAGCCCTCCGGACAGATTGATGGGGCGTTCCCCGCCAAGCGCAGTGGCGCCGGATCCGACATAGGCGCCTCCCTGCCCTTCCGCGCAGAACCGTAGCATCTCGGCTTGATAGAGCTCACAGAACGATGTCGCGTCGTGCACCTCGGCTATGTCAATGTCTGAAGGTGAGAGTCCCGATATCTTGTACGCGCGATCGGCCGCGATGCGCGACAGTCCGGGCTCGTCCAACGATCGATATTTTCCGCCTGACATGGTGCTGGCGCGAACCTTGACTGCGCGGTCCCGCACGTTGCTCGGCAACGCAACGAGATAGTCCTTCGAGCAGACGAGCGCGGCCGCAGCCCCGTCGCCGATTGGCGCACACATGCTGCGCGTCAACGGGTAGCTGATCTCACGGTCTGCGAGCACCTCATCGACCGTCATCCTGAAGCGATACTGCGCAAGAGGATTGAGGCTGCCGTGTACGTGGTTCTTGGCCGCGCCTGCCGCAATCTGGCGCTGCGAGGTGCCGTAACGCTTCATGTGGTACGCCGCCTGCATGGCATAGGTATCCATGAAGATGGTGCCGCGCTTGTCGCCGAGCATGAACGGCTTGCCGCACTTCCTGCCGGCATCTTCGTAGTAGGCCAGCCATTCGTCCGGATCCAGCCGGTCGATGCCGCCGTCGAAAATCTGCTGGGTTTGCACCGGATCGTCCGGAACGAATGTCTTCTCAACGCCGATGGCGAGCGAGAGCTGCGCATCGCCCGACGCGATATCCTTCCACGCGCCATGAAACGCCTGTGATCCCGTCGCGCAACCGCCCTCGACATTCATCATCGGTACCCGCTCGGGAAACAGCTTGTCACGGACCAGCGGGGAGAAGCACACCTGCCCGCGGATGTTGCGCTGCCCGAATGTGCCCATGCCGCAGTTTCCGAACCACGCCATCGAAATGTCGCGTCCATCCTCGATTCCGGCATCGGCCAGGACGGCAAGGTAGGCCTCGCGTGCAAGCTCCTTGAAGCCAGTCTCCGGCTTTTTTCCGAAGGCGGTACAAGCCGTCCCAACGACATAGACTTCGGGAATCTCTCCCATCTGATTCAACTCCCTTTGACTTCGATCCGATCAGCGCAAGCGGACCGGCAGCGATTGCAGGCCGCGCAGAATGAGTGAATCCTTCCATTCCGGTGAGCTCGCAGTCGCCAGCGCGATTCCGGGAAAGCGCGCGACCAACGAACGCAGCGCGATCTGCCCCTCGAGCCGCGCAAGCTGGGCGCCAAGGCAGAAATGAATGCCATGCCCGAAAGTCAAATGGGCGTTGGGCGATCGGCCGACATCAAAGCGGTTCGCATCTGGAAACTGCTCGGGGTCACGATTGGCCGCGTTGATGAAGGCGAACAACCTCTGCCCTTGGCGGAGCTTCCGGCCGCCGAAATCGACGTCCGCTGTAATGACACGTGCGAGGGCGCCGCTCGGACCGTCATAGCGCAGCCATTCCTCGACGGCAGGCTCGGCCAGCGCAGGATCGCGTTTGAGGCGCTCCCACTGTTCCGGCGACTTCATCGTATAATAAATGCCGTTGCCGAGCAGATTGGTCGTGGTTTCGTGTCCGGCAAACAGCAGCAGGATGCATGTCGCGATCACCTCATCATCGCTCAGCGCCTCCTGTTCCTCCCGCGCCGACACCATCTGGCTGATGATGTCGTCGCGCGGATCTATTTTGCGCTGCGCAACGATGTCGCGAAAATAGCCTGCCATGGCTTTTGCACCGGCCTCGGCGCGCAGATATTTGTCCGCAGTCGCCCGGGACGTCCCGATGAACAGCGCGATATCATCCGACCAGTGTTTGACCAGCAGCAAATCCTCCCGGGGGACGCCGAGCAGGTCCATCATCACGGTAGCCGGCAATGGATAGGCGAAATCGGCGATCCAATCGACGATCTCCCCCGAGGCCGACTTGCGCTCCATCTCGTCAAACAGCAGCCCGACAATCTGCTCCACGTTCGGCTCCAGCGCCTTCACCGAACGCGACGTGAATGCCTTGGTGAAGAGGCGACGCAGGCGCGTGTGCTCGGGAGGGTCACGAAAAACCATCCAGTTTCCGAGATAGGTCATCAGGCTGGCATAACTACTCCGGCTCTCCGCCGGCGCCGCCGCAAAGAACGGCGCCAATCGATCCGCGGACATGTCGGAATTGGCCACCGCCACGCGCTTCACGTCCTCGTAGCGCGTGATGACCCAGGCCTTCATAGCCGAAGACCAATGAACCGGATCGTCCTTCCGCAGTTGCGCGAAGAGCGGAAAGGGGTCGGCGTTGGTCTGTGGATCAGCGAAGTCAAGGTTCAGCATCGTTCAACATACTCTTCGTTCGGCGCACATCGACGCGGGTTGCCGGGCATCATCGCAGCCCCGCAAGAGGGGCCGATTGGGCACTCATTTGCGGAATCTGGCCTCGTTCGGCATGGTCAGCGCGGCGACACCTTGCTCGTCGATCACGCGCGCAATGCGCAGACCCTTCTCTGTATTCGCTTCCAGCTCCGAGAGTGCATCGCGCGGCGTGATTGGGCTGTCGCCGAGTTTAAGATGCGGCATGTCCATCAGCGGAGCGGGCATGCTGGCGGTGAACGCCGCGAACCGCGCTAGCGCTGAGTTGCCGCTTTCGCCCCAGAAATCGACCAGTGACGTCTTGAGGGTCTTGCCCGCGGGATTGGTCGGCAGGGTACTGGCGAAGACGACGTATTCGGGAGTCTCGTACTTGGCCAGGTACTGCGCGCAGTGGTCGCGAATCTCATCCGCCGTTGCGATTTGGCCCGGCTTGAGCACCACCACCGCCTTCAGACGCTCCGAGAAGACATGATCGGGCACGCCCACCACGGCCGCGCGCAGCACCTTGGCGTGCAGGTAGAGCTTGTTCTCGACCTCGATGCAGTAGACGTTCTGGCCGCCGCGAACGACCATGTCCTTCTTGCGATCGAGCAGCCAGAGATAACCATCCTCGTCGATCTTTGCCCAATCACCAGACAGCACGAAACCGTCGCGTCGGAATACCTCGGCCGTCTTGCCAGGCTCCTCCCAATATCCGGCGTTGGTTTGCTGACCGCGATATGCGACTTCGCCGATCACGTTTGGCTCGCGCACCTCGTGGCCGTCATCGTCGAAGATCGCGATGTCGGTGTTCGGTGTTGCCAGACCGCAGCTCGTGATCTTGCGTATCGCGTCTTCGGTCGGCAGCGCAAAGCCGAGCGCTGTGCTCTCCGAAACAGAGCCGGCGTTCACCATGGCGACCGGCGCAAACTCGGAATTGAGCTGGTTGATAAAGGTTTCCGACGAGGCATGACCGCCGAAGATGATCTTCTTGAGCGTCGAGCAGTCGTGATTGCGAAATTCCGGATGGTTCATCATCATCCAGAGCATGATCGGCGCCGCCACGGCCCACGTGGCCCGTTCAGCTTCGATCAGCTTGATCGCGTCAAGCGGCGCGAACGCTGCCATGACCACGCATTTGCCGCCACTCAGCAGCGCGGGCAGGAAATCCGCGTAGACCGCGGTGTTGTGATACAATGGCGGCATGCACAGGTTAACGTCGTCCTCTCCGAGCCCCTTCGCGGCCACCACGACGTTCTGCGCACACCCAATCGCGTTGATGTGCATCGCCATCGTGCCTTTCGGCACACCCGTCGTTCCGGACGTGAACGAAATTGCGCATAGATCCCATTCATCGACGGGCCCGACCGGCACCCGATCGAAGCCCGGCTGGATGAGCTGCGAGAACGGAAGAGTCCCGGCCGGCGCCTCGTCACCGGTGGCGAACACCACCTCCACACTGTCCAGACCAGCCCGCAGCGGCTCCAGCTTGCCGCTCCAGACGTCGGGCGAGACCACGATTCCCCGGGCTCCAACCTTCTTGATCTGGGCCGCGAGCCCTTCTGCGGTAAGCCCGAGATTGACCGGCACCGCGACGCCGCCGAGTTGAATGACCGCCAGATAGCTAATCACGTACTCCGGGCATCCGGCCGTCAACAGGCAGAGCCTGTCACGCTTCCTGAAACCAAACTCGCGCTGCAATCGCGCAGCGGCAAGGTCGACCTGCGCCCCGACCTCGCGCCAAGTCATCCTTTGGCCGCCCGGATAGAAAACGTAGGCCTCACGATCGGGCCGGCGGGCAATATTGGCAGCCAGGCACTCCGAAATGCTGTGCGGCCGATCGCGATAGGCCCAAATCTCCGTGCCTTCCCACGCGATCCCGCGCCCAACCGGAGCTCTTATCTTGGTGACCTGCGCGGCAAGCTCCGGATAGCCATCACGCCACGACTTGCAGACGCCCAGCGCCAGCCCCTTGACTTCCCAGGCCCCCATTTTTCCTTCCTTTTCGACCAAGTCGGTTGTTCGCCGTCGTATGCCGGATGGCATCTGCCGGCCTACGTGTACCAAACAGTCGTTTGTTTGGTCAACTATCCTCGACGGCCTTCCCTCGGTCAGGTAAGACGATGGTCCATCCGAATTCCGAACGATGTCAGATGATTGCGAAAAGCCGACGCGCCCGTACCGCCGCCCAAACTCCACGCCCAAAGGCTCCACGCCGATCGCGCAGTGTCGACAAGCGGCAGGAGCTCCCGGACGACCGTCGCCAGATCCTCATCAACGAGGCTGCGCGGCTGTTCGGCAGCAAGGGTTACGAGAACACATCGATGCGGGACATCGCCGCGGCCGTTGGCATCTTGCCGGGCTCGCTGTACCATCACTTTCCATCCAAGGAGGATCTGTTCGTCGCGGTCTATTCATTCGCTGTAGCCCAATCGCTGGACGCGGTGAAAGCCGCCGTGGCGAGCCGTGCCGAACCATGGGCCCGTCTCGAGGCGGCCTGCATTGCGCATATGCAGGGCCTGCTGGATCAGAATCGCTTCGCCGCGGTGTTAGTCTCGCATCTCGCGAGGGATAGCATGCCGGAACAGGTCGTTCCCCTGCGAGACAGCTACGAGGCCTTGTTCAAGGAACTGATCGCGGAGCTTCAATTGCCGGCCGGAACCGACCTCCGCTTCTTTAGGCTCGCATTGCTCGGGTCGATGAACTGGGCGATCACCTGGTACCGGCCCGGTGGCGACACCCCGACAAGCATTGCGCGCAAGCTGTTGGGCGTCCTTCGCCGGGCGTGAAGGGCTTGCTCAGCGACGTCGAAGCTCCTGCGTGGTCTCGGCGACCAGTTCCTTGTGGCTCCCCGAGAGAGACGACAGACCGGCTGCACGGCATCTCGCAGGCATTGCCATGCTCTGCAGAATCTGCTTCGAGAGCGATCATTGGCTGCGCGAATCGGCAGCCCAGTACGTCGACACGGAGCTTGTGATAGCCATGAAGACGGCGCGGTCATTCTCGCGTTCCGGTGATCGTTCTGGCCCGAGTTCGGCGGCGCGCCAACCCAAGAGCTCACTTACGAGCCGGAGACGCAAAGGCGAACCCGACAAAGGTCCCACAGCAGCGACGTCCAAGTCCGAGCGGTCGCGAGACCTCATCCTGCACTCCGCGGCTCAGCTGTTTCGCCGCCAGGGATTTTCCGCCACGACGCTGCGCCAGATCGCAGCGAGGGCGAAGATCAAGGCCGGCAGTATCTACTATCACTTCGATTCCAAGGAGGAGATCCTCGACGAGGTGCTGGACCGCGGCCTCCGCCACGTCTTCGAGACGGTCAGGAACGCTGTCGAGCGGGCAGGGAAGGTATCGCATCGGCGCCGGATCGGCCTTGCGATCGAGGCTCATCTCGTCGCACTGCTCGAGACCAGTGACTTCACCTCGGCGAACATTCGAATCTACGGGCAATTGCCTGAACAGCTGAAGAAGCCGCACCGGCCGCTGCGACGTGCATACGCAGAATACTGGGACCAACTCTTCATCAATGCCCGGCGCGCCGGCGAGATCCGGGCCGACATGGAGGTGGTGCCGTTGCGCATGTTTGTGATTGGCGCACTGAACTGGACCATCGAGTGGTTCAGGCTGGAAAATCGGGACGCCGTGCTTGAGCTAGCCCATCGCACCGAGTTGCTGATCTTTGAGGGCGTTCGCCAGCCCTGACGTAAGTCACCTGCCGTGCCAGACCGGCTTGCGCTTTTCCGCAAACGCCTTCGGTCCTTCGATGGCATCGAGGCTTGCATAGGTTTCGACATGAAGCCGCTCGGCCTCGACCAGGCCTTGCGCAAGCCCCAGATCCATCGCAGCAAGCACGCTGGCCTTGGCTGCCTTGACCGACAACGGTGCACCCTCGACGATCTTTTGTGCCAATTCAGTCGCGCGCTCGCGGACGGCCTGCGGGGTGTCCTCGAGGGAGTTGACGAAACCGTGCTCGGCCAGCCGTTCGATTGGCACGGTCTCGCCAGTGAGAACCATCTCCATCAGCAGCGGCTGCGGTAGCATCCAAAGCATCGGTACCGCCCACGGAGACCCGCGCCCCATCTTCACCTCGGTTATCCCGGCACGGGCGCCGCGCAAGCCGACCCTCAGGTCACACTTCAGCGCAAGCATCATTCCGCCAGCCATCAGGGATCCGGTCATGGCGGCAATGATCGGCTTCGAGACCGTCCGCATCGCGTTCTGCATGGGATCACGCATCCGCGTGAGGATATCCACCCCGTCCCTCGCCCGGATCTCAGCAGCCTGCTTCAGATCCAGCCCCGCGCAGAAAACACCGCAGTCTGCGGACGTCAGGATGATCACGCGGACGGAGGGATCCGCCTCGGCCTTGTTCCACGCATCCGTCAGGCCATTCATCGCCTCAACCGAGAGCGCGTTCTTGCGCTCGGGACGATCGATGGTCACGGTCGCGATTCCATCCTCGACCGAATAGCGGACCTGCTCTTTGTCAGCCACGATATCTTCTTCCTTGAATTCTAACATTTGTTAGAATACATCGCCGGACGCCAAATGCAAGAAGATGGCGCAGCTCTTGAAGCAGGAGGAAACAAGATGACGTATCTCTGGACGCCCCCCGCGGAACTCGTGGAGAAGAGCAACCTGAGCGCGTTCCTTCGCGCCACCGGACAGCACGACTACGATACGCTGGCGGCCAAGGCGAACACCGATCCGGCGTGGCTGGTGGAGGAAGTGTTCAAGTTCTGCGACGTTCGCTTCTATCGCAGCCCCGACAAGATTCTGGATCTTGCGCGAGGCGAGCCCTGGGCGCGCTGGTGCGTCGGCGGGACCACGAACATCGTCCTCAATTGCATCGACAAGCACCGCAGCACGGCAGTTTGGAACCAGCCTTTTCTCGTCTGGGAAGGCGAAGACAAGCGCGACCAGCGGCAATTGAGCTATGGCGAGTTTGCCGACGCCGTCGGACGGCTGGCCACCGGCCTCTCCAAGCTTGGAATCGGCAAAGGCGACGTCGTCGCCATCTACATGCCGAACCTGCCGGAAACCTTCGTGGCCTTCTTTGCAATCCTGAAGATCGGCGCGATCGTGATGCCGTTGTTCTCGGGCTTTGGCCCCGACCCGATCCGGTCGCGGCTCAACCACGGCGAGGCGAAGGCGGTCATCACCGCGAACGGCACCTGGCGCCGCGGCGTTCCGGCACCGCTGAAATCGGTTCTCGACGAGGCGCTGGAGACGGCGCCGAGCGTCCGGCACGTGATCGTGGCCAACCGCGGCGGCCTCGGCATCGACACGCCCATGCACGCCGGACGAGACCACTGGTGGGACGATATCGCCCGGGACGGCGCTGACCTACCGACCGCAGAGATGGACGCCGAGGATCCCGCCATCCTGCTCTACACCTCGGGCACGACAGGCGAACCGAAGGGCTGCGTGTGGACGCATATCAGTTTCATCGGCTCGATGGTCACGCGGGACATGATCATCTGCGGCGACTTCAAGCCGACCGATCTGTTCTTCTTCTTCAGTGATATGGGATGGATGGTAGGCGCCATGTGCGCCTGCATCCCAAGCTTCGCCGGCGGCAGGCTGCTGGTGGCGGAGGGCACGCCGGATTATCCCGACACGGGCCGCTTCTGGCGCCTGATCGCTGAGCACAAGGTCACCTATCTTGGCGTGTCGCCGACCATCGTGCGCGGGATGATGCGATACGGCGAGGAGGTCGAGACATACGACCTCTCGAGCCTGCGGATCACCGCTTCGGGCGGCGAGGCCTGGACTGAGACGCCGTGGCGATGGTTCTTCGAGCACGTCTGCAAGTCGGAGATCCCGATCATCAACATCTCCGGCGGCACCGAAGTCGGCGGCTGTATTTTCACCGGCACGCCGAACCACCCGATGAACCCGTGCTCGTTCTCCCGGCCGGCGCTCGGGGTCGGAGCTGATATCGTCGACATGGCGGGTAACCGCGTCGGCGACGGCGAGGTCGGCGAGCTCGTCATGCGGCACGCATCGATCGGGCTTACCAAGAGCTTGTGGAAGGCCGATCAGCGCTATCTCGAGAGCTACTGGAGTACGATCCCCGGGATCTGGATGCATGGCGATTTTGCCATGCGCGGCAAGGACGGCCTCTACTACATTCTCGGCCGCTCGGACGACACTATCAAGATCTCGGGAAAGCGCGTCGGCCCAGCCGAGCTGGAAGGTGTCCTGACCGCGACCGGCAAGGTTGCGGAAGCCGCAGTCTTCAGCATCCCTCATCCGGTAAAGGGCTCGGCGATCGTGTGCGCCTGCGTGCCGAGCGCAGGACTTGAGGAGTCCCACGTCCTGTCCGAAGAACTGTCGCAGGCACTGGTGCACGGTATGGGCGCTTCGTACCGCCCGGAAAGGGTTCTGCTTGTCAACGATCTGCCGAGGACGCGCAACATGAAGATCATGCGCCGCGTGCTCCGCGCCGTGTTCGAGGACAAGAATCCCGGCGATCTGTCGGCGCTCGCCAACCCCGAGGCCATCGCGCATATCCGGCTTAGGCTCAAGGGCTAGCGCCCCCCAGCGTTCGCTACGCGAAGCGGTTGCCGCTTCGCGTAGCGACCAACGTCAAAGCGACCGATCGGATCAGTTGTCTTGACGCGAACCGATCGCGACTAGATCGGGCAATCCTTCGGGAATGAGGGCTTGCGCTTCTCCAGGTGAGAGGCCAATCCCTCGCGCGCCTCATTGCCGGCAAAGCCAAGGATTTCAAGCGCGGTCGACGTGTCGAACAGTGGCCCATTGACGCGAAGCCAGTTGTTCAGCGCGTATTTGGTCCAGCGGATCGCGCTCTGCGCACCGGTGGCGAGATCCTGCGCTGTCTCAAGCGCGATCTTCTGGAGCTCCGCATCGTCCACGCAGAGTGAAACCAGCCCGATCCGCTCGGCCTCCTCGCCCGACAGCGGCTTGCACGTGAGCAGATAGTACTTCGCTTTCGCCAATCCGCAGAGCAGCGGCCAGATGATGCAGGCGACGTCGCCCGCCGCGACGCCGAGCCGCGTGTGTCCATCGACGATCCGCGCTGATTTGCCGCAAATCGACACATCGGCGAGAATCCCCACGACCAGCCCGGCTCCCACGGCAACGCCGTTGATGGCCGAGATGATCGGCTTGTTGCAGTTGATGACGTTGTAGACGAGATCCTTCGCCTCCTTCCAGGTGGCCATCCGCGCCGCCGGATTGTCGAGCAGCGACTTGATCAGCTCGAAATCACCGCCGGCGGAGAACGCCTTTCCCGCGCCCGTGACGATCACGGCGTTGATGTCGGGATCGCTGTCGATGTCGCGCCAGACGTGGGTAAGCTGCGTATGGGTCTCCGCGTCGACGGAATTATACGTCTCGGGACGATCGAAGGTGATCCTCAGGATGCGTTCGGCCGGATAGTCGAGCTTCAGCCTGGTGTAGGCGGCGTATCGATTAGACATGTTGATCTTCCCGCTGTTGGCGCATAAGAAGCGCTATCAAATATTTCTAACAGATGTTAGATTTTGTCGTCCACCGGTGCAAGCGCCGCGTTCGGAACAAGATTGTCGGAAGGCAGCGCTCGAGGAAACGTCCATGGTCACCGAGTTCAATCCCCCAATTGGCGCCGTGTCGGGTATTGGAACCGTCGGTGCGCTGTTTGGCGCCTGCGCCGAGCTGCATGCCGGAAGGATCGCGATCGAACACCGCGACCGGTGCATGACTTATGGTGAGCTGCTCGACCGGGTCCGGCGCCTGACCGCCGCACTGGCCGCGCGGGGTTTGCGGCGGGGTGACCGCGTTGGCCTCTTGTCGCGAAACCGTCCGGAATATCTCGAGATCGAGCTGGCGGCGGCCAATCTGGGGATCATTACGGCCTGCCTTAACTGGCGATTGTCGGACCGCGAACTCGCCCATTGCATCGAGCTGGTGTCACCCAAGCTGCTGGTGATCGAAGGCGATCTCGCGGCAAACCTCCCGCCGGCCGCCAGGGCCCACCCGATCCTGGAGATCGGGCCTCAGTATGAAAGCGAGCTTGCGCGGCTGGATGGCCGCGCTCCCCCGTCCGTGGCACAGCCCGAAGACGGACTCGTCATTCTCTACACCAGCGGAACGACCGGCCTGCCGAAGGGCGCCGTCATTTCCCACCGCGCGATGGTGATGCGCGCATTGGTATTCTCGTCCGAGCTCGGCATCGCGCCGCACGATACATTCGTCGCATGGACGCCCCTGTTCCACATGGCCTCGACCGATCACGCGTTGGCCACACTGCTGCGCGGCGGAACGGTCATTGTGGTCGATGGGTTCCAGCTGGAGCCGCTGCTGACGGCCGTATCGCGGCACGACATCGGCTGGCTGGTGCTGATCCCCGGCATGGTCGAGGCCTTCGTCGACGGCCTCAAGACGCAACGTACTAAAGTAAAGGGCGTGAAGGTCTGCGGAGCCATGGCGGATCTTGTACCCCTGCACGCCATCGCCGCAGTGACCGAGCTGCTCGGTGCCCCCTATCTCAACAGCTTCGGTTCGACCGAGACGGGCCTGCCGCCGGCGACCAGGGCGTTGATCGCTCCGGGAGACGTGCCGACCACCCTGTCCAAGCGGCAGAACGCGTTCTGCGAGATCAAATTGGTCGATCCATCCGACAACGAGGTCGCGGCCAGCGAGCCCGGCGAGTTGGCCATCCGCAGCCCCACGCTGTTCTCCGGCTATTGGCAGGCCGACGAGACCAACGCGCACGACTTCCGCGGCGGCTGGTTTCACATGGGCGACGTGTTCAGGCGCAACCAGGACGGATCGCTCGATTTCGTCGACCGCGCCAAGTACCTGATCAAGTCGGGCGGCGAGAACATCTATCCCGCCGAGATCGAGCGCGTGCTGCTGGGCGACGAGCGGATCACGGAAGTCGCGGTCGTGCGCACTCCTGACGCGAAGTGGGGAGAGGCACCGGTCGCCTTTGTCGCTTGCCGCGAGGATGCCAGGCTCTCGGAGGCCGAGCTCGCCGATTTGTGCCGCCGCGAACTGGCCGGCTACAAGCGGCCGCGCGAATTCCGCTTCATCGCGTTTAGCGAATTTCCCCGCTCCACGAGCGGCAAGGTCCAACGCCACGAACTCGAACGTCTCTTGAAGGCTTCAACATGAGCGACACCAGTCTTCGAGGAAAGGTCGCCGTCATCGGCATCGGACTATCGGCGGTCGGCAAGGTGCCGGGCCGCAGCCCGCTATCGCTTGCGACTGAGGCCGCCAGGAACGCGCTTGCCGATGCCGGAATCGACAAGAGCGAAGTGGACGGCGTCCTCTCGAGCCACGCTTTCGCGTCTCCGTTCCACCGCTTCAGCGTCGCATTCAGCGAATATTTCGGGATCCGCCCGACCTTTTCCAACACGCTGCAGGTGTCCGGCGCCACGGCGGCGACGATGTTCAGCATAGGCGCCGCTGCCATTCACGGCGGCCTTGCCAAGGTCGTGCTGGTTGTCGCGGCTGACAGTCTTCTGACCGGACTGACGCCTGACCTCGCACTGCGCTCGCTCACTGAGAGCCGGGATCAGCAGTACGAGATGCCGTTCGGCATCCCCGTCGCCAACACCTTCGCCATGACCGCACACCGGCACATGAAGGAATTCGGCACCACGCCAGAGCAACTCGCGGAGGTCGCGGTCGTGCAGAGGCGGCACGCCGCGCGGACTCCAGGCGCACAACAGACCACCCCGATCACGGTCGAGGACGTGCTGGCCTCACCGATGGTCACGACGCCTTACCACAAGCTCGACTGTTCATTGATTTCGGACGGCGGAGCGGCGTTCGTCCTCGTCTCCGCCGAACATGCGCAGGCGCTCGGCATCGAGGAGCCGGTCTACATCCTCGGCTGCGGCGAGTGTTACACCCATGAGCACATCTTCTTGATGCCGTCCCTCACCACGACGGGCGCAGTCGAATCCAGTCAGCGGGCCTACGCCATGGCCGGTTACCGGCCGGCGGACATGGATGTCGCCGGCATCTACGACTGCTTCACCGGAACGGTGATCATGATGCTCGAGGACCTCGGCTTCTGTCGCAAGGGAGAAGGCGGACCGTTTGTCGCCGACGGACAGATGACCTATGGCGGCAAGATCCCCTCCAACACCCACGGCGGCCTCCTATCATTTGCCCATTCCGGAATGCCTGGCTCCCTGTTCCACTTCCATGAGGTGATCGCGCAGCTGCGCGGCCAGTGCGGCGACCGGCAGGTCGAGGGCGCGCAGCTTGGGTTGGTCCACAGCCTCGGCGCAGGGTTTGCGACCAACGCCAGCACCATTCTGGGCACACGGGAGGCCTTGTGATGTCGCAGGAAAACGCCGTCCGAAAACCCCTCCCTGCGCCGGACGCCGACACGGCTGCGTTCTGGCGCGGCCTGCAGCAGGGAAGGCTGCTGTTACAGCATTGCCGCAGATGCCGACACGTGCAGTACTATCAGCAGGCGACGTGCCGTCAGTGCGGCAGCGAGGAGCTCGATCATCAGCCGGCAAGTGGCCGCGGCAAGGTCCATTCCTTCAGCGTGGTGCATCGCGCGCCGGGCCCGGCCTTCAAGGCGGACGTTCCCTACGCAGTGTTGCTCGTCGAGCTTGCGGAAGGGCCGCGGATGATCAGCACCTTGACGGGAAGCAGCCCGGAGGACGTCACCTTCGACATGGATGTCGAGCTGACCTTCGAGAGCGTCTCCGAAGACATCACGCTGCCGCGATTCCGGAAAGCCTAAACACTTGCATGAACTCCTCTTACATCGCCGCGCGACCAATTCTAACAGTTGTTAGATTTATGACAGGATGACCGACGGATGGATTTCAAACCGACCCGCAGACAGGCGCACCTTTGGATGCCGAAGGGCGCGCTGAGCTGCAGAGCAATCCGCAATAACATTGGCAAGCCGTCGATCGGCTCGCCGAACAGCCAGGGACACGCGCAATGGCAATCATGAAATCGGACGTCGTCACCTCGCGTGAGGAATACGCGCGCAACCGCGACGCCTACTCCGAGCGCATTGCCGATCTTCGGCGACGCAGGACCGCGGCTGCGATCGGCGGACCCGAACGGGCACGCAAGCTCCACAAGGAGCGCGACCAGCTCTTGCCGCGCGAGCGGATCGCGGCCCTGGTCGATCCCGGATCACCGTTCCTCGAGTTCTGTCAGCTCGCCGGTGAAGGCCTGTATGACGGCGTACCGCCCGGCGGCAGCATCATCACCGGCGTGGGGATGATCTCCGGCCGCCCGTGCATGATCATCGCCAACGAGCCCACCGTGAAGGGAGGGACGTATTACGGCATCACCTGCAAGAAGCACGTCCGCGCCCAGCGCTTCGCCTGGCAGCACCGGCTTCCCTGCGTGACCATGGTCCAGTCGGGAGGTGCCAACCTGCCCGATCAACCCAACATCTTCCCCGACGACGGCCAGTTCGGCTCGATCTTCTACAACCAGGTCCGGATGTCCGCCGAAGGCATCCCGCAGATCGCGATCGTGCACGGTCCTTCGACCGCCGGCGGCGCCTACATACCCGCGCTTTGCGATGAGACCGTCATCGTCCGAAATCAGGGCGCCATGTTCCTGGGCGGCCCGCAGCTCGTCTACGCGGCCACGCGGGAGGAAGTCGGCATCGAGGCGCTCGGCGGCGGCGAGATGCACAGCCGCGTCAGCGGTGTCACCGATCATCTCGCCGAGAACGACGCGCACGCGATCGCCATCACACGCGAGATCGTGGCCAATCTCGGCGAGATCCCAAAGCAGACCTGGACCATCGGCCCGATACGCGATCCCCTGTTCGATCCGGCCGAGATCTACGGCCTGATCAGCGCGGATCCCCGCGTCCCCACCAACAATCGCGAGATCCTGGCCCGTCTCGTCGATGGCAGCGAATTCCATGAGTTCAAGCCGCTCTACGGCGACACCCTGATCACCGGCTTCGCACGCATCATGGGCTTCGAGATCGGCATCCTCTGCAACAACGGCGTGCTGTTCTCCGAGAGCGCGCTGAAGGCGACGCACTTCATCGAGCTGTGCTGCAAGCGCGACGTTCCGCTGCTGTTCATGGCCGACGTCACCGGCTTCATGGTCGGCCGCGAGGCCGAGGAAGGCGGCATCACCAAGAACGGGGCGAAGATGGTGACGGCGATGGCGAGCGCCAACGTGCCGAAATACACGCTGATCATCGGAAACGCCTACGGCGCCGGATATCTCGCGATGTGCGGCCGCGCATTCCGGCCGAACGCCATGATGATGTGGCCCAATGCCCGTTCCGCGATCATGGGTCCCGACCAGGCCGCAACCACGCTCGCGATGGTTCGCGATGAAGTGCACAAGCGCGAGGGCACGACGTGGACGGACGCCGAACGCGAGGCCTACATGGCGCCGACCCGGCAGACCTTCGAAGCCTTCGCCAATGCCTACAATTTCGCCCGCAACACCTGGTGCGACATGGTGATCGACCCGCTCGAAACCCGCAGCGTGATGGCGTTGCTGCTCGACCTTGCCGGCAGGATCCCGCACCAGCGCACCGATTTCGGCGTGTTCCGGATGTAGACGCAGGAGATCCACCGTGTTCAAGAAGATCCTGATCGCCAACCGAGGCGAAATCGCCTGCCGTATCGCCCGCACCTGCCGACGTCTTGGCGTTGCGGTGGCTGGCGTCCATTCCACCGCGGATGCCGACGCCCTGCACGTCAAGACCATTGGCGAATCCATCGAGATCGGCGCCGCGCCGGCCTCGGAGAGCTATCTGCGGATTGATGCCGTGATCGCCGCCGCCAAGGCCACCGGCGCCGAGGCGATCCACCCGGGCTTCGGCTTCCTCGCCGAAAACGCAGCCTTCGCCCGTGCGGTCGAGGCGGCCGGCCTTGTCTTCATCGGACCTACCCCGGAGACGATCGAACGGCTCGGCGACAAGGCATCCGCGAAACGTGAGGCAGTCGCTGCCGACGTTCCGACCGTGCCCGGCAGCAAGGTTCCGAGCCAAGACCCCGCCGAAATCGAACACGCAATCCGCCAGATCGAACTGCCCGTCATGTTGAAGGCAGCCGCGGGCGGTGGCGGCAAGGGCATGCGGGCCATCTCGTCTCTCGACGGACTGCGCGACCAGATCGAGTCGGCGATGCGCGAGGCAAAGAATGCCTTTGGCGACGCAGGGCTCATCGTCGAAAAGCTGATCCAGCGCGGCCGGCACCTCGAAGTGCAAATCGCCGGAGACGGCAACGGTAACGTTATTCATCTGTTCGAGCGCGAATGCTCGCTCCAGCGACGTCACCAGAAGCTGATCGAGGAGGCTCCCGCCGCCAACCTGTCGCCCGGGCTACGTCAGCGCATCCTTGATGACGCCGTCCGGCTCGGACGCCGTCTCAACTATCGCGGCGTCGGCACCGTCGAATTCATCGTCAGCGGCACTGACTATTACTTCCTCGAGGTCAATCCCCGCCTCCAGGTCGAGCATCCCGTGACCGAAATGGTGACGGGCATTGATGTCGTCGAGACCATGCTCCGCATCGCCGCCGGTGAAGGCTTGCCGATTGCGCAGGAGGACGTCGCCTGCCGCGGGCACGCCGTCGAAGCTCGCATCTGCGCCGAGGATCCGAATGATGGATTCCTGCCCTCCACCGGCGATCTCGCTTACGTCTGCTTTCCCCGCAGCGACGTCCGGGTCGAGACCGGCATCGAGACCGGCTCGACCGTTACGCCCTATTACGACTCGATGCTGGCCAAGCTGATTGCGCATGCCGGGACCCGCGATGAGGCGCTCGACCGGCTTCGCTGCGCGCTGGACGAGACCTCGATCTTCGGGGTCACCACCAATCGCGAGTTTCTCGGACGGCTGATCGCGCTGCCCGCGACCCGAAGCGCTACGTTCCATACCCGCCTGATCGATGAAGAAATCGACGCACTGGTGGACCGGACCGATGGCCTCGACGCGGGAGCGCTGGCGCTGGGAGCCTGTTTCTGGATGATCCGCCAGCGCCAGACCCTGTCCGAAGGCCCGTGGCGATCCAGCGGGTTGACCGGCTGGCACATGGGAATCGGGGGCGACGGGATGTCGCCGATCCCCATCCTACACCTCGAGAGCGCCGGGGCTAGCGCAGAAATCCGCTTTGCTCCGCTGCAGCCTGACGGTTCGATGCTGATCGGCGTCAACGACGACCGGATTGCGGTGAAGCTTTCGCCGATCGAGGACGACAAGTTTGTCGCCGAGATAGGCTCACAACGCGAGACCGTGCGCATCCGCCAGAAAGACAACGCCATCTTCGTACACGATCCACGTCGCGCGCATACGATGACTGCCATCCCCTATCTCAGGTACATCAGCACGAGTGCCGAGATCAGCGGCGAGCTGCGCGCTCCGATGACGGGCATGGTGTTGAAGGTCAATGTCGCCGTCGGCTCCCGCGTGAAGGCGGGCGATGCGACCGTCGTCATGGAATCCATGAAGATGGAGCTCCGTATCGCCAGCGAGGTGGATGGCATCGTGACCGCGGTTCACTTCAAGCCTGGCGAAACCGTCGAGCGAAACGCCGTTGTAGCCGTTGTCGAACCGGATGCGGTCCCGCAATGACCGGTCTTCAGGACAATTCGGGGATGAACATGTTGCGATTGGGAAGCGTGAACTACGAGGTCCGAGGCAAGATCGCGGTCTTGACGCTCGACGAGCCGAACAAACTTAATGCACTGACGATCGGCATCCGTGCAGGCATTCTCGAAGGCCTGAAGCGCGCCGATCACGACGACCAGATTCGCGTGACCGTGATCACCGGCGCCGGCGGCAAGGCATTCTGTGCGGGCGCCGATATCGGCAACTTCGATTTTGATCCGGAGAAGGCACGCGCGTTCTTCATCGAAGCCATGAATGTTCTCACCGCCCCCGAGCGTGCTCTCAAGCCGGTGATATCCGCGGTCAACGGAATTGCCTTTGGCGGCGGCTTCGAGCTTGCGATCGCATCCGACTTCATCATCGCAGCGGAGAGTGCCCGCTTTGCCGTTCCGGAAATCAAGCTCGGGATATTGCCGGGTTTCGCCATCGTACGCCTGGGTGACATCGTCGGACGCGCGAAGGCCAAGGAAATGAGCATGCTCGGCGATCCCGTCGGCGCCGAGGAGGCATGTCGCCTCGGCATCGTGTCCCGCGTGGTTCCCGACGACGCGCTACTTGCCGAAGCACTTGCGTTCGCGGACCGCATTGCATCGCAACCCCGCCTCGCCGTGCAGATGGCAAAATCGTTCTACAACCGAGGTCTCGGGGGCGACGAGATGCGCCATGCAATCGATGGCTTCCCGTTCCTGCTGACGCATGCAGATGCACGTGAAGGCATCGCTGCATTTCGTGAAAAGCGCGCGCCGCGATTCGACAAGAAGTAGCCGTAACACCTGCCCCTATCGCAACCATCGTCGCCACGTGCCCGCGTGGCGAGCGACACCACTGTCCAACAACAAAACGAGGGAGAACACGTGAAGAAGCATTTCCTGGCCCTGGCCATCGTGGCGGCGACCGCATCCACAGCCTCCGCGCAGATCTCGAATGATGTCGTCCGGATTGGCGTCCTGACCGACCTTTCGAGCTGGGGACGCGACAACAGCGGCCCCGGCTCGGTCGAGGCGGCCAAAATGGCCGTTGAGGAGTTTGGCCCGATGGTGCTCGGCAAGCCCATCGAGATCGTCAGCGCCGACCACCAGATGAAGACCGACGTCGGCTTGCAGATCGTCCGCGACTGGTTCGACAACGGCAAGGTCGATGCTGTCGCCGACATTCCGAACTCGGGAATCGCGATCGCCGTTCACAACATGGTCAGGGAGCGCAACAAGATCGCGCTACTCTCCGGACCGGGCGCGAGTTCGCTGACAGACGAACTCTGCAGTCCCAATACCGTTCACTTCGCCTACGACACCTATGCGCTCTCGAAGGTAACGGCATCCGCGGTCATCAACCAGGGCGGAAAGTCCTGGTTCTTCGTCACCGCCGATTACGCCTTCGGCCAGCAGCTCGAGAAGGATGCAACGCGCTTCATCAAGGAACTCGACGGCAAGGTTCTTGGCAACGTGCGGCACCCGACCAACACGGCCGATTTCTCGTCATTCGTCCTGCAGGCGCAGAACTCCAAGGCAGATGTGGTGGCATTCGCCAATGCCGGCCAGGACACCGACAACGCCATCAAGCAATCCGGCGAGTTCGGCCTGGTCCGGGGCGGCCAGAAGCTCGTCGGGCTGCTAATGTTCGACACCGACGTGCACGCGGTCGGCCTGCAGGCCGCGCAAGGCACCTACATGACGACGGCTTCCTACTGGAACATGGACGAAAAGACGCGGGCATGGTCGAAGGCATTCTTTGCCAGAACCAAGGTGATGCCGACGATGATCCACACCGGTGTCTACGGCTCGGTCCTGCATTATCTCAAGGCGATCCGGGCGGCCGGCACCGACGACCCGGCCGCGGTGATGGCCAAGATGCGCGAACTACCGATCGACGACGCATTCGTACATGGCGGCAAGCTCCGCGAGGATGGTCGAGTCGTCCGCGACATGTATCTTGCGCGCGTGAAGAAGCCGTCCGAGTCCAAAGAGCCGTGGGATTACCTTGAGATCGTGAAGACGATCAAGGGCGAGGACGCGTATCGGCCCGTCAGCGAATCCAAATGCGCACTTTTGAAGAAGTGAGTCGATTGAGGTCTGGCAAGCGAGGCAACGGCCGACGCCCATGATTGAGGCACGGACGACCTCCGGCTCGACAAGCAGTTGTCCGGCGCCATTGGAGCTTGGTTCCAGCCGCAGCCAAATGAACGCGACGCTTGGTGGCGCATTGGGCACGATCTCGGGCCTGATGCGGCGCAGCCGAGAAGACTTCCATTCGCATTGATCCCAACTCGGACCGCCAGCCGCATTGGCGCGGCGTATAGCCGTAATGGACACCAAGCACGATCTGATTTGTGGCCCATGACTATGCGGCCAACCGATACTCGTTGTCTACGCCATCGGAAACTCTCTTCAGGAAGCGAGCCAAAGTGGCATTTCGTGAATCACGATCCAACGCGTAGGCGGTCTGCTTGAATTCGATGCCGTCAAGCAGCCCTTGAATGTAACTCGAGATCGTGTCCGCGGCCATGATGAGCGCCGTGTCGTGCCTGCCTCGACGGCATAGGTGTGACCGAGACCCGGGTCTTTCCGGCCATGATGTCCTTGAGGACCTTGTGGATGTCGGCTTTGGTGAGATCCTTGATCCTTCGCATTTTTCGGATGGGCACGTTATCTTGCTCCCAAGGCAAAGGTCACACGTTCGAATCGTGTCGGGTGCGCCATTTCCGCCTCACCGCCGACCAATCGTGCCCTTGCTGCGGCTTACGGGATTCTTGCCGCAACGTTGGGACGGTTCTTCTCGAGCCAGGCGACAGCCTCGGGTTCATCGACGACGCACTCGAAGGTTTCCCAGGTTGGGTCCTCCAGAGATTCCAATTGCAGTCGCTTCGCCGCATACTCAACGAGATCGTGCAAGCGTTCGTATCCTTGTCGGTGCTCGAGGGAATCTGCAATTGCGGTGCTGGTCCATCCTCGTTGAGCCAAATCGATAATGCTCGGAGCGTCAGCCTCGTTGAACCAGGGTGTGGCATCGAACTCGATGCAGCGGACGTTGTCCGCGGTATGGCAAGTGGCGCGGATCATTGGATTCCTCCATTCGCCGGCTATCAACCTGCGCAAGCATTGCGCTTCTCACATCGCTGCCTCGCAGCTCTCAGGCTCTGACCAGGTCCGCGAGCAGATTCGCCGCCACCGTCAGCTTGGCGAGGGTCATGCCACTGGCAGCGATCTCCTCGACCGAGCGGCGGATACGCGTCGCTTCGGGGTGAGCCGCGAGCCAGGTCTCGATGGCCTCCTGGCCAGACTGGCCGGTTGCGAGCATGTCCGCGGCCAGTCTCCTTTCAGCGCCAGCGATCTGCTCAACGGCGCGGTCAATGGCCATGCGTTCGAAATAATCGTTGGCCGGCACCTTGCGAGCTGCGGCGATGATGCGGTCGAGACGGAAATTCGCCTCGGCGGCGTAGAAGGTCGCGGCGGCGTCGCCGATCGGACGCGTGGTGCGCTCGGCAACCGTCACGATGTCGGGTGCCGAGTCCAGAGCGTCGAGATCGGCGAGCTCGCCGGCGAGGCCGGCCGGGACACCGGCGTCGGCGAGTTCCTGCCGGCGCTTGACGCGCGCTGCCTGCAAGTCCGGCGGCAGGGCGGTGTCGAGCCCGGCGACGATCTGGCGGATAGCCGGGCCGAAGCGCGCGACGACGGCCTCCAGTCCGTCCTTGAAATCGACATTGCGCACATACCAGACCATGCGGGAGAGCAGGAGGTCCTGCACCGAAGCGTAGAGAGACAGCTGCAGCTGCCCATCAATGCAGGCGTCGAGTGCATCGATCGCATCATTGAGCCACTTCAGTCCGTAGCATTCATCGACCGCCACATAGGCCATGACGATGGTCGAGACATCGGCGTCGGTCTCGTCGATCAGGCGCACCACACAGGCCGGGCCACCGCGATTGATCACCGCATTGGCGAGACTGGTCGCGATGATCTCCCGCCGCAGCCGATGCAATTCGGTCGCGCCCGGGAATTTGTCCTGAATCGCGCGCGGAAAATACTGAGATAGTTCGCGGGCAAGATAGGGATCATCGGGCACGCCGGTGACGAGCAGGTCATCGTAGAGGGTCAGCTTGGCGTAGGCGAGCAACACGGCAAGCTCGGGCCGCGTCAGGAATTGGCCGCGCCGTGTGCGCTCGGTGAGCGCGGCGTCGTCGGGCAGGAACTCCACCGCACGGCTGAGCAAGCCGCGTAGTTCGAGCGACTGCATCAGGCGGGTGAGGAAGCCGGTCTCTGCCACACCCTTGCGCTCGGCCAGCGAGAGCGCCAGCGTCTGCAGATAGTTATTGCGCAGCACCAAGGCGCCGACCTCCTCGGTCATCGCGGCAAGCAGGCTGTTGCGGTCAGCCGGGCTGAGGCGTCCCTCGCGCTCGGGGCGCGCCAGCGCGACCTTGATATTGACCTCGACATCGGACGTGTTCACGCCGGCCGAATTGTCGATGGCATCGGTGTTGAGCTTGACGCCCTTCTGCGCCGCTTCGATGCGGCCGCGCTGGGTAACGCCGAGGTTGGCCCCTTCGCCGATCACCCGGGCGCGCACGTCGCCGCCCGCGATGCGGATCGGATCGTTGGCGCGGTCCCCGGCCTGATCGTCGGTCTCCGCGGACGAGCGGATGTAGGTGCCGATGCCGCCAAACCACAGGAGGTCCGCGCGAGCCTTCAGGATCGCCGTCATGACCTCGAAAGGCGTGGCTTGCGGCTTGTCGAGATCGAGCAGCGCGCGCACTTCCGGCGCGAGCGGAATCGCCTTGAGCGAGCGCGAGAACACGCCGCCGCCCTGCGAGATCAGCGACTTGTTGTAGTCCTGCCAGCTCGATCGCGGCAGATCGAACAGCCGCTTGCGCTCGGCGAAGCTGGTCAATGGATCGGGCGAAGGATCGATGAAGATGTCGCGATGATCGAAAGCCGCCACAAGCCTTGTCGCCGGCGAGAGCAGCATACCATTGCCGAAGACGTCGCCCGACATGTCGCCCACGCCAACCGCGGTGAACGGCATGGTCTGAATGTCGGTACCGAGCTCGCGGAAGTGACGCTTGACCGCCTCCCAGGCGCCGCGCGCCGTGATCCCCATCTTCTTGTGATCGTAGCCCTGGCTGCCACCGGATGCGAAGGCATCGCCGAGCCAGTGGTTCTTCTCGGCCGAGATCGCGTTGGCGACGTCGGAGAAGGTGGCGGTGCCCTTGTCGGCAGCAACGACGAGGTAGGGGTCATCGCCGTCGTAACGCACGGTGGATTCGGGCGGCACGACGACGTCACCGTCGAGATTGTCGGTGAGCTCGAGCAGCGAGCGAACGAAGATGCGATAGGCTTCGGTGCCCTCCGCGAGCCAGGCGTCGCGATTGGAAGGTGGCGGCAGGCGCTTGGGTACGAAGCCGCCCTTGGCGCCGACCGGCACGATCACGGCGTTCTTGACCTGCTGCGCCTTCACCAGGCCGAGGATCTCGGTGCGGAAATCCTGCGGCCGGTCGGACCAGCGCAAGCCGCCGCGCGCAACCTTGCCGAAGCGCAGGTGAATACCTTCGACACGAGGCGAATAGACGAAGATCTCGTAGAGAGGCCGTGGAGCGGGCAAGTCATCGATCCGGCGCGCCTCGAACTTGAAGGAGATCACCGGGCGCGGATGTCCGTTCTCGCCGATCTGCCACAGATTGGTGCGAACGGTCGCCTGCACCAGATTGGTGAAGCGGCGCAGAATGCGGTCTTCATCGAGCGAGGCGACGGATTTGAGCTGCTCCTCGATCTCGGCAAGCAAAGCCGTCTCGCACGCCGAGCGCTCGGCATCTGTCAGGACGAGGCGCGGATCGAGGCGGGTCTGGAACAGCGCGACCAGGGTGGCTGTGATCGCGGCGTTCTTGCGCAAGGTCTGCCACATGTAGTCCTGGGTGAACGGAGCGCGGATCTGGTGCAAATAGCGCGACAACGCCCGGATGGTCGAGACTTCCCGCCAGCTCAGGGCGGTGCGCAGGATCAGGCCGTTATATCCGTCGGATTCGGCGCGATCGGTGACCACCGCCATGATCGAGGCTTCGAGGCGATGGCTGAATTCCGGGGTGATCTCGATGGGCTGGCCGTCACTGGTCTCGATCGTCATGTCGTGCAGCCACACCGGTTCCGGCCGGTTACCGGGCGTGATCTGGTAAGTGCGTTCATTGACAACGCGCAGGCCGTGATTCTCGATCACCGGCACGCGATAGGACAGCGACAGCGGTACGGCGTCCGAGAATACCTTAAGACCGAAGTGTCTCGGATCGTCACCTGCGATGTGGTAAACCGAAATCGTCACCGGGCGGGCTGGCGTCAGCTTTTCGACAGTCGTGATATCGGTGATCGCCTGTTCCGCGCCAAATACCTCGGTATAGCCGCCGCTAAAGGCCCGTGCATACCGGTTGGCGATCATGCGTGCTCGCATGCCGTCGGTCGACGCGGTGAGCGCTGCCTTCAGCTTGTCCGCCCAGGTCGCGGCAATGGCGCCGATCCCGGCTTCTAGCGTGGCGTGGTCGACGACGGGCGTTTTGCCTTCATAGCGCCCGACGATGAAGTGGACGCGCGCAAGCGCGCCTTCAGGGAATGATACGTAGGAAGCGGACAGGGTCCCCTTGAAGACCTGCGACAGGAAGGCTCCGACGCGCGTGCGGACGTCGGTGTCGTATTTGTCGCGCGGAATGAAGGTGAGGATGGAGACGAAGCGATCGAACTTGTCCACCCGCACCAGCGCCCGGACGCGCGGGCGCTCGTAGAGAAGCAGGATCTCGATGACGAAATTGTAGAGTGTGTCGACGTCGATCTGGAACAAGTCGTCACGCGGATAATCTTCGAGAATATGCATGAGCGCCTTGCCGGAATGGCCGTTCGGATCGAAGCCCGCGCGCTGCAGCACTCGCGAAATCTTGAGGCGCACATAGGGGATCTGCCGTGCCGAACGGGTGTAGGCGCCCGAGGTGAAGAGGCCGACGACGCGCAGTTCGCCTTCGAGCCGGCCGTCGGGCGAATAGAGCTTGATGCCTACATAATCCATCCGGATGCGGCGATGGACCCGGCTGCTGACATTGGCCTTGATGACGATCAGCAGGGTCGGCTCGTGCATGAACTCCCGAATTTCCGGCGACATCACTACCATGTCGTTGCCGCGGCGCAGAACCTTCACGTCCGGATCGCGTAGGATTCCGAGGCCTTCGCCGGTAGTGATGTCGTCCGACGCTTCGCTGTCGGGCGAGAAGCGATACTCGCGCACGCCGAGGAACGTGAAATTGTCCGCGCAGAGCCATTGCAGGAACTGATTGGCTTCGGCGACCTCGTCGATCGGCAGCGGCGGCGGATTTGAAGAGAACGTCTTGATCGCTTCCTCGACGCGGTCACGCATGCCGCGCCAGTCCGCGACACAGGCGCGGACATCGCTCAACGTTCTGGTCAGGCCGTCGATCAGCTTCTGGCGATCGGCATCGGCGTCCAGGCGGGTGATGTGGAGATGAATCAGGCTTTCGCGCGCGCCCTTGGCTCCCTCCGGCAAAGCTTCCCCGTAGAACCGCAGCAGCTTGCCCTCATCATCGCGATCCACGGCGATGATCGGGTGAGCAACGAGGCTGACTTCGATGCCCTGCTCGGCGAGCTCCGCCATGGTGGAATCGAACAGGAAAGGCATATTGTCGTTGAGAATTTCGAGCACGGAAATCTCGCGGCCGTTCGGCAATGTCGGGTTGACGACGCGGATATCGGCGCTGCCGGCCGTGCGCCGCTGGACGTGCTCCCAAGCCTGCTCCGCCAGGAGCGCAAGCGAGGCGGCATCGTAATTGGCGAGATCCTCGATGTTGGTGTAGCCGAACAACGGCTCGGCAAAGGCCCGGGGGCTGTTGCCCGCTGGCACGCTGCCCGCTGCGTCGCGGATCAGGGTTGCCCGGGCCTTGTCGTCGCGCCACGCCATAATGTCCTCCATTTGCCGTGCCGTCCGATCGCAACCGCGATCATCAGCTTGATTCTGGAGTGCATCCCTTCGAGCCCGGTATCGAAGCTTCGACGGCTTCCGATGACAATACACGATCCCGCAGCGAAAGGTGCACGCCGTCGTGAAGCGCGCTGAATTTCCCAAAGACAGCGGGTGGGACCGAAGTCGACACCGACGGCGATCGAACGCTTAGGATAGGAAATCACATGTAATTTCAATTATATATGTGCTCGTTGGTTGTCCTGAATGGTGTGCCACTTCTTCTTTCTGCCCGCCCGTTGTCCGGCCATGGTGCCGGCCGGTCTGCCGGTTTCCGGCAGACCGGCCTCGCCTCAATGATGAGCCGACACGCTCTTCATGTATTCGGACATGAGATCGGCACCGGCAAAGTGGCCCACATCCCCCAGGCTGATCATGCCGACCATTCGCTTGCTCTTGTTGATCACAGGCAGCCTGCGGATCTTCAGCGTTTCCATGTGATGCACCGCTTTCGCCAGATCGTCGTCTTCCCGGCAGCAGTGGATGCCTTCGGTCATCACATCGCGCGCCGTGGTGCGCGCGGAGTTGAAGTCCTTGCTCGCAAGACCTTTACAGACGAGGTCGCGATCCGTCACCATCCCGATCAGACGATCGTCTTGTCCGATCGGAATGCAACCGACATCGTGCCCTTGCATCAATTTTGCGACTTCAGTGATCGGGGTATCGGGGCTGACCCAATCGACACCCTTGTGCATCACATCCTTGACCTTCATGGAGGACCTCCCTTGCAAGGCAGCAGCCCCCTCGCAGGCAACTATACAACAGATCGAGTGTGACCGCATGCGTCCTGCGCCTTGGTCAATTTGGCCGTCGCGCCAGACCCAAGTTCCTGGCCTTGTCCAGGTTACGGGCCTCTGCCAGCGCGGCCGCGCTCGGCAAGACGGCCGACGCAAGGTCGGTCTCGGTGAAGTCGACGCCGGCGAGATTGGCGCCGGAGAGGTCGGCTCCCGCAAGGTCAGCCTTGTTGAGGTTGCAGTTCGCCAGGTTCGCGTTCTGCAACTGCGCGAATTCGAGATCGGCGCGCGCGAGATTGGCGCCGCTCAGATCCGCATTCCGGAGGTCGGCGGATTTGAGCACGCCCCGCATCAGGCCCATCGATTGGTTGCGCATATCGGCGCTCAAATCCGCACCGGCGAGCTTCGCCCCGATCAGGCTGGCACCGGATAGATCGGCGGTGATGCGAGCGCCGCTCAAATCGGCGCCGCCAAGCTTGGCGCGCTGCATCTGCGTGCCGAGCAGCGATGCCTTGACGAAGGACGCCCCCGTCAGATCTGCGTCGATGAGCCACGCCTGGTTCAGCACGGCCCGATCGAAGCGCGCGGCTTTCAGATTGGTCCGGTTGAGCTTGACGAGATGAAGGTTGCCGCCGGAGAAGTCGAGGCCCGAGAGATCGAGGCGCGACAGTCGCTTTCCCTCCAAATCCACGGAATGTCGGTCTCCTTGAGGCGCGGCCTTGAGGAGCGCGTCGACCTCGGCGCGCGTCATCTCCGACGTCGTCATTTCCGGACTATCGAGGTCGACGCTGCTCAACATGTCTTGCGACATGGCGGCAGTCGGATCAACGAGCAGCGCCGCCATCGATACAAAAGCAAACGCGAGACGAAGCCGCATCGCCGTCTTTCCGCTATTAAGGTATCGCTTCTCGCATCTTCGCGCCGGCCCCCGTGGGGATGTGCTTCCGGCGCCGGAGTATGGAACCGGATCACAATCCTGGCAATGCTCGTGACCGTTTCATGCGAAGGCGCCTCGATTGGCGGTACAGAACCCCAGCCCGCGCCCTTCATCGCGTCGCGCGACCAACATCAAGATGAATAGCCACCGCTGCATCGGCCACCCCTATTGGCGCGGACCTAGCGATAGTCCTTGTTGTTGATCACCTCGCTGACGGCCGCCTGGGTGCGTGCGATGTCGCCGCGCAGCTTGAGAAGCTCGGGGGTCGCATAGCCGGACGCCCTGGCGGTCAGATCGAAGTCCGTATCGCCGGCGGAGGCCTTGCCGGCCTGGCCTGCGGCATTCTCCTGTTTTCGTTCGAGCCGCTCGGCTCATGCTATTCCAACATTGAACCCACATGATCGCGTTCCATCCTGACACCGAGCTGACTCGCATTCGCTGTCGTTAACGATTCCGTCGACGCGCGATCTCGAAATCACGGAGTCAGCACAAACATTCACAACGGGTTCATGTCGCCGCCACTATTCACTCCAACGCTGGGGGAAGAAGATTGGAGTATGTGCCATGCGCCGCATCGCCGGACTGCCTTTCGCTCTTGCTCTCAGCCTCTGCTGTCTCTCTCCGCCCAACGCTGCACGCGCGCAGCTCGCCATCGGCATTGGCATCAGCGTCGATGCAGCACCACCGCCCTTGCCTGTCTACGAGCAGCCGCCGATCCCAGGTGACGGCTACATCTGGACTCCCGGCTATTGGGCGTGGAGCGACGATATCGGTTACTACTGGGTTCCCGGCACGTGGGTGCTTCCGCCCGCACCTGCATTGCTATGGACACCCGCCTACTGGGGCTGGACCGATGGCGTCTATGGGTTCCACGCCGGCTATTGGGGAGCGACCGTCGGCTTCTACGGCGGCATCTCTTATGGCTTCGGCTACACCGGCGTCGGCTATGAGGGCGGCTACTGGCGCGGCGGCAGCTTCTTCTACAACAGCTCCGTCAACAACATCTCCAACGTCTCAGTCACCAACGTCTACAACAAGACCGTCATCAACAACACGACCAACGTCAGCTACAATGGCGGCACCGGCGGCACCACGGCGAGGCCGACGCCGCAGCAGGTCGCCGCCGCGAACGAGCACCACGTGGCTGCGACCGCCGAGCAGACCCGGCACGCGGAAGCGGCGATGAAGAATCCGGCGCTGACGCTCGCCAACAACCATGGTCATCCGGCGGTCGCCGCG